>ONJT01000016.1 GCA_900318245.1 uncultured Bacteroidales bacterium
TACATCCGTGGTTTGGGTTCCGTAACTCGCTCTACGGTACCGCAGGCGAAAGAGCTCGCAGCACGTTCGCGCTTCGCATCGGTAGCAGCTGCTGTCAAAGCGCGCAGCAAGGACCTGATGCAGCAGGCGACCGACATCACCAACTTCCTCGCACAGAAGGACACCGCCGGTGGCAAAAAGACCATGAAGGCGTACCTCTGGAAGGTTTGCGGCGATGCGTACGACGCAGCTCTCAACGGCTAACGAAATGGGGGCCCCCAACGGGCGCTAACGTAGTGCACCCGGTGGGGAAAGCGGAGCTGCCCCGAGTACTTACTGCTAAAACAGAGTTTTAGTACATGTACGAGGGGTTAGCCCGCGCGGCAATGGAGTCTCTCTAATTCATGAGAGGCTCTTTTTTTTGCAAAAGATATAAAAATTTCAGAAAAGTGATATACACTCTTGTGTATGTCATTTTTTTGTTGTACCTTTGCAGCCGATTTTTGTTGGAGTTCTTTCTGACAGAAGCTTTACCAGTACATACATTAATTGAATTTATGCAATACGAATTACAGAAGTTAGAGCGTATGACGCTCGACGAAGTGCGTGAGATAGCTGTGAGCATGGGTCTCAATCCCCGCCGCAGTCAGTCGATTCGCGAGATCAGTTATGCCATCCTCGACGCGCAGGCCGATAACCGCGCCGCCGTCGTGCAGGCGAAAGAAGATGCCCGTGAGGCTGCCGGCAAACCCAGCAGACGCGAGCGGGTGAGAGGAGTGAAACGCACGGTAGCAAAGGTGGTGACCGAAGGCGCACGCAGCGAGCGCGTGATAGCTACCGTAGGCACAGAGAAAGAGCAGATGGCGGCGATGCAGGAGCAACTCAAAGCCAATAACCACAAGCCGAACAAGAGCGTGATAGCGGCAAAGCCGCTGCTGGCAGGGAAAGAGGATGCTCCGCTACAGGACGCCGCTAAACCGGCTACAGAAGAGAAGGACGCTCCGCGACAGGACGCTGCGAAAGCAGCTACAGAAGAGAAGGACGCTCTGCTACAGGACGCTGCGAAAGCAGCTACAGAGGCACCGGTAGTGGAGCAGCCGAAGAAGAAACGCGGACGTCCGAAGAAGGAGCAGCCAAAGGCTGCGGATGCGCCAGAGGCGCAGCAGCCTATTGGTGAAGAACCGAAGAAAGAGGAGCCGAAAGCGAAGCCGGAGTTGCCGGATCTTGGAGAGAACGTAGTAGCGATGGGTACCTTAGAGTGCGCACCCGACGGATACGGATTCCTGCGCTCGGCCGACTATAACTACCTCTCGAGTCCGGACGACGTATATGTGAGCAAGGACCAGGTTCGTCAGTACGGCCTGAAACCCGGCGACACGGTAGAGTGCTCGATACGCATCAACCCGCAGCCGGATAAGTTCTTCCCGATGGACAAGGTGATCCGCATCAACGGCTTGGCACCTGAACTGGCCAAGAGCCGCGTGGCATTCGAGAACCTCACCCCACTCTTCCCCGATAAGAAATTCAAACTGTGCACGGGTCACGGCGACAGCCTGAGCGTACGTATGATCGACCTGTTCGCCCCGATCGGCAAGGGTCAGCGCGGACTGATAGTAGCCCAGCCGAAGACCGGTAAGACGGTGCTGCTCAAGGAGTTGGCGAACGCGATACTGAAGAACAATCCCGAGGTATATATGATCGTGCTGCTCATCGACGAGCGCCCGGAAGAGGTGACCGATATGCAACGCAGCGTAGCGGCCGAAGTGATTGCATCGACCTTCGACGAGCCGGCAGAGAACCACGTGAAGGTAGCGAACATCGTACACGAGAAAGCGAAACGACTCGTAGAGAGCGGACACGACGTAGTGATCCTGCTCGACTCGATCACCCGTCTCGCACGCGCATACAACACCGTAGCTCCGTCGAGCGGAAAAGTGCTGTCCGGCGGTGTAGAAGCACAGGCGCTGCATAAGCCCAAACGCTTCTTCGGCGCGGCACGAAACATCGAGAACGGAGGTTCGTTGACGATCATCGCTACGGCGCTGACCGAGACCGGAAGCAAAATGGATGACCTGATATTCGAGGAGTTCAAGGGTACCGGTAACATGGAGTTGCAGTTGGATCGTCGTTTGGCGAACAAGCGTATCTTCCCTGCCGTGGATATACCTGCTTCGAGCACCCGTCGTGACGACCTGCTGTTACCGCCCGATGTGCTGAGTCGTATGTGGACGATCCGTAAGATGTTGAGCGACATGAGCGGGCAGGAGGCGATGGAGAAGTTGCGCTCGTATATGGAGCGCACCGAGGACAACGACGAGTTCCTCTTGGCTGTTAACGGAGCACGTTAATGAAGGTACTGATACTAAACGGACCGAATTTGAATCGTCTGGGACTGAGAAAGCCAGAGATATACGGCTCGAAGACGATGGCACAGATTTTGCTGGAGATCCAGCGAGCTCTGCCGGAGGTGCGTTTGGAGTACCGGCAGTCCAATCATGAGGGAGACCTGATTGATTGGATTCAGGAGGCGAATGGTGGATTGATGAATGATGAGAATGGTGTAAAAGGTATCGTCCTCAATGCCGGGGGGTATAGTCATACGAGTGTGGCGCTACGGGATGCGGTAGAAGAGAGCGAGGTGCCGGTAGTGGAAGTGCACATAAGCGACATCAAAGCGCGTGAGCCGTTTAGGCAGGTGAGTCTGCTGACGGACGTATGCGCGCATAGTATAATAGGAAAAGGAACAGGTGGATATGTAGAGGCGGTAGAATGGATTTTAGGTATTAGTTAAAGGTAAATATGAAAAGATTATTTGGATTAATCAGCCTCTTTGCACTGGCGCTCAGTGCGTTTGCGGCACAAGTGACCGGTAAAGTGATAGACGCCGGCACAAAGCAAGCGATTGATTTCGCCAACGTGAGTGTACTCAAAGGCACCGACCCTGCCCCGGTCAAAGGAACAGTGACGGACGAGAAAGGAGAGTTCGCGCTGGACTTAGCCGACGGCACGTACACGCTCGTGGTGTCGTTTATGGGCTACAGCGAGCAGAAACGCGAAGTGACGGTAGCCGGCAAACCGGTACAGGTGCGCTTTGCGCTGCGCGAGGACAGCAAGATGCTGCAGGACGTCGAGGTCGTCGGACAAGGTAGTTCGATGCGCTTCGAGCTCGATAAGAAAGTGTTCACCGTGGATCAGAACATCGCATCGGCGGGTGCATCGGTAGCGGACGTGCTGGAGAACATCCCGTCGGTGGAAGTGGATCAGGAAGGAAATGTCAGTCTGCGTAACAGCGAGGACGTGGAGATCTGGATCAACGGTAAGCCGGCCGGACTGAACAGCGACAACCGCGGTCAGGTGCTCCAACAGATGCCTGCCGGAACGATTGAGAAGATAGAAGTCATCACCAATCCTTCCGCCAAATACAGTCCGGAAGGTACGTCGGGTATCATCAACCTGGTGATGAAACGCGACCGCGCGGCGGGTTTCTACGGCTCCGTACGCGCCGGTATCGACTATTCCTTGGCAGCGCCATGGAACGTGCCGCCCGGCGCCAACGTAGGTTTTAACATCAACTTCAACGCCGGTCCGGTAGACGGCTATTTCAACGTCGGATACCGCTACCACATCAGCAACGGCGGTAGTTATACGAACCGCTATAACCTGAACGGCGAAGGCAGCGCGCAGTTGGACTCGAGTCTGATCATGAGTCACCTGAATCAGGAAGGTCATCAGACGCACCGCGGCGGCGGTATCTTCGCCCGCGGAGGACTGAATTTCCGCGTAGCGGAAGGCCACATGATCGGAGTGTCGGGATTCGGTATGGTGAGTGATCCGAAGGTATTCAAGATGAGCAACACCACGAACCGCACGTACCTGCTGATGAACGCTACCGGCGACACGCTGCGCCAGTATAACCGCAACCAGTTGGCGACCGGTAGTCACCCGGGCGGAAATGCGACGCTCGACTACACATTCGAGATGGACGAGCATAAACTCTACGTGAGCGGCACGTACAACCATTTCGGATTTAACATGCTGACCAACTACCAGCAGGAAGAAAAAGACAAAAATCCGCTTTACCAGAACCAGAACAGTGAGAGCCTGGAACAAGGTATCGAGGTGAAGGCAGAGTACGAATGGAAACCGACGCCGCAGAGTCGTCTGGAGGCCGGATATAACTACACGCGTAACTGGGGCACCAGTTTTGCTGACGCTTATAACACCAGACCTGACGGGTCCTATACGGACGCCGATGAGTTGTTCCCGTACTACACGACCTTTAACGGCCTGAACCAGAACCATGCGTTCTACGTGACGTACGGAAACCGGTTCTGGGATAAGCTGTCGATCCAGGTAGGTCTGCGCGGCGAATACTATACACGCCATCTTGAATCGACCTACAAGGACGATGCGGGCAACATACACGACGCGTACGAGAACTATCCGGGCAAGAAAGACACGGCGTATTTCCAGGTTTATCCGAGTGCGTATATCAGTTATGACTTCGGACACGGCCATGAGTTACAGTTGAACTACACGCGCCGCGTACGTCGTCCGTGGGGACACCAGATCAACCCGCGTATGGACTTCAGCGACTCGACGAACATCAGTTACGGTAACGTCGACCTGTTGCCGGCTTTCTCGAATAACTTAGAGCTCAACTACCTCAAGAACTGGGAGCGCCACACGCTGAGCGCCGGTGTATTCTGGAAATACAACGAGCGGGCTATCCAGAACTACAAATACATGGATCCGGCGGACCCGCAGATCATGAAGAATACCTACTTCAACATCGGTTCGCGCATGGACTTAGGTGTGGAGTTGGTAGCCAAGAACCGCCTGTTCGGCGAGTTGCTGCAGTTGACGACCAGCGTCAATTTCTATTGGAACAACATCGCATCGGTGCATGACAGCATCCTGCACCAAGGTATCACGATACCTGTCGACCTGCCGGAACAGAATATTTTCGCAGCGTCGGTGCGCGTGAATGCACAATTCCTTTTCACGAAGAATTTCAGCGGTCAGTTGACGGGTATGTACCGCTCGCCGCGCGTAGTAGCACAAGGAGCGACGACTCATAGTTACTCCATCGACGTGGGTCTGCGCTACACGCTGCTCAACAAGCAGTTGGCGCTCGCGCTTAACGTCCGCGACCTGTTAGACAGCCGCGCACGTAGTAATACTACGTGGGGTGACGGCTTCTGGCAGTTCAGCGAGAACAGATGGCACAGCCGCTCCGTCAGCTTCACCATCACCTATAACTTCGGCAACCAGCGCGGACGTCGTCCGAACAGACCGGACGGAGACCTCGGCGGCGCCGGTGATGATTTCGACGATAGTGGTAATACCAATACGGATAGTAGCTTCTAAAGTGTAAAGTATAAGGTGTAAAGTGTATAAAATTCGGAACATAGCATTTTTATGCCTGCTGGCGGTGGTGCTACCGGTGAAGGCGCAACGGGCGCAGAACAGGCCTTACGTGGATGACAAACTGATTCACTTCGGTTTTCAGTTGGGCGTCAACTTCGCGACCTTCCAGGTGACGGACAGCGAGGTGCCGGTGGAGTTCACCGACGCCCTGACGGGGCAGCACATGGTGGACACGGTGCACTCGCGCGTGAGCACCCTGCTACCCGGTTTTCACGTGGGTTTTGTGAGCGACTTGCGTCTGTGTAAGTACCTCAACCTGCGTTTCTGTCCGGGTATGCTGTTTACGAGTCGTACGCTCACGTACAAGTCCGCTAAGGGCGATCCCGTGAAGGGCGCGGTGGGCACCAGTACGACCGTAGATGTGCTGGCTATCCCGATCTCCCTACCCCTTTATCTTAAATGGTCGGCGGAGCGCGAAGGCAACTACCGGCCATACGTGATTGCCGGCGGTGGTGTCAGTTTTAATGTGGGCCGCGACCACGAGAAACCCGTGCTGCTGACGACCACAGACTATTTCTGCGAAGTGGGCTTTGGTGTGGACCTGTATTTCTCTTGGTTTAAGTTCTGTCCGGAGATCACCTACCGCATCGGTTTTGCGAACCAACTCTGTCCGACGGACGGACGAAATGAGTTGCCGCGGGAGAACATGTTCTATACGGATGCTATCTCGCGCCTGACGAGTCATTGCGTGTGTCTGACCTTTAATTTTGAATAAGGTGTAAGGTGTACGGTGTAAAGTGTAAAGTGTAAGGTGTACGGTGTAAGAAACATAATATTTGTGTTGGCGGCAGTCCTTTGTCTTTTTGCGGGCTGCAGCGAGTACCGCACGAGTGACGACCCGACGCTTCGTCTGGCGTTCTCATGCGACACGCTGAGTTTCGACACCGTCTTCACAGCTCAAGGCAGCGCGACGGCGCAGATGAAGGTCTATAACCGCAACGCATCGGCGCTGCTCATCGACCGCGTGTGGCTCAAGGACGGAAAAGCCTATCGCGTGAACATCGACGGCGAACCCGATGCCGACAAGTGGCGCGACATCCAGATCAACGGACACGACAGCCTGTACCTCTTCATCCGCGTGGAGATTGATCCTTTGGATCAAGATAACCCGGTATTAGTCACCGATCAGCTCTGTTTTCATCTTAAGAACGGCCATACGCAAGAAGTTGAACTCGAGGCCTACGGCCAGGACGTGAAGCGTATCGGACACAAAGGCTGCGGTCGAACGGACACGACGAGTCTGGTCTTCACGGCCGAGCGTCCGTATCTGGTCTTCGACACCCTTATTATTCGCGAGAACATGCTTTTGGAGGCCGGCACAACGGTCTACATGCACAACGGCGCGTGTATCTACGTAGGCGGCGATGTGACGGCAGCAGGAACGGTGTCCCACCCGATCGTCTTTCGCGGCGACCGCTTAGACCGCCTCTTCGACAGCGTGCCGTATGCTTTCGCCGGCGGCAGTTGGAACGGCATCTATCTGCAAGGAACGCCCGCGCAGAAATATGAGTTGCAATACGTGGATATCCTCTCCGGCAACATCGGTCTGTACAGCTATAACGACGGCAAAGGTGCGACGCTGCCGCAACTGACGATGAACGGATGCCGCATCCATAACCACTCGATGTACGGTCTGGTACTCGTCAACACCGACGCGACGGTGACCAATAGCGAGATCAGCAACTGCGCCTCCTACTGCGTGTACTGCGCCGGCGGCACACAGAAATTCATCCACACGACGGTGGCGTCCTATTTCGGGTTCACCAACATCCGTATTCAGTCCGTAGCCAAAGACGATGTGGCGGCGGTGTTCATCGACAACCTCGACAAGACCGCGCACACCACGACCTCGTTCTATAACAGCATCATCACCGGCTATCTAAGCAATCAGTTAGTCGTCGCGACGCCGTTCGACCAGTATTATCCGGGCGAGTTTATCGGCAACTACCTCAAGACCGACACGCTCGACATCCCGAACGCGCGGGATAACACGTATTGGCAGAAGACGGACACCGCGGAGCTGTTTGTGAACGATTTCTATAAGTATAAGGAGTATATCTATTATAACTTCCATTTAGACAGCATCAGTCCGGCTATCGGCATCGCCGACAGTCTGCTCGCAGTGCCCTATCCTTTGGATAGAGACGGCGTCTCACGCGCAGGACTTAAGCCAGACGCAGGATGCTATCAACATCTTCCTTAATCTGCGCCTGCAGTTCTTCTAAGGTCTCGAAATGTCGCTCTTCGCGCAAGAAACGCACGAAGCGGATTTTGAGTATCTGATCGTATAGGTCGCCCTTGAACGAAGGCACATAGACCTCGATCAGTTGATTGGTGTCTATATTGACGAACGACGGTGTGTTGTCGCGCATGGGCGTATCGACGTAGGCGAGGTATACGCCGGTCTTAGGGATGATCTTATGCGGGTCGAGCGGGGCGATGTTGGCGGTCGGAAAACCGATGGTGCGGCCGAGCGCTTTGCCATGCACGACGCGGCCACGTAAGGTATACGGGCGGCCCAATAACTCGTTCGCCATGACGATGTTGCCGTTCTCGAGCGCCAGGCGGATCTCCGTGGACGACACATGCCATTCGTTCTCCACGTACTCGTTGAGCGTGAGCACTTCGACGCCGCACTGCTCGCCTACTCTGCGGTAGTCCTGCGGGTGCTTGAGTCGGTCGGAGCCGAAACGGTGGTCGTAGCCCATAAGGAGGACGGAGACGCCGTACTCGTCGCGCAAGCGCGTCATAAACTCCTGCGCTGTAAGAGGCTGGATATCCGCAAAAGGCAGCATCAGCACTTCGCCGTATTGGGATAAGTGCTTCTCGCGCTCCTCGCGGGAGGTGAGCAACTGCGGGATATAGTCAGCATCGAGCACCGCCCGCGGATGGGTATCAAAGGTGACGATAAGCGGTGCCAGCCCGCGTTCCTGAGCCAGCGCACGCAAGTGGGTAAACAAGAACTGATGGCCCTTGTGCACCCCGTCAAAAAAACCTATGGTGGCTATTCGTCTCACTCTTCGGTGTAATAGCCTTTGGCTATTCCGTATTGGAGTTCGGCATCCTGGATGAGTTGGATCTGGACGCTGCTGAGCGCACGCTGGTGCTTCTTGGCTGCTTCGAGCACGAAGTTCAGTTGCTCCGTCTCGTCCACTTCGCCGTCGAGGTACTCTACCTCACCCGTCTCGGGATCTTCGCGCAACAGGCCCTGCGTCTCGAGGTAGTTATCCATTTCGTCGAGCACAAAGAGGATGTCGTCAGCGCTCAGCGCTCCGCGATCCTCAGCGGGAATAGCATTGTAGATATACTCTACCAACTCGCGTTCTTCGGCGTCCATCAAGGACAATTCTAAAGTGTTGTTCTCCATAATTCGTCGTTTTTTTCAAAATCTGGTGCAAAAGTACTACTTTTTTTGCATATATCAAAATAATTTTGTAATTTTGCGGCGCAAAATTGTTGAAATATGAGTGAATTTTGGAAGCGAACCCTTAGCGGGGCGGTATTTGTGGGCTGCATCGTCGGCAGTATTCTTTGGAGCGAGTGGGCTTTTGCGGGCCTGCTGTTGCTGATTTGTCTGCTGGCGGTGGATGAGTTTCATCGCTTGCAACAATCCCACACGGTACTTCGCGTATGTGCTGCCCTGGCGACGTTCGTGCTATGGGGCACGTTTGTCGGCATCGCATACAACCCCTTAGGCGGTGAGTTCTACCGCGCGTTCGGTATATCCGGCATTATGATCTATCTGCCGATCATCGTGATCGGGCTCTTGGACGAGGTGTGGAACCTCTCCGGCAAACCCATGCAGAACTGGGGAAACATGCTTATCTCGCAGTTGATGATCGCCCTTCCGCTCTGCTCGATGTGCCTTCTGATGAGTTTGAGTAAATGGCTATTACTCGCGCTGTTTATCCTTATCTGGGTGAACGACACGGGCGCGTATTGCGTAGGCAGTCTGACGGCGAAACGCCCGAACGGAAATCATAAGATGGCGCCGCATATCAGTCCCAAGAAAAGTTGGGAAGGTTTGTTCGGAGGTATCGGTTTTGCCTTCCTCGCCTCGGTCATTCTCTTCGCCTGTGGATGGTTTGATGAAATATCTGCGAACGGGCTAGGGTTGGTCGTGGCGTTCGGCTTCGCATTTATCGCAAGCGTATTCGGAACGCTCGGCGACCTGATGGAGAGTTTGTTTAAACGGTCAATAGGCGTGAAGGATTCCGGTCGTTTTCTGCCCGGACACGGAGGTGTATTGGACCGCTTTGACAGTATGTTATTGGCTGCTCCGCTTATTACTTCGTATTGCTGGCTATGCTACTTCATTGTGCCGCTCTTCTAAGTAAGATGCCGCTGCGCGTCCATTATGGATTCGCGGATTGGCTCTTGTTTCCGGTGATGTACCACGTGGTGCGTTATCGGCGGAAGATGGTGGACAGGAATCTGGCTTTGGCCTTCCCGGAGAAGAGCGAGGCGGAGCGCCGGCATATCGCGCGGGCGTTTTATCACCAGTTCTGCGACACGATCGTGGAGACGATATACGGCTACAGGTGTTCGGACGAGGAGTTGCGCGAACGGGTGGTGTTTGACCACATGGACGAGGTGAACCGCTTGGTGGACGCCGCCGGAGGAGGGATCTTCATGCTGGCGCATTTCGGCAACTGGGAGTGGATGGCGAGTATCCAGCAGTGGTTGACAGAGGGCGTGAAGGAGTTGAATGTCTATCGGCAGTTGAAGAACAAAAGCATGGATCGGCTGATGTTAGCCCTCCGCGCGAAACGCGGCGGGGCATGCGTGGAGAAACAGCGGATCTTACGCGAGATGATTCGCTACCGAGCCGAGAAACAACCCGTGACGATTGGTCTATTGAGCGACCAGAAACCAAGGCCGGAAGTGACACGCACGTGGGTGAACTTCTTGCACCAAGAGACGGGCTTTTTGGACGGCGGCGAGGTGCTCGGAAAGAAATTCGGCTACCCGGTGTTCTACCTCTACATCACCCGCACAGAAAGGGGTTATTACCACGTCGATATGCGCACACTTGCGGCAAAGCCGCAACAGACGACAGAAGGCGAGATCACCAAGGCGTATGCGCATGTGCTGGAGCAGAACATACAAGCACAGCCGGCGTTGTGGCTGTGGACACATAATCGTTTCAAATATCGAAAGAATGAAATGTAGTGTTATCATATTAAACTGGAACGGGGCAGAAATGCTGAGAAGGTACCTGCCGTCGGTCGTTGCGCATACCAAAGGCACGGAAGTCATCGTAGCCGACAACGGCAGCACGGACAACAGTCTCGAGGTATTGGCGAAAGAGTTTCCGAAGGTCAAGACGATCGTGCTGGACAAGAACTACGGTTTTGCGGAGGGATATAACCGCGCGATCGCGCAGGTGGACAGCGAGTACGTCGTGCTGCTGAACAGCGATGTGGAAGTGACGGAAGGTTGGTTAACTCCCCTACTCGCCTATCTGGATGCGCACTCGGATGTCGCGGCGGTTCAGCCGAAGGTGCGCAGTTGGCTCCGGCGCACGCATTTTGAGCACGCAGGTGCGGCCGGAGGGTATTTGAGTAAGTTCTACTTCCCCTACTGCCGCGGACGTATCTTATGGCATGTGGAGGAAGACAAAGGTCAATACGACACGGAGGCCGAGGTAGATTGGACGAGCGGCGCGTGTATGTGCGTGCGAACGAAGGTATATAAGGAGTGCGGCGGCTTGGACGCGGCGTTCTTTGCGCATATGGAAGAGATCGACCTTTGCTGGCGGATGCGCAACGCAGGCTGGCGGTTGGTATGTCTGCATGAGAGCGTAGTGTATCACCTCGGCGGCGGTGCGTTGAGTTATGAGAGTCCGCGAAAGACCTACCTGAATCACCGCAACAACCTGCTGATGATATACAAAAACAAACAGCACGCGTGTGGTGTGCTGTTCGTTCGAGGGATTCTGGATTATGCCGCCGCTTGTTTCTATTTGCTGCAAGGTCGTTGGGGCGCTTTCAAGGCGGTGTTCCACGCTCGTAAAGACTATAGAAAAATGAGAAAGGCGTACTAACCTTTCTCATTTTTTTTAGAATCCAAAACTTAGTCCGCAGGTGAAGGTGAATTTCTGTCCCTGCAGATAGACAGGAGTATATTTATTTAAGTAATACTCTTTGAGTTCATCACCCGCGAGGTTCATCGACGTACCATCCGCGTTCCATCCTCGGTCCTCCGACGGGATGCGCTCCGAGGTGGGCGCAAAGGCACGGACATTCGAGTACTCGAAGTCCACATGCGCGTAGCAGTTGTTGAAGACCTCATACACGGCGTGGAAACCGATCACATCACTCTTCCAGATCTTCTCGCTGAAGGGTTTCTGCGCAATGACCGGGTACGGATTTCCACCGGTAGAACCGATATATGCGCGGAAATAGTCGTACGCGCGATACTTCGTATCGCCGGTATAGTCCAACATGAGTCGCAAACTACGCGTCGGACGATAGGACAGTTGCACAAAGATACTCTGCGCGTTATCGCCCATGTAATGGCCCATATTAAAGGAATTGGACGTATAGTCGAGTACCTTAATCGAGTGCGTGTAGCAAGCGATATACGAGCGCGTGAACTCTCCGCGGAGAGCGAGTCCTTTGACCGGCCAACCGCTCCAGTTAAATCCTACGAGATAAGAGATAGGGTTCTTCTCCTTATTCGAAGGGCTCAAACGGGCGAACTTAAACTCATCGAGGAAGAACGAACCGTAGAGACGGAGGTGATCCGTCGGGCGCACGGTGATAGTCGCAAAGACTTGCGAGTTCTGGTTCTCGGAGTGAAGCCCCTTCGTTAAGAGGTGGTCCAAAGACTTAAAGAACGCGATAGGAATGAAGTACGCCGCCTGCACATTACGCTCTGCGTAAACAATCGAATTTCCAAAGCTGAATTGCACGTATTTGCAAGGCATGAACGTGAACATGTTCGCCGCCATAAACTTGTTGGCCGGGCGGTACTCGCGTTCCGTGACGCCTTCGCTGACTTTCTCGACATAATAATAGGTCGAGTCAACCACATTCGAGGGCAACCACGCATGGAAATAGTCGAATTGGAACCATTTACAGGGCGTGAGTTGAAGCGTCACCATCGGGACAGCAGGATTGTGCGCCGAGAGGATGTTCGAGCAGTGCTGTGCGTCGCCCCAGGTGATGCGCTCGCGCTGCACACCGATAGAACCCCACCAAGTGTAGAGGGAGATACCACCACGCGAGTCGGAGAAATCACCACCGTAATTGGCTTCTTTGTACTGCACACCGGGGATGTTATTCAGTGCCGGCGCACCGACCAAATAGGATAGTTCACCACTCCCTACTCGTGTCCATCCGAAATGGATTTTCGAATCCTTTTCTCCTTGTCCACCCCAACTGTTATCGCGAATAGAACCCCAGATAGATAGGTGCTTGGCAATGTCCATCTGGATGTCGATACCAAACCAACGATGCTGGAGCAGTCCGTTTTTGTTGGCGTACAAGTCCATACCTAAGATCGGACGCACGCGCATCTTAAAGACTTTGTCTTTAGTCAAGATATGCAAGGACGGATCAGCCAACGAGAGGTTCGACACCGGCGTGATCCACTGCGTCACATGACGATGACCGTAACTGTAATACACCGGTAGGGTGTCGAGTTCCAAGGCATAGTCCTGCAGATAGAACTGCAAGTCATCGCGCTGACGCTTATTGAGCAGCGAGTCCTTACTCTGCGCCTCGACCAACAGCCGCGCGATGTAGTCCCGCGTATAGGGCTTGATGGCCGCATTGGAGCGGATGATTCCGTCCGTCGTCAGTTCCTCGAGGAAATCATAGATTTCCGTGTACTCAATCGCCTGCGGGATACGCTGAGCGTATGCTTTTGGCAGAGCCAAAAACATAAACACCAGCACAATAAGAACTATTTTACTTCTGGTAGCGCGCATTGAGACCCTCAATTACTTCGTCGGTGATGTCATAACCAGCTACTTTATTCAGCAGTATAGCGTCGTTAAGGACGAGGTGGTAGCGACCATCCGCATTGAATTCACGCAGGTAGGTCTGGATGGAGTCTTGGAGTTGTTGCGTCAGCGCTGCCTGTTCGTCCATAAAGTCGGCACTGAGTTTCTGACGAAGGTTCTCCAGATCCTGCTGCTTGGCCATGAGTTGCTGCTCTTTCTTCTGTAAACGAGCCTGCTCGCTCTCTGCGCGCTCGCGGCTGAGGAACGCATTCGCTTCTACCTTGCGTTGGAAATCAATGACGTCTTTCTGGAAAGTCTCCATCTCTTTCTGCAGCGATTTCGCTTTGGTGTCGAGTTTTACGGTCGACTCCTCATAGCGAGCCATCAGTTTGTCCGAAGCCTCCTCGGCGAGAGTGTAGTGCTTGAGGATCGAATCCGTGTTGATGATAGCAATAGGCATCAGCTCTCCGCTCGCAGCAATCTCGTCATGGTTGACTTTTTTTGCGTGCGGATTAACCGTAAAGAAGAGTACGAACAGGGCAACAACAGCTGCTGCCAAAATCGATTCAATGATAATAGTGATTTTGTTCATAAGTGTTATAATTTTTTAGTGTCTATTTGATGCTTTTTCTTGCGTCTTAGCTCTTTATCCTGCGCGGTCGAGCAATGAATATGGTCTTCGCGCATCCGCTCGTTCTCATGTATATGTTGCGAGCGAAAAGAGTGGTCACTACGAAAAATCACCCCTATTGAGAGGAGGATTATCGCGACCGCGATCAGGGCTATGACGAGTATCATTTTCATTTTTGCGCACAAAAGAGCATGCAAAGGTACGAAAAATAGTGGAAAGTGGAAAATGAAAAGTGAAAAATTTTTCGTTTTTAGTGCCTTTTGTGCTTTTTTTACTAAAAAAGTGCGCGCGTACTTGCGTATGTGAAATAGAATTTGTATCTTTGCACGCTAATTTTGTGAAATACATTAAAAAATTGAGATATTATGGCTAATGAGAAACAACAGAGCGGATTAATGTTCAATGCGTTAACCGCAGGCAGTAAGATTGTAGGTACCATCACGGCAGACAGCGATTTTCGCATCGACGGTCTGATTGAAGGTGATTTGAATTGTAGCGGCAAGGTCGTCATTGGTGAGGCCGGTCGCGTCAAAGGCACGATCGTATGCCAAAACGCAGAGATCTTAGGTTTGTTAGACGGTAAGATCAATTGTCACCAGCAGTTGTCGCTGCGCACCAGTGGTAAGATCCACGGCGAAGTACAGACTAAGACCTTGATCGTTGAACCGGGCGCATTGTTCAATGGTTCTTGCGCTATGGGTAGCACCGAGGCTCCGAAAGCTCCGGCGAAGTAATTCCGAGTATTCCGAATCATCAGAATAATCTAAGTTTATGAGAATCAAACCTTTTAAGGGTATTCGGCCGCCGAAGGACTTGGTAGAACAAGTCAGCAGCCGTCCGTACGATGTATTGAATTCGGAAGAGGCACGCAAAGAGGCGGCCGGCAACCCGAAGAGTCTGTATCATATCATCAAGCCGGAGATCAATTTTGAGCCTATGCTTGATGAACACGATCCGCGTGTGTATGAGGCAGCAGCCCTACAATTTGCCGAGTTCAAGGCAGAAGGATGGTTGGTGCAGGATCAGGAAGAGCGGTATTACGTCTATGCCCAGACAATCTTGGCCGATAATCCGCTGTCAGGAGGCAAAGAGAAGACGCAATACGGATTGGTGGTCGGTGCATGGGTGGATGACTATTTGGAGGGACGCATCAAGAAGCATGAGTTGACGCGTCGCGACAAAGAGGAAGACCGCATGAAGCATGTACGTGTGTTGAACGCGAACATGGAGCCGGTTTTCTTTGCGTACCCGCACCGAGACGATCTGGATGGTCTCATTGCGCGCGTATGCGCCGGCAAGCCCGAGTACGACTTTGTGGCTGCGCCGGAAGGATTTAGACATACCTTCTGGGTGATTGACGACCAAGCGACGATCGATCAGATCACCAAGATCTTTGCTCAGATTCCTGCGATGTACATCGCGGATGGTCACCACAGAAGTGCAGCCGCAGCAGGCGTCGGCGCAGAGAAGCAAAAAGCAACCGGCGACAAAGAGGCGGAGTTTAATTTCTTCCTTGCGGTGTGCTTCCCGGACAACCAACTCAATATTATCGACTATAACCGTGTAGTGAAAGACCTGAACGGGCTGAGCAGCGAGGCATTCTTGGAGAAAGTAGCCGAGGATTTCGAGATAGAAGACAAAGGCACGGAGATCTATAAGCCGCAGCGCTTGCATAATTTCAGCCTCTACCTGGACGGACACTGGTATTCGTTGACGGCCAAAGAAGGAAGATACAACGATGCAGACCCGATTGGCGTCTTGGATGTCACCATCTCGAGTAACTTGATCTTGGATAAGATCTTAGGTATTAAAGACCTACGGTCGGACAAACGTATTGATTTCGTAGGTGGTATCCGCGGACTCGGTGAGTTAAAGCGCAGAGTGGATAGCGGCGAAATGAAAGTGGCGCTGGCACTCTACCCTGTTACCATGCAGCAGATCATTGACATCGCAGACAGCGGAAACATCATGCCGCCGAAAACCACATGGTTCGAGCCAAAACTGAGAAGTGGATTAGTCATTCACGAACTAGGATGACCTAGGAAGACCTAGGTAGACCTATGAGAAAGCAAATCATCTACATACTATTAGCGGCGTTGTTGATGAGCAGTTGCTCTATTCAGCAGCGCGTGAAGCGGGCGGATAAGAAATTCGCTATCGGTGAGTATTACAATGCGGCGGACCTGTATAAGCAGTGTTACAGCCGATTGAATACCAAAACCGATCGCGAGTTGAAGGGCTATGTGGCTTTCAAGCAGGGCGAGTGTTATCGCATCTTGAACAATCCCCGTGCGGTCAATTGTTACAACAACGCTTTGCGTTGCAAATACCAGTTGCGCGACTCTACTGTCTTCCTGAACGCCGGCTTGGCGCTACAGTACCAAGGTAAGTATAAAGACGCAGCCAAGAGCTACGATCTCTACTTGCAGTCCCACCCGGATAACTACGTTGCGCGGGCGGGCAAGTACGCATGCAGCAAGATCGACGAATGGAAGAAAGACGGTTCGAGATACAAAGCGAGCGAAGCGAAGGAGTTTAACCAAAAGCGCACCGGCAACTTCTCGCCGATGTTTATCGGCAATCAGACGGATGCGATCATGTTCACCAGCAACCGGCAGGAGAAGCAGACAGGCACGAAGAAGTTAAAACGACCAAGTAATGTAACGGGTCAACAACTCTTCCAACTATACCAGACGCGTAAGAACGCCGCCGGTGAATGGGGCGAGATCTCGTTGGCGGAAGGACTGTATGGTTCTCCGGAGAGCGAGCAACAGAACGACTCCACCAAACAGGCCGGGAATGCCGAGATCGGGGTGTGCAGTTTTACCAAAGACGGCCGCACGATGTATTTCACCTATTCGAAACCTATCAACGGTAAAGACTTAGGTGCTAAGATCTATCGCAGCGAGCGCGCGAGTGGTGAATGGAGTGAACCGCAAGAAGTGAAGTTGTTTGCCGACAGTTCTATCACGGTGGGTCATCCGGCATTGAATGCCACCGCCGACACACTCTATTTCGTAAGCGACGCACCGGGTGGTGAAGGAGGTAAAGATATATGGATGGCAGAGTTGGACGGCGACCAATGGGTCAATGTACAGCCCTTAGGGGCAGGCATCAACACCGCGGCCGATGAAATGTTTCCGTACGTACACGAAGACGGCTCGTTGTATTTTGCTTCGAACGGTCATCCGGGCTACGGCGGCTTGGATATCTTCAAGGCCTATAGAGACACGACGCGCACAGACACGACGATCTGGGTGCTCTATAACATGGGTCCGACCTTCAATGGTATCGGTGATGATTTCGGCATCACTTTTGCGGGAAACAGCCAAGACGGATTCTTCTCGTCCAACAGAGGCGACAAGAAAGGCTTTGATAAGATATACCGCTTCTGGTTGCCGGAAATGGAGTTTATCGCGGAAGGAACGGTGAATGATGAGTTAGGCAATCCTATCTCGGATGCCAAGTTACGCTTGGTAGGCAGCGACGGAACGATCAGTAAGGTGAGTGCCCGCCGAGACGGAACCTATAAGATCAAACTCAAGAAGGACGTCAAATACGTCATGTTGGCGACAGCACGCGGATTCCTAAACGCCAAGCAACAATGGAACACCTTGGACTTAAAGGACAGTAAGACCTATACGATGGATTTTGCGTTGAGTCCTATCTCGCGACCGGTAAAGATGGAGAATATCTTCTATGAATTCGGCCGCTGGGAATTGACCAAAGCTTCGGAGACGGAGTTAGACCGTCTGGTGAAGTTGCTCAACGACAACCCTAATATCACCATTGAACTCTCTGCGCACACTGACTTGAAAGGTAATGACGAGTTTAATAACGAGTTGTCCCAGAAGCGTGCACAGAGCTGTTGCGACTACCTCATCGCGCGCGGCATCGAGAAAGAGCGCCTCACGCCGGTGGGATACGGAGAGAGCAAACCGGTGATGGTAGACAAAGCGCTGAATAAGCAGTATCCGTGGCTCCCGGTCGATCAAGCGCTGGACGAAGCGTATATCCTGACGCTGCCGGCGGACAAACAGGAGATATGTAACCAAATCAACCGTCGTACAGAGTTTAAGGTGATCAAGACGACGTATAATTTGTATTAACCGGAGAGCCTCCGGAGGCAAACAACATAGCATAATGAAACAGTATTTAGACTTATGTAAGCGCGTACTGGAAGAAGGTACGGTGAAGCATGATAGAACCGGCACGGGAACAATCTCTGTGTTCGGTCATCAGATGCGTTTTAAGATGGAGGACGGTTTTCCGCTGTTGACCACCAAGAAGTTGCACCTCAAGTCCATCATTTACGAGCTCTTGTGGTTCTTGCAGGGCGACACGAACGTGAAGTACTTGCAGGAGCACGGGGTGCGTATCTGGAACGAATGGGCGGATGAGAACGGCGATTTGGGTCCGGTGTATGGTCACCAGTGGCGCAGTTGGCCCGACTATAACGGTGGCACAATAGACCAAATCGCGAATATCGTGGAAATGATCAAAAAGAATCCCGACAGCCGCCGTATGATGGTAAGCGCATGGAATGTGGCGGAAGTGGAGAAAATGGCGCTACCGCCGTGTCACTGTCTGTTCCAGTTCTATGTAGCGGATGGGAAGTTGAGTTTGCAACTCTACCAACGCAGCGCCGATATTTTCCTGGGTGTGCCGTTTAATATCGCGAGCTACGCTCTACTCCTTCAGATGATGGCGCAGGTGACGGGGCTCCAATGCGGCGATTTCGTGCACACACTCGGCGATGCGCATATCTATCTGAACCACCTGGAGCAGGTGAAGTTACAGTTGACGCGCGAGCCGCGACCGCTGCCAAAAATGATTATTAACCCTGAGGTCAAAGACCTGTTTGGTTTCCAATTCGAAGACTTCCAATTGGAAGGGTACGATCCCCATCCTCACATCACAGGAGTTGTAAGCGTATGATTTCTATTATAGTAGCTATCGCAGAGAATTATGCGATCGGCAAGAAAGGTGACCTGCTGTGCCACATGCCGGCGGACTTGAAGCATTTCAAAGAGATCACCAGCGGACATACCGTTATGATGGGTGAGCGAACGTTTCTGTCGCTGCCTAAACACCCGCTGCCAAATCGGCGGAATATCGTCTTGACCGACGTCAAGGGAAAGACTTTCGAAGGCGCAGAGACAGTGTATTCATTGGATGAAATGGAGCAAGCCGTTCATGGTGAAGAAGAGGCCTTCGTCATTGGCGGCGGTATGGTGTACCGGCAAATGATGGAGCGCGCGGACAAACTCTATATTACGCATATTCATCATTCTTGGGAAGACGCCGATACCTTCTTCCCGGAGATTGACCCGAAAATTTGGAAACAGCTAAGCGCAGAGCGCCACAACGCTGATGATAAGAACCCCTACGATTATACATTCGCAGAGTATGGTAGACGATAAGAAGATTATTTTCTCGATGGTGGGACTGAACAAGAGTTTCGGTCCTCAGAAACAGGTATTAAAGAATATCTACCTGAGTTTTTTCTATGGTGCCAAGATTGGTATCATTGGTTTGAACGGTGCAGGAAAATCGACCCTGCTCAAGATCATCGCGGGCATAGAGAAAGAGTATCAGGGAGAAGTAGTATGGTCGCCCGGTTACAGTGTGGGTTACTTGGAGCAAGACCCGAAACTCGATCCGAACAAGACGGTAAGAGAGGTCGTTCAGGAAGGTGTACAACCGATCATGGACATGCTCAAAGAGTACGACGACATCAACATGGCCTTTGCTGAACCCGATGCGGATTTCGATAAGTTATTGGCGCGCCAGGCAGAGTTACAGGATAAGTTAGACGCAGCCGATGCATGGAATATCGACCAGAAACTCGACCGCGCGATGGACGCTTTACGTTGCCCACCCGATGACGCAAGTGTCACTACCCTCTCCGGAGGTGAGCGTCGCCGCGTAGCGCTGTGTCGTCTCTTGCTGCAGCAACCCGATGTGCTGTTGCTCGACGAGCCGACGAACCACTTGGACGCGGAGTCGATCGATTGGTTGGAGCAACACTTGCAACAATACGCAGGTACGGTGATCTGCATCACGCACGACCGCTATTTCCTGGACAACGTAGCCGGATGGATTCTCGAACTCGACCGCGGCGAAGGTATTCCGTGGAAAGGCAACTACTCCTCTTGGTTGGAGCAGAAGACGAATCGTATGGCGCAGGAAGAGAAACAGGCTTCTAAGCGCCGTAAGACCCTTGAGCGCGAGTTGGAATGGATCCGCATGGCACCGAAAGCAAGGCATGCGAAGCAGAAAGCGCGTCTGGAGTCCTACGACCGCATGCTGAACGAGGAGCAGAAAGAGCGCGAGGAGAAGCTGGAGATCTTTATTCCGAACGGTCCGCGCTTGGGTAATAAAGTCATCAATGCCGAAGGAGTGGCGAAATCGTTTGGGGACAAACTACTGTTTGAGGATCTCAACTTCATGTTGCCGCCGAACGGTATTGTAGGCGTCATCGGCCCGAACGGAGCCGGCAAGACCACGCTCTTCCGCATGATCATCGGTTCGGAGAAAGCCGACAAAGGTACGTTCAGTGTGGGCGAGACGGTGAAGATCGGCTATGTGGACCAACAGCACACCGACATCGACCCGAACAAGAGTGTTTTTGAGACCATCAGTGGCGGAACAGAGTTCATCCGCGTAGCTGGTCGCGAGATCAATGCGCGTGCGTATTTGAGTCGCTTTAACTTCACGGGCGCAGACCAAGAGAAGAAATGCGGTGTGCTGTCCGGTGGTGAACGAAACCGCCTGCACCTTGCCTTGACGCTCAAGAGCGAAGCCAATGTGCTGCTGCTTGACGAGCCGACCAACGACATCGATGTCAATACCTTGCGTGCCTTAGAGGAAGGTCTGGAGAACTTCGCCGGCTGCGCCGTAGTGATCAGCCACGACCGTTGGTTCCTCAACCGTATCTGCACGCACATCCTGGCCTACGAAGGCGACGGAAAGGTGTTCTGGTTCGAAGGCAGTTACTCGGAGTACGAGGAGAATAAGAAGATGCGACTCGGCGAAGAGGCGTGTCAGCCCAAACGAGTAAAATACAGAGGTTTAGGAGACTAAAGGTGTTACGACGTGTGACGACATACATTCGCCAGCGGGGTTTGTTGGTTAAAGACCAACCGGTGTTGGTGGCCGTTAGCGGCGGCGCAGACAGCGTAGGATTGCTGGATGTGCTGGTTCGCGCAGGGTATCAATGTATCGTCGCACATTGTAATTTTCACCTGCGGGGCGCAGAGAGTGACCGCGACGAAGCGTTTGTAAGGGAATTATGTGAGCGCATGAAGGTGCAACTCTTTGTCAACCATTTCGATACCTTGGCTTACGCGCGAGCACATGAAGCGAGCGTGGAGGTAGCAGCGCGGGAACTACGCTATGCGTGGTTTGAGGAAGTGGCAAAAGAAAACGGTTGCCAAGCGGTGGCCGTAGCGCATCACCAGAATGACCAAGCGGAGACTTTGCTGCTGAATCTCAAGCGCGGGGCAGGTCTGAGAGGTTTGGCAGGAATGCGTCCGAAAAGTGCCAATCCGATGGTGCCAAACGGTGTGCCAATAGTACGTCCACTGCTTTGCACCACCCGGGACTATATTGAACATTATTTGCAGGACAAGCGGCACATCAATTGGGTCGTAGATAGTACCAACAGCGACACTTCAATTACCCGAAATGCTATCCGCGAACAACTCAAGACTTACAGCAAATCAGAGATCGAGCACATGGCTCAAACGGCCGAATACATGCAAGGCTACGCCGATATGTTGGACGGTAAAGACACGCGCGAAGCAGGAATTGCAAAACTATACGAAGAACTTCGCGAATATAATTTCGCGGAAATAGATAAGATTTACGATGCGTTGCAGAAGGGTGAAGGAGGAAAAATATTCACGTCAAAGACCCATCAAGCAACGATAAAGAAAGGAAAATTATGCGTCATTTCGGTATAATAGGATATCCCCTGTTGCACTCGTTCTCGGCGAAATATTTCAATGAGAAATTTGCAACAGAAAAGATCGATGCGGAGTTTAGTCTGTATCCTCTTCTGGCGGAACAAATTCCTTCTCAGATAGAAGGATTGATGGAGCGCCTAGACGGGTTTAATGTGACCTTGCCCTACAAGCAGGCCATTATTCCGTATCTGGATCGCTTGGACGAGACGGCGCAAGTGATCGGAGCGGTGAATGTGGTGCACCAGCGTGTGGGTTACAACACCGACTGCATCGGATTTATGGAATCCATCAAACCTTTGCTGCGGAAGTACGACCAAAAGGCACTGGTGTTAGGCACCGGAGGCGCATCGAAGGCGGTTTGTTACGGTCTGCGGAAATTGGGCATCACCCCTACCCTCGTGAGCCGCAGTCCGAAAGAAGGGATGTTAGGGTATGAGGAATTGAATAAGGACATTATGACAGCCCATACCGTGATCGTCAATTGTACGCCGCTGGGCATGTTGCCGGATGTGGACAGTTGTCCCGCAATCCCATACGAACTCATCACCCCGCGGCACTTGCTCTTTGACTGCGTGTATAATCCCGAAGAGACCCTCTTTTTGCAGAAAGGCAAAGCGCAGGGAGCAACCATCCAAAACGGCATCGGAATGCTGTTGGGTCAAGCGAGGGCTGCCTGGGAGATTTGGAATTCTGAACAGCAGAATGCCTGCATAAACGCTGCATAAACCCTGCATAAACCCTGCATAAACAAGCATAAAATCAAACATATGATGAAAAAGTTATTTTTTATACTCGTATCAATGATGATGGTTTGCGCGATGCAAGCGACCATCATCGAAGAGAATGAACCGGCGTTGATCTATTACACGCCGAAGACCGTGCTGGCTCTGGACTTCACGTACACCGTGGAGAAAGAAGAGGTAGGTCCTTATGCGCAATTCGCAGCAGACATGCTTGGTGCGACGGATTTTGTGAAGGAAAACAGAATGGTCTACACCTTGGAGAACGTCATGATCGGCACAAAAGCCGAAGCCGATCCCACTCGCCCGCATAAGGTCGTGCCGGAGAAAGGACTGGATATGCAGTTGTTGCGCCTCAACGAGAAGAATATCCTCGTAGGTTATAATATCCCAGCTGAGACCGAAAAGGCGGCACATCCGAAGCATCATACCAGCACAACGGAAGGAGTAAAGTCTAGGATTACCAGCATCCACGTAGCACCTTACCCCGAGGAAGTACTGAAAGCCAGTACACCGCAGGCACAGGCTTATGAGATCGCGAAGCAGATCTTCCACATCCGCGAGACACGTATGTATCTGCTGAGCGGCGAGGTAGAGCACGCGCCGGCGGAGGGCAAGGCGATGGAGCTCGTGTTGGCGGAACTGGACAAGCAGGAGCGCGAGTTGACGGAACTGTTTGTCGGAAAGCGCAGCGTCACGACGGAGCATAAGCGCATCATGTGGGATCATATCACCCGCGACAATCACATAGTTCGTGCGAGTCAGAAGGATTTTCTGTATTTCTCGGAGGAAAACGGATTTACCGACCAGGACAATGTCGATGCGGACTCGATAACCATTTTCATCGGTCATCGGGCTCAGGAATACACCCTTCCCCGCGCAGACAAGAAGTCCAAGAAAGGCGAGGCCCTTTCGCAGATCTCGTATAACCTGCCGGGCAGTGCGATTGTTCGTATTATCTACCAAGGTCGGCTGTTGGGCGAGCGCACCATTCCGGTGGCGCAGTTAGGTGTCGATGTACCGCTGCCGCAGAGTTTGTTCACCGGTAAACAGTTGCCGAAGATTCAGTTTAACGAAAAGACCGGAAATATTATCTCCATTTCGAAATGAGAAAAATACTGCTATTCATAGGTTTAATCCTGGTTTCTTGGGTCTCGGCGCAAGAGATCAATTGTACCGTGACCATCAATTCGGACCTCATTGAAGGGACGAACAAACAGGTGTATGAGACGCTGAAGGCGGGTATCGAGGAGTATATGAACCAGAACCGCTGGACAAACATGACATACGCGGACAACGAGAAGATCGAGTGCAGCATGCTGATCGTGGTAAAGAAGGTCGAAGGGGAAATGTACACCTGCGAAATGACCTTGCAGAGCCGCCGACCGGTGTATGGCACCACCTACACGACGCCGATCCTGAATTTCAAGGACGGTGCGTTTAACTTTGCCTACAAGGAGTTCGACCGCTTGGACTGGCAGCAGAACCAATTCACGACCAACCTCACGGCAATGCTCGCGTACTATTGCTACCTCATCATCGGCCATGATCAGGACAGTTTCCAGCGCCTCGGAGGTACGCCGTTTTTCCAGCAATGCGAGCAAATTGCCGATGTATGTCAGACGGCGTCTATGGACGGACACGAGCAGACAGGATGGTTGGCGTTCGAGAGCAACCGAAACCGCTATGCGCTGATTCATAACCTCGTGGACGATGCATTCAAGAAATATCGCAATTTCTATTATGAGTACCACCGCCTGGGTTTGGACGAGATGAGCAATAACGTCGCCAATGCCCGCGGTCGCATCGCCGAAGGCATGCCTGTGCTCAAAGAGGCGTATCGCTCGCGCCCCGCGACCTATGTCATCAACACTTTCCTCGACGCCAAGGCCGATGAGTTGGTGGATATCTTCAGCAAAGGTACGGACAAAGAGAAGAAAGCGGTGTATGAGATCTTGACGGACATCGACCCGACACGCGTCAACACCTACGATCGAATGAACGAGAACTGATGTTAAAGCATTTACACATACAGAACTACGCGCTGATCAGTCACCTGGACATCGACTTCGGAGCCGGCTTCTCGGTGATGACGGGTGAGACGGGCGCCGGAAAGAGTATCATCCTCGGTGCGCTGGCCTTGGTGCTCGGTGCTCGCGCGGACAGCAAAGCGATCACCGACGGCGAAGACAAGTGTATCATTGAGGCGGAATTTGACGAAGGCATCATTCGCCGCGAGTTATACGCCAATGGCAAGAGTCGTTCGTTCGTGGACGACAGTGTAGTGACCTTGCAGGAGTTGAAAGTACTGGCCAACAAACTGATTGATATCCACTCGCAGCACGCGAATCTGCTCATCGAGAACGCGGATTTCCAATTGGAAGTACTGGATGCGATCGCACAGAACGAAGCCCTGCGGGCGGATTATAGCGCGCATTACGGGGCGTATGTAGCGGCTGTAGAGGCCTTGCGTAAGTTGCAGGACTTGGCCAAGAAGAGCCAGCAGGATGCGGATTATATTCAGTACCGCTACAAACTGCTGGACGAAGCAGACTTGCAGGCTGGAGAGTTGGAAGAACTGGAGCAAGAGCAGTACCGCCTGAGCCATGCCGAAGAGATTCGTTCGGCCTTAGAGACCGCTGTCGCGGCACTCAACGGCGAGCAAGGCAGTGCTTTGGATGCCATCCGTGCATGCCGCTTGGACGAAGCCGCGCCGGACTTACAGGAACGCCTCGAGAGCGCCCGTATCGAGTTGCAGGATATCGCTGAGGAAGCGGAGCGGCTGGCGAACCGCGTCGAGATGGATCCGCAGCGCCTGATGTGGGTCGAAGAGCGGATGGACAACCTGAACGGCTTGCTGCATAAGTTCAGCGCGGAGAAGATCGAGGAGTTGATCGCACTGCGGGACGAGTTGGCGGAACAAGTCAACCGCCTGGACAGTTTTGATTTCGATATCGCACAGGCAGAGAAAGCGGTGGCCGCCAAGCGCGCAGCGCTCACCAAGGCGGCAGAGACGCTGACCAAGAGCCGAAAGGCCGTCGTGCCGCAGATATGCGAGCGACTCATAAACGGACTGACGCGCCTGGGTGTGGCGCATGCCAAAGTGGAGATCCCTGTCTTGCCCACCGCGGACTTTACGCCGTCGGGCTGCGACGAAGTACAGATACTCTTTGCCGCGAACCTCAACCAGAGCCTGCGCAACGTGAGTGAAGTGGCTTCGGGCGGTGAGATAAGCCGGTTGATGCTGTGCGTCAAAGCACTTATCGCCAGCACAAAGGGCCTGCCGACGATCATCTTTGATGAGATAGACACGGGCGTGAGTGGTGACATCGCGACGCAAATGGCAGCAATCATGAAAGAAATGGCGACCCATCGCCAAATCATCGCCATCACCCACCTGCCGCAAATCGCGGCGCTGGGACAAACCCATTATAAAGTATTTAAGGCCGACACGGACAAGCGCACCGAGACGCATATCAGTCTGTTGAATGAGACCGAACGCGTGACAGAGATCGCGTCGATGCTCAGCGGCAAGAACGTCACAGAGGCTGCACTGAATACAGCACGAGAATTACTATGTTACCATTAGCAGAACGCATGCGTCCAAAGACCTTGGACGAATACATAGGCCAGAAGCACCTGGTGGGCGAAGGAGCAATCCTCCGTAAGATGATCGAGAGCGGCAATATCGCCAGTTTTATCTTGTGGGGTCCTCCGGGCGTCGGTAAGACCACCCTTGCGCGTATCATTGCGCACCAACTCCAGCGGCCGTTCTATACGCTGAGCGCTGTGACGAGCGGTGTGAAAGAGGTGCGGGATGTGATCGACAAAGCCAAACGCAACGCGAGTCTCAACAGCGGTCTTTTTGCTCCTGCTGACAGCCGCAGTCCGATACTCTTCATCGATGAGATCCACCGTTTCAGCAAGAGTCAGCAGGACAGCCTGTTGGGGGCCGTCGAAGAAGGCACGATCATCCTTATCGGTGCGACCACCGAGAACCCGAGTTTTGAGGTCATCACTCCCTTACTCAGCCGCTGCCAGGTGTATGTATTGAAATCGCTGGACAAAGACGATCTACTGGAGTTGTTGAACCGCGTGCTGACCAAAGATGAGTATGTCAAGTCGCTCGGGCTGCAGATCCAAGACACGGAAGCGTTGCTGCGCTACAGCGGCGGCGATGCGCGCAAACTGCTCAACATCATTGAGTTGGTGAGCAACAGCGGCGCGAAAATCATTGACAATGAGACGGTCACCAAGCAGCTGCAGCAAAACCCCGTAGCCTATGACAAAGACGGAGAAATGCACTATGATATCATCTCGGCCTTCATCAAGTCGGTGCGCGGCAGTGATCCGCAGGCGGCTATCTATTGGCTCGCACGCATGATTGAAGGTGGCGAAGACCCGAAGTTCATCGCGCGGCGACTGGTGATTCTGGCGAGCGAGGATATCGGTTTAGCTAACCCGAATGCGATGCTGTTGGCCAACACCTGCTTCGATGTGGTGAACAAGATCGGCTGGCCGGAAGGACGTATTCCGCTGGCGGAGACGACCATATACTTGGCGACCTGCAAGAAAGATAACTCGGCCAACCTGGCGATCGAAGCAGCCTTAGCGAAGGTGCGCGAGACAGGCAACCTGCCGGTGCCCTTGTACCTGCGCAATGCCCCGACGAGCCTGATGAAAGAACTGGGCTACGCCGACGGCTATAAGTACCCGCATGACTTCCCGGGTCACTGGGTTGAACAGCAGTACTTGCCGGATGAGTTGGTGGGTACGGTATTTTGGAAGAAAGATTAGTGGCCGGCCTGTACATCCATATTCCGTTTTGCAAGAAGCGCTGCCTGTACTGCGACTTCTTCTCCACGACCCTCTTGGAGCGGCGGGAGGAATACGTAGAAGCGCTCATCCGCGAAATTCAGGCGCGCAAACACGAGGCCGACGAACCCATACGTACGATCTACCTCGGCGGAGGAACACCCAGTACGTTGGACATACAAGACATACAGCGGCTGTTAGCGGCTATTGATACGCCGGAGGCCGAAGAAATCACGATGGAACTCAATCCGGGCGATGCAACACCGGAATACCTGCAAGCCTTGAAAAAAGCGGGTATCAACCGCTTGTCGATGGGTGTTCAGTCGTTTCAGGACGAGCTCTTGCACTTGATCGGCAGAAGGCACAATGCGGCGCAAGCGATCGACACCGTGCACCGGGCGCAGGAAGCCGGTTTTGACAACCTTTCCATCGACCTCATGTACGCGCTGCCGACGCAGACAACGAACCAGTGGCAAGCGGATATCGAGACCGCCTTACGGCTGGGCATACAGCATATCTCGTGCTACGGGCTGATGTATGAAGAAGGCACGGCGATGACCCGCATGCGTGACCAAGGTGAGTTGACGCCTATCGACGAGGACACGGAGAACGCGATGTATGACTACCTCTGCGCGCGACTGAGGGACGCAGGCTTCGCACATTACGAGGTAAGCAATTTTGCGCTGCCGGGCTTTGCGTCCAAGCATAACAGCCGCTATTGGGACGGCACGCCGTATATCGGTGTCGGCGCCGGAGCACATAGTTATATAGGGAATATCCGTAGTTGGAATCCCGATGACTTAGACGCCTACCTCCGCGGCATCCAAGACGGAAACCTCGTTCGCGAGAGCGAGACGCTAACGGATCAAGACGTCTATAACGAGCGAATCATGTTGGGCCTTCGTACCTGCCAAGGTGTGCCCCGCAAAGCGATACAAACGGACCTCAGCGCGTATATCGCGAAAGGCTTGCTGCGCGAGACAAACGAAGGAAACATAGTAGCCACGCAAAGTGGCATCCATATATTAAACAGGATAATTGAAGATTTGATGATATGAACACAAAAAAGTGGTATAAACCGTTTTTGCTTTGGTTTTGGGGCCTTTTCTTCGGAGGCATCTTGATCATTTTCCTCGTCATGTGGTTGATCACGCGAGGCGCTTTGGGCTACCTGCCGCCTTTGGAGGAACTGCAAAACCCGAAGAACACCTTCGCGAGCGAGATTTTCTCGTCGGACATGCAGTCGCTCGGACGCTATTACCGCTACGAGAACCGTGTTGGCGTGCAGTACACCGACCTCTCGCAGGACTTGATTGATGCGCTCATCGCGACGGAGGACGTGCGTTTCTACGAGCACACCGGTGTGGACTTCAAATCTATGTTCCGCGCGATTCTCAAACTCGGTCGCGCCGGAGGAGGCTCTACCCTCACCCAGCAGTTAGCGAAGCAACTCTGGTCGCCGCGCGCCAATAACATCCTCGAGCGCGCCATGCAGAAGCCTATCGAATGGGTCATCGCTACCAAACTGGAGCGTCTCTACTCGAAGGACGAGATACTCCTCATGTACCTCAACCAGTTTGACTTCCTCTACAATGCCGTAGGCATTCAGTCGGCTTCGCAGGTTTATTTCTCCACGACGCCGAAGGACCTCAAACTCGAGCAGGCAGCGATGCTGGTCGGCATGTGTAAGAACCCTTCGCTCTATAACCCTGTCCGTCATCCGGAGCGCGCGACGGGCCGCCGCAACACCGTGCTAGGGCAAATGGAGAAATACGGATATATCGACGAGGCGACGCGCGACTCGGTAGCCGCCTTGCCGCTGGAACTCAAATATAGTTCGGTCGATCATAAGCAAGGCATGGCGCCGTATCTGCGTGAGTATCTGCGTGTTACGCTGACCGCCAAAGAACCCAAAGAGAGTAATTATCCCGAGTGGAACAAAGCGCAATACGCCTTGGACAAGCAGCAGTGGGACACTAATCCGCTATACGGTTTTTGCGAGAAGAACCACAAAGCCGACGGATCGAAATACGATATCTACCAGGACGGTCTGAAGATCTATACCACCATCGACTCGCGCATGCAGCGCTATGCCGAGGAGGCGGTGAGCGAGCATATGCAAGAGCAGCAGAAATCGTTCTTCCGCGAACTCAAACGCAAGAAGAACGCGCCGTTCTCCAAGCAACTGACCCAAGAGGAAGTGGATGGTATCATGAACCGCTCTATGCGTCAAACCGACCGCTATCGGGCGATGCGCAAAGCCGGTTGCACTGCCGACTCGATCACCAAAGCCTTTATGACGCCGCGTGAGATGCAGGTCTTCACCTACGACCGCGGAATGGTGGACACCATCCTCTCGCCCTATGACTCCATCAAGTGGCTCAAGAGTTACCTGCGCTGCGGATTCATGTCCATCGACCCGCACACCGGACATGTCAAAGCCTATGTCGGCGGACCGAATTTCGCGCATTTCCAATACGACATGTGTACCAAGGGCAAGCGCCAAGTGGGTTCGACCGTCAAGCCCTACCTCTACACCCTGGCGATGGACGAAGGTATGTGGCCGTGCGAGACTTGGGTCTACGACTCTGTCGTAGTCATCCTGCCGAACGGCGACCGCTGGGCGCCGCGTGACACACACGAGAAATACTGGGGTGACACCGTCTCCCTCACCTGGGGACTCAAAGAGTCGTCCAACTGGATGGCGGCCTACCTGATGACCCTCTTCACGCCGGAACAACTCGTCAAGATGATGCAGTCCTTTGGTATCCAAGGCCAACTCGATCCTGTCGTATCGCTCTGTCTCGGTCCGTGCGAGGTAAGCGTCGAAGAGATGGTCGATGCCTATACCACCTTCCCCAACAAGGGTATCCGAACCGAACCGCTCTACGTCACCCGTATCGAAGATAACAACGGCAATGTCATAGGTACCTTCACGCCGCGAACACACGAGATCATCAGCGAGAGCACCGCCTATAAGATGATCTATATGCTCCGCGCGGTGCTCGACCACGGTACCGGTGTGCGCACCCGCTTCAAATACGGCATCACCGCCCCGATGGGAGGAAAAACGGGTACGACGAACAATAACTCCGACGGATGGTTCATGTGCTTCACGCCTTCGCTGGTTTGCGGCACGTGGGTCGGCGGCGAAGATCGTGGCATACATTTTGATAATATGGCTGAGGGACAAGGTGCCTCAATGGCACTGCCTATCTGCGCATTGTTCATGCAGAAAGTGCTGGCGGACCCCGACTTAGGCTACAGCCCCGAAGAGCAGTTCGACATCCCCGAGTGGTTTGACCCCAATGAAGGATGCAAGTAAAGTGAAAGGTGAAAGGTGAAAAGTGAAAGGTGAAAGGTGAAAAGTGAAAGGATACATAATAGATGGAGATGGTTAGGGCTGATGGTCCTTTCAATTTTCAATTTGCAATTTTCAATTTCCTATGCGCAGCTGAACACCGATCGTATCACTGCGATAGGACGGAATGCCTTGTATTTCGAGGACTATGTGCTGTCGATTCAGTATTTCAACCAGGTCATCCATCTCAAGCCCTACCTCGCCGAACCCTATTTCTACCGCGCGATCGCGAAGATCCAACTGGAGGACTACCAAGGCGCCTTGAGGGATTGTAACGCCGCCATCGAGCGCAATCCTTTCTCGCCCGGTTGCTACTATGCCCGCGGGTATATATACCGCCAGTTGAACCAACTCGACCTGGCGGAAGCGGACTATACGCAGGCGCTGAGTTTCTCGCCGGAGAACCGCACCTATATGATTTTGCGCGCAGACACGCGTGCGTTGAGGAAGCACTACGACGAAGCCCTGGAGGACATCGACCAACTCTTGCGCCGCGAGCCGCAATCGGCTTCGGGCTGGAGCGAGCGCGGACGCGTATGTATGCTCAAGGGCGACACCTTATTGGCTTTGGAGGCCTTCTCCGAAGCCGTCAAATACGACAAAGTGAACCCTGCCGCATGGTCGGCGCTCGGTGTGACCAACCTCATGCTCAATCACGAGGACGAAGCCTATGCCCAACTCACGCAGGCGATCAACCTGGGCTCGAAATGGGCGGGCGACTATATCAACCGCGGCCTACTCCACTACCGCCGCCATAACTACCGCGGCGCATTGGCGGACTATGACCAGGCGGTGAAGATCGCGCCCAACGAAGCCGATTGTTACTACAACCGCGGTGTGATGCGCCAGGAGGTGGGTGACTACAACCGCGCCCTGGAGGACTTCAACAAAGCGATCGACCTCGAGCCGGACAAAGTCGAGATGCGCTACCAGCGCGCCTTAGTCGAGATGCAACTCAAACAGTGGAAAGAGGTAGTGAAGGACATGGACGCCCTCATCGCGCGCTATCCCTATTTCCTGCCCAGTTACTACCTCGCGGCGCAAGCCAAGGCGAAGCAAGGCGACCAAGCCGCCGCCTATCGCTATCGTCAGAAAGCGCATGACTTAGAAGAGCGCAAAGATGCTATTCAGGCGCAGCAGGCGGCGCAACCCAATACCGAGATGGTCATCGCCGACGCCCAGCCGCAGAAGAAAGACTATCGCAAGCAGTTCTCTGCCACAGCGGCTCAGAACCAGTCCGAGCCGACGGAGGACGAGCAGAAATACGGTTCGCAGACCCGCGGCGCCGTGCAGAAGAAGCACCAGAACATCGTCAACGAGCCCCAGATCATCCTCAGTTACTACGCACAGGACATGAGTCTCAGGCGCACCAATTACTACCATCCTTTGGTAGATCAACTGAATCGTCAAGGCGTGCTGCCGGCAGCGATGAAGTTCACCTCACAGGAACTGACGCTCACCGCCGAGATGGTGGACTTCCATTTCTCGGAGATACGGCGCCTCACCCAACTCATCGACCAGTCGGAGAATATGGCGATCTACCTGGCGCGCGCCATGGAGTTTGCCATCATCAAGGACTATGCGAGTGCCGTCGATGACTGCACGAAAGCCCTTCTGTTGGCGGATAGCGACACCGAGCCTATCGTCGTCTTCTGCCGCGCCAACTGGCGCTACCGGATGGCCGATCCGGACTATGAACTCATCCTGCGCGACTATGACCAAGTGCTGCGCCTGCGCCCGGACTTCAGCTTTGCGTACTATAACAAAGCCAACATCCTCTGCGCAACCCGCGAGTACCAAGAGGCTATCAAATACTACAGCCTGGCGATCGACATCGACGCCGACTTCGCGGAGGCGTACTTCAACCGCGGACTGACGTATATCTATACCGGCGACACCGAGCGAGGCCTGGCGGACCTCAGCAATGCCGGAGAATTAGGCATTTACCAAGCGTATAATATGATTTCCCGATTCAAATGACCCGTCTTAAATACATATTCGTCCTTGCGCTTTTAGCCTTCTGCTGTTCAATGAAGGCGCAGGTCTTGTATGAGATCAGCGGCCGCTCGGTCAAGCAGAAGTCATATATCCTGGCGACGAACCGCCTGGTGAACATGCAGTTCCTGGATACTATCCCGAACGTCTTCAAGTGCTTCAGCAAGTGCCACAAAGTGGTGACGGAGTTTGCCATGCAGGATTATGAAGCGATAGCGGCCCTCCGTAAGGCTGCCGTCCTACCCGACTCCGTCAAACTGAGCAATTTCTATAGCGAGACCGAATACGAATATATCGACAACACGCTGCGCATCAACCTCGGTATGGGCCTGGACCAGCTATGCCGCATGAAGCCCTCCTACCTCACGGAGATGTTCCGAACCGAACTGATGAAGCAGTGGCTCCAATACGACGAGCAGCACTCGATGGAGTCGTTCTTCGAGTCCGTCGCTGCCGAGCGTGGCATTCCTGTCGTAGGACTCGATAATATCGGCGAGACGATGTATATGCTCTTCGACCGCGAGCCTTTCTATTGGCAGTGCCAAGAGTTACTCAAAGTTATCGAGTACCCCGAGAACGAAGTCAAGCAGGAGCGCGCCATCCGGGATATGTACCGCAACGGCCGCTTGTCCGACATCGCCTACCAGGTCGAAGGACCGAATAACAAGACGAGTATCTCCTATTCGGACTACAAGGTCTATTGTCAGCGCAACCAACAATGGGTGAAGCGCCTGCAACCCTTGCTCGCGCAAGGCGGATGTTTTATCACGCTCAACGCCATCTATCTCGGCGGAGACGAGGGCTTATTGGAGCAATTACGGTCGGCCGGATATCGCGTGCGACCGGTGAACAGACTATTAAAAATTAACAAAGATAAAGTATGAAAAAAGTATGTATGTTGTTACTGGCTGTGTTGTCAGTACTTACGATGAGTGCCGCTGAGCGCGGTAAGTTTATCCATGTGGACAGTTCTATCAACAAGAATCTCAAGCCGCAGATTGCCTTCTGCCAAGAGCACAAGGGCGGTCAGGATGTCACCACCCTGCTCGTCAAGACGGTGAACGTCAACGCCTACAACGAGTTCACAGACGCTTCGCGTGTCCTGGTGCGTTTTGCGGATGGCAAGGCCATTCGTCTCAACCGCGTAGCCGGTTCGGAGGTACAGAAGAACAAGTTCACCAAGAAGAACGGCAATGCCACGATCTCGTATTACGAGACCACTACCTCTTATGAGGTAGCGCCGGAGGTCATCGAGAAACTCAAAGCCGGCATCGCTATCATCAAAGTGCGCGTGGTCTTCAAGGAGAACGAAGCCAAAGATTATGATATCGCCGAAAGCTATCAGGCGAAGATGGCAGCCGATTTGCTCAAGTCTTACCAAGAGGCCGAACTGGCAAATCGCAAGAGTAACACCGACCTGAGTGATGAGGATTTCTAAGACGATTTCCAAGTACGTAGTACTTGCGTTTCTGTCTTCTGTACTCTGTACGCCTGCTTACGCCACCATCGGCATGCAGGAACTCGGAGACTCGCTGACGGCCTTCACGGGTTTCTCCCGTGTGTGGTCGCCGCCTGTGCGTGTCAAGAATCTGCGCGTGAATGGCCAGAACATCACCGTGCGGACCAACACCACCCTGCACGACGTACGATGGACGCCGCAGAACATCAAAGACCTCAAGCAGCAAGTCAGTCGCTGGGTCTTGGGTCATCCGAACGGCAAAGTGACCATCTACACCGGCAAGACGGATATCGACGAACTGGTGACGGATCTCGCCAAAGGGACTATCCCGGCGGGCGAACAGAAAGACCTCACGGAGCGAAATATCGCGCTCTGGCCGAGTCACGGCTTGTACTACAACGCCGACCGCGGCGAGTGGATATGGCAGCGCGCGACGCTCTGGACCACCGTCGAAGACCTCTATAGCCAGGAGTACGTCAAGCTCATCCGACGCATGCTCGAGAACGCCGGCGCGACGGTGCATATGCCCCGCGCGGGACTGGAGAACCAAGAGACGGGCGCATCCGGCCTACCGCGGTGGGCGGAAGGAGCGCGCTATTGGCTCAAAGACAAAGGCGTCGATCCCGCGATATGGGACCTCTACGAAGGCAATGAGTACAAAGACGACATGAAATGTCGGCCGCTGTGGGTCAACGAACTCGGCGCGCCGATGGACCTCTGCCTCGCTTTCCATACCGACGGACAGGACAGCGGCGATGACTCCACGATCATCGGCACACTCGTCATCTATACCTCCCGCGACGACGATGGCAACCGCGTGCTGAGGGACGGACGAAACCGCGAGAAGACGAATCGTAACTTCGCCGACTATATCCAGACCCAGGTGACCAAGGACCTCAAGACGCTCGCACCGGAGTGGACGCGCCGCCAACTCAAAGAAGCGAACTACTGCGAGTCGCGCGTACCCGTCGTGCCGAGTATCATCCTCGAGCTGCTGAGCCATAAGAACATGGCGGATATGCGCTACGGCCTCGATCCTAAGTTCCGCTTTGCCGCCGCCCGCGCGGTGTACAAAGGTATCTTACGTTACCTCAACGGCAAGTCCGCCGTCGTGCAACCCTTGCCGGTGGAGCAACTGGCGATCGATGCCAAGGGACTGCTGCGGTGGCAACCCAAAGAGGATCCGCTCGAGCCCGAAGCCGCTCCGACCTATTACATGGTCTATATCCAACAGAACGAAGGCGAATGGGACGTGCAGCAAGTCAACAAAGGATGCCAACTCCAGACCTCCCTCCAACCCGGCGTAAGGTATAACTACTACGTCGTGGCGGGCAATGACGGCGGCCTGTCCTTCCCCAGCCCGATGGTCAGCGCCTATCTAAACAGCGAAAGCGGTCCGAAAGCGCTCATCGTCGACGCCTTCGATGACGTCTACGGTGTCGAGTGGTTTGCGGACTCCACCTATGCCGGCATCGTGCCGGGCAGTTATGCCTGCGAGGACGGCTTCAGCTGTGCCTATATCGGTGCGCAGTGGGACTACCGCCGTGCGAACGAATGGATCAATGATGATAACTGCGGCTGGGGTTCCTGTTACCGCGATCATGCCGGACAGATGACGGTAGGTAACACCCATAACTGGAGCGCGATACATGGCAAAGCCCTTCAGGCGCTTAAGCTCAGTTATGTCAGCGCGACGGAAGGGTTCGCGCAGATAGACTCTACCTATGCCCTGGTCGATGTGGTATGCGGACGCCAGCGTCAACCGCTTGCCGACCCTACCCGCGCGCAACTCGCATCTTATATCCGTCAAGGCGGCAAGGTCCTCATGAGCAGCGACCACCTCAGCGCCGTCGATCCCGCATGGCTGCGCGCGAACTTCCATGCGTCCTATTATGCCAAGCAGGCTACGCGCAGCGGACGTATCGGCATCCTCGGACATCGGTCCTATCAACTGTTCACCGAACCAAACGAAGAGCAACTCTTCACCTGCACGTCCGAAGGACTGAATCCCGAGGGAACGGGTGCCAAGCGCACTGCGCTGTACATGGACATGCGTTGCGGCGCCGCGGTGGGGTATACGAACGCACAAGGAGAACGAACGACCCTCCTGTACGGTTTTCCGCTGGAGGCCGTGCGGAATTTTGAGAGCATTTACAAACACTCGATAGAGTGGCTATTAGCGAAATGAAAAAGAAAAACTTACCTATATACGAGCACGTAGAGATCACCGGTGTGGCCGCCGAAGGCAAAGCCCTGGTGCGCATCAACGACATCGTCACCTTTGTGCCGAACTGCGTGCCGGGCGATATCGTCGATCTGCAGATCACCAAGAAGAAGCACTCCTTCATGGAGGCGAAAGTGCTGCGCATCGTAGAACCGAGCAAAGTCCGCTGTGAGGCGCGATGCAAGCATTTCGGGGTGTGCGGCGGATGCAAGTGGCAGATCCTGCCCTATGCCGAACAACTCAAGTACAAACAGCAGCAGATCGTCGATAACCTCACCCGCATCGGCAAGATCGAACTGCCCGAGATAAGCCCTATCCTCGGCTCGAAGCATATCTACGAGTACCGCAACAAACTCGAGTTCACCTGCGCCGACCGCAAGTGGTTCCCTTGGGAAGTCATCGAAGCCGCCGGAGGACTCGATAAGGTGGATAGCACCTACGGACTGGGCTTCCATATCCCTAACTGCTTCGACAAAGTGCTGGATATCGAGACCTGCCACCTCATGCCTCCTATCAACAACCGCATCCGCAATGCGGTGCGCGAGTATGCGCGGGCGCACGGCCTCACGTTCTATAACGAACATACACACGAGGGACTGCTCCGCAACCTCATCCTCCGCAATAACCACAAAGGCGAACTCATGCTCGTCGTCTCGTTCGGACAGAAAGTGAACGAAGCGGCGATGGGGCTTCTGGAGTATTTGCATACCGAATTTCCGGAGATCATCTCGTTGATGTACGTGGAGAACACGAAGTTCAACGACACCATCGGAGACTTGGACGTCAAGACCTATTTCGGTCAGGACCATATCATGGAATCGATGGAGAACCTGCAGTTCAAAGTGGGCCCGAAGTCCTTCTACCAGACCAACACCGAGCAAGCCTACGAGCTCTATAAAGTCGCGCGGGAATTTGCCTTCGACCAATTACAAATGACAAATGACAAATTACCATTAGTCTACGATTTATACACAGGAACGGGCACCATTGCCAATTTCGTCGCCCGTCAGGCCCGCCAGGTCATCGGTATCGAGTATGTGCCGGAGGCGATTGAGGACGCCAAAGTGAACTCGAAGATTAATGGCATCGAGAACACCCTTTTCTTCGCAGGCGACATGAAGGATATCCTCAACGATGACTTCGTTGCGCAATACGGTCGGCCGGATGTCATCATCACCGACCCGCCCCGCGCCGGCATGCACGAGGATGTCGTCAACGTCATCCTCAACGCCGCGCCGCAACGCATCGTCTATGTCAGCTGTAACCCTGCTACCCAGGCCCGCGACTTAGCGCTGCTCGATGCCAAATACCACGTGACGAAGGTGCAACCCGTGGATATGTTTCCGCACACCCAGCACGTAGAAAACGTCGTACAACTGGAATTAAAATCTACAATCTAAAATTTAAAATCTACAATATGATTAATTTATTAATCATCTTATCCGTTTATTTCGTGACTTTCACGGATAAACCCGAGAAAACAGCGCCGCAACTGTCCCCGCGGGCAGTAGAGCAGCGCGCCAAGTGGAATATACCTACCGACGCGATGGATTATCCCGTCAGTCCGATGTACCTGGGTCAGGTACGCGATGCAGGTGGTAAGATCATGCACAAGAGCCGCTGGTTCAATGGTGCGACCGTCGAGATGGATGCCGAGACGGCAACCAAAGTGGCGGCACTCAAGTGTGTCACCTCCGTCGAGATGACGCGCGACGACAGTGAACCCAACCTATACCTGCCCAAGCGCCTGGCGCGCAAGCGCGAGCAGAGTTCGGACATCCCCGGTGCCTACACCGACGCCCAACTCGCCCTCTATAACCTCCGGCCCCTGCACGCAGCGGGTTTTGAGGGCCAGGGTATCCTCATGGCGATATGCGACGGCGGGTTCTATAACGCCGACAAGATCAATGCTTTCCGGCAGGAACAGGAACTCGGTCATTTTGACTTCACCGATGACGATAAGTTCGGCTATGATTTCTACGGCAACACCGGCGACCACGGCACTGAGTGTCTCAGTACCATCTCCGGCATCCGGGGCGACTATTTCTACGGCGCTGCCACCAAGGCGCAGTATTACCTCATGCGCTCCGAAGAGAACGATACCGAGAGTCCGAAAGAGATGGACAACCTCGTAGCGGCGCTCGAGAAAGCCGATTCCTTAGGCGTCAATGTCTTCTCCGTCTCTTTGGGTTATTCCCGCTTCGACAACTCCGCCTGGGACCTTCCTAAGTCCGCTTTTGACGGCAAGAGCACGCGCTGCAGCAGGGCCGCTACTATCGCCGCGCGCAAAGGTATGCTCGTATGTATCGCCGCGGGTAACGATGGCGATGAGTTGGGCAACCCGCCTCATACCTTAGGTATACCCGGTGATGCAGACAGTACGCTCACCGTAGGAGCCGTCAACACCGACGGCGAGATAGGTTATTTCTCCAGCTACGGACCTACCTCCGACATTCGTATCAAACCCGAGGTATGCGCAGTAGGTGTCAAGACGACGCTCATCAACCATACCAACGGCGTCGTGCAGTCCAATGGCACCAGTTTTGCGACGCCTCTTCTGGCGGGTTTTGCCGCGGCCCTCTGGTCCGCACTGCCCGACGAGAACGCCATGCAGATACGCGAACGTATCCTCCGCTCTTCCGACCGCTACGACAACCCCGACGTACTCAACTATCAGTACGGCTACGGCATCCCCGACGCCTGGAAAGCCTATACGATGGATATCCCCACCGGCATAGAGAGTATTCAGAATTCAGAAATCAGTTATCAGAAGATCCTGCGCGACGGCCAACTCCTGATTATAAAAGGCGGCGAGAGCTATACCCTCACTGGGCAAAGAACACATTAATAATTTATTTTTGTTTATTGCTTTAAAATGATTGTACTCGTAGAGTGGTGGTAATTGGTGGTAAAAACTGTCTAAAAATTTATTTTTAAGGAGTTTTTAGCAGTAATTAGCATGGGAAGCGTAGCTTTTAATCATTTTAAAGGGTTTATTTTTGTTTATTTTTCTTTTTAAAAAACAAAAAAAAGGTAGGCTAACTACATCGCACCGCTACAACCTCCTACCCTTGCTACGGTCAAGTCCTGGGGGAGTTCAGAGGGAGCTGGTCGTATAGCACCTACCTATGCTTAAACCGAAAAGTGCGGCAAAATTACTACAAAATATTCAAATATGCAAGACTTTGACGGAAAAAAATAAAAAATATATATATTATTTTAGTTTTTTGCGGCTAAGGTTATGTTGACGGACTTCATTATAGCGCGTATTAAGGCGGAACTGCCGTGGCAACCGAACGAAGAGAAAGAGGGCTTGCTCAAGTCCCTCGGTGCCTTCCTTGTGTCCCGCGACCCGCGCAAGGCTTTCATCCTCCGCGGCTACGCGGGTACAGGTAAGACGAGCGTGATGAGTGCGCTCGTCCGCGCGCTTGACGGCCTCAAGCAACCCTGTGTCCTGCTCGCCCCCACCGGCCGTGCCGCCAAAGTCCTCAGCAAGTACTCGGGCTTTCCGGCTTATACCATCCATAAGAAGATCTACCGCCAGCGCCAACTCGGCATGGAGGCTTTCTCGCTCTCCGACAACCGCCATATCCGAACCCTCTTCATCGTGGACGAAGCGTCCATGCTCTCCGGCTCGCGCGATAATCCTACCTTCGGTAGCGGCTGCCTGCTCGATGACCTCGTTCGCTATGTCTATAGCGGCCAGGGCTGCAGCCTGCTCCTCCTCGGCGACGATGCCCAGTTGCCCCCCGTCGGCTCGCTCTCCAGCCCCGCCCTCGATGCGGACTATATGGCCACAACCTTTCAACTTTCAACTTTCAACTTTCAACTCTGTCAAGTGGCTCGTCAGGCCCTTGACAGTGGCATCCTCTCCGAAGCCACCCGCCTCCGCGAAGAACTTTCAAATCTTCAATCTTCAATCTTCAATCTTAAATCTCCGATCTCCCTCACCCCCAACGCCGACATCATTAAGGTCCCCGGCGACGAGGTCATCGACACCCTCGAGACCAGTTGGCGCACCGTAGGCGCCGAAGAGACCCTTATCATCGCCCGCAGCAATAAGATGACCAACCTCTATAACGGCGGTGTGCGGGCGCGCGTGATGTGGAAAGAGGACGAGCTCTCCAACGGCGACCGGGTGATGATCAGCAAGAACAACTATTTCTGGGCGCAAGAGTACAAGGACCTGGAGTTCCTCGCCAACGGCGACATGCTCGAGATCCAGCGCCTGACGAACATCCATGAGCTCTACGGTTTTCATTTCGCCAAAGCCCAACTCAAGTCCGTCGATTATGACTGGGAGATAGAGGCCCTCGTATGGCTCGATACGCTGACCACCGACAGCCCCGAGGCTAACTATACGCTGCAGCGCGAACTCTTCGCGCGCATCGCCGAGGACTTCCCCAAGATACGTAATAAGAAAGACCTCGTCAAGGCGGTCTATGACTCGCCGTATTATAATGCGCTCCAGATCCGCTATGCCTATTGCGTCACCTGCCATAAAGCCCAGGGCGGGCAGTGGCGCCATGTCTATATCGACACCTCCGGCATCGGCGAGGATGAGTCCCGTATGTCCGACCCTGCCGAGCGCCGCGAGTACCTCCGCTGGCTCTACACCGCCCTCACCCGCGCCACCGAAAAAATCTACCTCCTGCGATAAAAAATTCGCAAATTCCTTGCACAATTCAAAATTTTATTGTACCTTTGCGGCGGATTTTATAAAACACGATTTAATAAAACCTCAACGAAAAATAAAATACCATTTAACAAACATGGATAAACAGGTTCTTAAACAAGTCCTTCTGGATAATGCACAATTGGTGGAGAAAATAGAGGTATTGCCCCGTGCATATGCCTTGGATGAATCGGTAAACTATGTGTTCACCGGCGTACGGCGTGCAGGTAAATCGTACATGATGTATGCCATCATCAAGCAACTATTACAAAACGGCTGTTCGATGGCCGACATCCTGTACCTGAACTTCGAGGACGAACGTATAGACAACTTCACTGCGGCTGATTTTAACCTCTTGTTAGAGTGCCATCAGGAGATTTACGGTCGCGAGCCGCGTATCTTCCTTGACGAGATGCAGAATATTATCGGCTGGGAGAAATTTGCGCGTCGTATGGCAGATAGCAAAGCGCATATATGTCTTACCGGCAGTAATGCCAAGATGTTGAGCAAAGAGGTGTTAAGTACTCTTGGCGGTCGTTTTATCCCCAAGGACATCTATCCGTATAGTTTCAAGGAATACCTGAACGCGCTGCAGATCCCGTATGACAAGAAAGCGCTGCTAACTACTTCCGGTCGGGCACTATTCTTCCAGCATTACAGGGAATATTTCTTATGGGGAGGCATGCCGGAATCGGTGGGAATGAAGATCAAACGCGATTACTTGAGTAGTACGTACCAAAAGATTTATCTGAACGATATTGTTTCGCGCAATAAGATTAGCAACATAGCCGCCTTGCGTCTGTTAATCAAAAAGATGGCAGAATCGGTGAAACAACCGGTGTCCTACAACCGAATGAGCAATATTCTCTCTACCATCAACGGTAAAATCTCCGTGCCGACCGTGCAGAGTTATATCTCCCATACTGAAGATGCTTGGTTCTTGTTGCGCCTGCGTAACATCACCGGCGCGCTGTCCGAGAAAGAGAGTATTTGTAAATACTACTTCATTGATAACGGTTTCTTAAATCTCTTCTTGTTGGATGGTGAGTCTGCGCTTTTGGAGAATATGGTTGCGTTGGAACTCTTCCGCCGTTACGGTCACGATCCTGAGAATGATACGGTCTATTTCTATAATGCCGGAGAGGAAGTGGACTTCTATATCCCGGAAGAAGAATGGGCCATACAAGTAGCGTATAACCTGTCCGAAGATACTACTCGCCAACGCGAAGTGACTGCATTGACCAAGATAGTTAATGCGATACCTTGCAAACGGCGTACCATTATCACCTACGACACCAAGGATACTATCACCGACGTACACGGCGAGCTAGAGGTTGTACCTTGCTGGGAATGGCTGGTAAATCAATAAAAATCCCTCCCCTGCGGTTACCTTTTGCACAAAAATGACATGCGTGCTTGCGTATGTCATTTTTTTGTTGTACTTTTGCGCAGTCTTTCACTTTGTGGGAGAATGAGGCAGTAATTTTGCACCCGGAACGTCTTCCCGGCGGAGAACGGGAAGAGTGGCTTCCGCATAGAAAGGTTGCTTTAACAAAATCGTATATACATATGAAAAAATCATCAACTGCTTATCTATTAGAGTGCTACATCTGGCTCGTGAACACGCTCGCACGCGGTCCTATTTCACGTAAAGAGATAGACATAAAGTGGGCGCACTCGTCTGTGAATGACTACAAACAGGATTATCTGCCTGAAAGTAATTTTCATCGTTGGAAAAGCACTATAGAATTGCTCTTCGATATTAAGATCAAGTGTAATTCTAATAATGAGTACTACATTGCAGAGATGGATGAATCAAGCGATGCGGACTTACACAATCGTTTGATTTCTATTATGGGAGTTAACAGCTTGCTCAAGGACAGCAAGAAACTCCGCGATAGAATTCTTTTTGAGCATGTTCCTTCAGGAGAGAAGTTCCTCGCGCCAATAATAGAGGCCTTGCGCGACCACTATTCCATCCAAATCACCCATCAGGGATTTGGGAAACCAAGACCATATACTTTTGTTGTAGAACCTTATTGTTTAAAAATGTTCAAGCAACGCTGGTATATGTTGGCACGTTCTCCATACGATGATGAGTTCCGCGTGTATGGTCTTGATCGTATTTTAGCGCTTGAGTCCACGGGTCAGAAATACGATCTCCCCGATGGTCCTTGCGCAGCAGAAAGGATTTTTCGTCAGGTATATGGTGTCACAATGTTGGAGGGGGGAACTGAAGAAATTATCATTTCAATAAGTGAAGATCAAGCGCCCTATTTGCGCACATTGCCCATACATCCTTCTCAGCGTGAGATTGAACCTATTAACGGCTATCCGGCTTTTAGTTTCAATGTTTACCCGTCCGCTGAGTTCTGTCAGGAACTATTCAAGTATGGATCCGATTTAGAAGTCCACGAGCCGGAATCATTACGGAATTATTTCGCTGAAGATGCTGAAAAAACGAATAATATGTATAACCACTAAATACTTATGATTATGGAAGATTATGTAGGAAAAAATCAGCGTATTCTTGATAAATGGCGCGCTAAGTTTATTGAAGACAAAAAAGCAGAAGAAAATTATTCGGATTGGACTCTTGAAGAAATCTCTACTCTATTTGCAGAAGATGGTATTATGAATAAAGGAGAATTTTATCCTGAAGATGACGGCGTATGCAGGCGAAGACCGAACGGGAATGAAAACGAACTATGGACAAAAGCTCCATTACGTGTATTATTCCTGACAAAAGATGAAAATATCAGTAGCACCGGAAGAGTTTGGGATGTCAGAACAGAGACTTTTCATTTGAAGAATATCGAGATTCCTATTTGTGATTATCATATTTTGAATAATCCATTTTATAAAAACGAAGCAAATATATTATATGGAATACTGAATACTCGAACAGATGAGATGGTCGGTTTTCATGAGTTTTCATATGAAGATGCCGTTAAACTTTCAGATGAAGTTATATTTGCTCGAATTAACTGCAAAAAAGAAGGAGGAGGTAAAACGATTAAGGATGATGATTTACAAAAAGCTATTGATAAATATTATAAGAATTTAAAGGAACAAATCCTCGCATTTGATGCAGACATCTTTATTTGCTGTGGCACGCAGAAGGACGATAACGTAATATTAAAAAATTTGCGTAAAATTTTTAAAGATGAGTATAAAGAGGAGTTCGAATACATTCCCTTGCGCACATCAGATAAAACCGGAAGCGGCATAAATTATCTTAGAAGCAAAAATAAACTAGCTATTGATGCATATCATTTGGCATATTCTCAAAACGGAGGAGAACAACTTCGATATTATGAAGTAGTTGGCGCATATTATGAGTTTATTAAATATCTAAAGACAACAAAAGGAATAGATTTTACTAAACATCGTTAAATATCAATCACTATGGCACTTTGGAGAATTTCAGTTAAAAGAAGCGAGTCCGTCAATGGTGTTCGCTTGGAGAAAGGGATGTTTGTAGAAATGGTAACACCCGTAAGTATGTCAGACCCATTGAGGTCTAACCCCGGAGAGAACAAACCGAAGATCAACAACTTGTTTGTTAGCAAGTATGGTGTTGATTTGCTGAAGCCCGGTTTGATTTCGGTAACTCATCTTGAGTCGGAAAAAATCACATAAAATGATTTTTTCTTTGCCCTCTGCTATTTTGTGAACGAGCGGAGCAGTAATTTTGCAGCGTGATTCGAAAGTCACGCTGCATTTTTTTATTATTATGATTAGTTATCCGCAACAAATTGAACTGCTCAACTTGAAAGAGCGTATCGTCAACAATCCGGCTTTGCGCCAACGGCTAACGCAAATGCTTGGACAGAGTAAAGGTTGGCGCGAGTTTAGTGAGGAGCTTGGCTCCGTCTATAGTATTGTCCGTCACTTGAAAGACATGGCTTTGAGTGAACTGTATTACTCCACTCGTGATTTCACAGCCTTGCGTGCCGAAGTGTTTAATGAGGAAAAGGAGGATATGATACGCCATACCAAACGCAAGGCAGTTATCATACTTAATAGCCCCAATGCGGTCGTTGAACTGACCACTATATCCCGCAAATCTCTTACAATAGCAACGGCTCGCAAGGCTACACCGGTTTCCGTTGTTGTAAATAACAAGAAAGCATCCGAGACCATCCAGATCTCACACGACACGAACCTGCCAATATATATCTTCGGCAACGTAGAAGAACTGATCTGTACCGGTCAACGTCTAACGGAATGTTACTTGGTCAATTGCCCGAACCTGTCGCGCTTGGATGTCAGCAACAACCAACTCGCCAAAATGCGTCTCTGCCAATCGATGCCCAAACTGCGCAACATAGACCTGCACACCAACTGCCTACCCATCGAGGCTATCGGTAGGATGTTACAATCTCTCTGCAATCTGACAACTGAGAACCTGTTTGATACTGACCCGCAGATTCTTACAGACGCAAGTATCACCGGCGACCTTCGCTGGCAAGCCAAACAAATTGGATGGATAATTAAAAACGTATAAAATCATGACCCTTAAAGAAATCAACGACCAGCTCGAATTGCTGCGTCTTAAAGAATTATTCATGTCGGATATCAAGATCCGAAGTAAAATGGCCATACTCCTTAGCGAGGAATGTGCTGCAGAAATTCCGCCTTATCAGGAGTTTTGCGAACTCACGCACTGCACGCCGGAGATAGCCACAATGTTTACAAAAATCAAGTTGTATGATGTGATTCTTACTCCGGAAGAAATCGCAGAAGAGAGAAAACGATTAGTAAGGATGAAACATGATACACTATGACGATCATGCGCTCCAACTCATCGAGAGCGAGATAAGAAGCACTTATAACACAGATGCGGATTATCCGCAAAGCGAATTACTGCTTGATATTCGCAGGCGATTACTGAACAATCAAGCACTTATGCGCAAGAATCAGGAAGAACTTCTGCCATATATCATTGCTTTTAATGACGCGCTTCGTGATGCACTCAAACATATGTACGACCGCGCGCATGGACTCTACCACCAAATGTCCGCTATTCAACCAGATATTGAGTTAATAGCCAAATGCTATCTTGCGAATAATTATCCATTATTGCACCCCTATCAGGAAGAAGATAGACAAGATCTTTGGGATGCTTTATGCGATTCCGGGTGGAATCAACTTTATGACGATGGTGTATCTTTTCCCTTGGTACTACCTCGCGACATAAAGCAATCTTTCGATGCTCTAATTGGCATGGATTGCCCACCTCCAAACTGGAATGAAGGTCTGGATAGAGAATTGACAAAAGACTGTCATCTTATACAACAATTCCATCATCTCTTTGAACACACCAAATTCGCTATCACGGACTTTATCTTTTGTCGTGATTTCGTCTTTGAGTACAGCATAATTACAGAAGAAAAAACAACTAACAAGGAGCAATAACTATGTTTACACAAAATATCGCCATTGACCTTGGCACAGCAAACACAATCATCATCGTGGATGGTCAGATTGTCGTCGACGAACCTTCGGTAGTCGCTATCCGTCGCTCCGATGAGAAGATGGTAGCCGTCGGGCGCAAAGCCGCTGCTATGATTGACCATGGCGAAAACAAAATCTACACTGTACGACCGCTCAAGAAAGGCGTCATCGCAGATTACAAAGCCTGCGAGATGATGATTCGCGGTCTTATCAACTTGATTCCTACAGGCCGCAGGCTCTTCAAACCTGCCATTAAGATGGTAGTGTGTGTCCCCTCCGGTGCAACTGACGCAGAAATCCGAACCATCAACGACTCCTGCGTACAATCGGGTGCACGCGAACTCTACCTCATCTATGAACCCATGGCTGCAGCCCTCGGCATGGGTTTCGACATCGAAGGACCGCAAGGCTGCATGGTTGTGGATATCGGCGGCGGTACTACCGAGATTGCGGTTATGTCGCTTGGCGCACTCGTTGTCAACAAGTCCATTCCGATAGCCGGTGATGCTCTCAACCAAGATATCATCCAGTACATGTATTCCCGCAATAACATGCGTATCAGTGAACCTACCGCCGAACGCATCAAAAAACAAATAGGCTCTGCTCTCATGGAACTTGACGAACCTATGGAGGAGATGATTGTCATTGGTCCGAACAAAAGTACTGACCTGCCGCTCAAAATACCTGTCAGTTATCAGGAGATAGCGCATTGTCTCGATAAAACCATCTTTTCTATCGAGACCGCTATCTTGCAAGCCCTTGGTGAAACGCCCTCTGAACTCTATGCCGACATCGTCGAAAACGGTATCTATCTTACCGGAGGTGGAGCTTTACTCCATGGTCTCGCCAAGCGTCTCTCCGACAAAATGACTATCGATTTCCATGTAGCCGAGGACCCTCTGCATTCTGTTGCCAAAGGCACCGGCATCGCCCTCCAAAACATTAATAACTTCAGCTTCCTTATGAACGGAAATTAAACTATGACGATTATGAATACTCCCATTTATCCCTGCCTCGGTAGCGAGGAAAGGACAGCGGGACGAAAGCGGGATAGCATCCCGCACAACGAACGACGTAAACCGGCATAGGATGTCGGGCTAATGGACGAAAAGACGCAGAAGTTGCTCAGAATCAGCCACATCCGTGAGGCGCATCTTACCGTCCGAAGACTTCATTTTCAACTGTCCGATTTTTTCGGACACTTCACTTCCTTCCTTTTGAAGTTTGCTTGCCATCTGCTGCTGGCAATTTCAGTTGGTGACAATTTGTCACCGTTTGATTTCCTTCTTCCGTGAAGCGTTGCTTGCCATCTGCTGCGGTCAATTTCAAAGCGTGACAATTTGTCACGGTTTCATTTCCTTCTTCCGTGAGGCGTTGTTTGAAATACCATTTCTCTTGTTCTTCGTCCCAGGCAGTCTTATACGTAAGGGGGGTGACAATTTATCCCCACCCTACGGCTTCTTCCGTTCGAAGCCAAAAGTCAATTGGCTTCTCCACTCTGAAATACAAAGAAGAAAAGCGGGATAAAATCCCGCATCAATAGACGAAACTCCCCCTAAACAGCCATCACCGAAGGTAAGGTAACCTTTGAATGAGGATTTTTATAAAAGACTTGCGATGTTGCCTTTGAATAAGTCTTCCAAAGGTAAGGCTTGACCGCCAACGACTAACGAATGCTGCGGATTATACATTTGACGGAATGTGCTTAACCCGCTATTGCTCTGCCTTTTTCCACTCTTAACTTCAATCGCCAAAAGTTTATCTGCTCTGCGCAAAACGAAATCC
>ONJT01000005.1 GCA_900318245.1 uncultured Bacteroidales bacterium
GCAGTTATGCGCGTTGTAGTACGGAATGAAACATTCCCTTACCCGCAGCACGTTTTCTTCTGTCTGTTCGACTTCAGGTAGCGCGCGGCGGATAAGGTTATTGATTCCATTCCCTACCATCCTTGGGTATGCTTCTATGGGGTGAGTGGGAAAACCATTTTCCCCAAGCGCATGGTTGCAGGCATAGCCCAAGTCATCGATGGTATTGAGCAATGTGCCGTCTAAATCAAAAATGATAGTCATTGTTTTACATTCAGCCTTTAGCCGTCATTCTTCAGCAGCCTACTTGACGCGTATGCCGGCTGCGTTGTACCAGTTGTTTCCGTGACGGATGAAGAGTTGGCCGTCCGTCACATCTTCCTTTTTGACTACGTCAATACCCGCCTTCCGTAAGGCTTTCTCCACCTTCGCGATGTACACCTCGCACTCTTCCGTGTTTCGCAAAAATACTTTCATACTATATGTCTTATTTCGCGATAAAGCGGTAGATGCCGCCGGGGAGGGAGCGGACGAGGCCTTGGAGTTCGAGCATCGTGAGGTCAGACGAGACTTCCGAATAGGGTCGCTCAGTTTGCTGAACCAAGAGGTTGATATGAAGTCCGTCTTCGGCCTGCTGGAGCCGTGTGAGCAGGTCGCGCTGGAACTCAGTCAGGTCGTCCATCAGGTCGATGAGTTGCAACTGAACGGGCTGTTTCTTGCCGTTCTTCGTTCGCCAGTCCATCGACTCGATGAGTTCGGCGGCGTTATGGATGAGTTGGGCCTTATTGCGGCGGATGAGGAGGTTGCATCCGAGGGATGTCTCGTCGGTCGGACGGCCGGGGAAGGCGAACAGTTCGCGGTTATAATCCAAGGCATAACGGGCGGTACAGAGGCTGCCGCCTCTGACCTTGCTCTCTACGATGACCACCGCGTCCGCCAGACCGGCGATGATACGGTTGCGTTGCAGGAAATTGCCGGCAAAAGCCTCCGTTCCCTCCGGGTACTCGGAGACGAGTCCGCCGTTCTCCATCGCCGCATTGGCTTCGTTGATATGCTGATAGGGGTACATCTTATCCAGGCCGTGGGCGAGAACCATGACGGTCGGTACACCGTACTGGAGGGCGGCGCGGTGGGCAGCGATATCGATGCCGTAGGCTCCGCCGGAGACGATAGTCAGTGAGTCGAGGTTAGCGGCGAGATCACGCACCAGAGCGTTGGTCAGTTCGCGTCCGCGCTCGGTAGCATGGCGGGTGCCGACGATAGCCACCACATGACCCTCCATCGAAGGGATGTTTCCCTTGACGAAGAGCTGCGACGGCTTATCGTAACACTCCCTCAGACGGTAAGGATAGTCCTCATCGTCCGGCTTCCAAACGCGGATGGGATACGTCATGACTTAACTGCGGTCGGACAGGTGCACCTTGACACCATAACAGAGGTCACCTGCATCGCCCAGACCGGGCACGATATATTTCTTGTCGTTGAGGACAGGATCGATCGCGGCGCACCACAGCGTGACATCGGGACTGTCGTTCAGTTCGCGACGCATGTAGTCGATGGCCTGCGGCGTAGCGATGGCGCAGCAGAGGTGGGCATGGGCAGGTTTACCGTGACGAAGGAGAGCCAAATAGCCCACTTCCATCGACATACCTGTTGCCAACATCGGGTCTGCGACGATGAGCGTTTTTCCTCCGATAGACGGCGCCGCCATATACTCGGCTACGATCTCCAGTTCACCTTTGCCATTGACGCGGCGATAGGCGCTAAGGAAGGCATTCTCGGCGCGGTCAAAGACATTAAGAAATCCCTGATGCAGCGGCAGTCCGGCGCGGAGGATGGTAGCGATCACGAGTTGGTCGGAGATGGTGTTGACCGGCGCGATACCCAGCGGCGTCTGAACGTCGGTTTGCTCGTAATGAAGCGCCTTGCTGACCTCTATGGCCATGAACTCACCGATACGCTCGATGTTACGACGGAAACGGAGAGGGTCCTTCTGGATCTCCACGTCACGGATCTCGCGCAGATACATGTTGAGCACGCTGTTGTGCTCAGAGAGATTGATGACTTTCATTATTTATTTCTTAGCTGCTTTCAATTCGGTCTTCACTTCTGCCTGGCGTTGCTTGTAAAGCGCCTCGATCTGAGCGAGTTCACTCTCTTTCTGCACGGTCTCCTGTACGAATCCCTGCAGGGTAGTTTGCCAGTTCTGGATGGAGGTCTCGAGGTCCGATACGGAGCGCAGGCGCTCTGCTACTTCGCGCAGGGAGTAACCCAGCTCTTTCTGCTGTTTCTCAAGCATCTGCGAGTAGTTGTCGCGTGCCTCTTTGTTCAGACGGCGGTTGGAAGCCAGCTTACGCTGCTGCTTCTCGATAGTCTTCTGCATGGACTTGAGGGCTGCCTCTTCTTTGTCATAGACTTTCCTGAGTTCAGCCGTCATCTTGAGCGCATCTTTGAGCGAAGCGTCCATCTCTTTGGCATGGGTCTTCTCGTCCTTGAGCTCCGCCTTCGCAGCCTTGATCTGATCGCCGTTTCTCGCCAAGTCTTTCGCTACGATGTCCAGCGCCGCACGATACATAGTAGGCTCGGCCGCATACAGCGCGCGGAGGGAGTCCGCTTTCAGTTCTACGATCTCGATGTTCAAGGGCGTTACATGCTGCGCCATAGCGCTTAATCCAAGGGCCAGAAAGGCCATTACAAAAATCTTTTTCATTGCTTCAATATTTTTAGATGTTAGTAGCTTCTTTCGAAAAACCGCACAAAGATACTATAAAATTTGCATATATGCAAAAAAAAGTGTAACTTTGCACAAAATTTGTAAAAAGAATGAAAAAATTCGTATACGATGAAGCGACGATAGCGTTTGTGACAGCGGCGGCGCAGGCTTGTCTGCTGATTGAGAAGAGCAGCGAGCACGAGCGCGGCGAATGGCGGGAGCAGATGCTTCGATTGCTGCCGGTGCTATACCTGCGGGCGCGACTGCTGGATCAGGAGGAAGAGATGGCGGACGAGGAGCCGCAGCGGTTTGTGACGGAAGAGGATTATAACTACGCGCTGGTGGGTATCCGCGAACTGATGGGTTCGGACGATGCGTACCTCGATGTGTTCGTCGATCAGGGCGTGTATACCGACGAGGTGCAGACGGCGTATATCTCGGAGCAGTTAGCCGACATCTACCAGGAACTGAAGGACCTGGCGGCGGGATTTCAGACGGGCAACGAGACGATCATGCACGACGCGGTGGTCGTTTGCCGCGAGGCGTTTAAGGAGCACTGGGGACAGAAAGTTTTAGCCGTAATGCGGGCATTACATGCCATATCAGACACATCATATTAACAAAGAACTGCTGCAGTGGATGCCGATAGCGGCATTCGAAGGGGAAGTGATCGTCGTCGATCATGAGGAGCAGATAGCGGATGCGGTGGCGTACCTGCGGAAGCAGCGTACGATAGGCGTGGATACCGAAGCGCGGCCGAGTTTTCAGCGGGGGACGCACTACCCTACGGCCCTCGTGCAGATCGCGACGCATGAGCGGTGTTACCTATTCCGGCTCACGCATATCGGCATGCCGCAGGCCTTAGCGGACATCTTCGCCGACCCGAAGATATGCAAAGTAGGTCTGGCGTTCAAGGACGACATCAACGGGTTGCGACGGAGGCGGAACTTCGTGCCGGCCAACTGCATCGACGTGCAGTCGCTCGTGCCGCGATACGGGATTCTAGACTTAGGACTGCAGAAGATCTTCGCCATCTGCTTCGGCAAGAAGATCTCGAAGACGCAGCAGTTGACGAACTGGGAGAACAGTCATCTGACGCCCGAGCAGGCGCGTTACGCGAGCACAGACGCGTGGGCGACGCTGCTGATATACGAAGACCTGCTGCAGCACGAACCGCTGGCGGACAAAGAGGTGGAGGCGCTGAAACGCGAAGACAAAGAGCGGATGATCGAGCATCAGCAGGAGATTCAGGACCAGCGTCTGCGCGAACAAGGGATCGAACCGCCGCCTCATATGACGCTCGAAGAGCGCGAAGCACACCAGGCGGAGAAAAGGCGGGAGGCACGCAAGCGCAAGCGGCAACGGCAGACAGCCCGCAAAGCCGCTCAACGCGCAGCTTCTACAGGAGAAAGAAAAAAACAAATAAAACCCTGATTATTTATAGTACTACGAATTCCATATAAATAATCAGAGAAAAATATCAAAAATATTTTTTATGAAGCGATTTGTTCTTGTTGTGTGCACCGTACTATGTACGCTGTACTCTTTTGGCGAAATCAAGTATGTCTTCTACTTCATCGGAGACGGGATGGGCAGTAACCAAGTACTCGGCGCGGAGATGTACCGCTCGGCGCTACAAGGAGAGCCTTTAGGTCGCGTACAGACGCTGATGACGACCTTCCCATATTCGGGCAGCGCCGGTTCGTACTCGAAGAGCAACGGCATCACGGACAGTGCCGCCGGAGGTACCTGTCTGGCCACGGGCAAGAAGACGAAGAACGGCATGTTAGGTCTCGGTCCTGACAGCACCCGGCTGACCACTATTGCCGAGGAGCTGAAGGCAGAAGGATGGGGCATCGGCATCATGACGACCGTCGCCATCGACCATGCGACGCCGGGTGCGTTCTACGGCCATGTGGCCAAACGCAGTATGTACTACGAGATCGGTCAGCAGCTGAGCGAGAGCGGTTTTGACTTTTTCGGCGGCGCAGGATTCCACTACCCGCAGGGCAAGAAAAACAAAGAGGAGGTCAACCTCTACCGCCTGGCGGAAGAGCGGGGCTATACGGTGGTGCACGGGATGGAGGAGTTATCCGAGATACCGGAATCCCGATATACCGACATTTCGAAGATGATTCTCGTGCAGAAGGACGACGACCAGGGCACGAAGCATGGCAGTAACCTGAGTTATGCCATTGACCGAAAGGAAGGCGACCTGACTCTGCGGCAGATCGTGAGCACCGCTATCCCGTTCCTTGCGGCACGTCATGAGCGGTTCTTCATGATGGTGGAAGGCGGTATGGTTGATTACGCCTGCCATGGCGACGATGCGGCAACGGCTTTCGGAGAAGTATGGGACATGGACGAGGCGATGCGCGAGGCGTACGCGTTCTATGAGCAACATCCGGACGAAACGCTGATTGTCGTGACAGCCGACCATGAGACGGGCGGTCTGGCCCTCGGCAACAGCGATTATACGCTGCATCTGGACGTGCTGCAGCACCAACACTGCTCAGCATGGGTGCTGAACGACCTATTTGCGCAGTTGTATAAAGAGAAGCGGAAACCGAGTTGGGAGGACGTGAAGCAGATCTATAAAGAGCAGTTAGGTTTCTGGGACAAGGTAGAGATCACGGCGGCCGAGGAACGCGAACTGAAGACCTTATATAAATCCGCGCGCGCGAAGGAGTTCGGCGATGCCGGTATCGCGCTGCTGAACAAGAAAGCACATATCGGATGGACCACCCGCGCGCATTCGGCGCACGTCGTGCCGATCTTCGCCATCGGTCCGGGCGCGGAGATCTTCAGCGGATGGCACGATAACACAGAGATCGTTCCGATGATAAGAAAGGTGAAAGGTGAAAGGTGAAAAGGGAAAGGTGAAAGAGTGAAAGGTGAAAGGTGAAAGGTGAAAGGTGAAAGGTGAAAGGTGAAAGGTGAAAGAGTGAAAGAGTGAAAGAAAAAAGGTGAAAGAAAAAAGAGGGGCGCGGATGCGTCCCTCCTTTTTTGTTATGGGTGATTCGTTTATTTAACGATCTGGCCCATTGCGTTGTATGCCTTGTCACCCTTCAGGATGATGAGGTTACCCTCGCGGATTACCTTCACAGACTTGCCCTCGGAAAGGATCTCTTCGATACCTTGACCCTTCTCCGGGAAGGTGATCTCCAACTTGTTGGTCTCGAAGGTCCAGGTGAAGGTATATTCACCCTCTACGTCGATGATAACTACCATGTTAGCCTCTACGTTCTCGGTGATGCCCTCAGCACTCGTGAAGTCACGATGGAAGGTATAACCGTTCGAGCGCCACTCGCCGTTTACTATGAGTTTGAACTCATAGGTACCAGCCTTGATGTTATCGTTATAGAGCGTAGCCGTCTTCTTGTCCTCAGACAGGATGAACGGAATCTCAGCAGCCCACTCGGTCATGTCGCCGATAACGGCTACCGTCGGGTCTCCAGCCGGCTCTACATAGAAGTTACCTGCGATAGTGAATACCTCACCGGTGTAGGTAACCGTTACGTCACCAGCCTCAGCGAGCGTGAAGCAGATATTGTTGTCTTCGCCGTCTTTGCCGCGAGTTACGCCTTCAGGAATCTCGCCGGTCAACTCGTCGAAGCCAAGAACGCCTTCATTCCAGTTACCCTTCAAGGTAATCTTCATCATGTAAGCACCCGGCTCAAGCGACAATACTGCGCTCTCTTCCTTAACAGGCAGTGCGTTCGGTTGCCATGCGCTCTCCTCACCTACGAGGTTAGCGGTACCGGTGATATAGAACTTCGGCTCGTCAACCGGGGGAACTTCACCGGCCTTCGGGAAGACTTTCACATAGCGTACATAGATACGCTGCGAACCGGTTTGCTCGATCGTGATCTGAGAAATCTCACCATTCGCAACCAACTTGCAGTCGGTCGGAACTTTATTACCAGCAGTCAAGTCAAACTTAACGCCGTTTACCGTAACCTCAGCAGCGTCGTTGCCATACTGAGTAGCGTTCACAATGATCGAGTCTACCTCAACCGGGGTAGCGAGCGTGAAGGCCAATGTACCAGCTGCGCTGGAAGTACCGAATTTCAGGCTGGAGTTGTCGTCAGCGATAGGACGGCCGGCATACACCTTAGTAGCCGTCTCAACAGATGCTACATACGGAGCACTTGCTGCATCAAAGATAGCATCTACCTCAGCACCATAAGCAGCGGAAGCGTCCTTACCAGCTTCACCTGTACCATTGAAGGTCAGTTTGAATGCACCCTCCGGGAGAACTTCCGGTTTTTTCGGGAAAGTGATCTCCATCTTCTTGCTCTCGAAGGTCCACGTGATGGTGTAGTCACCAGCTACGTCAGCCTTAAGGATCATGTTAGCCGAGTTCTCGTCGAGACCTTCCACAGAGGTGAAGTCACGATGGAATTCATAACCATTACCGAGCCAAGCGTCGTTGATGACCATCTTGAACTCATAGTCTTTCTCCTCCAGAGCGAGGACGATAGAAGCAGACTTCTTGTCTTCAGCAAGCGCCATGTCGCCACCTGCCCAGCCGTTGAAGCTACCGCGAACAGCAGCCGTCGGATCAACCTCAGCCTCACCGGTCTTCTCTGCATTAGCAGTTACTTCTTTGGACTCCGGATTGAAGTTGATGGTGATGGTGTACTTACCTACCTCAGCGATGTTGAGTTCATAGTTATCAGAAGGATAAGCTTCGGCCCAGCTATGGTCCTTAACCACCTTGAACTCTACTTTACCTGCAGCGAGCTCGAGGTCGGTTTTCTCCCACTTGTAGGAACCATCCTCTTGCTTTACCATGTCGTTATCCTTGTTAGCCGGAGCCCACGCGGTACCAAAGACAGATGCCGGGTTACCAGCTACAGTCCAATAGGTCTTGGCTACATCTGAATAAGAATAGAACTCAATTTTGTTCAGGACAAAAGCGTAGTTGGAACCATTGCTATTGGAGACATTGAATTCAAACTTGTAGTATGCATCCTTAGCCCAGAAGTCTGCATCCTTCGGGGTAAATTCAATTGTTCCTTCCGTATTTTTTGCAATCGTGTAATCAACACCGGCAACAGCTACAGTGTCAACTACATCCTGCGTAAAATCAGCATCCGACGCAACTACAACTTTAACGGAATTGAGCTTTAAATTATCGGATGTAACTCCCGCATGCGTAATTACGATTTTAGCGATTGCATCGCCCATAGCGGTCTTACCGGTAATGATACGATCTACTGCGTCAATGCTCTTACCACCGATGCGGAGTGCGCCCGTAGCATACCAGTTACCCGGTACGTTCCAGACCATGTCATCCACTGTTTGGTCACCGGTCTTTGTGTAGTCAGACACATTACCACTGGAAAGTTTCTGTGGAACGAATGTGTAGAAAACATCTCCAACCGCTGCCATCATGCTACCTGCAAATAGAATTGCAGCAAATAAAGAAAAGATTTTCTTCATAATTTAAAATGTTTTTAATGATTTTAAATTCTGGAGCTTCGGCGTCGTCGAGTTGCGTAAGCGAGCTTACACTCGACTAGCACGAACCTTCATGTAATTTAGTTAAACAAAAAGTTAATTAATACCATTTAAGGTGTTTGTAATATAATTGAAAGAGAGGGAACGATCAAATTCCCTCTCCTAAATTAGGCGAAATTAACGAATAACTGCGCCATTCATGTTATAGGTCTTACCGCCCTTCTTAACAACGACTTGACCATTAACGAGTACCTTGACAGCCTTACCCTCAGAGAGGATATCTTCGATACCCTGTCCGCCCTCGAGCGTCACGCGGATGATGCGTGCCTGAAGTTGCTTGTTGCAAGCAATCGTGAGGCTTTCTGCGTCAATGTTCTCGATCACGATCAGCGGATCCTCGATGTCGCCCTTTGTGGTCTCCGAATCGAACGATGCTCCGGTAGTAACCTCGCCGGCGCTTACCTCGATAGCCAAACCCTTCTTAGCCAAACCGGCGATCTCTACCTTCTCTATCTTCGCACCGGCGGTGATAACGAACGAATTACCGGCATATGCACGGAAGTCAGTCTCATAATAAGCACCGGTCCACTCAAGCTGGATACCGTCAATAATCTTCGAATACGAACCTGCACCAGCAGCATCTTCCTTCACTGGAGTCAGGGTGTGGATGCCTTCGGTAGCGAGCTCATCGGGAGTCGGCGGAACGACTTCACCGCCGTCTTCATCGAGCTCGATATCAGCATACGTTTCTGAATCATAAGCAGGCGTTTCCAACGAAGCGTCAAGCTTATACGTCTTTCCGTCATCTCCTACGAAAGTAAGTTCATAGCGATAAACGCCCTCACCAAGATGAGTAACAACCAGGTCGGTACTGCTCGTAGCCTCTACGGTAGTACCCTCAGCCACATCTACCTCAATGAATGCGATTTCTCCCTCTGCGGAATAGGTACCGGCGATAGCCGTAGCGCTCTTTGCATAAACACCGACATAGAAATCCGGATAAGTAACTACCTCTGTCTCTTCGTTGTAATCCTTGTAGAGGTTGAATTGCCATGCGCCGTACTCAGCCATGTAAGCAGCCTCAGCGTAAGCTACGTCCAAGGTAATGGTCTCACCTTCGCCGCCTTCACCGCCTTCGCCGCCTTCACCGCCGCCTTCGCCAAGAGTGACGCGAATTGCAAAAGCACGCATTTGCTTGTTGCAAGTAATCGTTACGCTAGTAGCATTAACACTCTCAATAACAATCAGCGGATCAGTAAATTCAGCCTTCGTGGTCTCAGCTGCGAACGAAGCACCGGTAGTGATTTTACCATTGTTTACTGTAGGAGCCAGATCCTTCTTTGCATAGCCGGTAATCTCGACCTTGTCGATGTTTGCTGAAGCAGTCAGTGTGAGAGTTTTGCTGGCATACACACGGAAATCCTGGTTGGTCTCGTTGTTGTAATAAGCGCCCTCCCAGTCAATCTGAATACCTTGCAAGGTCTGCTGGAAAGTACCGGTTGCACCAGACTCGATGCCAGTAGCGTCAGTAGCATTGATTGTTACTACGTCTGCCATCATGCTACCTGCGAAAAGCACGGCAGCGATTAAAGAGAAGAATTTCTTCATAATTTAAAATACTTTTAATGATTTTAAATTCTGGAGCTTCGGCATCGTCGAGTTGCGTAAGCGAGCTTACACTCGACTAGCACGAACCTTCATGTAATTTAGTTAAACAAAAAGTTGGTCGTATATAAAGTTGTTAACTTTAGTTTTTTCAAAAACCGAGCAAAGTTACTGCTTTTTTTTCAAACCTCCAAATATTTTGCTATAAAACATAAAAAAATTCTATTTTTTATGCGCCACTACGAAAAGTTGAACGGAATTAAAGAGATTTTGCCAAATAATATACGCTGCCGCTCCGAGTGCCGCAAGCGGATGCAGATAAGTTTGCGCCATCCAGACTCCAAGCGAGGTGTTCTTCTGCCCGAAAGCTTGTCCGGCAGTGATGGAAGAGACGCCTTCCATGGTCTTCGGCGCAGCAGCAGGATTGATGAGTACGTCCTGGTAGTCTTTGCCCTTACTCGGCGCCGGCAAATAGTACCCAATGAGTTTACCCAAGCCGAACTGCAACAAGCAGGCGAAGAAAGATAATACTAATAAAATCAGTATATTGGCGATTTGAGATTGGAAATTGAGTATGGTTGTATTCGTTACGACGGCTGAGAGGACAACGATAGAGGCAACCCAGAGATAGAAAGGAATCTGCGCCGCCGTACGAGACAACACAAACTCCTTTTTTGTCCACCTCTGATACACTATCCGGAGGAGCCATGCGCCGAAGAAAGGTCCGAGCAGCAGGGGCGAGATATGGCTGATGATCAGCGTAAAGGCCGGCCAGAAGGCTTTCTCCGCCAGCGGGTTGACGAGCGGGAAGAGTACCGGCACAATAATCGCTGTAGCGAAATTAGAGAGCAAGGTAAAAGTCGTCAGGTTCTGGATCGAACCGCCCATCTTTCCGGCAATGATGGGTGCCGCCGTAGCGGTAGGCATCACGAAACAGAGCATCAGTCCCTGTGCCATAAAGCGGCTACCCGTCAAGAGATAGGTGATGGCATACGCAGCCAGGCTGAGCGCGATCTGTAAAAAGAGTACCACCCAATGCCATTTATGCAATCGCAAATCCTTCGGATTGACTTTACAGAAGGTAAAGAAAAGCATGAAGAAGATGAGCCATGGAAGACTCGGCTTCAGCGGCAGAAAAATCTTATAGCCAAGGGCGCCGATAAGCATCGAGAGCCAAAGGGCGTTACTATCAAAGAAGTTACGCATAAGTATCTACAATATAATCCATTATTCGGAAGACCTCTTCGACGGTCTCGGCGCGGAGCAGGGCTATACGCGTCTGCTTGAAGTCCGGCAGGCCTTTGAAGACCGGTGAGGCTGCGAAATGACGACGTGAATGGATGATACCCTTGCGCTCGTCATTGCCGCACCAGACTATCGAAGCGAGCACGTGCTCTTTGAGGACCGCCACTTTTTCGGCCATGGTTTTCGGAATAATCGGAGTATTCGGAGTAATCGGAGCATTCAGGGCCTCTTTCATCTCGGCGAAGAGCCAGGGGGCACCAAAGGTGGCGCGGCCGATCATAATGGCGTCTACGCCGTAACGGTCGAAACATTCCTTTGCGCGCTCGGGTGTGCACACGTCTCCGTTTCCGATAATAGGGATGCGCATGCGCGGGTTGTTCTTCACCGCGCCGATGAGTGTCCAGTCCGCTTCGCCGCGGTACATCTGACTGCGGGTGCGGCCGTGGATGGCCAGTTCGCGAATGCCGAGGTCTTGGAGACGCTCCGCGAGATCGACGATGAAAGGTGTGCCATCCGGCAAGTACAGAGAGGGTTCGTCCCATCCGAGTCGGGTCTTGACGGTGACCGGTGTATGGACGGCATCGACCACCGCGCGGGTGATAGCCATCATCTTCGGCACATCGCGCAGCAGCCCTGCACCCGCGCCTTTGCCCGCCACTTTTTTCACCGGACATCCGAAATTGATGTCGATGAAGTCCGGGTGCGCCTGCTCGACGATACGCGCGGCATCCGCCATCGCCTCGGGTTCACGCCCGTATATCTGGATGGCTACCGGTCGCTCGGCATCATGGATGGTGAGTTTGCGCGTGGTCGAAGCGATATCCCGCACGAGGGCATCCGCATTGACAAACTCCGTATAGACGCGGTCGGCACCATAGCGCTTGCACAGCGCACGGAAGGCCGGATCAGTCACGTCCTCCATCGGAGCCAAGTATAAGGGATAGTCTCTCATTTATTAAGCGTCGGATAGGAGATGCGATGATGGTTCATAGCGGTGATGCGGGCTACGAAGACGCGGCGGATGTCTTCGACATCCTTGAAGCTAAGCGGGGTCTCGGCGAACTGCCCGTCCGCTATCTGCGCATCGATCATCTGGTTAACAGCTTTTGCGATAGAGGCTTCGGAATAGTCCTCGAGGCTGCGCGAACGCGCTTCGATGGCATCGGCCATCATGAGAATCGCTCCTTCTTTGGTGCTTGGCTTAGCGCCCGGATAACGAAAGAGCGACTCATCCACTTTCTCTTTCGGGTGCGCGTTGCAATAGGTGTTATAGAAATAGCGCACAAGCGACGTACCGTGATGGGTGGTGATGAAGTTGATGACCACTTCCGGCAGATGGTTTCTGCGGGCGATTTTCTCCCCTTCGGCTACGTGCGCAATGACCACTTGGGCCGCATCACGCGGATCCATCTTCAGCAAAGGATTATCCACGCCGTTCTGGTTCTCTACATAGTAGAGCGGATCGGTCATCTTACCGATATCATGGTAAAGCGCACCCGTTCGAACAAGCAGCGCATTCGCGCCGATGGTCTTCGCGGCTTCCGCGGCGAGGTTAGACACCTGCATCGAGTGCTGGAACGTACCGGGTGCACGTTCCGCCAAGGTATGCAGCAGTTCGGAATTGATATCCGTCAGTTCGACGAGGGTGATGGACGAGATGAAATGGAACATCTTCTCAAACATGTATATCAGTCCGTAACAGCCGACGGTAAGGAGTGCGCAGATGAAGAAATAGAGATACATCCACGGATCGACAGCCGTGAAAGCGCCTGTCTGGGCGAAGGTGATCGCCGTGTATGCCATTACCTGCGCAAGGAAGATCCATGCGGCCGTCTGCACGAGTTGTGCACGTCGCGTCATATCACTCAAGGAGGACACCGCTACCATACCCACGACTATCTGGATGAAGAAGAACTCCACCGGTGCAGGCACGACTATCGACGTGATGAGGATGGTCGTGAAGTGCAGGAAGAGAGCAGTGCGGGAGTCGAAGAAGACACGCGTCAGGATGGGCACCCACGCAAACGGGATGAGATACACTGTGAGGTTAAACCGCAACGCGAGGCAGGCCAGGCCAATGACGATAAACATCTGCAGACAGAAGAAGAGTACCGTCGATATCGCACGCAGATAGGTGATGCGGAAGACATAGAGATAGATGACAAACAACAGCAGGAACAGGCACACCAACATCGACTCGCCGAGGATGGAGAGCGTACGCTGTTTGTTTCCCAGCGACTCATCGTCGTAGGCACGGCGCAACGACTGCAATATCTGATAGTTACGCTCCGTGACAAGATCGCCGTTGTCAATGATTTTCTCCCCTTTCTGCACCATTCCCTGGGTAGGTGAAACGGTCGAAAGGAGTTTGGTCTGGAACTCCTCCGTTTTCGCAGTGTCGAGCACGAGGTTGGTAGCGCAGTCGTAGCCGAATTTCTTGTGCGCAGTCATAGGTGTGTACACTTCGGACAGCGGATATTTATGCTGCTGTATATCAATGCGGGTGTAGCCCTCAGCCTGCAGCCACTCCATCGTCTCGAGCGATACCACTTTCACGTCACGCTGCACGCGCGGGATATATCTGAAGAAAGGCGCGAAGGTGGACAGCAGTTGTTTCCTGTCTTTCTCCAGTTGCTCGTCCGTCTTATAGATGGGGAAGTCAAAATCCGCCGTGAGCGTCGAGTAACCCCATGGTTTGCCGATCTCATAGTGATAGCGGAAGGAGTTATTGTAGCGCGGGAACATCAGCACGATGACTGCCGCCAATACCACAAATATACTCAGCCGAAAGATCGTCTGCGCATATTTGAAATTTGTGATTTTAGATTGGAGATTGGAGAAATTCATTATCGTTTGTTCTTAAAAAATTCTTGTATGAGTTCGCGGCATTCGGTTTCGAGCACGCCTGCCGTGACGGTTGCTTTGGGATGGAACGTGCGGGGCGCATAGGTGGTATATCCGCGCTTGGGATCCGGGGCACCATAGACGATACGACTTATCTGCGCCCATCCGATAGCGCCTGCGCACATCGGGCAAGGTTCAACGGTGACGTAGAGCGTCGCATCCGGGAGATATTTGCCGCCGAGGGTCTCTGCAGCCGCCGTGATGGCCTGTATCTCTGCGTGCGCAGTGACGTCGGCGAGCGTCTCTGTAAGGTTATGACCACGACCGATGATCTGGTTTTGGCTCACGATGACGCAACCGATAGGTATCTCGTCCGCCGCAAGGGCTTTTCGCGCTTCGTTGATGGCTAAAGCCATGAAGCGCTCGTCGTCATTCTGAGTATTCGGAGTATTCTGATTTTTATGGCAGAAGCGCGCGAGGTCTTCGGGATGAGTCTCAAAATGATTACCGATGACGACGACGTCTGCTCCGGCTTTGTAAGCAGTTTGCATCGCTTCGGGCGTACGGATGCCGCCGCCGACGATGAGGGTCACGGAGGTCTTCTCACGCACCGCTTTGATGATCTGTGAAGAAACGGGATGGATAGCTCCCGAACCCGCCTCCAGGTAGATGGCTTTCTTACCCATCAGTTCCGCCGCGATACAGGTGTCCACGATGGTGTCGATATCCGCCGGATCAAGAGGTTTGGTCTGCGAAACGCGCATCGTCGAAGTCTCTACTCCGCCATCAATCAGGATGTACGCCGTTGGAACGAAATCCGTCTGCGAATCGCGAATCACACGCGCGGCCTTAACTTGCTGATTTACAAGAAATTCAGGGTTGCGACCAGACAGTAAAGAGAGGAATAAAATACCATCTGCTTCCGAGGTAAATTGGGACGAATTGCCGGGAAAAAGAATGATGGGTATTTTAGATTGCAAATTGCTGATTGCTGATTTGAGATTTTTCACAAAATCCGTCGGGTCACCGCCGGTAGAACCACCGACAAAGAGGTAGTCGGGATGGCACTCGTCGGTGAAAGAAAGGCGCGCAAGGTCGGCCTTCTCCGGATCAAGCAACAAGGCTAAACTTCTATGTCTGAGTGTCATTTCCATTCGAAAGTTTCTACCATGCGGATTACATCTTTTCTCAAGTAGTTATATACCGGCGCGAGGGAGTCGGCATTCGGCGGACAGTTACAATAGACCGAGGCTCGGAAAAAGTTTCTCGTAGAGTCGGTGATAAAGAACTGGCAGGAGGACGCGGTGTTTCCTTCGAGGTCGAAGAGCACGCCGTACACCTGCGCCTCGGGATGACTATATTCGCGTTCGGGAATCGCATTGGCAAAAGAGGCATTGCGATACACAAACTCCAACGCATCATTGGTCAGTTCGCGCAAGTTATGCTGCACGGGTTTGTAGGAGCAATGAATCGTCGCGTCCAGCGCCGGGTAATAGATATTGATCCAGTAGGGTTCGTCCGCGCGAGGCTGTACCTGCGCATTCTGCGAGAGCGCAAAAGAATACGGATAGCGCGGATAGAGGGACGCGAAATCCGTGTATGCGGTGTCCGGCACCGTGATACGGTAATAGCCGTAAGGCTTGGGGGCGGTTGCCCGTCCGCACGAAACCATCGCCATAACAAGCAGCAAAACAGGTACTATTTTTTGTCCAAAGTGCATTTTACTCCAAATTACGGCACAAAGGTAGTAAAAAAAGGTGAAAGGTGAAAGGTGAAAGGTGAAAGGAGTGTGATTTTTAGGATAAAAAAGCACTTTTTCTTAGAAAAACTTCGCGCGCGCTTGCATGAATAAAAAAAATGTTGTATATTTGCACGATTTTTGAAGTAGTGTGTCCGTGACAAAAAATCAAAATCACGGGATAATATATATAATATATTATAGGGATTGGTAGGATACGACATTACCCCGAGATTACCCCGTAGCGATCCCGAGACGATCCCGAGACGACCCCGAGACGATAAGGTAAGTACCATCAAAAAAACACAAAGCAGATAATATGGAGAACAAGAACAAGAACAACAACAATTATTGCGTGATTATGGCCGGCGGCGTAGGAAGCCGATTTTGGCCGTACAGTAGAGCAGATAAGCCGAAGCAGTTTCTGGACTTCTTCGGCACGGGTCGCAGTTTGCTGCAGATGACCGTCGATCGCTTTCGTCCGATCGTTCCGATTGAGAACGTATTTATCGTGACGAACGTGGCATATAAGGACTTGATTTTGCAGCAGATTCCGGACCTGAGCGAGAAGCAGATCTTATGCGAGCCTGCGCGCAGGAATACGGCGCCTTGCATCGCTTACGCGACCGCTCATATACGCGCGCTTTGCATCCAGCGAGCCTACGGGTACACGGAAGAGTACCAGGGATTCACGAAAGACGGAAAAGTCAAAGGCGGTCCTTCCAAATCCTCCCTTCCGAACTATCAGGACATAGACTGGAGCAAACCGGAGATGCAGGCGAATATCGTCGTAGCAGCAAGTGATCATCTGATTTTGGAAGAAGAGAAATTCCGTCAGGTGATCCTGAAGGCTTTTGATTTCGTAAGCAAGCACAAAGCGATTGCGACGCTCGGTATGTCTCCTACCCGTCCGGAGACCGGATACGGCTATATCCAGCGCCAACCGGAAGCTTTTGTCGACGGTATTTATCCGGTGAAGACCTTTACGGAGAAACCGAACTTAGAGATGGCGAAGGTATTCCTGGAGAGCGGAGATTTCCTTTGGAACTCGGGAATATTTATTTGGAACTTGCAGACTATCAGCGAGGCTTTCCGGTACCTATTACCGGAGGTGGCAGATCGTTTCCGCGAAGGCGAGTTGCTGATGGGTACGGACAAAGAGGAAGATTTTATTGAGCAGATCTTCCCGAAATGCCCGAACATATCCATCGATTATGGCATCATGGAGAAAGCGGACAATGTGTTTGTCCTGCCATCAAGTTTCGGCTGGAGCGACCTCGGCACGTGGGGCAGTCTGTATGAGTTGAGCGAGAAAGACGAGAACGGGAATGTGAGTCTGCACAGCGAGACACATTACTATGACGCAGAAGGGAATATCGTAGTGCTCGAGCCGGGCAAAGTAGCGATCGTACAAGGCGTGAATGACATGATCATCGTGGAGGAAAGAGGCGCCCTGTTAGTATGCAAGAAAGCGGAAGAGCAACGCATCAAAGAATTCACAAATAATTTACTTAATACTTAAACACATCATGAGTTATCTTAATTTTGACAAGACAGTACTTGTTAACCTGGAGCGGTCGCTTCAGAAAGAGATGATTCGAACCAACCGTGCCGGTGTGTACAACTCGACCACTCTGGTCGATTGCAACACACGTAAGTACCACGGTCAATTGGTGATGCCGCTACCGCATATCAGCGATGACAACTTCGTGTTACTCAGTTCGCTGGACGAGACGGTGATCCAGCACGGCGCCGAGTTTAACTTGGGTCTGCACGAGTACGGCGAGAACCATTTCAGCCCGAACGGACACAAGTACATCCGCGAGTTTGACTGCGATGTCATCTCTCGCACAACGTATCGCGTGGGCGCGATGGTTCTTCAAAAGGAGCGCATGCTCGTCAGTTTTGAACCGCGCGTGTTGATTCGCTACACCTTACTGGAAAGCGGCAGTCCGACGACGCTTCGTTTTCGTCCGTTCCTGGCCTTCCGCAGCGTGAACGAGTTGACGCACGAGAATCCGCTGGCGAACGCCGACATGAACGATTGCGAGAACGGTCGTTTCAACCGCATGTATCCGGGTTTCCCGAACTTGTACATGCAGTTCAGCAAGGCAGTGGAATATCATCACGACCCGCAGTGGTACAAGGACATCGTGTACCGCAAAGAGCGCGAGCGCGGTTATGCGTTTAAGGAGGACCTGCTGGTGCCCGGCTATTTTGAGTTGCCGATGAAGAAAGGCGAGAGTATCATCTTTGCCGCCGGCGTAACGGAATGCAAGACGGCGCAGTTGAAGACTGTTTGGAAGAAAGAGTTGGAGCGCCGTATTCGCCGCGAGGATATGTTCTCTACGCTGAAGAACAGCGCGAGTCAGTTCTATAAACGCGAGGGCGACAAGTGCTATCTGCTGGCCGGTTTCCCGTGGTTTGGTCCGGACGCACGCACGACATTCTTCTCTGTCGCCAGTTGTACGCTTGATATTGACCGTCCGGAGTACTGGGACGCGATTGTCAACAAGACGGCTATCGAGGAGATTCTGAACTTCATGAACGGCCGCATCCATGACCTGAAGATGAAGGGTATGGACGAACCGGACGTTCTGCTTTGGTTCATTCGCGCTTGTCAGAAATATGCGCATAAGTATACCGTTCGCGAGGCAGCCGACCTGTACGGTCAACTCTGTCTGGATATCATCAACTGGTACCGCAAACAGAACCACCCGCGGGCAAAACTGCATCAGAACGGTTTGCTATGGGTGGACGGAACACAACGTCCCGCAACCTGGATGAACGCTACGGAGAACGGATGGCCAATCACCCCGCGTACAGGTTATGTTGTGGAGATCAACGCGCTGTGGTACAACGCGATGCGCTTCACCGCAGAGATGCTGCGCGAGATGGGCAAAGAGACCAGTGCGGACCTGATGGAATACCAAGCGGAGATCTCGAAAGACGCGTTCGTCAAGACGTTCTGGAACGGACTCTATCTGAACGATTATGTCATTGATAACTACGAGAACCGCGAGGTACGCCCGAACATGATATGGGCAGTGGGTCTGCCGTACAGTCCGCTGGATCGCAAGCAGCAGAAGGCGGTGGTCGATATCTGTACGAAGGAGTTGCTGACGCCGAAGGGTCTGCGTTCGTTGAGTCCGAAGAGCGGCAACTATCGTCCAATGTACACGGGTACGATCACGCAACAAGAACGCGAGCGCGTGCTGCATAACGGCGTCGTTTGGCCCTCGACCATCACGGCTTATTCGCGTGCATACATGAACATCTACAAGTACAGCGGCGCGAGCTTCATGGAGCGTCTGTTAGTCGGTTTCGAAGCCGAGATGAACGAGTTGACGATCGGTACGCTGAACGAGTTCTACGACGGTAACCCGCCTTACAAGGGACACGGCGGCATGAGTAGTGCGCCGAGTGTTGCAGCGGTGATCAGTCTGATAGATACCTTAAAGAAATACGAACGCGAGCAGCAAGAGGCTCAAGAAAAGGAGGCACAGCAATGAAAGCGTTAATGTTCGGTTGGGAGTTTCCCCCTCATATCTTAGGTGGTCTGGGTACGGCGAGTTACGGATTGACTCGCGGCATGGCAGAGCAACCTGACATGGATATCACGTTCGTCATTCCGAAGCCTTGGGGTGACGAGGATCAATCGTTCCTCCGTATCATTGGCGCAAACAGTGTGCCTATTGTATGGAAAGACGTGAACTACGACTACGTCAAGTCGCGTATGGAAGGCAAGATGAGCCCGGAGGAGTTCTATCACCTGCGCGACGGCATCCGTTACGACTACCGTCGTATCGGTACGGACGACCTCGGATGCGTAGATTTCTCGGGTCGCTATCCGGACAACCTGATAGAGGAGATCGGTAACTACGAAGCGGTAGCGAGTGTGCTGGCGCACAGTCTGGACTTCGACATCATCCACAGCCACGACTGGTTAACCTATCCCGCAGGTGTGTTCGCAAAGCATATCAGCGGCAAGCCACTGGTGATCCACGTGCATGCGACGGACTTTGACCGCAGCCGCGGCAACGTCAACCCGACGGTATATGCCATCGAGAAACGCGGCATGGACGAAGCGGACCATATCATATGCGTAAGTAACCTGACGCGTAACACCGTGATCGAGAAATACGGTCAAGATCCGCGTAAGGTAAGCACGGTGCACAACGCGGTAGAGCCTTTGGCTCATCCCGAAGAGTTCACCAAGCCGCCTCGCAAAGACAAACTCGTCACTTTCCTCGGTCGTATCACGATGCAGAAAGGCCCGGAGTACTTTGTAGAAGCCGCAGCGCGCGTACTCTCGAAGACCGACGGCGTACGTTTCGTGATGGCCGGCAGCGGAGACAAGATGACGGAGATGATTGACCTGGTAGCCAAACGCGGCATAGCGGACAAGTTCCACTTCCCGGGCTTCATGCGCGGCAAGCAGGTTCAGGAGATGCTCGCGATGAGCGACGTCTATATCATGCCGTCTGTGAGTGAGCCGTTCGGTATCAGTCCGCTGGAGGCGATGCAGGTTGGTTGTCCGTCGATCATCAGTCATCAGTCGGGTTGCGCAGAGATCCTGCAGCACGCCATCAAGACCGACTACTGGGATATCGATGCGATGGCCGACGCTATCTACGCGATCGTCAAGTATCCGGCGATGTACAAGAGCCTGCACGAACTCGGCATGGCGGAAGTCAACAATATCAAGTGGTCGGACGCCGGTTTGAAGGTACGCCGCATTTATGACGGAGTCATTAATCATACATTGTAAAAATTTAAGATTATGAAAAATATATGCTTTTGCTTCCAGATGCACGTTCCCTATCGTCTGAAGCGCTATCGTTTCTTTGAGATCGGTCATGATCATTACTACTACGATGACATGGCGACCGAAGAGCATGTTAACTGGTTGGTACAAACCTCGTATCTGCCGCTATGCGACACGATCAAGAACATGATCAACCTCAGTAAGGGTAAGTTCCACTGCGCCATCAGCATCAGCGGAACGATGATCGAGATGTTCGAGCAGTTCAACCCCGAGATGATTGATATCCTCAAGGAGTTGGCGGCCACCAAGTGTGTTGAATTCCTCGCTACGCCGTACGCCTATTCGCTGGCATCGGAGTACAACGAGGCGGAGTTTAAGAAACAGCTGAAGTTACAAAACGACCTGCTGGAGTCTATCTTCGGCGTGAAGGCACAGACGGTTTGCAACACCGAGTTGCTGTACACCGACGAGACGGCTTATCAGTTGAACAAGATGGGTTACAAGACCATCCTGACCGAAGGCGCAAAACATATCATCAGTTGGAAGAGTCCGAACCACGTCTATCAGTCGGCCGGCGCTCCGAAGATGAAAGTATTGCTTCGCAACACCGCGCTGAGCGATGAGTTGAGTTTCCACTTCTCCGATCCGGGTTGGGCGAATTTCCCGATTGACGCAGAGAAATATGCGGATCAGTTGAAGGCGCTGCCGGAAGAGGATGAGTTGATCAACATCTGGGTGGGCGCAGAGACTTTCGGTGTTCGTCAGAATGCCGGCACGGGTATCTTCGACTTCCTGAAAGCGCTGCCGTACTTCGTGCTGGAGCGTGAGATGGGCTTTGTAACACCGGCCGAGGCAGCTAAGAAATTAGCGGCTAACGACGTCTTGTCGAGTCCGTATCCTTTGACTTGGAGCGGTGAGGCAAAAGACCTGAGTATCTACGCCGGAAACGACCTGCAGCAAGAGGCTATTCAGAAGTTGTATGCTGTAGCAGAGCGTGTACATCTGTGCCAGGACAAGGCGCTGAAGACCAACTGGCTGCGTCTGCAGGATGTGAACTACCTGCATAACATGAATCATATTGATCAGGGCGAGACGCAGTATGAGTCGGCTTACGATGCGTTCATCAACTACATGAACATCCTGTCCGACTTCCTGCAGAGCGTAGAGGAGCAATACCCGACAACGATTGAGAACGAAGAGTTGAACGAGTTGTTGAAGACCATCCGTAACCAAGAGGAGGAGATTCAGCAGCTGCAAGAAAAGCTCAAAAAGGCGAAGAAATAATTTTGCGGAGACGTATCGGTATAGTATTAGTACTGTTGGCAGCGACCCTTGTGGCCGCTGCCAAGCCGCCGCGTGTAAAGACGGTAGTGCGCACTTGGCAGATGCCGTCGTTCAGCGCAGTAGCCGATACGATCCCGTTCCGCGACACCGCGATGCTTAACTACCACGACATCGATATCCAACAGCGTTATTCGTTGAGCAGTGCCTTCAACGGCAATATATTGGTGTCACCTATCGAGTCGCGGGTGGTACAAGACCGGTTGACAACCATTGACGACCCGTTTGCCGTGAGTTTAACGCCATACGTCATAACGCCGCAGCAACAGCGGTACTTCAACACCACCACACCCTACTCGTCTATTGCGTATAAGAAAGGGTTTGTGACCGGGCATGAAGAGAACGACCTTAGTTTTCTATTCACCGGTAACTTGGGCCGCGAGACGAACTTAGGCGTGGAGATGGAGTATCTCAACTCGGTGGGCCATTACGCCAATACGGCCGGAAAGTTATTCCGCGGAAGTGTATGGGGCAGCTATACGGGCGCGCACTACAGCATGCACGGCGCGTTCGGGTGGAGCACACTCAGTTCGTTCGACAACGGCGGATTGGTGAATGTAGAGGATCTGCGAAGCAGTCTCAATGCGCAAGATCTGCCTGTTCGGTTGAACGCCATGGCCGGCTATCGGTACTTGAGCGGGTATTTGCATAACCAATATGCGATCACCAAAGAGCGCGAATACCACGACTCGATCGAGGTGATAGAAGACGGGCAGCGCGTGAAGCATGATACGGTGAAGGTGGAGTATATCCCGCTGATCACCTTCAGTCATATCTTCGAGACCAATAACTCGAACCGGCGCTACGTGGAGCAGAACTCGAACCAGGGGTTCTATGATCATATCTACTACGACTCGCTGGCTACGGATGACAAAACCGACGTGTTGACGATTCGTAACACCCTCGCGGTGACGTTCTGCGAAGCATACAACCGGAAGCTGAAGTTCGGCGCGACGGTCTTTGCGATGAACGAGTGCCAGCGGCATTTATACGACAGTGTGCCATACGACAGCATCTATGACTACCGATGGACGAACAACACGTTTGTAGGCGGATCGATACATAAGCACAGCGGCGCGAATGTGCACTATACGGTCGAGGGACAAGTGTGCCTAGTGGGCTATAAGATCGGTGAGTTTGATGTGCACGGGAAGTTAGAGACACGTTTCCGTCTGGGCGACACCACGCTGCTCGTGAGTGCGCGGGCGTATGCGAAGAGTGTGACACCGAGTCCGTACCTGCAGCATTTCCGCTCGAACCACGTGCTATGGGACAATACCTTCGGGTTCACGTATCGGTTCTTGGGCGGCGCGACGGTAGCGTACCCGTATAAATGGGTGAAGCCGCGGATTGACTTCAGTTTTGAGAACCAGACGAATCCGATCTATGTATCGGCTTCGGACTGGAAGCCGCGCCAGTTCCGCGGCAATGTACAGATCATCACGGGCGACGTAGGATTGGATCTCACGACGCCGTGGGTGAACTTAGAGAACCGCGTGGTGGTTCAACATTCAACCAATGACAGTGTGATGCCGGTACCACTGCTCATTTTACAACACCGGCTGTACTACCACGGCACGTGGTGGAGGGCGCTGGACGCGCAGATAGGCGTAGATGTACGCTATTTCACGCGCTACCACGCGCCGGTATTGTGTCCCGAGACGGGTATGTTCGGTACCCAAAGCGACACGAACGTAGGAAACTACCCTTGGATGAGTGCTTATGCGAGTTTTTATGTGAAGTCGATCCGCTTGCGGTTCTTCTTCCATTACCAGCATCTGAATCATCTGTTTATGAAAGATAACATTGACTATTTGGCGATGCCAAACTACCCGACCAACCGCGACACGTTCCGCGCAGGCTTAGCTTGGCATTTTTATAATTAGAAACTATTGAATACACGATATGCAAGTTACACAGCATCTAAATCAGATTCTCGTTTATGCGCATGATGAGGCGGAGCGTCTCTGGAGCGCCCATGTAGAGCCGGAACACCTGTTACTGGCTATCATGCGTCTGGGCGAGGGTTCGGCATATGAGATTCTGCTTCGCGCTTCTTTCCGACCGGAGGAGGCGAAAGTGCAGATTGAGAACGCTATCCGCGGTAAGCAAGGCACGATGGAGACGATCAATCGGAGTGCACAGACGAATCGTATTCTTCGCATCGCGGAGGCGATCAGTCGTGAGTATAAGTCCGAGCAGATCGGTTCGATTCATCTGCTGCTGGCGATCCTACGCGAGCAGATCAACCGCGCCGCAGCGTACCTGGAGGAGAGTTGGGGTATCAGTTATGTGCAGTTAGTCGATCTGTACGGCCAACCGCATTACAGTTCGGATATCCCGACGGCAGGGAATAACCAGATGGGCGATCTGAATGAAGGCCCATGGGAACCGGAGCAGCCAAAACAGACGAAGAGCAAGAAGAATGCCACGACGGCATTGGATAAATACGGTCGCGACTTGACCAGACAGGCGGAGGAAGGGAAGTTAGACCCCGTCGTAGGCCGCGAGGTAGAGATTGAGCGCGTCGTGCAAATCCTGAGTAGAAGAAAGAAGAACAACCCGATCCTGATCGGTGAACCGGGCGTAGGCAAGTCAGCCATCGTAGAAGGTCTGGCACTGCGCATCATTCACGACAAGACCGGTGCGCTGGTAGGACGCCGTATCGTGACCTTAGACATCGCTTCAATGGTGGCCGGTACTACGTACCGAGGTCAGTTCGAAGAGCGTATGAAGCAGATCATCAATGAGTTGTTGGCGCATCCCGAGATCATCCTCTTCATCGACGAGATCCACACCATCATCGGCGCGGGCAACGCCTCGGGTTCGCTAGATGCCGCGAACATCTTAAAGCCGGCATTGGCGCGCGGCGAGATACAGTGTATCGGCGCGACGACCACGGCTGAGTTCGCCAAGTCGATTGAGAAAGACGGAGCGCTGGAGCGCCGCTTCCAGAAAGTGCAGGTTCGTCCGACGACGGGCGAAGAGACTTATGATATCCTGCGCCGCTTAAGCGACCACTATGCGCATTACCATAATGTCGTCTATACGACGGAGGTACTCAAAGCCTGCGTACGTCTGAGCGAGCGGTATATCACCGACCGCGCGTTCCCGGACAAAGCCATCGACGTGATGGACGAAGTAGGCGCACGCAGCCATGCGCGCCAGCAGGCGGCGAGCGAGAAGAAACAACCGGCTTATACCGTGACGACCGAAGATGTGGCAGGGGTGATCAGTATGATCTCCGGTGTACCTGTTCAGCGCGTAGCGCGCGCCGAGAACGAACGCTTGCTGACGATGGCCGAGACCTTGAAGCATAAGATCATCGGTCAGGACAAAGCGGTGGAGACGGTAGTGAAAGCGATCCAACGCAGCCGCTTGGGTCTGCGGGATCCGAAACGCCCAATCGGTACGTTCTTCTTCCTCGGTCAGACGGGTGTCGGTAAGACCTATCTGGCGCAGTGTCTGGCGGAAGAGATGTTCGGCAGCAGAGACGCGATCATTCGTTTCGACATGTCCGAGTATATGGAGAAGCACGCGGTGAGTCTGCTGGTTGGCGCGCCTCCGGGATATGTAGCGCACGAAGACGGAGGTAAGTTAACCGAAGCGGTAAGGAGAAAACCCTACTCGATCGTGCTCTTCGACGAGATAGAGAAAGCGCACCCCGACATCTTCAATATATTACTGCAGGTGTTGGACGAAGGCCGCTTGACGGATCGACAGGGACATATCGTCGATTTCCGCAATACGATCATCGTGCTGACGAGTAATATCGGCACGCGGCAGTTGCAGGAGTTCGGCGGCGGTGTCGGCTTCAACGCGGGCGAGATGAACACAAAGGAGAGTCAGAAGATGCTGCTTAAGGCACTACAGAAACAATTCCCGCCGGAGTTCGTCAACCGTATCGACAATGTGGTGACCTTTGAGCCGTTGAGCCGCGAGACGATCGGCCAAATCGTGCGCATCGAGATCAGTCTGCTGCAGCAACGGCTGAAGAACACGGGTCACCAATTGAGCGTGAAGCCGGAAGTGATCGGTCAACTGGTCGATAAGAGTTTCGACACCAAGAACGGCGCGCGGCCTGTGAAGCGGGCGGTACAGACGTACCTGGAAGACCCGTTGACGGAGATTCTGCTCCGCAGACCCAACCAAAAACGAATAACAATCAAACAAATACAACAAAGCGTATGACAGTAGAAATTACAGACGCTAACATCAAGGATGTGATCGCGTCAGGCAAACCCGTAGTAGTAGATTTCTGGGCGGGTTGGTGTGGTCCCTGTAAGATGATGCTTCCGATTCTGGAGGAATTGTCGAACGAATATGACGGCCGCATCGTAGTAGGTAAACTGAATGTGGATGACAACCCCGACACGTGCGAAGAGTACGGCATCATGAATATCCCGACGATGCTTTTCTTCCAGAACGGCGAGTTGGTTAATCGTCACGTAGGTGCTTGCAGAAAGCAAGATTTAGCGCAGCTTTTTGACAGTTTACTGTAAAAAAGTACGATTTTTCTTGCACAATTCAAAAAAAAGCAGTAATTTTGCGCCCTATTTTGCCTAAGTGGGCACAATTTTTGCGCGCGGTTCAGTAGCTCAGTTGGATAGAGCAACAGCCTTCTAAGCTGTGGGTCTCGGGTTCGAATCCCGACTGAATCACCACGCGCGGGCTGAGAAACAACGTATATTATATAGTATATGCGCCAATTAAAAATTACAAAATCCATCACCAACCGTGAGTCAGCGAGTCTGGACAAGTATCTGCAAGAGATCGGTCGCGAGGAGTTGATTTCGGTGGAAGAAGAAGTAGAACTAGCGAGCCGTATCCGTAACGGCGACCGCGCAGCATTGGAGAAACTGACGAAGAGTAACCTGCGCTTCGTGGTATCTGTAGCAAAGCAGTACCAGAACCAGGGTCTGAGTCTGCCGGACCTGATCAACGAAGGAAACTTAGGTTTGATCAAGGCGGCTGAGAAATTCGATGAGACGCGTGGTTTCAAGTTTATCTCGTACGCCGTTTGGTGGATTCGCCAATCGATTCTTCAGGCTTTGGCCGAGCAGAGTCGTATCGTTCGTCTTCCTCTGAACCAGGTTGGTTCGATGAACAAGATTAACAAAGCGTACCAGCGTTTTGAGCAAGAGCACGAGCGCAAGCCGAGTGCAGAAGAGTTAGCCGACATGCTGGATATCCCCGTGGATAAGATCGCTGACACCCTGAAGATGAGTGGTCGTCACGTAAGTGTCGATGCGCCGTTTGTAGAGGGTGAGGACAACAGTCTGATCGACGTGATGGTGAATGAAGATTCGCCGAACGCCGATGGTGGTCTTATCAACGAGTCGCTCTCGACGGAGATCAACCGTGCGTTAGCTACGTTGACCCCGCGCGAAGCGGATATCCTGCGTAAGTTCTTCGGAATCGGAACTCCCGAGAAGACCTTGGAAGAAATCGGCGATGAACTGCATTTGACGCGCGAGCGTGTACGCCAGATCAAAGAAAAAGCGATCAAGAGATTAAATTCCGGTCAACGCAGTCATATTCTGCAAACGTATCTGGGTTAAAAAAGCGAAGCCTCCCGAGCGGGAGGCTTTTTTTGTATTAGTCGAACAGAGTCGGCTGATCGCTATCCAGTTTTCGGAGGATGGCGCGCATCAGGGTCTCGCGAATGAGCCGGCTGCGGTTGGACACGCCGTACTTATCGCAAAAGCGCTCCAGCGTTCGCTGTTCGCTTTCGTTGAGCAGAATGGAGATTCGATGTTCGCGGGGTTGCTTTTTCATGTGCGCCGGGTTAGAACATTAAGATAAGCTTGAGTTCCGGAGAAACGAGGTATCGACCGGTATAATTGGTGAAGGTACTGCCGTCGATGATCTCCGTTGCAGCTATCTTGGCTTGCTGGAACTGCGCGGATGCGACTACTACGAGGGCCGTTTTCTCATTGATCTGATAGCGATAACCGAAGTCGAGGCCAGCGTATATACCGCCCTTGTAGTCCTTGCTCAGCGCGATGCCGTAGCCAAGCGACATACCAAAGACGGGTGCGTGCTTTTGCTCGAGAAGCGGCAGACGAAGGGCAAGTTGAATCGGCAGGAAGTTATATTTCTCTGCGCCGATAAACATGCCATGGTATCCCAGTCCTGCGCCGAGGAAGATATGCCGTTGACAGATATGATGGCTACCGACGAGGAAGTCCACACTGAAACCGCCGCCTACGGCGCTATTAGGAATGCAGGCTGCTCCGCCGCCCAGTTCGAGCGAGACGGACACTTTCTTGGCGGTTTTGATCTCGTCTTTCTGCTCTTCTACCACTACTTCTTCCTCCACGGGATCGACGGTCAGGATCTCCTGTATCTCTGCGCGCGGGTATTGGAAACGCGCACCTTCGGCATTACGGAGAACCACTACTTCCTCGTTTTGGAAGAGGATGTCACCTTTCACGCGTGCGCCTGTACGCAATATTAATGTTTCCGCGTGCGCGCATAGAGCGCATGATAGAATCAGGGCAATAATGGAGAGTCGTTTCTTCATATCTCAAACTTTTGCGATGCAAAAGTACAATAAATTTTCGACATACGCAAATTTTCGCGCATTTTATACCATCTCAAAGTCAATTTGGCTGCGATTTACGTCCACTCGGATGACTTGTACGGTAACAGAATCGCCCAGCACGAAGTCTTCCGGGTGCTCGATGAGTTCCATTCGGATGAGTCCTTCGCAGCGGTTGTCATCCAGTTGGACGAAGAATCCGAAGTCCATGATGCCGGTGATATGTCCGACGAAGGTCTCGCCCAGATGATCAGCCATCCACATCGTCTGGAACTGCTTGATGGAGTCGCGTTCGGCTTGCGCCGCTTCCTGCTCGCAGGCCGAGCAATGTTCGCATTTCTCCTCGAGTTCTTCGCGGGTGAGGGAACAGGGTTTGCCTGTCAGAATATACTTCTCCACGAGCCGGTGAACCATCAGATCGGGGTAGCGGCGGATAGGCGAAGTGAAGTGGGTATAATGCGAAAAAGCGAGGCCGTAATGACCGATGTTATAGGTCGAGTAGACGGCTTTGGCTTGCGCTCTAATTGTCAGTAAATCAATCGTTTGCTGCGGAATACGTGATCCTAAACGCTTCTTAAATTTGCGCAATTCATCGAGTTTCTCGTTGTCCGGCAAATCGTGCACACGATAGACGAAGGGGCGGCCGGATCCGACGGCTTTGGCGACCGTTTTATTGGCGAGCAGCATGAACTCTTCAATGAGGTGATGCGCCTCGTTCGGGTGCTCAAAATAGATATCTATCGGATGATAGTGCTCGTCGAGACGGAAGCGCACTTCGTCCTGCTCGATTGCGAGTGCGCCGTTGGCTAATCGCTCTGCGCGGAGTTTGGTAGCGAGGGCGTTGAGAGTTAAAAGGGCGGAATCTAGGATCCCAGGGTCCCTATGGCTATTAGGATTCCTAGTTATTATCTCTTGCACCTCGTCGTAGTTGAGTCGGGCATCGGAGCGGATGACAGTGCGGCATATTTTATATTTAAGAACGCGCGCGTCCGCGTCCATGGTGAAGATGACGGACATGCAGAGTTTATCTTCTCCCGGCCGCAGCGAGCAGAGGTCGTTGCATAACTCTTCGGGCAGCATCGGTATGACGCGGTCGACGAGATAGGTAGAAGTGCCGCGGCGGTAGGCTTCTTCATCGATTTTTGTGCCGGGTTTGACGTAGTGCGACACATCGGCGATGTGGACACCAATCTGATAGCCCTCTTCAATCACAGCGAACGAAAGGGCATCGTCAAAGTCCTTGGCATCGGCGGGATCGATGGTAAACGTAAAGACCTCGCGCATGTCGCGCCGGCGAAGTATTTCCTGTTCAGCAACCATGTTTTGTTTGATTTATGAAGTAGGATTTCTGATTTCTGACAATTACAGTACACAAAATCATAAAATCGGGTGCAAAATTACCAAAATTCTTGCACATATGCAAAAAAATGCGTACCTTTGCGCGCTTTTTTGTGTAAAAAGCCTAAAAAAACGAATAAAAATAACAAACAAAATATCTTATGAAAGTTAAAGTAAGTAATGTAAACCAGCCTATCTGGACGGAGTGCAACGTGCACGCAAACCTGCCGGTAGAGCTGAGCAAACTGCAAGAGATTGCGTACAACCTTTGGTGGTGTTGGAACGGCGATGCAAAGGATCTTTTCCGCTACATCGACCTGAACGCATGGCACCGCGCCGGTTCGAACCCGATCGTGCTGATGAACACCATCAGTTATGACCGCATGGTAGAGCTCACCAAAGATGAGAAGTTCATGAAGCAGTTGAACGAGACCTATGCCGAGTTCCGCGCCTACATGGACAAGCCGAAAGACAAGAAAAAACCGACGATTGCGTACTTCTCGATGGAGTACGGATTGACCCATATTCTGAAGATTTATTCGGGTGGTCTGGGTATTCTCGCCGGCGATTATATCAAAGAGGCTTCGGACTGCAACGTCGATATGACGGCTATCGGTTTCCTTTACCGTTACGGTTATTTCACCCAGACGCTGAGTCCGGAAGGCCAGCAGATCGCCAACTACGAGGCGCAGAACTTCAGCAACCTGCCTATCTCGCAGGTGAAAGAGGCGGACGGCTCGAACATGGTGATCGAGGTTCCGTATCCGGGTCGCACGGTGAAGGCTTATCTCTGGAAAGTAGCGGTAGGACGTATGAACCTGTATCTTTTAGATACAGACAACGAGCTGAACAGCGAGTGGGACCGCTCGATCACACACCAGCTTTACGGCGGTGACAACGAGAACCGCTTGAAGCAAGAGATCCTGCTTGGTATCGGCGGTATGCTGGCGCTGAAGAAACTCGGCATCAAGAAAGATGTATACCATTGCAACGAGGGTCACGCAGCCTTGATGGGTCTGCAGCGCCTCGTAGATTTGGTAGCAGAAGGCTTGACCTTCAACCAGGCGAAAGAGGTTGTTCGCGCAAGCGGACTCTACACCTGCCATACGCCGGTTCCCGCAGGTCACGACTACTTCGAGGAGGACGTGTTCTACAAATACATGAGCGAATATGCCGGCAAACTCGGCATCGAGTGGCACGACTTGATTGGTCTGGGTCGCACGAATCCGGATGACAACGGCGAGAAGTTCTCGATGTCCGTCTTCGCGCTCAACACCTGCCAAGAGGCGAACGGTGTGAGCTGGTTGCACGGCGAGGTATCGAAGAAAATGTTCGCGCCGGTATGGCCTGGTTATTACCCCGAAGAGTTGCACGTTGACTACGTCACCAACGGTGTGCATATGCCGACGTGGGCAGCATCGGAGTGGAAGGCTATCTACAAGAAATACCTGCCGAAAGAGTGGATCAACGACCAGTCGAACCTCGAGATGTGGAAGCCGTACGCAGAGATTCCCGATGAGATCATCTGGAATGCCCGTATGAGCCTGAAGCGCAAGATGATGGATTATATCAAGGAGCAGTTCAAAGAGGACTGGATGAAGAACCAGGGAGACCCAGGTCGTATCATTCAGGCACTCAACGAGATGAACCCGAACAACCTCATCATCGGTTTCGGTCGTCGCTTTGCGACGTACAAACGTGCGCACCTGCTGTTCACCGACCTCGAGCGTCTCGACAAGATCGTGAACAACCCGAACTATCCGGTACAATTCCTGTTCACAGGAAAGGCTCACCCCGCTGATGGTGGTGGTCAGGGTCTGATCAAGCGCATCATCGAGATCAGCCGCATGCCGCAATTCCTCGGAAAGATCATCTTCCTCGAGAACTACGATATGCGTCTGGCGAAGCGTTTGATCTCCGGTGTGGATATCTGGTTGAACACCCCGACCCGTCCGTTGGAGGCATCGGGCACATCGGGCGAGAAAGCCCAGATGAACGGCGTGCTGAACTTCTCCGTCAAAGACGGTTGGTGGTACGAAGGATATGTAGAGAAAGCCGGTTGGTACCTGACCGAGAAGCGCACCTACGAGAACCAAGCGCACCAGGATCAGTTGGATGCAGCAACGATCTATTCGCTGCTTGAGCGCGACATCATTCCGCTGTATTACGCAAAGAACAGCAAGGGTTACAGCCCCGAGTGGATTCAATATATCAAGAACAGCGTGACGAAGATCACTCCGCGCTTCACGATGAAGCGAATGATCGACGACTACTTCGCAAAGTTCTATAACAAACTCGCGAAGCGTCACAACCTGCTGCAGGCTGACAACTACAAGGTAGCAAAGGAGATCGCAGCATGGAAGGAGAATATGGTGGATCACTGGGACGAGATCGAGGTAGTGAAGGTAGAAGGACCGGGCGAACTGCTCCAGAACCTGAACGTAGGTGACAAGTTCAAAGTATCCGTAGAATTGGACACCAAGGGCTTGAACGACAAGGGTATCGGCGTAGAGCTCGTAGCCATCCGTACTTCGACCCACAACAACGACAAACTCTACGAAGTAGAGCCGCTGAAGTTGGTGAAGAGCGAAGGCAGCCATTTGTTCTTCGAGAACACCTACCAACTCGACTATGCCGGCGGTATGAAATTCGGCCTGCGTATGTATCCGCAGAACGAGCTTCTCCCGCACCGCATGGACTTCTGCTACGTCCGCTGGATTTGATCCTAGGGAGACCTAGGACGACCTAGGATTACCTAGGGTAACCTAGCCCCATTAGAGAGAGACTTTTCGAAAGGAAGTCTCTCTTTTTTTGCGCTTTTGGCGACAAAATGTTGAAAAATTACAGTTTTATACAGAAAAATTTGTGGGAATAGAATAATTTTTGTATCTTTGCGCCAAAACCTGTTGTGCGCACATATGTATGACACGTATATACGTGTGTATGGGAGAGGGGAAAGAGAAACAATAGGATACCTAGGTATATCTAGGAGATTATAGGAAAACCTAGGAACCCCTAGGACGACCTAGTAAAGCAAAAAAAACTACAATGAGCAATAAGGACACACATTACTTCGTGCAGGGAGTGCCGAACTACAAAGACTTGCTGTTTTTTCGCAAGTCTGTAGCACTGTATGATGTGACCTCTGTTTTTTGCGAGCGCTTTCTGGCGAAAGGTGACCGTACGATTGACCAAATGGTACAGGCCGCTCGTAGCGGGAAACAAAATATCATTGAGGGTTCGGAAGCGGCTCCGACGTCTAGCGAAACAGAGATCAAGTTGCTCAATGTGGCTCGTGCGAGCCTGAAGGAGTTGCAAGCCGATTATGAGGATTACTTGCGTGCAAGAAAGATAGCGATGTGGGATGAGCAACATCCACGATATGAAGGACTGCGGACGTTCTGCCGAGAGACGAATGACAGCGAGGCGTATATGGCGCAAGTAGAGAAGATGAACGATGAGGAGATAGCGAATATGGCTATCACGATGTGCCACCAGGTAGATGTAATGATGATCAAGTACATCGGCGTCAAGGAGCGGGAGTTTGTAGAGAACGGCGGGATACGCGAAGCCATGAGCCGCGCCAGGATCCAATACCGCAACGAACATCCGAGTTCCTAGTCCTTCCTAGTTGGACCTAGCCCAACCTAGTTCTACCCAATCCGACCAGGTGAACAAAACGAGATATAACATCCTAGTCCGACATAGTTGGACCTATTTAGACCTAGAAAAAGAAAGTGCAGAAAGTGCAAAGCAAAAAATAAGATAAAAAGAGAAGAGAGAGATGAGTGAAAGTTTGCCATTTTGCCAAAGCAAATTTTTGAAAGTATCAAAGTTTCACGACAAAAATTCAAAAAGAGCGACACAGCGACACGGAGAAAATTTAAAAGAGATGAGACGTAGTTATTAGGATGAGATTAGGACAATGGAAGGACTAAAGTCTAGGATTACCAGGTAAAAGGAAGGTAAATGGCAGGAGCATGAAAGGCAAATGACCTGAGGTAGACGGAAGGGGAACAACGAACGAATATCCAAGGAATAACGAACGAATAACTAACGGTTGAAAGCACAGAGGAAGCAAAAAAGACGGTTACAACTTGTAACCAACTGAACGAATATAAACATAAAATACAAAAACATCATGAGTGCAGCACAAGCAATAGCAAGTAATCGCTTCTTGACAGCAATGGGGCCGATGATTGCAGATGAGCAGAAGATGAATGAAATAATGGCGTACATTGAGTATATCAAGTTGCGCCCCGTTCATCCGCAAATCACGATGGACGAACTTGAAGCAAACGGCATGCCCTTAAATCAGGCTATGAACCAACTGCGCGAGAAGGCACGCAAATTCTATCAGGCATGAAAGTATATATCGACAAGGTGGTATATCAAGTGCTAGATGAGTTCTACGACGCCAGCATGCGAAATCATATTACTCTTGATTACCCAATGATAATTGCTAAGATTGACAGACTGGAGCAAGCAATGTATGATTTTGCTTCCGAAGCGGACAAAGTGAATCATGTGCCTTATAGAAAAGATTGGCAGGCAGCAGGATATCGCGAGTTATACGTGGAGCATTTTCATTTTGCATACAAAGTATATAGCTTACCTACCGGCGAAACAGTACTCTACTACCATGATGCCGTGCATGACACGCTAAACTATAACCCGGAAGATAAATAACCTTAAAAAAGGAACAAGTAAGAAACCGGATAGAATCCGGGGATAATAAACAAAGGACAAAGCAAATGAAACGTACGCAAGAATCGTACGATTGAAAGTGCCAAAAGTGCAGAAAGTGCAGAGCAAAAAAATAAGATAAAAAGAGAGAAAGTCCGGCCGAGGACTGAAAAGACGGCAAAAAGATCTTTGACAGATTGATATACTGAAAAAACAGACAAAAAAGAAAGAATTTTGCTCAAATGTTTGCGTATGTCAGAAAATTGTTGTACCTTTGCGCTCGCAAAGGTTAAAACAATTAAAACTGACAATTATGGAAGCGGTAATACAATCAACGTACGACGTGGATGTTAACGTAACGAGAACTCCGATTAAGGATGCTAACAAGAGATCACTTAAGGGACGTCCTGTTGAAGAGTTTATGGACGAATTAGCTAAACGTCTTGGAAAGCATTACGGACTGAATGATATTCGTGAGGCATTATGAGTAAAAAGTATTCAGTACGCTCTTTACCAACTGCTGATGCAGATATGGATAACCTGGAGCAGTTCATCGTTGAACAATGTGCTGCACCGTTAACAGCGGCGCGTCAGTTTCAACTGCTATTTAAACTCTTCGATTGGTTGGAAGAGTATGCAGAACTGCCAGCTGTACATGTTCCATTATCTATTCAATATGGGAAAATAATGCGGACTATACCATTTGGTAAAAAGATGGCGATAGTGTATGAAGTAGAAGAAGACATTGTGTACGTCCACCGTATAATGCCGCAGAGTTTGATAATCTTCTAATCTCCTAACACATATTTCTATTTTGCCTGACATGAGAAAAGTCTCATGTCTTGCTTTTTTATGTATATCAATGTGGTCAAAGTGCTGAAAGTGCAGAGCAAAAAAATAAGATAAAAAGAGAAGAGAGAGATGGCAGAAGACAAGAAGGAAAATATAGAAAATGTTCCTATTTTGACGAAAGAAGATGTACAAAGGGGACTTAAAGAAGCCAATGAACGAGCAGCGAAGTTGCCTCACATTGACATTAGCCATATGGACGACATAAAAAAGTTCATTGACTCACAGACGACGATTCGCACAAGAGCAGAAGCAACCGCTGTATTGGATTTCTTCTTGCCATTAAGAAAAGAATGGCAAGAGTATTATTTGGTTCGTCCTAGTGATGTTTATCCGACTATCTATAGGTTCCTAGCCGTAGCTCAACGTGTTCTACGCAATTATGGTGAATCAATTCTTCTGCTCCATGAATGCTTATCTGTCATAACGAAACACGATAACTATAAATGGTTGTTCAAACTTAAAGCGGACGTATATTACGATTTAGCATTATCGTATTATAAACTAAACGACATAGAGCAAACACGTATAAACATGCGCAAATGTATTTTCCAGATATTTGCCAGCACCAATAATCATCACTACGACCACTTCTCTTTTTATGCTTTTAGGCCCCTGAACAAATACGTAATAGAGGGTATTAGAGACAACAAAGTATCACTTTCGAATCCAAAATATTTTAACGATCCTGTTGACCCTGCTCTAATAACACATTTCGAATTACATATACAGAAAGAGGGGAGTGTTCGCGAGAAAGATTTTCTCAAATTACAACAAGAGATATATAAAGAAATCAGGATTACTTGCTTAAGCCGAGGCACTCCACTTCCCACCGGACTAATCGACCAACCTCCGGTAAAAGATCCTACCTTTAAAGAAATTAACAAGGCCACGATGTGGGGCTATTATGCAAAATCCCATACCGGCATATGCATAAAATACGAATTTCCGGGGGCTTTTACTGATATAGAAAGATTCACAAAAGGAGAAGTTCTGATGCTACGTAATGTTACTTACAAGAGTTCGTACAATCCTCGGAAAGATTCGTTCAACTATCTAGATGCTTTCTTTTCCAAGGGGAAAGCTTGGAAACACGAAGGTGAGTGCCGGTTGGCATATTTTAGGGAGGACGGCAATATAAATGACTTCCCATGGATACAATTGCCAACTGGTTGTATTAAAGAGATATACATTGGTTATGCTGCTTCAAAATGGGCTAAAAGCCGATTAAAAAAAGCACTTCAAAATCAGCAACAGGCAAAAATATATCTAATGCATCCTTCAAACAGTAATCTATACTCTTTTGAACCGACAGAAATACAGGTTCAAGATTTATAAAATACGTAACAAACGACGGTCAACCGACAGTCAAGGCTAAGATGAGGCTAAGGACAGTATAAGAAACAATCGCGCCTACGCGCGAAGAAAAACGAAATAACAAATAACTAAAAATATAAAAGTATTATGAAAAAAAATCTATTAATTAAACTATTATTAGCGCTCGTAGTGCTAATAGCAAGTAATCCACAAATGTGGGCGGGATAAGTTGATTTTTCATAAGACAGAATAAAAACGCTCGAAACATATCGAAAATCGAGCAAAATGCACAAAAAATGCAAATAAATTTGCAGGTGTGCATTTTTTTTTGTATCTTTGCGCCCAAATCTATCGTGTACACACATATACAACGTATGAGCACTTATGTATGCGAGAGAGAGGGTATAACTACCCAATATATAAAAATATTATGAAAAAAGACATAGGGAAATAGTATAAACACGCATGGACTAGTGTATAGTTCCGTGTGTGTTTGTGCTATTGTAAACGGGGTTATCTCGGGGTCAAGTCGGGGTCATATAAGGGGCAACACGTATCCTACCACACCCAATATATACAAAGTATATATCCCGTGATTTTGAAAATCGCAAAATAATTTAAAAATATAAAAGTATTATGAAAAAACATTTATTTCTAAAATCGTTACTAGTACTCATCGGAGTGCTGATAACAAGTTTTACAACACAAGTGTGGGCAGGAAATAGTCAGCGAATCATTTTCTTCCAGCCGAGTTCTGAGTGGAAACAAGCTTCTGCCTATTTTGATGTGCATTATTGGCAGTATAGCAACAGTAGCAACAATGGAGATGTTCGAATGACAGAATCTAACAATTCCGGAGTATATTATGCCTTTATTCCCGATTGGGCAGATCGAGTTCAGTTTGTAAGACGTAATCCTTCAGGAGGAGGAGAATGGAATAGAACTAGTGATCAAACTGTACAAAACTGGTATGGTCAGTGTAATATTACGGGATGGACTTCTTCCTACTCATGGGATAATACTGTATGGTGGAATACTTATACCGTTTATTACGATGATTATGAGACAAATTTCAAATCAGGAGTTAGCACACCTAAATTAAGGGTCGGAACAACTGATAAAACTACGGCCGACAACATGACACTTGTAACCGGAACCAAAAGTCTCTACAAAAAAACTAAAACAGATTCAAACTGGGATGGATACCATGCATTCTGTTTCGCACAGAATTATGGAAAAACAGGTAATAGCGGAGCCAGTATTTATGACAGAGGAAGTGGAGATTATACAATTACTAATCAAACCGAGTATATTCGCGGATCTCTTAAAGGAGATTTCACATTCATTGGTCGTTCTGCGGATTCATATACGAGCGATGGATGTAAATATTACAAAACGGAAATATATTATGGTAAAAAGACCTATCGAATCACGAATAGTTCTGTCAGCAATGGTTCACTTACTCTTACGTATGTAGACGAAAGCGGAACGACGCGAACAGTGGGAGCAGGCTCGTATGCGGATGTTCTTCCTACAACTATTGTAACTGTAACAGCAACGCCAAGTTCAGGATTTTCATTGACGAATGTAAAATTAACAGATGCCGCAGGCTCTAATCGTGACTGGACGGCAAATGGTAGTGAGTCGAATCAATACATTGTTCGAAGTGATGTGACTTTCAAAGGTGTCTTTGAGACAAAGGCTTCGAAGACCTTCCTCGTGAAAGATGACTATGGATGGGGCTCGATGAGTATGCATGCATGGAACTTATTCACCGGAACAAATACGATCGACTATCCTATTATGGATGCTATTACTGTTACAAATGCAGGGGGATGTAATGGTACATGGTACGTGGTGAATATCAGTAATGAGTACTATTACTGCGAGTTGTATAAGTCTGGAGATATTTCTGCAAATGCAGGTGATGTCCAGACGAAAAATCTCACAGGCACAAAGTATCTCAATACGAATGCAGGTGGTTATACGTTGACTACTTCCAACTGTACGTTGCCGACACTATATTATGTTGAAACATACGACGGTACGAATCTCTATCGTTCGAATGTCGTAAAATCCACGTCGGATACTATGTCTTTCTATGCTAATTTGCAAAACATTAGTGCGTATGTAAAGATAAGAAAATGTACTAATGGTTCTTGGAGCACGTCTAGCGATTTGAAGTCTTCCTTTAGTTCGTCATACACACCGTCTGCCAATGAACCGGGTAACATTTTTATAGCAAAAACAAATGCAGAAGGTAATGCTTTGTCCGATATTGCGGTTTACAACGGGAAGACGTATATCCGTACAGACGTTGCCGGAGGTTGGGATGATTATAAGCATGATGCAGATACTATGGTATTCAATACAGAGTATCGCGCTGCAACCAACAATCAATATTCGCATTATTACATGCATTGGGTCACCACGGCATATAATATTAAGTTTGACTTGGCTAACCAGTATAATGCGCACTTGTCCGGACGTGACGAGGGTTATGCTGCAGATGACAACACGGATGATGCCGGAAAATTAGCTCATAGTTCCAATGTGCGCTTTATGTGGAATAGGTACACCAATACACTCTCGCGTGCTTACATCAGCGGTTCGACCGAAGCAGGTGACCGATACTTGGTACTATCTTGTTCGGACAATAAGATAAAGGACAAAGATGGAAATGCTTTTAATATCAGCGGATTGAATCCCAATGAAGCACTCTTTGCAGATGATGGAAACTGGGTATATGAGTTGGATGCAAAAGTGTATCCAGGTGCGCAAATCAAATTGACTTCTGATGTGATTTTGGAAAGCGGAGAAAGACGCACCCAATATTTCAAAGGTACATCAAGTAGTTATGTAACGCTAATGTCCGGATCCGTAACTGAGTATCAGTCTGTACGAATCGTGTACGATTTTAAGACGAACCACTTAGTCGCTGCATGGGTTCCAAACGATGCTGCAATATCCAGTACTTTTACACTTAATACGGATGTCATGTTGTTGCGCAAACATCAAGGCGAGGCCAAACAAATCTATTTCTCAGGAGCAGGCATCAGTTTAAAAGAAGTCCAAACTATTTATGGCGTGATGCAGTTTAACAAATGGGTTTTGAACAATAAGAGCGAAGCTGCAGGCCATGCTAATTTGACAGGAACAGATATCAAATCAGCATCATACCGCAACTTATACTGGATTTCCTTCCCGTTTGATGTGAATTTGGATGAGGTATTTGGATTTGGTACGTATGGCACGCATTGGATTATTGAGTACTATGACGGTAAAGGACGAGCAAAAAATGGTTTCTGGAGTGATTCAGACCCCAACTGGAAGTTTGTAACTCCGGCTGAGATGAGTAGTTTTGTCCTGAAAGCAGATATGGGATATGTTCTTGCGCTCGATTTGGATCGATTAGGTACCGGTTCTGATATTTGGAACCTCGGTGTGGAGAATGTTTATCTTTATTTTCCGTCCACCACTACAATCGGTGATTTAACTCGAACAACCCATACAGTAACTTTCGAAGACCAAAGTGACTACGAGTGTAAGATTAATCGTCCAACAGCAGATGGTAATCGCACTATTAAAGATAGTTATTGGCATTGTATTGGTGTGCCAAGTTTCGCGAATAACAGCGAAGGCGTAACAACAGATGGAAGTTCTGTAATTACATGGAGTTCAGAAGATATGCCATTCCTCTATCAGTGGAACGCCTATTCTCATCCCTATGCCAATACTTTGACGCCACAAAATACAAATAAATTTAATTTTAAAGCGATGTATGCATACCTATGTCAATATAGCGGAGCTGAGATGCATTGGAGTGCTGTTACCAACGTCACTCCTGCCGCTATCGTTGCAAAGAAAACGAGTCGTAAAGATTTCAATTTGCAATTAGACATATGGAAGGGAGAAAGCAAAGAAGACCACGCTCTTATGCGCATAACGGACGATGAGAATGTAACGGAGAACTTTGAGTTCAACTACGACTTGTGCAAGGAATACAATTCCGGAAAAGCCAACATATGGACTTTGACGGCTGATGCATTGCCTGTAGCAGGAAACAGCATACCATACAGCGAGACAAAGACGATTGTTCCTGTTGGTGTGAAAATAGCAGCTAACGGAGAGTATACGTTCACTATTCCGGAAGGAACGGATGGTGTGGGGGTTGTATTGATTGATAACATTTCTGAGACAAATACGAACCTCAGTGTAACGGATTACACAGTTAATTTAGAGGCCGGTACGTACAACGATCGGTTCTCGCTGGAGATCTCACCTATTGCATATATCCCGACGGGCATCGATTTGATCAATGGCGAGAATGGTGCAAATGGTGTTCGCAAAGTCATGTGCGACGGCGTGCTGTACATCGTAAAAGACGGCGAGGTATTTGACGCTCGCGGAAGCCGTGTCAAATGAGTTAGTGAGTTAAGGATTTAGTGAATTAGAGAACGAATATAAAAATATTATGAAAAAGTTTATGATGATACTCATGGCGGTAGCGCTTATAGCGCTGCCGACCATGGCTCAGCAACAGGAATGGCAGTCCACTTCGGCTATGCAGACTTCCGGTAGCTCCTATTCGCCGCAGGTGAACGCTATCGGCGCAGAAGGCGCCTACCAAATGGCGACAACGACTACGACCGACACGTACTCGCCTGCAAGCGGCCCCAACCGCGCAAAAAAGGACTTTAACAATCCGGGTGAATACGGTCAATCCGAAGAATCTCCTGTCGGCGAGCCATGGATTCTTGCCGCATTCGCACTCGCTTTTGGCGGGGTGGTGGCTTTCCGTCGGAGACGGGAGGCGTGATAACAACAATGACTCACGAATTATAGCCTGCAGCGATGCGGGCTATAGTTTTTTATTAAGAAAAGAAAAATATAAAGAAAATACCTTCCGGGAGCTATAACGCTTAATAGCGTCCACGAAGCATCGTCCTCGCCAACCTACTTATAAGTAAACTTAATGTAGTCCGTCAGGACGATACTTCACCGCCAACGGCGGTAACAGCTCTCCGAAGGAGAAAAATACCAAAAATAATTATTCTACTCTTGCATATGTCAGAAAAAAGTTGTACTTTTGCAGCGCAAAAGTTAAATGGCAACTAAAAACAGATAATTATGGAAGCCGCGTTAAAACAACCGATTAGTCAGGGGTGCTATGGTACTATCTCTGAGGAGAAATGGAATAGTATGCATACAGTAGACGAATTGGATTCCGCATTGAAAAATATCATCCATAACACGTAGACGAATAACAAGATCATTAACCATAGCCTGCAGCGATGCGGGCTATAGTTTTTTATATATAAAGGAAAACGTCGCTAGGCTCTAAGAAAACGGAAGAAGAAAACGAGCCGAAAACGTATTTATAGTAAACCAAAAAAGTTTAAGAAAAATATAATTATTGATTGCGGTACTACGTACCCTCGAATCTTTGTACAGCCGACTTATCTCTGAATAAATTTAATATAACTCGCCCGTACAAATCTTCGACTCCAAAGAGTCCAATCAATAATTATTCAAAAAATGTCAAAAAATTCCGAAAATACAGCCGCACTTCCAGAGGATGTAATAGCTCTCCGAAGGAGAAAAATACCAAAAATATTCCTATAATTATTCAAAATAAATTATTGAAATCGAATAATTATAAGTATAATAATTGAAGGTATAATTATTATAAATACAATAATTTTGTTAAAATATACGTGATTTATTTGCATATATCAAAAAAAAGCAGTACTTTTGCAGCGAAATTATTATAAGTACAATAATTACAAACATAATAATTACATTATGGCACACCAAAATAACCAGCCCAACCCGTTTGTAATCGGCAAATACGTGTCCGACGAATTCTTCTGCGACAGAGAGAAAGACACAGAATTGGTAAAGAAACAAATTTCCAATGGTCGTAACATGACGCTAATCGCCGATCGACGTATAGGCAAATCCGGTTTGATAAGCCATGTCTTTGCTCAACCGGACATCCAGCACGATTACTACACCATCATCGTTGACCTGTTTGCTACGAATAGTTTAAGCGAAATGGTTTCTATCTGGGGTAAAGAGCTATACCGTCAGGTGCAAATTCAATCGAAATCATGGCGCGATAAGTTCTTCGATGTACTCACCTCTCTACGAGTAGGTTTGAAATACGACCCCGTTTCCGGTATGCCGACCTTTGATCTCGGGATGGGCGATATCTCTATGCCAAAACTGACTCTGGATCAGATATTTGATTATCTAGAGATGGCTGACAAGCCTTGTGTTGTAGCCTTCGACGAGTTCCAGCAAATAATGTATTATCCGGAGAAGAACATAGAAGCCTTACTGAGAACCTATATTCAACGCTGCAAAAAAACGCAGTTTATCTTTGCCGGCAGCCGTAAACATATGATGACAGAGATGTTCCTTTCTCCTGCCAGACCTTTTTACCAGAGCACAATCAATCTAGGCTTAGGCCTCATCCCTCTTGAGATTTACGTGGACTTTGCTCAAAAAATGTTCAAGCGGGGAGAAAAGGCTATCGAAGCGGATGCCGTAGAAGAAATATACAACACCTACCACGGTGTAACATGGTATTTACAACTTCTCATGAATGAGATGTATTACTTGACGCCCAAAGGCGGGACATGCACGAAAGAATCTATAGAACCTGCTATACAGAATACGCTGCGCGTGCAGGAAAGTACATTCTTGAACCTATTGGCAAACATTCCTCCAAGACAAAAAGAGTTACTGTTTGCCATCGCAAAGGCAGGCATTGCAGAAAATATCAATTCATCGGAATTTATTCAGAAATACAAATTGCAGTCCTCCAGCAGTATTCAGTCCGCCTTAAAAGGATTGGAAGAAAAAGATATCGTCATTTGCAGTGTAGACAAGAAATGGCGTATCTACGATACACTTTTAGAGCAATATATCCGCAGATATATTGTAAATGAAGAAAAATCATCCAACGGATTTGTGTATTTCGAGAAAAAGTAGTACTTTTGCAGGCGCAAAAGTTAAACAACCCATTTAGCATAAAAATCAGCTCTATGCTTTTGAATATACTGAAATCAAAGATTCACCGCGTACAGGTGACAGAGGCGAACCTCGAGTATATCGGGTCCATCACCATCGACGAGGCACTTATGGAAGCGGCGAACATCGTAGCCGGCGAACGAGTGCAAGTAGTGGATAACAGCAACGGCGCACGGCTTGAGACGTACGTGATTACCGGGAAACGCGGGTCGGGGTGCATATGCATCAACGGCGCGGCGGCGCACTTGGTGCACGTAGGCGACACGGTGATCATCATGGCGTACGCGCTCATGACGCCGGAAGAAGCAAAGGCGTTTAAGCCAAGCATCGTTTTTCCTGTGAATAACTGTGTGTAACTACGAAAGAAAAATGCGCAGTCATTTCGGCCTACGCGGCCTTGAGCGTAATTGCCTCTTAACCGGCTTGCGAGCGAGCCTCGCAGCCGCCTAATAGCCATTCACGCTTGTTATCGCCCCTAATGGACGACAACATGACTGCTTACAAAAATATCCCTGCGGGATTAGAAAATACCAAAAATATGGCAGATAAGACCATCATCCATATCGTAGAAGAACCCCGACGAAAAGAGTTAATTGACATATGCTACGGAATAATTGGTTGCATGCAGCAAGTGCATAACCAATTGGGAGCCGGATTACCGGAATATATCTAAAGGCGGGCGTTGGGCTCGCACAAAAGAACGAATTTGGGCGATTAGACTCAGGCGCATTGAGCGCCGAACCGCCGCATTTTCGATTTAATAAAAGAAATTATGGCATTTTTTGAATTACATAGCGAGGCGAAGGGTGTTGGGCCGAGGGCGGGAGTGATACATACCGACCACGGCGATATCCTCACGCCGATATTTATGCCCGTCGGGACAGCCGGGACGGTGAAAGGTGTGCAGCGCAAGGAGTTGGAGGAAGATATCAAGGCGCAGATCATACTCGGCAACACCTATCACTTGTTCTTACGGCCGGGAACGGAGATTCTGCGTCAAGCCGGCGGACTGCATAAATTCGAAGGCTGGACACGGCCGATATTGACGGACTCGGGCGGTTTTCAGGTGTTCAGTCTGACGGATATCCGCAAGATGACCGAAGAGGGTGTACGGTTTAGCAGTCATATCGACGGGCGTAAACTGATGTTCACCCCGGAATCCGTGATGGATATAGAGCGCGAGATAGGCGCCGACATCATGATGGCGTTCGACGAGTGCTGTCCGGGTACGGCGGATAAGAAATACGCGAAAGACTCGATGGACCGCACGCACCGCTGGCTCGACCGTTGTATCGCACGTTTCGACGGCACAGAGGACTTATACGGCTACAAGCAACACCTGTTCCCGATTGTGCAGGGTTGCACCTACACCGACTTGCGGCAGGACGCATGCAAGCGCCTGCGGGATCTGGACCGCGACGGCTATGCGATAGGCGGACTGGCGGTAGGTGAACCGACAGAGGTGATGTACGAGATGATTGAGGTGTGCAACGACATCTTGCCGCAAGACAAGCCCCGTTATCTGATGGGCGTCGGGACGCCGTGGAATATCTTAGAGGCTATCGAGCGCGGCGTGGATATGTTCGACTGCGTGATGCCGACGCGAAACGGACGAAACGGCATGATATTTACTTGGAACGGCGTGATGAATCTGCGCAACAAGAAATGGGAGGACGACTTCACGGAGCTGGATCCCGCAGGCACGAGTTATGTGGATCATGCGTACACCCGCGCGTACGTTCGTCATTTAATACACGCGCAGGAGATGTTAGGGCTTGAAGTGCTGTCGATTCATAACCTCGCGTTCTATCTCGATCTCGTCACGCAGGCAAGGGAGCATATACTTGCCGGCGATTTTAGCGAATGGAAGGCCTCCGTTCTGCCGCAACTTATGACAAGACTATAATTTAAAAAAAAGAAAAATATATAGAAAATAATTTTCCTAGCAAGTCCCAGAATCATTGAAGCGGTTAGATTGGTATATTATTCGGAAGTTTTTGGGTACGTTCTTTTTCTCGATCGTGCTGATTTTGTCGATCGCTATCGTATTCGACATGACGGAGAAGATGGACGATTTCTTTGAGCACCAAGTGCCGCTCAAGGAGATAATCTTTGATTATTACCTGCCGTTTATCCCGTATTACATGAATATGTTCAGTTCGCTGTTCATCTTCATCTCCGTCATCTTCTTTACCAGCAAGATGGCGGGAAATTCGGAAATCATCGCGATCCAAGCCGCAGGCGTGAGTTACCACCGGATGATGGTTCCCTACGCCTTTTCGGCTACTATTCTTTTTGCTTTAGGCGTGCTGCTCGGCGGATGGGTCATCCCGCGCAGCGCGGAGCGAATGCTCAACTTCACCGACAAATACGTGGAGCATTTCACGACGGAGAATGCCCGGAATATCCAGTTGGAAGTGGAACCGGGTACGATTCTCTATATCGAGTCTTTCCAGCGCCGCTCGGAGATCGGCTACCGCTGCTCCATCGAGTATTTCGAAGGAAAGACGCTCGTCTCGCGCCTCACGGCCGACCGTATCTATTATGATTCGCTGGAATACTGGCATCTCGACCATTATACGCAGCGTACGTTTGTGGGGCTGCGCGAGAGTCTGGAGCGGGGCGCGCGCAAGGATATCACGCTGCCGATCATACCCGATGAGCTGTTTATCACCGCGCAGCAAGCGCAACAGATGACGACGCCCGAGTTGCGCCATTATATCAAGCGCCAGTTGCAACGCGGCAGCGGGAACGTCAAGCCCTTCGAGGTCGAGTATCACAAGCGCTGGGCGATGCCTTTAGGTGCGTTTATCATGACGCTGCTCGGCGTGACGATGTCCAGCCGGCGCCAACGCGGCGGCATGGGAAAGAATCTGGGACTCGGCATTGTGCTCACCGCCGGATATATCCTTTTCTCTACCGTAAGTACCACATTCTCAGTGAATAACGTCATGTCGCCGCTCATGGCGGCTTGGCTACCTAACCTCGTCTTCTTAGCGATCTCTATTCCGCTGTATATTCGCGCAAGTCGATAAAAAAATACAATTTGTCAACTCGATTGCACATTTTGTAGAAATTTGTCAGTTTTTGGCAAATATATTTGCACATATCCACAGAAGGCAGTACTTTTGCAACGTTTTTCGATGACACCTGCTCTCAAGGTACGCGAAGTGTCGCGGGATGCCCACGCATTGGTGCGAACGAAAAACAGGTATTAGGCTTAAAAAGAAAGGAACTAACTATGAAAACGTATTTGAGAAAAGTTAGTTTAATTGTATTGACCGTTGTCAGCCTTTTGGCTGGAGTTAACTTCGCGGACGCCGCAAAAAACAATGATAATTTCACTGTTCGCTTCCGCGAGAACACGCTGGTAGTGACATCTACAAAGATGGAAGAAGCACGCATCTACACGATGCAAGGCAAACTTCTCCAGAAAGAGCGTGGAAACTTCGTAGAATTCGAACTGGAGCGCGGTACATACCGCCTCTACGCGAAAGTTGACGGAGAGACTGTTTCCCGCAGAATTGAGTTGCGATAAACAGAAAGAGAGCCCTTGCGGCTCTTTTTTTTATGAAATTAAGTAAACTTATTTAATTTTTCTTGTCAAAATCTTGTATATTTGAATAATTTGTAGTAAATTTGCAGCCAAATTGGATTATAAGGTGAAAAAATGAGAAGAAACATAGCTATTATTGCCGGCGGAGACAGTAGTGAACATGAGGTGTCGCTTCGTTCGGCAGCCGGTATCTATTCCTTTATGGACAAAGAGCGCTACGACTGCACGATCGTAGTGTTTGACGGGAAGAATTGGCATACCGAGGCCGGTGAGCCGATTGATAAGAACGATTTTTCTTTTACGCGCGGGGGCGTGAAGCACACCTTCGATTTCGCGTACATCACGATACATGGTACGCCGGGCGAGAACGGCATTCTGCAGGGATACCTCGACATGATAGGTATGCCCTATTCCTGCTGCGGCGTGTTGGCAGCTGCGCTGACGTTTAACAAATACGCCTGCAACCACTACCTGTCGTATTTCGGATTCCACATCGCGAACAGCATGATGCTGCGCGCGGGTCAGAAATGGCCGAATGCGCCGAAGATCGCGGAGACCTTGGGCCTGCCGTGCTTCATCAAGTCAAACGTCGGCGGTAGCTCGTTCGGTTGCACGAAGGTAAAGACCGTGGAAGAGGTGTATCCCGCTATCGAGCGCGCGTTCCAAGAGGGCGATGAGGTGATCTGCGAGTCGTTCATGAGCGGCACGGAGGTGACCTGCGGCGTATATAAGACGAAGGACAAAGCCGTCGCTTTCCCCATCACGGAGGTCGTAACGCATAATGAGTTCTTCGACTATAACGCGAAGTACAAAGGCGAGGTAGACGAGATCACGCCGGCGCGCATCCCTGACGCTATCCGCGATAAGATCCAAGCCGAGACGCTGCGTCTATACGACATCATCGGCGCACAAGGTATCATCCGCGTGGATTGGATTATTACCGGCGATAAGATTAATCTCCTGGAGGTGAACACGACGCCGGGAATGACGCCGACGAGTTTTATTCCGCAGCAGGTACGGGCCGCGGGGCTGGAGATGAGGGATGTGCTGAGCGATATTATAGAGAATAAGTTCTCGTAAAAATACGAGAAAAGTGCACAATGGTTGATATTATCAAGGAAATAGAGAATCTGGACTGGAGCAAGGAGCCGAAGGGCTTGTATGAGCCGATCGCGTACACCTTGGCTTCCGGCGGAAAACGTTTGCGTCCGACACTCGCGCTCATTGCAGCAGAGGCGATCGTGAACGAAGGGTTGCTGAACGGCGATGCGATAGCGCACACGGTTCCGGCCGCCTTGGCGCTGGAGATCTTCCATAACTTCACGCTGCTGCACGACGACGTGATGGATCGCGCAAGTGTTCGTCGCGGACGACCGACCGTACATGTGAAGTGGAACGACAACACCGCCATCCTTTCCGGCGACCAGATGTTGATAGAGGCCTATAAGCAGTTGGCGCAAGTGCCGGCAGACAAGTTACCGCAAGTGCTGAAATGGTTCAACGAGATGGCGACGGCTATCTGCGAAGGCCAGCAGTATGACGTGGATTTCGAGCACCAGAGCCACGTACGCATCGAGGACTACATGATGATGATTGAGAAGAAGACCTCTGTACTGATCGCCAATGCGCTGCGGACAGGCGGATATATCGCCGGCGCCAATCCTGCGCAGCAGGAAGCGCTCTACCAATACGGCCTGCATATCGGCTTGGCGTTCCAGATCCAAGATGACATCCTGGACGTCTACGGCGACCCGAAGACCTTCGGCAAAGCGATTGGTGGCGATATATGCTGCAACAAAAAGACCATCCTGTTGCTCACGGCGCTGGAACAAGCCGACGCGGAGACGAAAGCCGAGTTGGAGCAGTGGCTCACGGTGACTGACCGCGATGCGGAAAAGATAGCTGCTGTTACCGCGCTGTACAACCGCATCGGCGTTCGCGAGCGCGCAGAGAAACTTATGGAGCAACATACTGCGCTGGCACTCGCGCAACTCGATAAGTTGCCGCAGAACAAAGCGACCGATAAGCTGCGTGAACTCGCAGAAAAACTTGTAACACGAAAATCATAATATTATGCCTTACCGTCGATTACCAAACACGGACCAAGCACGCCTCCACGCGCTGCAGAACGCTATCCAGCGCGCGCAGACAGCGGACTTCACCGAGCAGGTGATTCCGTACAAAGTGCTGAGTGAAGCACAACGATTCCTCGTCTCGTTCGAGAACGTCGTGATGCAGTCGAAAGACAACTACACCTCGACCGTCAATGCGAACAAACAATACCGTCATATCGTGCAGAACGCGCGTATGTACATCTCGCATTTCATCCAGGTGCTCAACCTCGCTGTCATTCGCGGAGAGATCAAGAAAGAGCAGAAGTTGCTGTACGGCTTAGACCCTCACCAGCATGTGGTGCCCGATTTGTCCACCGAAGAATACTTGCTCGAATGGGGAAAGAAGATCATCGAGGGCGAACAGAAACGTATGGCCAACGGTGGTTTCCCGATCTACAACCCCGCTATCAACAAGGTGAAGGTGCACTACGACATCTTCTGCGAGCACCAGCGTCAGCACACGTTCCACGTACAGAACTCCGAGCGCGTACACGGCGACTTGGAACCGCTGCGCGCACAAGCGGACGCGATCATCCTGAACATATGGAACCTCATCGAGGATTTCTATAAAGATCAACTGCCCTACGCGAAGTTGATGAAATGCCAGTTATACGGCGTGATATACTATTACCGCAAGGGCGAAAGAAAACTTACGGCCGAGAGCGACCGTAAGTTACAACAGATACGTGACAGCCAGCCGACTATCCAATGGTCTGCTGAGGAGTAACGACGCGATGCACGTTGCGATCGCGGAAGAGGTGCGGGATGTCGTGTTTCTTTAACTGGAACGCATAGCATACGCCGATCTTCTTTACTCCCGGGTGTTTACGAAGGAACTTATCGTAATACCCACCGCCGCGACCGATACGATGACGATGGTGGTCAAACACCACACCGGGGATAAGCATCAAGTCGATGGGACCTTTCCAGGTCGGCGTCTGAGGTTCGGGTACGCCCAAACGACCCTTACGCATCATATCCTCGCCATCATAGGGACGCGCCTCCATCGAGTAACGATGGGTCACGGGGAAAAGGAAAGTTTTTTGGTCCTGATACTTAGCGAGCAACGGACGAAGGTCCACCTCGTTATGAACAGGATAATAGATGAGCACCGTATGAGCCTCGCGGAAAGCAGACATCTGCTCAATCTGCTCGCAGATACGCGCAGAATCCGCAGCGACCTCCTCGGGCGTTAACATACGACGACGCTGCTCCACAATCGCGCGAAGCGCTGCCTGCTCGCGGCGGATGCGCACCCAGGGGAGCCAGGACTTAAAGTCATGTATTTGAGAGTCGAATAACATGGTTATTAGTGATTTTACCTTTGCGGCTGCAAAGGTACAAAAAAAAATTGATATGCGCAAGTATTTCTATATATTAATAGCAATTTTTCTCGTGAGCCTCACCGGTTGCGAGGGAGCGAGCGAGTCCTCTACGCCTTCTTCCGTCGCCAAACTGAGCGCTTTCTACTTCGCGGCGAACGACTCCAACCCGGGTCTCTCGACCGGAGTCTTCACCATCGAAGAGCGCCTCGACACGGGCCTGGTATGGAACAAAGACTCGATGCTCTTCGGTACTCGTCTGGATAGCGTCGTACCGCGCTTCACCTTCGCCGCTACGCCGAGTGCTGCATGGTTGAAGATGCCCGACACGCTGTGCGTGCTGACGGGATACGACACGCTGGACTTCAGCAAAGGACCGATATACCTCAACGTCCGCTCGGCGGACCGCTCGACGTTCAAGACCTATGAGATACGCGCGAGTGTGCACCAGGCGGATCCCGACCTCTACACATGGTCCATCCTCACGCCGCAGATATACGAGATCGACGACAGCGAGCAGAAAGTAGTGGAGTTGGAACAGTCGTTCGTGCTCATCAAGTCCAACGGTTTTGCGCTGCGTACGTATCTGTCCGAAGACGGCAGCGAATGGTTCGACTGGGGTTCTCCCACCGGTTTACCGGCCGGTACGAACGTACGGCAGATCATCAGTGATGGCACTACGCTGTATTACGGTCAAGGCAATACGGTCTACACCAGTACGGACGCCCTCACGTGGACGGCACAGACGGTAAGTTATCCGGTAGTGACGATGCTGCTGTACTGGAACAGTCTGGTATGGGCGCTGGTCGATAACAACGGCTACGAGTTAGCATATCTCGATAACGACGGACTCGCGCTGAGCGGCATGCGTCCGAACGGTCCGTTCCCCATCAGCGATTTCGGCACGGTGGTCTTCCAAAGTGCCAGTCTGCGCGAACGCGCGATGATCATCGGCGGCTACTCCGAGGACGGCGAGTCGCTTAACACGCGCTGGAACCTCGAGTACTCGGTTCATCCCCTGCCGAAGGGCGAATACCGCATCGAGGAGTTCTCTATCGACCGACCGAGTTTCACGCGCCTGACAGGCATATCGGTAATCTGGTATAACGACCAGTTGCTGATGTTCGGCGGTGTGGACGAGAAGATGAACTATTTCGGCCGCGAGATACTGATCTCCAACGACGAAGGACTCAACTGGACGAAAGCCGACTCGACGAAGAACCAGTTGCCGGAAGTGTACAGCGCAAGACAGAAACAGACGGCCATTGTGCGCGACAACTACATCTACCTCTTCGGCGGACAGGACGCGAACATCTCCTATAGCGACGTCTATCGGGGACGCCTGAACTCCATTGACTGGAATAACAACTAACAACTAAAATATTAACACTATGACTATCAAAGATTTCAAATTCGCCGGCAAGAAGGCGATTGTACGTGTCGATTTCAATGTGCCCCTCGATGAGAACGGTCACATCACCGACGACACCCGTATCCGCGGTGCGTTACCTACCCTCAAGCACATCCTCGATGAGGGCGGCGCACTGATCATCATGAGCCACATGGGCAAGCCGAAAGGTAAAGTACAGGCTAAGTACAGCCTCAGCCAGATTGTAGATGCCGTAGCTGCTGCGCTCGGTCGTCCCGTTCAGTTCGCTGAGGACTGCGCGAAGGCTCAGGCACAGGCTGCTGCCCTCAAACCGGGCGAGGTACTGCTGCTCGAGAACCTGCGTTTCTATCCGGAAGAGGAAGGCAAACCGGTAGGAATCGAGAAAGAAGACCCGGCTTATGAGGCGGCTAAGAAAGAGATGAAAGCACGTCAGAAAGAGTTCGCTAAGGTGCTCGCATCGTACGCTGACTGCTACGTGATGGACGCTTTCGGTACGGCACACCGCAAACATGCATCGACAGCTGTCATCGCAGACTATTTCGATGCAGACCACAAGATGCTGGGCTTCCTGATGGAGAAAGAGGTAGCAGCAGTAGACGCTGTGCTCGGCGACATCAAACGCCCGTTCGTAGCCATCATGGGTGGTTCGAAAGTGAGCTCGAAGATCGGTATCATCGAGAACCTGCTCGGCAAGGTTGATAAACTCATCCTCTGCGGCGGTATGACCTATACGTTTGCGAAAGCACACGGCGGCGAGATTGGCGGTTCGATCGTAGAGCTCGACAAACTCGATGTAGCGCTGGGCGTAGAGGAGTTGGCAAAGAAGAACGGCGTAGAGCTCGTGCTCGCTCCGGATGCTATCTGCGCAGACAGCTTCAGCAACGATGCTAACCAGAAGATCTTCCCATCGAACGCTATTCCTGAGGGTTGGGAAGGTCTGGATGCAGGTCCTAAGGCACAGGAGAACTTCCGCAATGCCATCAAGGGCGCTAAGACCATCCTCTGGAACGGTCCTGCAGGAGTGTTCGAGTTCGATAACTTCTGCGGCGGTAGCCGTGCTATCGGCGAGGCCATCGCAGAGGCCACGAAGAACGGCGCGTTCTCGCTCATCGGCGGCGGCGACTCCGTAGCATGCGTAAACAAATTCGGTCTGGCAGACCAAGTATCGTATATCTCTACCGGTGGTGGTGCTCTTCTCGAGGCTATCGAAGGCAAGATCCTCCCGGGTGTAGCAGCGATTAAAGGGGAGTAAAGTTGAAAGTTGAAAGTTGAAAGTTTAAAGAAATGGAAGTAGTAGGTAAGATTATTCAGGTATTGCCGGCACAGGAAGGTATCGGCAAGAACGGCAACCCGTGGAAGGTACAGCCGTATGTATTGGAGACGCTGGATCAGTATCCCCGCAAAGTGCATTTCGAGGTATTCGGCGAGGACCGTATCAAGCAGAATCCGTGCGATGTAGACCAGTTAGTAACCGTCAGCTTCGATATCGAGAGCCGTGAGTTCAACGGCCGTTGGTATACCTCTATCCGCGCTTGGCGTATCCAGCAGGGCGATATGACGCAAGCCGTTCCGGGCGCAGCGCCTGCTGTTGCCCCCGTAGCGGCTCCGCAACCCGCGGCTACGCCTGCAGCGCCCGCAGAGGCTGCTCCGGTGAACATGGATCCGTTTGACGCTTCGGCCGGTGAAGGCACCAGTGACCTGCCCTTCTAATGCGTAAGTGGGTCTACATAATACTCGCAATCATCCTGTTAGCGGCAGGCGCAGTAGTCTGCGCTTACCGCTGGCAGGCGTGGTTCGTCACACCCGCTGAACCGTTGTGGACAGGCGACACGCTGCAAGGTGTGTTCCAAACGCCGGACTCGGCGAACGACAGCATTGAGACGATCCTCGTGCTCGGCGATATCCACAGTCGTCTCACGCGCGCAGACTACGACCTTCTGGCAGCCCGCGTGCCAAACGCAGACCTTGTGATGCAGGTCGGCGACTGGATGGACCGCGGACAGGAGTATTACCGCCAGTTGCTGTTGCGCGAATGGACAAACAGTGCGCTGAACGGACTGCCGGTCATTGCCTGTCCGGGCAATCACGAGTACACCAAGGGGGTACACAAATCGTTATCAGACGCATGGAGCGAGACCTTCCTGCATCCGGATAACGGACCGGTCGGCGTACCGGGCGCCAGTTACCGGCTCGACATCCCCGGGATGCGCGTCATCGTGATCGACACCAACCCCTTGGCGCATGTCGTCTATCTGACACGTACGCTGACGTGGTTGCGCGAGGCGATGTACAGCGCCGGCGACCGCGCGGTGGTGGTGATGATGCACCATCCGGTATTGTCTGCCGCCAAAGGACGCGCGAACGTCGCTATTTACAGCACTTTCCGCTATGCGCTGAGTCAAGCCGACCTGGTGCTCGCGGGACATGACCATTTCTATGCTCGCCGCACGCCCTTCGTGATGCTTAACACCGCCGGTAAGCCCAAGAAGCAGAAGACCAAACTGCATATCGAGGTGCGCGACAGCGTGCCTGTGTACGGGGTACTGGCCAACAAGCAACTCATTATTCATCGGATGAGCGACGGCATCGCCATCGACACCATCTATGTTAAGCACGACTGACGCGATAGTGCTGTCGCTTCAGCCGCATTCGGACAAAGCGCACGTGCTGCACGCCTACACGCGTACGGGCGGGCGCGTTAATTATATGGTGTATGGCTTAGGTCGCAAACACGCCATCGGCATGTACACGCCCTTCACGCTGCTGCAGATCACCGCGGACCAGACGCCCTCTAAACCTCCGACGCTCAAAGAGGCGATTCCCTTGAGCGCTAATCCCCTAATCGCTAATCCGTACAAAAGCGCTATTGCGCTGTTCCTTAGTGAAGTCCTCTACCACGTGCTGCGCCATCCGATGACAGACGAACCGATGTTTGACTTCATTGCGCAAGCGGTAAAGGAATTGGATCGGTGCGAAGAGCCGCAGAACTTCCATCTGCAGTTTCTCATCGGCTTAGCCGCCAAACTGGGTTTTGCGATGGAAAACGAACCTGTTTTGCCGCAAACGCGTAAGGAGCGGCAGCAACAGTTACGGGCATTGTGCACGTATTTCGAAGAGCATGTAGAAACATGGGAAGCACCCCGTTCTCTGGATATTTTAATGGAGGTTTTTGACTAAAAACGCCCACAAAAGTAAAAAAAGTGCGAAAAAATTTGGTCATGTCAGAAAAAAGCAGTACTTTTGCAGGCTTTTTGACGTATAAACCCGTTCTCGTGAGAGAACCTAAATAATTAAAGACAATGAAACGTACATTCCAACCTTCCCAACGTAAGCGTCGTAACAAACACGGCTTCTTGGAGAGAATGACTACCGCTAACGGTCGTCGTGTATTGGCTGCACGCCGCGCTAAAGGTCGTAAGAAACTGACCGTAGCTGACGAAGGACGCCACAAATTTTGATGGAGTCAACTAGACAACACAAGATCGCTCGTCTGATTCAGAAGGACATGAGCGACATTCTATTATGGTACGCGCGCACTTTGCATGGAACCCTTATTTCCGTGAGCGAGGTGCGCGTGTCGCCTGATCTCTCTATTGCGCATATTTATCTGTCTATCTTTCCGCAGGACAAGGTAGCTCAGACCATGACGCTTATTGAAGAGAACATGCACCGCTTTCGCGGTGAACTCGGCACGCTTGAGCGCCATCAATTGCGTATTATTCCGGAAATAGTCTTCCATTTGGACGAGACGATCGATCGGATGGAGCGCATTGATGAGTTGCTCCATGCCTAATCTTGAATCCCACATTGCCTGGCGGTACCTTTTCTCGAAGAAAGGGCATAACGCCATCAACATCGTCTCCGGCATCAGTGCGGCGGCAGTTGCAGTCGTGACGGCGGCGATGATCTGTGTGTTATCCGTGATGAACGGATTCGGCACGCTGGTAGAGCACATGTTCTCGGAGTTCGATCCGGTACTCTTAGTCGTTCCCGCCGAAGGCGCTACTTTGCGCACCGACACCGCGCCTATCGCTTCGCTATACGCGCGCGAGGACATCGAAGCCATCTCCATGCAACTCGAGCAGACGGCGCTCATCCGCTACAAGGACCATCAGACGCCGGCGCGCGTGATGGGTGTGGACAGTCTGTTTACCCAAACGGCACATATTGACTCGATCATCTTCGACGGCTTCTATTCGGTCTGGGACGGTGCGTTTGATCGCGTGACGATGGGTAGAGGTTTGGCTGCTCAGATAGGCATGAACGCCCATTTCACGGGCGCGCTGCACCTCTATGCACCAAAACGCACGGGACGCTTCAACAGCCTGCGACCGGACTTGTCGCTTAACCACGAGCATGCCTTCATCGCCGGTACGTTCGCCGTGAACCAAGTGGAGTACGACGACCAAGTGCTTCTCGTCTCCCTACCTCTCGCCCAACGACTCTTCGAATACGACGAGCATACAGCAAGTGCGCTTCGTATTCAACCGAAGAGCACATTGAAGATTGAAGATTTAAAATTGAAGATTTCTAAAATTTTAGGTCCCGGCTACAAAGTACTCAACCGCTACGAGCAGCAGGCGAGTTTCTTCAATATCCTGCGCATCGAGAAATTGCTGACCATTCTCTTATTGGTCTTCATCTTGCTGATTGCGAGTTTTAACATCATCGGTTCGCTCTCGATGCTGATCATCGACAAGCGCGAAGACATACAGATTCTTTCGCACCTAGGCGCAGACGAAGCAACTATTCGCCGTGTGTTCCTGCTCGAGGGATGGTTTATCTCGTCCTTGGGCGCGATGATCGGCCTCATCGCAGGCGTGCTGTTGTGCTTAGGACAGCAGCATTTCGGTTGGCTCAAACTCGGCAGCGGTGCGGAGTATGTGATATCGGCTTATCCGGTGCAGGTACAGGTACTTGACATCGTGCTGGTAGCCGCGATTGTATTGGCCTTAGGCTTCGCTGCCGCCCTGTATCCATCCCGAAAAATACAACTCTCATGAGAAAAGCACTGATTATCGGAATACTTGGACTGCTCGGAATACTCGGGTTTACGTCCTGCAGCAATTCTACGCCATACGTCTATCACGGCATGCCGAAGGAGTACCTGCTGGCCTGGGAAGAGATCTACGGCTATGCCTATGACTCGATACCCAATGCGGTCGTTGCACTCGACCTGTATTCCAAAGGTCTGGAACTAGATGCCGACCATCGCATGCGGGGAACAGGATATAACCTCTATATCTCCGATATCTTCGTTCCGGAGAGTCACGGTCAGGACACTTTGCGCCTCGTGCCCGGTAAGTACCACAGCGAGCGCACAGGTCTGCCATTTACCTTCCTGCCCGGCAAAGACTGGGACGGCCAACCGACGGGCATGTACGTACTATACGTAGAGGATGGCAAGTTACAGTCGATTCAAGTGCTGGATTCCGGATATATTGTCGTCAAGGACACCACGTCGGTGATGAAAGATCTGGAGTTCACGCTCTATTATAAAAACGCTTACGGTTCGCGGGCTACCTACAAGCCGCATTTCCAAGGAGTTCTTTATCCGTGGGAAAAAAGATAACATCGGACGCAGAGCTCCGACGCGAGTACCACACATGGTTGCGTCTGGAGCGCGGTTATTCACCGAACACCATCGAGGGCTACGAGATGGACCTCGACAAGTTGCGTGCGTACGGAGAGGAGCATAAGGTGGACATCGTCCACATGAGTTTTGACGAGTTGCAAGAGTGCATCTTTACGCTTTTCAAGGACGTTCGCTCCGAAGGAACCCAAGCGCGTATTCTCGCGGGTATCCACTCATGGTTTCGCTTTCTGCTGTACAAAGACTATATCGAGCAAGACCCATCGGAGTTGTTGGAAGGACCGCGTAAGTCCAAACACCTGCCAACGGTGCTCTCGCTGGATGAGGTAAACCGGATGATGGCGGCTATCGACCTGAGCAGCAACGAAGGGCACCGCAACCGCGCGATGATGGAGATGCTCTACGGGAGCGGTCTGCGCGTGAGTGAACTGGTGAACCTGCAGCTCAGCAAGATATACCTCCACGAACATTACATGCTCATCGAAGGCAAGGGGTCAAAGCAACGCCTCGTGCCACTTTCGCCGGTAGCCGAAGAATGGTTCGGGTACTGGATGCAGGAACGCGCGACTTGGCCACTCAAACCCGAGTCCAAGGATATCGCGTTCGTCAACCGCTATGGTCGTCCGATGACGCGGGCGATGGTCTTCACCATCGTGCGCAGACTCTGCGCCGAGGCGGGTATTACCAAGACCGTCAGTCCCCATACGCTGCGTCATTCCTTTGCAACCCATCTCCTGCAGAACGGCGCCGACCTGCGCGTAATACAGCAACTATTAGGGCACGAAGACCTGGCGACCACTGAGATTTACACGCATATCGACGTCCAAGACCTGAGAAAAGCGATACTTCAATGCCACCCGATTAATAAGGTGTAAGGTGTAAAGTGTAAGGTGTAAGGTGTAAGGTGTAAAGTGTAAGGTGTATAGAAAATTCTTCATATCATTGCTGCTGGTGCTCTCATTGCCTATCATGGCGATAGAGACTATCATCGTCGGTGAGATCGTGGATGAGATTACCGGTGAAGCGATACCGAACGTGAATATTCATTTTCGGGGCACAAAGATCGGTACGAGCTCTGACGAACACGGCAACTACGTGCTACGCGTGGATATGAACGCGAAGAGCCAGCTCGTTTTCTCGGCTGTCGGTTATTACACCCAGCGCTTCGATATCGAACCCGGTACGATGGCGGGCTTGCAAGTAGCGATGCGGGAGAAAGCGGCGACACTGACAGAGATCGTCGTGGCGCCCAATGAGAATCCTGCTCTGGAGATTTTACGTCACGTACGCGAGCAGCGCGACGCCAATGACCGCACCAAACACCCGGAGCACAGTATGGTTGCGCAGCGCGAGCAGATGCTCTATGTCTCGCATATCAACCGCCGCCACCTGCGCCGCGCCCTGTGGAAGAGTCTGCAGGCCGGTATGATCGCGCAGGAGGACTCGACGTATATCCTGCCGCTCTACCGCGAGACACAGTCTTTCCGCATCGCGGGACAAGAGATGATTCCTGCCAATGACCAGCGCACCCAAGCGCTCATCCTCTCCGAGACGGACTACTCGTCTCTACTCGGCGGCGAAGGAAACCTCAATTTCTACGCGCCATCCGTCAGCCTCATGGGACATGCCTTCCTCTCTCCTCTCGCCGCAGGCGGAAACCTGTATTACCGCTATTATCTGGAAGACGACACGGTCAGCCACATGGCTCGCATCACCTTCCGCACGAGAAATCCCTTCTACGCGACGTTTAACGGCGAGATGATCATTGATACCACCACTTATGCGTTGCGCGCGCTGAAGGCATATGTGCCGCCCGAGGTGGCCGTCAACTACGTCAACGACATTCATATCGCGCAGACCCTCACCCCCGACGGCCTCATCGCCGAAGAATCTGTCTCAGCGTTGCTCGACTTCACCGTCAAGAGCGAGAAAGCCGGTTCGGTCTTTCCTTCGGTGCTATTAACCACGAGTCTGAGGAATCCGAAAGCCGCGGCATCGGGATACCGAGATACCGAGATATCGGAATACCGACAACCATCCGCCGTGGCGACGGCTGATAGCGCCTTTGCGGCGCTGGACAGTCTGCCGATTATTCGCGCGGCGAAGTTCTTCGCAACGATTGCTACGACGGGTTATATCCCGACGGGCACACCGGTCGATATCGGCCATGTAGAGGAGATCCTGCAGGTCAACCAGCACGAGACGGTGCATGTCGGTCTGCCGTTCCGCACGAACGAGAAGTTATCGAAGATTGTCTCGCTGGAAGCTTCGGTAGGTTACGGTTTCAAAGACCGGTCGTTCAAAGGTATGGGACGCGTGTCCGTGGACCTGCCGACGGAGCGAAAGAACATCTTACAGTTTGAATACAACGACCATTATGTATGGTCCGAAGTGGATGATTTCGACCGGATGCTAAGGGAAAACTCCATGGGATGGGGTAATTTCGACTTCACGGCGTACGCGTTCCAAGCCCTATATAGAGACAGTCTCTGCGTCAATACGGCTATCCACCAGCGGCAACTGCAGTTCCACTGGTTCGCAGACTGGATTCATCAGATGGACACCCGCAGCGGCGTACCGATGAGTATAGAGAGTCATCTCTTTGCCCGCGCAGGCTGGCAGATGGGTTATGCCTATCAGTCGGCGCATGCTATCGCGCGTCTGAGTTGGGGCGAACGTAAGTACGATGGCTATTTCCTGCGCCGCTACGCCTATTCGTCCCGTTATCCGGTGCTGTACCTCGGAGCCGAAGCCGGTCACTGGGCCGACGCCGACCATTCGAAGATCTACCTTCACCTACGGGCCATGCTCACGCAGCACGCGAACCTCGGTATGGGCGGCACGCTGACCTATGCGTTTCAGGCGGGTATGATCTTCGGCCAAGTGCCTTCGACGCTCTTATGGCAGGCGAATGCGAACCAAGGCTATGCCTATGACCCCTACCGCTTCACTTTCCTGCACGGCAGCCAACTGTTAGCCAACCGCTATGTGGCGCTGCAGACCGAATGGAACGGCATGGGTATATTGTTCAACATGATTCCCGGCGTACGCTGGTTACACCTGCGCGAATTAGTAGAAGCGAAGGTTGCTTATGGATATAACAGCCAAGCGGTAATCGGCATGCCACGCTCGATGGTTTATTCTGAGGTTGGAATCGGCATTGGCAATATATTACGTATCTGCGATCTCTATTCAATCTGGGGCATCACGCCGAACGTGCAGTGGGCAATTAGATTTAGAATTCACTTAGGGTTATAGAAAGCGATAGACACAAAAACGAAGAGGACCTCTTGCGAGATCCTCTTTCTTTTATCAACTGTTCGTATTAACGAGCGAGCATCATAGTGTGGCGCAGTGTCTTCACACTCTTCTTCGCACGCGGAGCTGCTTTTGCCGGAGCACTAGCGGCATCCACTGCTGCGAGATTGAGGTTGAGCAGCACATCACCTACTACATAGTCAGACTCATCTGCTACGTTGAAGTATACTACACCGAAACCGATAGCTTCAGCGTCGTCAGCCAGAACGATAGAACCATCCTCAGCCGGAACGAACTTCATCTCAGCATGGCCATCCAGCTTACCACTGGTGGAATTAACCGGATAAAGCGTTGCATCATACGTCTTGTCACCGATGGTAACCTGTACACCATCGTTGTAACCCAACATGAAGGCTTTCGTCTCCTCGTCGAAGTAACCATATACTTCAGGCAGGTCTTCGCTAAGACCGCTGATCGTATAGAACTGGCCTTGCTCAGGATCCTCGCCGCTTACGATGGTGATGTTACGCGGAGCAGCAGCTGCGCCGGTCTTACCATCGGTTGCGGTTACTTCCCACGTACCCTCGTAGGTCTCTACCGTAGCTTCTATAGGCTCCGGTTCCTCCTGATCAGCCAAATAAGCTGCATAACTCAGGTAGAAGCGATAACCAGCGTAGTTGTACGGTTTATCCATTGCGAATACAAGCGAGTTCTTTTTATCGCTCTTGTCGAACAGAACGCGTTGTGCATCCGGATCGAAGTCACCGTGAGCTACTACACCTTGGTAGTTAACGAGTTTCATCATCGATTTACCCCAGTCAACACCGAGTTCAACATCAGGCATCGTTACATCATTAGCTGCATCGATAAAGAGTTCGATGTTGTAATCCTTAGAGGTATCCCAGTCGCCCGGATCGTTGTACGGGAATCCGTCATAAACGCCGTTTACATCTACGGAACTTGCGGTACATGCATACGGGTTGATGATACGCAGCTTCATGCTACCGTCAGCCAGCTCAGCTACCTGATAGGTAACCGTCCATGCAACCGAAGCAGGAATATTGTAGGTCGATGATACGACTGCGTCGTCTACCCAAACACCGGTACGCGGCTCAGACCACATAACAAGTTTAACGGTGTACTCAAACACGCTCACGCCATCCAGATAAGGACTAGCCTTACCTTCCGGCAAAGAGAGACGGCAAGTATAGGTACTGTCTGCCTCACCGGTCGGGAACGAAAGTTTCGCAGAAACCTCCTTGTCGCCCGGAGCGAAGATAAACTTCGGATCGATCACGAATACCGGATCAGCCTCTACGTTCAACAGAATCGTATCTGCCTTGTCGAATTCAGAGGTACGGCGCAACGTAACGGTTGTCTCCAGCGGCTCCTTACTCATGTTTAACTCGAAGGAACCACCTGCACTGGTAAATGCCACTGCGCCCGGTACATCCAGCGGAGACGGCTCGCGCTCTGCTGTTTTCTCGCAAGCCGTGAATGTGAACACGGCTGCTGCGAGAAGGAGCAAATATTTACTAATCTTTTTCATAATCTATACATTTTTAAGGATTAGGGGAATGGTACAAACGGGTTGTTATCTTTCTCGCTGATACCCTCGTTAGACTCGATCTCGGACTGCGGGATACGCCAGAGCAATACGCCGTGTCTTGCAGGCACGTCAATATTTCCCCATGCTGCAGGCCAGTTGGTCGAGTTGGTACGAATAATCGGTTTCTCGAGACGCATGATATCGCCGAATGCGAAACCTTCGCCCCAGAGCTCAACACGACGTTGCCACCAGATCTCATCCTCAAGGCTCAAACCATGGAGAGCTGCGTTGTAAGACGGGTCACGGAACTTCTTGACGAAGTCAGTCAGTACACCTGCGCCGTCGCCGCCGGAACGAGCAAGACCCTCAGCCTTGATGAGGTACATTTCCTCAGCACGCATCAGAATCCAGTCGGCAGCAGCAGCACCGTCACCGGTGGTCGAGCGGTCGCCCGTACCGAACTTCACGTTCGTGTATACATTGTCAGCGTTACCCTGGATGTTGGCTTTCGCTGCGCTATAACCGGCAGCATCAAGCAGCGGAGACTCCAGTTGCTCATTCAACCACCAACCTTTACGAACGTCGGTAGCAGCAATCTCGTTATAAAGAGCGCTAGCAATCGAGCGGGTAGCACCTACAGAGGTATAACCGTCCTGGAAGAAGATCGACATGTGCGAAGGCCAGTTGACAATACCGGTCTGTACGACGTCGTTCGTGATTACGATGATGTTTGCCCACATTACGTTGTGCTGCTCTGCATCAGCAAAGCCCGGCTCGTTAGCCTCAGCAATCGACAATGGAGTTGCACCGCTTAAGTTCAATGCCTTGTCAGCATCCGAAGCAGCAGCAGCCCACTCACCCTTGATAAGGTTCAGACGAGCGCGGAGACCGAAAGCAACAGCCTGATCTACGAAGCCCTTGTCCGGACGCTTGTAACCGTCGAGGTTCTCGCAAGCGTAATCCAAGTCTTCTGTACAAAGCTTGAACAACTCTTCCAGCGTAGCGCGCGGGTTGTTAGTGATACGCTCAGCCGGCATACGGTCAACTACCAGAGGCACGGTCAGCGCCTTCTTGTCAGTCGTGGTGTAGGTGAACTGGAACAATTGAGCCAGGTTCATGTAGCACATTGCGCGAACAGCCAAAGCCTGGCTTAACGCGTACTTCTGCGAACCGGGTTTTTCACGATCCACCATATTAATCACGTTGTTGCATGCGAAGATGATCTTATAATACTCACCCCATACCAGGTGGTTAACCAAGCCACGGGTGGTCGTCCGCGTATTATCACGGTTGGAGGGATAATCTGCGAACTGGAACCAGTTGTAACCGGTGTTCGGGCTCACGAGATCCTGACCCTGCTCATCCATGAACAAGCAGATAGCAGCATAACCATAGTCGCAGTGACGGGAATAACCGAGGTCACCAAGACCACTGTAAAGCTGGATAAACTGCGCGTAGATAGCAGACAAGTCTGCTGCTGCGGTTACAGGGTTCTGCTGAGCAGCTTCCTCTACCTGATCCTGCGTCTTCGTGCCGCCTTCAGGACCGGCATTCATCCACTCGCTACAAGAAGCAAAGGACAATGCGGTTACGAGGAGAACAGATACATATTTACTAATCGTTTTCATATTAATCTCCTTTCTTTAATTAGAACGTAATACTTAAACCACCGGAGATAGTACGCATCGGAGAATAGAGCGTGTTGCTGGAGCTGGTGAACGCTTGACGCGGATCCAGACCCTTGCGAGCAGACCACAACCATACGTTGTCAGCTACGGCATACAGACGAATCTTCTCGATATGCGCCTTCTTCGTCAACTTAGCCGGGAAGGTATATCCGAGGGTAATATTCTGGAGACTTACATAATTGCTGCTAATCAACCAACGATCAGAAACACCATTTACGTATTGGTCACCAGCGTTGATAGCCGGAACATTGGTATTGGTATTCTCCGGCGTCCAAGCGTTGAGAATATCCAAGTGCCAGTTCTGACCGGCGTTATTGCTGAAACCGCCATGCATCAGGTTACGATAGGAGTTGTCATACAGACGACCACCTGCCTGATAGTTGAAGGCGATAGAGAGGTCAACACCATAAACATCGAGGGTCGTACCGAAACCACCGTAGATCTTCGGCAGCAGGTCACCGGTCTCATAGCGGAAGTTACTATTAGCTTCGCTATAGTTCTCGGTTACACCACCCTTGATGATCATCTGACCAGGGTTGTTCGGGTCCTCTACGTCGATGAACCATTGCGATTTACCGGTCTCGGGGTTAACACCAGCATAAGCAGGCAAATAGCGGTTGTACATAGACTCACCTTCACGATACATAGACGTACCGCTGATCCACTGGCCCTTCAAAGCCGGATCCAGTTTCAGGATGCGGTTCTTGAAGTACGTCATGTTCAGATATACGGACCATGTGACGTTACGGGTCTTGATCAACTGGCCGCGGAGCTCGAGGTCCATACCGGCGTTGCTTACAGAACCGATGTTCACCGGAAGCTCGGTATAACCTACCGATGCAGGAACAGGCTTGTAGTACAACATGTTCTCCGTACGACGCCACCAACCTTCGATGGTACCGGTCAAGCGCTCCTGGAAGAAACCGAAGTCAATACCGGCGTTGAGGTTGTAAGAGGTCTCCCAAGTCAAATCCTTGTTACCCTTAGAAGCCAAAGTCTTGGAGTACTCACCGTTATTCTCATCGAACGTGTAGAGGTCAGCCCATACGTGATAGCTTCCTAAATTGTCGTTACCTTGCGAACCATAACTTGCTTTGAGTTTCAACAGATCAACATCCTGAACTCCGTCCATGAATGCCTCACCCTTGATATCCCAAGCAGCACCTACAGACCAGAAGTTACCCCACTGGTGACCCGGAGCGAAACGGGAAGATGCATCGTGACGGTAGCTTCCGCTGATATAGTAACGACTTGCGTAGTCGTACTTAGCCTGAACGAGAATACCCTGCGTGAAGTAGCTGTCACTGGACGAAGATACGCTCGGACCGAGAATCGCGTTGTTGAGCTCGGCGATGAACGGGCTAACGAGTTTGCTCTTCGAACCCGACATCGAGGAGGTACGCAGGTGGTAGTTCTCATAACCTACCATTACATCTACGTTGTGCTCACCGAACTTACGTGCGTAGTTTGCCAAATACTGTTGATCGAGTGCGGTAACGCGGGAAGTAGCCACATAAGCAGAACCACCGCGCTCAGCATACTGACCATAGAACGGGTTAGTGGTCTGGTTGTAGCGAACACCTGCATAGTGCAAACCGAGGTTAGCCGTGAACTTCAGACCCTTGATCGGCTCAACCTGTACGAACCACTTACCGGTGAAGATGTCTTTCTTGTACTGCGAACGATCCAGAGCGATTGCGCTGGCCGGGCTCGACTGACCCATGAAAGCACGGGATGCGCCTTTGATAGTTTTGGCATCTCCATAGTCATACATGATGAAGCCGTTAGCGTCACGCATGATTTGACCGTTACCGTCGCGGATGTAGAGCGGATAGATCGGAGCGATGTTGTCAGCAACATAGAAGATGTTTGCCGAAGAATACTCGCCATACTCATCCTCCTGCGGATAACGCATGTCTGCGTGGCTGTAGCTCATGTTCGTACCAACCTTCAACCATTTCTTTGCCTGATAGTCTACGTTAACACGGGTCGTAACGCGGCGGAAGCCGGAGTTCTCGATAATACCCGAGTCATCCAAGTAGCTGGCAGACGTGAAATAGGTCAGCTTGTCGGTAGAACCGGAAATACTGAGGTTGTACTCTTGACGGAGGTTGTTGGATTGGAACAACTCGTTGTACCAGTTGTCGGCCTTGAGCATGTAACCATCAGGGGTTACAAAACCTGCCGTAGCACGCGGGTTCAACTTGAAGTTCGTACCTACCAGACGCTCACCCTCAGGAATAGCAAATACCTGATAGCCCAAACCACCGTTAGCAGCACAGAGAAGGCTATTAGCCTGGTTGTGCGCAGTGGTCGGATTACCGCTTTGCGCCAGATACTGGTTGTACAGAGCCGTGTAGAAGGTCTCGTAGTACATACCCGGGTCGCGCATTACATCGTAGGAAGGAACACCACGTTGGTTCACACCCCAACGTGCTTCCAGTTTCACCTGAGCGTCACGGGTGTTACCACGCTTCGTCGTGATAAGGATCACACCGTTCGCACCACGTGCACCGTACAATGCGTTGGAAGCAGCATCCTTGAGGACCGTAACCGACTCAATATCGGCGTTAGCCAATGTGCTGACATCGTCACCGGAAGCAGGAACACCGTCGATTACATACAACGGGCTGTTGCTTGCGTACATAGAGCCGACACCACGGATGATAACCGAACTGGTGGTACCCGGCTGACCACTGGTGCTCAAACCTTGAACACCGGCAACCTGACCAGCCAAAGCGTCGGTAACGTTACTCGTCTGACGTTTCGTAATCTCATCAGCCTTTACTACAGATGCAGCACCGGTGAAGGACTTCTTCGTAGACGTACCGAAAGCAACGACCATGACTTCTTCCAGCTGTTTGCTGTCTTCCATCAAGTTAACAACTACACCATCCTTGGCAGCAACTTCTTGAGTTCCCATACCAATGAACGAAACAACAAGCACAGAGTTGGGCTCTACCTCGAGGGTAAACTTACCGTCAACGTCGGTAATCGTACCCTTCGAAGTACCCTTCACCTGAACCGAAGCACCGATGATCGGCTCGTCGTCAGCTGCATTAAGGACGGTACCTGAAATCGTTTGGCTTTGAGCCAATACCTGTCCGAGAGCGATGAAGCAAACGGACAATACGAGTAAGAATTTCTTCATACCTTAAATTGTTTGTTATACATAAATAATTCCGCCCAAAGGGAATTTTGCGGCAAAAGTACTGCTTTTTTTTCATTTATGCAACATTTTTGTCATCTTTTTCCGAAAAAAACGTCTTTTTTGTTACTTTTGTAAACTCTACTTTGCAAAAATGGTACTTTTCGCACGTATGTACGCGTATTTCAAGCACGCAGGCACGAGCGTCACGTGTGCGCGGGCGTCACAAAAAAAAATGACACACGCAGGTGCGCATGCCATTTTTCTTGTATTTTTCTTGTCCGTGTTAGGGAGCGACGCGGTTGATGTCGCGGGGGAACATGGAGCATTCCTTGACATTGGCGATGCCGAGGAAGCAAGCCGTGATACGCTCAAGGCCGATGGCGAAGCCGCCGTGAGGGGGCATGCCGTTGCGGAAGGTATCGAGGTAGAAACGGAAAGCATCCGGATTCATGCCACGACGGAGCATCTTCTCGCGGTAGTCCGCTTCCTTATGGATACGCTGGCCTCCGGAGGTGATCTCCAGACCACGCATGAGGAGGTCGAAACTCAAGGTGAGACTCGGGTCCTCAGGATCGTCCATCGCATAGAAAGCACGGTGCTCCGATGGGAAATGCGTTACGAAGACGAAGTCCGAATCGAATTTGTCTTTCGCGTACTTGCAGATAGCACGTTCTTCTTCCGGAGCCAAGTCGTCCTCACCACGGTGATCCGCCTCACAAAGATTATTCTCAAAGAGAATCTCATGCACTTCGCTCAGCTTCCAAGCGGGAACTTGCTCGGGAAGCACAGGATTAACGGCGTTCAAGAGCTGGAGCTCATGCGCACAGTCGCGTTCTACAACGGCGATGATATGGCGAAGCAAGGCAGCCTCAAGGGTCATGACATCCTCCTGACCTTTGATGAAGCCCATCTCGACATCGAGGGAGATGTACTCATTGAGGTGACGGGAAGTGGCATGTTTCTCTGCGCGGTAGGCAGGAGCGATCTCAAAGACGCGCTCGTAGACGCCGACGCCGATCTGCTTATAGAACTGCGGCGATTGCGCAAGGTATACCTGCTTGCCGAAATAATCCATCTTAAAGACGTTAGCGCCGCCTTCAGCTCCTTCGGAGACGATCTTCGGGGTGAAGATCTGGGTGAAGCCGTTGGCGCTAAGGAACTCGCCAAAAGCGCGTGCGATCGTCGACTGCACCTTTAGGATCGCCATATCACGCGGGTTGCGGAGGGTGACCTGACGGTTGTCGAACTTATAACGCAGAAGCGTCTCTTCGTCGCCGAACTTCAGGGCGTTCATGTCCACTACCTCGGCGGTTGTCGGACGGCTCAGGACGCGGACCTCGGAGACAGCGATCTCAATAGTGTTGTAGAAAGCTGCGGGGTCTTTGATCTTTGCCTCGTTGACCGTACCGGTGAGGGTGATCGCCATCTCGCGGCAGAGGTCGTTCATCGCGATCTCTGCGCCCGTCTCGTCGAAGAACTTGGAGGTGTCATTGCTGACTACCGCCTGCAACAAACCACGCGATTTGCGGAGAACGATGAAGCCGCCCCACTTAGTGACGCGGACGTTATGGATCATACCGGAAACGGAAACAGATTCGCCAACCTTGCAGTTGGCGAGATCTGTCACGTTTTCGTTATGTTTGGTTGCATCCAGGAACATAATTACTCTGCTTTAGGTGCTTCCTCTGCTGCGGGAGCCTCAGCTACTACTTCTGCTTCCTCTACGGCCTCTTTAACGGCTTTCTTGCCGGCGCGGCGGGTAGCTTTCTTAGTAGCCTTCTTGCTCTGGCTCAGCATGTTCTCGTTGTAGTCTACGAGTTCGATGATCGCCATCTCAGCAGCGTCGCCGAGACGGAAACCGGTGCGAAGGATACGGGTGTAACCACCGGGACGGTTAGCGATCTTCTCGCCTACGTTCTGGAAGAGTTCGGTAACGACCTCTTTCTGCTTGAGGAGGGAGAAAGCCAGACGGCGGTTGTTCATGTTATCCTCTTTGGCACGGGTGAGGATCGGCTCTACGTAGATACGGAGGGCTTTAGCCTTAGCGAGGGTCGTGCTGATACGCTTGTGGAGGATCAGCGAGCAGGCCATGTTGGACAACATCGCTGCGCGATGGTTGGCCTTACGGCTAAGGTGATTGAATTTCTTATTGTGTCTCATTGTTGTGTTGTTTTTTCAGAAAATAAACCTAAATAAACACCTCAGTTGTCTGTTGTCCTACGGACTTTGTATCTTACCGTGTTAGTGGTCTTGGTAAGCAAGCTTCCCAGCCCCACTCTCCCGTTAACCTACACCGCTATGCGGTAACAGTCAACTTCGGAGATAAACAGAAATAAAATTTTATCTTTGTTTATTGCTGATTATTGGTGGGTACCTCGCAGAGGTGGGTTAGTTAGCATCGACGGCTACGAGAAACTCGTTTATCGGAGACGGCAATGATAAGAAACCGCCAGCGCGAAGCGCAACCAACAATAAGCAGTGTTTATCTATGTTTTTTTTACTAATTAATAATTCATTTACTCTTGTGCGCGGTAGCGCGAGATATCCATACCAAAGGCGAGGCCGTTGCGCTCGAGCAGTTCGTCGAGTTCGGTGAGGGATTTCTTACCGAAGTTACGGAACTTCAGGAGGTCAGCACGGTGATACTTAACGAGTTCGCCAAGTGTCTCTACCTCAGCAGCCTTCAAGCAGTTCAGGGCGCGGACGGAGAGGTCCATATCCTGAAGTTTCTGGTTGAGGAGCTGACGCATACGGAGGATTTCCTCATCGAGTGCGTTGGAGTTCTTCTTGGTCTCCTCTTCGAGTACGATACGCTCGTCGGAGAAGAGCATGAAGTGGTAGATAAGGATCTTAGCGGCTTCGGTAAGCGCCTGTTGGGGAGCTATAGAGCCGTCGGTGGTAATCTCGATGGTTAGTTTCTCGTAGTCGGTACGTTGCTCGACACGGAACTGGTCCACAGAGATCATGACGTTGCGGATCGGGGTGTAGATAGAATCGATAGCGAGGGTACCGATGGGGTCCTCTTTATGGCGATTCTCGTCACCGGGCACGTATCCGCGGCCCTTGTTGATAGAGATCTCAATCTCGAAGTCAGCTGTCTCATCGAGTTCGGCGAGTTGGAGTTCGGGGTTGAGCACCTCGAAGTTCTGCAGCGCCGTGTTGAGTTCAGCTGCCATGAACGCTTTCTGCTTACGGATATGGAGACGGATCGTCTCTTCCTCCTCAGCGTCCTGCTTATGCAGGAAGCGAACCTGCTTGAGATTGAGGATCAGGTTGGTAACGTCAGTAATGACACCGGGGATGGTAGCAAATTCATGATCAATACCACTGATCTTGATAGAGCAGATCGCATAGCCCTCGAGGCTGCCGAGCAGCACACGACGGATAGCGTTGCCTATCGTGATTCCGTACCCCGGTTCGAGTGGGCGAAACTCAAAGACACCTTTGTTCGCACTCGAATCCAACATGATAACCTTATCAGGTTTGATGAAATTTAATATTGCCATGAATTTAATGATTATTTAGAGTACAACTCAACG
>ONJT01000014.1 GCA_900318245.1 uncultured Bacteroidales bacterium
CATCCGACGGAACAACGTCCTTCGATGCAAAGGCAAATGCACTCATCAGCGCAGCTGCCAAAAAAGCATAAAATTTCTTCATAATTAAAAAATTTTAAAGTTAATAAGCATACAAAACGCGAACGACTCTTATCCCTTTCCGAGGCTGTAGGAAATGCCTATATAGCAGATAAGTTTCGCTCGCGCAAGCACGAGCGTTTCCAACTTATTCTGGCTATATATCTGAAACTTCCTACATTTCGGAAAGCCAAATAAATCGCAAACGCGAAAATTCTAATATGTCACCCCATTTAACGTCTAAGATCTGACGGCAAATCAATTTTGCGGTGCAAAATTACAAAGATTTTTTGATATATGCAAATAAATGTGAGAGATTTTTCAAATTATCGCTAACGGGCGGAGCTTATTCGCATGAATAAGGGCGTTAGCGATAATAATCATTGTCCGCACGCAGAGGGCGGACAGCGAAGGGGTAAACCGCCTATCCCCGAGCCCCCAAAGAACAATTACCAGTTAATTGGTTGTAAACCGTGATTAATCAAATAGTTGTTTGCTGCGCTAAAGTGGCCGCATCCGTCGAAGCCACGATAGACGGAGAGGGGCGAGGGGTGCGAAGTCTGAAGGACAAGGTTCTTGCGGCGGTCGATGAATTGACCTTTGCGCTGAGCATAAGACCCCCAGAGCATATAAACGACATGTTCGCGTTCGCGGTTAAGTGCGGCGATCGCTGCGTCTGTGAGTTCTTCCCATCCTTTGCCCTGATGACTTCCGGCCTTGTGGGCCTCCACCGTCAGCGTGGCATTCAGCAGCAGCACGCCTTGTGCCGCCCAGCGACGAAGGTCTCCACTCTGAGGGATAGGCGTGCCCAAATCGCGGTGAATTTCTTTGTAGATATTCATCAGTGAAGGAGGAATCTGTACCCCTTCCGGCACCGAAAAACTGAGTCCCATCGCCTGATTCTCCTCGTGATACGGGTCTTGGCCGATAATGACCACGCGTACTTTGTCGAACGGACAGGAGTCAAAGGCATTAAAAATAAGACCTGCCGGAGGAAAGCACCGACGGGTCTTATATTGTTGGCGCACATATTGAGTGAGGAGTTCGAAATAGGGTTTGTCAAACTCCGTCTGCAACACGCGCTGCCAAGATGGATCTATTCGTACCTGCATCAATCGACGATTAACATTGCATCACCATAGTCTCCAAAACGATAGCCTTCTTTGATAGCCTCTTCGTAGGCGTGCATGGTCTCTTCGAAGCCTCCGAAAGCAGCAACCATCAACAACTGGCTCGACTGCGGCATGTAGAAGTTCACGAAGAAACTGTTGGCCACCATGAATCGGTAAGGCGGGAAGATAAACTTATTCGTCCATCCGTCGTAAGCCTTGAGTGCGCCGTTCGTTCCGGCTACGTGCTCCATAGCGCGCATTACCTCCGTGCCGACGGCACATACGCGGTGCATCTCTTCGTGCGCTTTGTTGACCGCGTTCGTCATTTTCTCCGGCAGGATGATTTGCTCAGACTCCATCTTGTTCTTCGTCAAGTCCTCTACGTCGATATCTTTGAAGATACCCAGCGACACATGGCTGGTCATGAAGGTCGTCTCGATACCGCGGATCTCCATGCGTTTGAGGAGCTGTTTGGAGAAATGCAGACCGGATGCCGGCGCCGCTACTGCGCCTATCTTATCCGCAAAGATCGTCTGATAGCGCTCGGTATCCATCTCGCGCACCGGTTGGTCGTGGAAAGACTCTTCGTAGGCCGCCTGCGTCGCTGCGTCCATCGGACGACGGATATACTTCGGCAGCGGAGCACTTCCCAAAGCGTACAGACGCGGCACAAACTCCTCGTTGTCATAGTCTGTGAGGAAACGGAAGGTACGGCCGCGACTCGTGGTATTATCTATCACCTCGGCGACTATCGAAGGATCGTCATCGAAAGTCAGTTTGTTACCAATACGGATCTTACGCGCCGGATCAACGAGTACGTCCCAGTAACGCGACTTATGATTCAGTTCACGCAACAGAAAAACCTCAATTAAGGCGTTGGTCTTCTCCTTGTGCGCATACAGCCGCGCCGGGAACACCTTGCTATCGTTCATCACGAAGAGGTCTCCTTCCTCAAAATAATCCACTAAGTCGGAGACTTTCTTATGCTCAATCTCTCCGGTCTTGCGGTGCAGCACCATCATCCGGGCCTCATCGCGATAAGAGGCAGGATACTGAGCAATCAATTCTTCAGGCAGTTTAAACTTAAACTGGCTGAGTTTCATATCATTGGTCTTGTACATACTCGTAGTTTTTTAAGTCTTCTAAAAAGTTCTCTATCGTATAGCAATCTTCCACCCGGGTGTTTCCTACGCGCGTTCGGCGCAAAGCTATCAGGTGCGCACCGGAGTGCAAGCGTTCGCCGATGTCGCGGGCTAACGCACGGATATACGTGCCCTTCGAGCATACAACGCGTATCGTCAGTTGCATGGTTGATTCATCAAATGCCAGCACCTCTATCTCGTCTATCACCAGCAGCTTGGGCTTGAGCTCCACTTCTTCACCTTTGCGCGCAAACTCATAGGCGCGCTTCCCGTTGATCTGGACGGCGGAGAAGATCGGCGGCACTTGCCATTGTTCTCCTAGGAACTGCGGGATCGTTTGGTCTATCAACTCGCGGGTGATGTGCTCCGTCGGATAAGTCGCATCAATCGCTTTTTCCAAATCGTAACTCGGCGTAGTAGCACCCAGTTGCAGCGTAGCGATATATTCCTTCACGTCATACTGCAGTTGGTCAATCAGTTTGGTCTTCTTGCCCGTGCAGATAATCACTACGCCAGTGGCCAGAGGATCCAAAGTGCCGGTATGACCCACTTTCAGTTTCTTCCGGCCTAACTTTTGGCATAGGTTCCATCGCACCTTCGCCACCAGATCGAATGAGGTCCAATGCAGCGGCTTATCAAACGCCAGAACTTCGCCTTCTTCAAAATTCCACATATCAGCAAACGGTAGCGATGATGGCTACCGAGCCTACGATAGCGCAGTAAAGAGCGAACCAAACCAAGCGCTGACGGCGGACGATCTCTATCATAAAGCGGCATGCAAAACAACCGGTAGCAAACGCGGCTACAAAACCCACAAGAGCCGGTATGAGGCCTAAATCGCTGACGCTTTCGCCTTGTAGCAGTTTCAGTATATCCAGGAACGCTTCGCCCAAGATAGGAATGAGCACCATCAGGAAGGAGAACTGCGCCACAGTCTCTTTTTTCACGCCGCAGAGCAGACCCGTTGCAATGGTTGTTCCCGAACGGCTCAGGCCAGGCAATACGGCGCAAGCCTGCGCGATACCAATGATAATGGCATCTTTATAACCCACTTCGTGACCACTATTCTGACGCTTCTTCTGTAGCCACTCGCTCAACGCCAGCAAAGCCGCCGTGATAAGCAAACAGATACCGACTAACAGCAGACCATTGCCAAAGAACGACTCGACTTGGTCCTTAAAGAACATCCCGACGATGAAGACCGGTATCATCGATACGAGAATCTTCGCCACATAGTCCTTCTCAGCGTTCCACTGCAAGGTAGTAAACGTACCGCGGAAGAGTTGCGCCACCTGGCTCCAGAGCACCACGAGCGTCGAGAGCACAGTAGCAACATGCACGATAATGGCAAAAGTCAGGTTCTCATCGCCCGACGTGCCAAGTAACACGTGCCCTATCTCTAAATGGCCGGAAGACGAAACGGGCAGGAACTCCGTAAGTCCCTGCACGATACCCAGTATAAGTGCTTGGATCCAACTCATTTCTTACCGCGGAATAAGATGGCAAAAATCATACTCACAAAACCGAATAAAGCAATCATCGGTCCCACCGTAATGCGGCGGACAGAGAAGATATCCGGGTTATATGCTTCCTCTCCGGAGGGTGCTCCGACCATCAGGCAAAAACCTACCACGATGATCACAAACGATACCGCTATCAGGATGAGGTTGAGTTTGGGCAATGTATGTTTCATAAAATATCAAATATCAAATCTCGTACAACGAGTTATTATCCATGCGAATGTAGCGACCGGTAGCAATCAGGGACGCGAAGAGCGTGATGAGCAATCCGCTTACCAGCACAACGGCCGACACTAATGCGATGTTCTGCCACGTCAACGGGAAGAGCAACACACCCAAGCGGTTCTCTACATAATAGACGACTCCGCTCAGTACAGCAAGTGCGGCGATGCCCGAGAAGAATCCCATCAGCATATTACGCAATACGAACGGACGACGGGTCACCCACGAAGTAGCGCCCACAAGCGTCATCGTGTTGATTAGGAAGCGCTTTGCGTATATCTGCAGACGAATAGTGTTCACGATGAGCACCATCGAGATCAACAACAGCGCCAGGGCTACACCCAACAAGATTAACGAGAAATCATGGATATTACTGCTCATCAGGTCCGCCAGATCACGCGGATAAATCACTTCCGACACGTACGGAAGAGCTTTCAATTGTTCCGCCAAGACCGTCAGACTGTCCGGTGCACTATATACCTCCGTCGGATGAATCTCATAGCTAGCTGAGAGGGGGTTGTATCCCAAGAAAGCACTGGGGTCTTCGCCTAACGAGGCGATATGCTCTTGCAACGCCTCCTCACTCGACACATAATGGTAACTGCTGCAGCGGTCGCTATAGTCTAAGATCCTTTCTAACCGGGCACACTGGACACTATCCGCATCCTGCGTCAGCACTGCCGTAAGGGTGATGTTCTCGCGCATGCGCGTAACAAGCGCTCCTGCAGAAAGCAGGAGCACACATTCCAAGCCAATAAGGCACAACACCAGCGAAACGCTGACGGCGGAAGTTAGATAGGAATTCCGAAAACGATGTTTCCGCATTAATACTCCCAGAGGTCTTGTTCAAAATTGAGCAACTCGGTAGCAATACGCTCCTGCTCTTTCTTCACTTCCTCTGCCGTGCCCGCATAATCCGGAATCCAGCGGTTATACATGTTACCCTCACCGACGATGTACGACGTGAAGAGACGTTTCTGGAAGAACTCGTCAAACGTCACGCGCTTTACCTCGTTGCGGTTAGGAATAGCATACTGCATTGCCAGATACGGACGCAGCTGATCAAACGAGATCCAGAACATGATCGACTCACGGAGCGAAGCCATGATATTCGAATTGTCACGCGTCGAGATCTTATCTGCCTGCAGCGGAGCGATAGCCATAATCTTCGTATGCAGACGCGAGGTGTGCTTGTCGAAGAATACCACTTCCTGAATCAAGTACTTCAACTGGTTCTTCACCAATTGCTCGAACGGATAGAAGTGGAACGACAACTCATCTGCGATGCTGTCGTAGTGAACCAACATAGCATCCGAAGTCGCGATATCGAAGTGCGAAGGATCATCCGAGTAGTCAGCCAGAGGATCATCGGCCATAAACAACGTCGGAAGGATACTGCGCGATACCGGGTCCTGGTGCAGATCCGGCTTGATGGTCTCCATGTTCTTCTCATAGATAGGAAGACCGTCCACTACTGCATCCGTAATGACTTTGAAGAGGTTACGATAGTCTGCATCATCAGACTTGGTCGGGAAGTAGAGCTGGTAGTTCTGCTTGTAGCGCATATCGATGATACGATATACGTAACGCGCCCAGATCACGTCGTCGATACGGTGGTCCACCATTACGATCGTGTCATGCGCTTGAGAGAACTCCTCCGTTTGGATGCGCGCACTACCTACCTCGTCGAAGAACGAGACTACTTTATGCTGTGCTTGAGCCGTTACGACACCCAGCAACATGCATGCGATAATACTGATTTTCTTTATCATATCTGTTTGGTATTAATTCAGTGATAGAGGAATAGGCGACAGACGGGTCTCCTTACCATCCGGACCTTGTGCACGGATATCGGTGATAACCACGATAGCACCCATCTTCAGTTTACCCAGACGATCTAACTGGTCGCGCGTAAACTTGTTGCCGCGGGACTCCGTCAGTATACCGTTGATGTTCACCTTAAAGCTCGTGATACGATACGGCAAGTCCAACAATCCGTCCGGTCCGTAGGAAGCGATCACCGTAGCAGAACTGTTCAACAGCGCACCACGGGAGATATTTCCATCGGAGTACTCTTTTTCGCCGGACTTAAAGTAAGCACCCGGTTTCGGCAGCGCCTTTACACGGTACTCCTTGCTTCCCATCGGTTGCATACGACCATCCAACTCTGCGCTTACAGAGATCGTTACGCTCTTCGCACCGTCACCCGGCTTGATAATCCACAGACCACCTTGCTGTTTTACCTGCGCACCGTTGACAGAGATCTTCACTTTGTCGTTCGACACACCCGGTACAGAGATCGAGAACTTGTTCTCATATCCGCGATACATGATGTTGAGGTCAGTATTCGAGATCGTCACAGCCGGTTCGCCTACGCTATACTCACTCGAGAACGGCAGATTCTCCATCTCACCGGTCGAGGGGTTCTGGTAAGCAATCCAACCGGAGTATTTCTTCAATCCTATACCCGAAGCTGCTACTTCGTAGAGACCCTGGTCATTGATACGCTGACCCTCGATATAATACTCAGGACGTTGCGTTGAGTCGATAGCGGCCAAAATAATTTGTGCCGAATACTTACCGCCGCGAATCACGTAGTTCGAGTTCGGTATCACGTACGCGTTCAATTTGTTCACGCGCAGGTCACCCGCGTCCGTACGATCCATAAGGTATTGAATCACTTGACTCTCGGTAGCACGTACATCGGTCTGCATCTTGGTCAGAATCGTGATCGATGCGCCTACAGGCATACCTTCGAAAATAGCTACCTCCCAGTCGCAGGAGTCTTTCTCGTGTGCATTCCAACCGCGCTCGGTAGCGAGGTTCTGAAGGATCGAACCGCGCAACTCGGCATCGGCCTCTGCCAAACCGGCAGCATAATCACGATAGTAAGCAACTACCTCTTTGAGGATGGCTCCGTTACCTTGTACGATAGCGTACTGAGCCGTTACGTCCAGGTTCGAGTTACCCTCGATATGCATCGTCGGGTCGATACCTTGCGCCTTCAACTCCTCTACTTTCTTCTTGCTATCGGCCAATGCTGCGATATGCTCCTTGAAGTCCTGAATATAGTTGAACAACGAGTCGGCACGATGTTGTACCTCTTTGGCTTTATCGAACCATTCTTGCGTCTTCTCCGGGTTGTCTGCGTTAGCAGCCTGGAAATCCAGATAGAGTTGCGCGTTACGTTTATCCGAAGCAGCGATAGAGGAATGCAGACTATTGTCCACCAATGTAAAACCATTGAGGATATCCGTACTTACGTTCAACGCCAACATGGCGGTGAGCACCAAGTACATCATACCAATCATTTTTTGTCTCGGGGTTTCCGGACAGTTTTTTGCTCCACCCATTGCTGAAGTGTTTAGAAGTTAAACTTATGCGAGTGCATTGAGCATGTTTCCGTAGATGGCGTTCAGATCAGCTACGTGCTTCTGCAACTGCTTGGTACCGTTAGCGAATGCCAATTGAGCCTCTGCTGCCTCTTTTGCGGAAGCGGCTGCATTCTTCTGAGCCTCTACCTGTGCATTGACAGCTTGCAGTTGGAGCTCATATACGGAATTCAGTGAAGCGATGTTCTTACCAACCAACTCAACGCCCTGCTTGTAAGCCTTGGTCTCCTCTGCCACAGCCTTGATATCCTCACCGATCTGTGCGTACGAGCCGGACAAACCTTCGGTAGCCTTGGTCAGCGAATCGGTCGACAGACCTACTGCGGTGATCTTCGAAGTGTACTCCATCGTAGCAGCCTCTGCAGCCACCAAGCGATCGTTCAACTTCACGCCCGTAGCAGCCACCTTATTCAACTCACTCAGTTGGGATGCCGTCTTAGCCAGATCAGCGATACCGTCCTTCAGTGACTTGAGGTCCTCTTCCTTCAAAGAAGGAACCTTGGCCGAAACAGCCGAAGCAGCAGGAGCGGCTGCGCCGCTTGCGTTCATTCCGGCAACTGCCGCTGTAGCTTCACCGGCAATACCTGCACCTAACAGCGTAGGACGCGGTTGATGTGACTTCTCCTCGAGCAATTCCGGTTTTGTACCGTACTCCAACAATTGCGGGAAAACATTCTCCCAGTGGAACTCAGGATGCGGATGCTCCAACGTACCGATGAGGAACAAGAATGCCTCTGTGAACATTCCGACCATCAGCACCTGACTAGCTCCTGGCCAGTGCAAAATCTTAAACAACGCACCGATAATAACGACCGATGCACCTACGGAATAAACGATGTTAACCACATTCTTACCTTGGTAAGACTCATACCAGTGGAAGAATCTTGCGCCAAAACCTTGGTTTGAAGCTTTTTCTGTAGCCATAGTTTGTTATAACTTTATGTTAATGTATATATATTTTTCTTTATTATTCACCTATATATGCGCGAACGCAACGGAATCCGATGTACGGACGGCTCTCGTACTGATACTCATACGTACGAACACCGCACTGCATGAAATAACTGATATCCTTCCAGCTACCACCCTTAACGACTTTGCGCTTCAAGATGTCCGGATCGGCCTTACGAGCCATATAGCTATAGTCCGGATTCAAGTCATGGATGTGGATATTCGCGCCACTCTGATAAGCGGAATTGGTCCACTCCGACACGTTGCCGGCCATGTCGAACAGACCGAAGTCATTCGGACGGAACTGAGCTACCTTCATAGTCGTCGTACCGGTATCATCGCTGTACGCGCCGCGGTACGGCTTGAAGTTAGCAAAGAAGCAACCCTTACCGTCACGGGCATAGTTGCCACCCCACGGATACATCGCCATCTTACGACCACCACGCGCAGCATACTCCCACTGAGCCTCCGTCGGCAGACGGTACTCGTTAACCTCGGTAGGCGAATACATATTGAAGTATTTGGTACGCCAGTTGCAGAACGCATGAGCCTGCTCCCACGTTACACCTACTACAGGATACTCGCCGTAGCCCGGATGCTTGAAATACATGTGCAGCAACGGATCGTTATACGAGAACTGGAAGTCACGTGCCCAAACCAAGGTATCGGGATAGATACTGATGATCTTCTCGGTCAACAGGTCTTTCGGCTCACGCAACGGACGGATAATCGTCGAGTCCTTAATCTCGTTGTTGGCATTTACCCAGAAGGTATCTACACGTGCCGTAGCTCCGGGAGGATAGGTACTCGTAGCCACATCGAACTTATTACGTTGCGGCAGCGCCTCATCCATATTCACCCAACTATAACGATAGTGCAGATTGTTAGTATTGATTTTACCATCCGAATAGTACATCGAAGCCAATGCATCGATGACATCCTCCTCCTTACTGTTCCAAGGCACTTTCTTACGCCAGTTGATGCGGAAGTTGGTTTCGTCGAAGTCCTCATCTTTCGGCTGGATCGCATAATCGGTCATACCTGCCGCAATCAGGCTGGAAAGTGCAATAGAGTCACGCACCCAGTTTACGAACTGGTGATACTCATTGTTTGTGATCTCTGTCTCGTCCATCCAGAACGCGTCAACCGTCACCATCACGATGTTGTCCGGCTGCTCAAACACAGCGGATTGAGTGTTAGCACCCATCATGAAGGAACCCTTCTTAATGAATAACATTCCATAAGGATTCGCCTCTTTAAAGGTACCACTCTTGCCAACTCCGACTAATTCGCCGGCCGGCTTGTTGCAACTCGCCAATGCAATCGCTAACGCGATCAAAGGCAAAATTTTTGTTACTTTCATACTTACAAGTATCGAATTGATTTATATTTGTTCGTCCTTTTCGGCTTCAGGATATCAAATCCGTAGGCCAAGTATATCTCGTGACTTCCATAGCTTTCCAACAGCAATTTGTTGGTCGGCAATTCACAACTGTATCCTAACTGCAGGCCGGTAATAATATCCACGCCCAGCAATATATTCACACTTCCGGCGATGCGGTATCCGAGTCCCCAACGGTAGCGGTCTTTGTAATCGCACATCAGCGTGAGGTTGATATCCCAACTGACAAAGTCGCTCATTACCATCATACTCGGCGTCAACATCCAGTCCCTGTAGTCCTTCAGTCGGAAATGGTATCCTCCCGAGACGTACATCGTTCCCACCAGAGTCACCGACGTATATTCATCCCATTCAACTGTCGGACGGGTTAAATGGCTGTAACTCGCGCCTACCCACCATGTCGGAGTGCTGTAGTACAGACCGAATCCCATGTCGAACTTCATTCCCGATTTACTACCCGTCGGCACCGACTGATCCGTCGCATCATGATAATCATCTCCCATCTGACTCAGATTAATCGAATCCCCTTTAAAACCAACATTCACAAATCCCAAGTCTATTCCGATACTCAGATATCCGTTTCCCAACTTCTGCCGATACGCATATTGAGCATACAGCGATTGAGTCGTAAATAATCCGAATCGGTCGTTAAGGAATCGCACCCCTGCGCCATGCCGCGTCTTTCCTATCACAAACGGCGAACAGAAAGTGAACCATGTGCTCATCGGCGCGTTGGCAATGTCAACATACTGCATACGGTGCAGACCTACCACTCTCATCAAATCACCCTCTCCCACCGCTGCGGGATTATAGGCCGTCGGCATATACATGTATTGTCCCATTTGCGGATCGAACTGCGCGCTCGCAGTTACGAAGGCCAATAGACCAAGCAGCAGACTAATACTCTTCTTCATCGAAGAAAAAGTCCTCATCCTGCGTAGGATAATCCGGCCATATATCCAAGATGCTCTCATACTGTTCATCGTCCTCGTCCTCCAGCTCGTGCAAATTCTCAATTACCTCCGCAGGAGCGCCAATGCGATTGGCATAATCAAGCAATTCTTCCTTTGTTGCCGGCCATGGAGCATCCTCTAATTTCGAAGCCAATTCAAGCGTCCAATACATAGTTTATTTTCAATAATTTTTCAAAATAGCGTGCAAAAGTACTCAAAAACTTTGATTCGTGCAAATAATTTTTATAATATTTTACATTTTTTGGTGTTTTTTACACAAAAGCACACTTTTCCGTCAATTTTTCCACATTTTAATCCCTTTTCCAAGTCTCTTCCTTCTCATCATTCTCGTATCCGAGATAGCGCGCAAGGACAAAAAGATAGTCGCTGATACGGTTCATGAGCTGCATCGCTTCATCGGAGCAGCCCAACGCAATCATTTTTCGCTCCGCACGACGGCAAATAGTACGACATATGTGGCACCGCGCGACGCATTCTGAACCGGCCGGAAGGATGAATGCATGTAGCGTAGGTACTATCGCCTGCATCTCATCAATCCATACCTCTATCTGCTGTACATCAGCCGAACTCACCCACTCTCCGGGTGCCAAGCTCAAAGCTGCGCCTAAGTTAAACAACCTGTTCTGCATCCATGACAGTTGTTCATCCGTTGGCTGAAAACGGATAGCGGAAGTCTTCAATCCTGCGCGCAGCAGTCCAATCCAGCTATTAAGTTCATCTACCGTGCCGTACGCCTCGATGCGTGCGTCGGCTTTGGAGATACGCTCACCGTTCGCCAGCGAGGTTTCTCCTTTGTCTCCTGTTTTGGTATATATTGCCATATTGCTAAAACTAAACTCTTATCCTATAATGTCGTTTCAAATAATGCGTATCCACGAACAGCAGTCCTACGTGGTAAAGGTCCATACTGGTCGTCACACGTGCATCGTTTTTGAGTTCCTCCCAAGCCTGCTCCATCTGTTCGGAATGGTGAATATCATCCACGGCTATGATGCCTTTCTCGTTCATTCGCGGCAGCAGGTACGTCACGTAGCGCATCGTAGCTTCATATGTATGGTTAGCATCCACATATGCCAAGTCAATGTGCTCGCGCGCGCACTTATATAAGGTGGCGTTGATATTGCCTTGCTGCCATTCTATATTCTCCAATCGCAACGCGCGCCATACACCTTGCGCCACCTTCAGGACCGCTTCGCTTCCTTCGAGCGTCATCACGCGATTTCGGCTGTCGACACTCGCCAGATAGGCGGTCGTAATGCCCAACGATGTTCCTAACTCCAGTATCTCCAAAGGATGCTTCTCGTGCTGCTCAAGAAAGTTGACCAGTCGAAAAAGTATCTGTCCGATCTTCGGACTCTCTAAATGCGTCTTGGCGATATCGCATACGCGGCGCTGCACCAGTTTACCTTCCGGTGAACCTGCCGAACCAAAATCCATCACATCCAAGACGTCCGGACACGCCAGCAGCAACTCGCGTCGGCGCTCTATATCGGTGAAGCAATAGTACGCATTCTCATCGCGTAACACAAACCGCACCAACTCGAAAAGATACGGTGAATGAATGCTTTCACCGGTCGTATTCCAGGCACATAAATAGTGCTTGAGACACGCAAAAAGACGATGTATAGTATCTTTTTTGGCCATTTAGGGTGCAAAAATACTATTTTTTTTGCATATATCCAAAAAAAAATGTAATTTTGTCGCATGATTTTGAATTATATCTGGATTTCGCTCATTTTGCTGGCCGTCCTGATGGGATTGGTGCAAGCTGTCTGCTACGGAAACGTAGATATCTTCTCCGCTATTCTCAACTCCACCTTCGATAGCGCCAAAACGGGTTTTGAACTCTCCTTGGGTTTGACAGGCGTACTTTCGCTATGGATGGGAATCATGAAGATCGGCGAGAAAGCCGGTGCGGTGAACACCTTAGGCAGAGCCATCAATCCGTTCTTCAGTCGTATCTTCCCGGAGATACCGAAGGGTCATCCCGTCTATGGTTCGATGCTGATGAACTTCGCGGCAAATATGCTAGGTCTCGACAATGCCGCAACGCCGATGGGTCTGAAGGCGATGGGTGAGTTGCAGGAACTGAACAAAGACAAGACGAAAGCCTCCAACGCAATGGTGATGTTCGTGGTGTTAGGCGCGAGTGGTCTCACTCTCATCCCGACGACCATCATGGCGTACCGCGCCCAACTCGGCGCAGCCAATCCGGCGGATGTCTTCTTACCGATACTCATCGCGACGTACGTGGCGACACTCGTGGGACTTATCTGCGTGTGCATCGCGCAGAAGATCAAGATGAAAGATCCGGTGGTGTTGGGTACACTCATTGGTTTGACAGCCCTTGTAGGCCTGCTTGTATGGGGTTCAACCCTTCTCTCGCACCATGCTTTAGCCGTTGTCTCTGCCGCTATCGCAGCCATCCTATTGCTCGGCGTCATCTGCTGGTTTATCATCCAAGCGATGGCAAGGCAGATCAACGTCTACGACGCGTTTATTGATGGCGCCAAAGGCGGGTTCCAGACGGCTATCGGTATCATCCCCTACCTCATCGCCATCCTTGTGGCAGTTGGTATGTTCCGTGCAAGCGGTGCGATGGGTCTGCTTGAGCAGGGCATCGCATGGCTTTTCGCAGCTTGCGGCATCAATCCGGACTTGGCCGGTGCGGTGCCAACGGCATTGATGAAGCCTCTCAGTGGTAGTGGTGCGCGCGGACTGATGTTAGAGGCGATGACCACGTATGGCGCAGACAGCCTCGTCGGCCGGCTCTGCTGCATCCTGCAAGGCACGACGGACACCACGTTCTATGTGCTCGCTGTCTATTTCGGGTCGGTAAATATCAAAGATACGGGCCACGCCGTGGTATGCTGCCTGCTCGCTGACCTCGCCGGTGCCATCGCCGCCTTCGCCATCGCTCCTATCTTCTTCGGATAAAGAGCAACACTCCAGTATTATATACGTAGTATATAATACCAATGAAATAAAAAGCAAAAATTAGTGCGTGATAAGTACGAGATAAGTGCGTCATAAGTACGTCGTAAGTACGAGATTTTCGGGGTTGAGTGCTTATAAATTGCACATGAAGAGTATATATACATGATTACATTTCATACAGAAGACATAGAGATGCCGGCGCTCGATGAGCGAAAAGTGGGCAAGTGGATTCGAGCGGTAGCGGCGGACTACGGATTTGCCGTAGGGAATATCCATTATATCTTCTGTTCCGACGAACGGGAGCTGGCGGTGAACCGCGAGTTCCTGAGACACGACTACTACACGGACGTCATCACCTTCGACTACTCGACTGCGCAGACGCTCAACGGAGACATCTTCATCTCGCTGGAAACGGTGCGTTCCAATGCGGAGATGGTTGGCACAAGTTTTGATCATGAGTTAATGAGGATACTCATTCACGGTGTACTGCACCTCACCGGTCAAGGCGACAAGACGCCTGAGACGAAGGCGGAGATGACCGCGAAGGAAGAAAAGGCATTAAAAAAACTATCAATATGAAACGCTTAGGTTTATTAGCAGCATTTATCTGTATCTACTGGTCGTTAAGCGCAGTGAACTATTGCGCGCCGAGCAGTTGGGGGTATGCAGGTAACGTGACGGGCGGCGGAAATGCCACGCCTACATACGTAAGCAACGAGAGCCAGTTAGCTACAGCGCTGGGAAAGAAGAACAGCGTGATCATCATCACAAAGGACATCACCGTGAACAATCATATCAGTTCGGACAAGTCCAACCTGACCATCATGGCGCTGCCCGGAAAGAAGTTGATATCCAACCAGCAGAACGCGGACAAGTCAGGTATCTTATACCTCAAAGGCAATAACATCATCCTTCGCAACCTGACCTTCGAGGGTCCCGGCGCGTACGACTGCGACGGATGGGATAACTTGTGCCTGGACAAAGCGACGAATGTATGGGTGGACCACTGCGATTTCCAAGACGGTGTAGATGGCAATTTCGATATCAAAGGCACGGCCGATAATATCACCGTCAGCTGGTGCCGTTTCCGTTACCTGAAAGAGCCGAAAGCCGGTGGTTCGGGTGGCGCAGACGACCATCGTTTCAGCAACCTGATAGGCTCCGGTTCCAGTGACAAGCCTTCCGATGGAACATATAACATCACGTACGCATTCTGTTGGTGGGACGAGGGTTGCAAGCAACGTATGACGCGCTGCCGCAACTGCTTGCTGCATTTTTTGAATTGTTATTGGAACAGTTCCGTAGCGGACTACTATGTGGGTCCGGAGAACGCCAGTTGCTACTTTGAAGGTTGCACATTTGCCGGCAAAGCGAACACAAAAAAGAACATCTACAAAGGGTTTAACAGCACGACCAATTATTGTACGTTCGTCCACTGCTCCGGCAACTTACCGGCCAACGTCGGCGTAGTAGATGCGCCGAGTTATGCTTACGACCAACTGACCGCGTCTGCAGCAAAGACGGCTGTAACGAATGCGTCTTGCGGGGCAGGAGCGACGTTGACCGTTACCTCCGAGGCAGAAGTAAGTTCGTCCTGCGACGGCGATGAGCCGGATCCGCAACCCGTGGTGTCCGATTTCTGGAACATCTCTGACGACGACTTCAACGGCTTAGGTGTCATCACTACGGAGACCGTAGTACGCGACCTGCATATCGTCGCCACCGCCGACAAAGCTATCACGGTAGATGAGTCTGCACAGACGGTAGGTGAGTATGCGTTTACCCATCGTCTTAAGTTCGGCGGATCCGGCAATGCCAACTACCGCCATCTATGGTTTGACGTGACGGGCAAGTGCTCGGTAACGGTATGGTTAACCAGCAGTAGCGGCACCGGCGATGCGCGCACCCTGAATATCGCCGATGGTTCGTTCGGCAATGTGGTTGGTACGATGTCTGCTCCGGCGGGTTCTATCAACCAAGCGACATATGAGTACGAGGGCGCAGCTACGCAGCTCTATCTCTATTCCGCCAACAGCGGTATCAATATCTACGGCATTCAGCTATCCTACCCTTCTACGCCGACGGATATCGACCATATACAAAAACCAAGCGCAGCACATAAAGTACTGCGCAATGGTCAAGTGGTGGTCGTTCGCGAAAGCAAGACCTACAACCTATTAGGCACGCGTATTGATTAACGCACGCGCTGACCGGTAACGGTATATTCTACTCCGCTGCGGATGATGATGAGTTGTCCATGGCGGATTTCTTTATATGCTGCCGATTCGTCTGCTACATTCTCAATCGGCTGTGCGCTTGAGCAGGTAGCCTTGATCTTCAGGTTCTTGATTTCCCATGTGGCATAATTCGTAGCAGTACTCATATACTTGAATGCAAAGACCGTATTCGAACCTAAGTACTCAACCGGCACATCGATAGAAGCATCGACAAAATTCCAGTCGGTATTGGCTGCATAAGGACTGATAGTCAGTTGGTACCATGTAGAAGACTCTACGTCGCCTTGGAAATCCGGTGTTACCCAGAGCGTCAACTCTTCAGACGGAGTGCCCGCCCACTTATGCGTATGCTGGAAGCTGATCGTCGCCGAACTCATCTCACTGAGATTCATTTCGGGCGTTAACATATAATCGGTATAGCCACCTTGCTTCTGAGCTTTGGCATAGCCACCTGAATTCCAGTACCAGATATTATTCACCGAGGTCAACGGATCCAGACTGCTGGTCAGATAGGTCGCATCGATATCTTCGCAAGGACCTTCTTCCGCAGGCTCAGTACTCAGGTTTATCTCCACTACATACGGATCATGGTCGGACCATGACTGCCATGAGTTAACGGCGGAGTTGCACTTATAAGCAGAGACGTGCTTCACGTACGCATTGACGATTTGGTCAGCCATAGAGGCGTTCGCCAAAACGTGATCAATCAGTTCACCGCTGCCGTAACAGTGCGACCAAGCGGACGGGTCGTACTTGAGCAGTTGCTCCTCATAGCCGGCATTGATAAGCATTGTGATAGGCGTCTCGCCATATTGGCAGTTGAGGTCACCGAGAATTAAGATATCGGGATCGACGCTCACCTTTTTAAGTGCGTTAAGCAGGTTCGTGGCGTTGGTCTCACGCATAGATGCCCCTTGGTCGGACGATGAATCTTTGGCCTTGAAGTGGTTCATGCTGATAACGAGTCTCTCGCCATTTTCTTTCTGCTCAAAGACTTGGAGACGCATGGTATGGGCATAATAGCCGTTCCCGGATACCGCGCTGGCATTGGAGCCGTAGGTCTTCACACGGTCGGTTCGATAGATAAAGCCGGACTTGATTTGGTTATCCGAGATACCTTCGTACCATGTATAGTCAATACCATCGCTGACCGCTACATAACGCCCCGCTTCTCCGGCCTGCGTACTCATCGCTTCGGCCAGATGCTGCAATGCGATCGGGGTTGCTTCTACTTCGCAGAACGCATAGATATCCGCATCGATATCCAACATAGCATTGACGATCTTCTGCGTCTTTTCCTGGAAACCTGCTTCGTCGCTATAACTTGGCCGTGTCGACTGCGTATAGTTATAGTAATAGTTATTCAAGTTCTGCGCGCATACGCGAAGCGAACCCGTCTCCGGTTCCGGTTGCGATTCCAGCCATGTAGCAGGAGCGTTAGTAGGATACGTTTCAACCGTACTGTAATACTTCCTCAGTTGAGTAACCACACGCACTTTATCTCCTACCTCTAACTCTCTGTCCGGTCGGCAACGATAACATTGCAGTGCGCCCAAAGCGGAACTATTGGCGGTGCCACGGGTGTCAGCAATCCAAAAGGTCATGTTGTTATAAGACGTATTGAATTCATTTTTGTCAATGAAATTCACATAACCTTCAACGGTATATGTCTCCTCTGTCGGAACATTATTTTCCGTTTGGGCAAGTCCAATAGCAATGGCTTCGGCTACCGTAATGGTCTGCGCAAAGACGCTTACCGCAAACAAAAGGACAAAACATACAGAAGTGAACTTTTTCATACGTATTGAATTTAGAAATTAGTGCAACGAGGGTGGTAATCAGCCACCCTCGTGCGGGGATTAGTCTTTGAACTTCGCGCAGAGGAACTCGCGGTTGAGGCGAGCGATGTTAGCAAGGCTAACAGATTTCGGGCACTCAGCGGCACATGCACCGGTGTTGGTACAGTTACCAAATCCGAGTTCGTCCATCTTAGCCACCATCGCTTTCGCGCGAGCCGCAGCCTCGATCTTACCTTGCGGCAGGAGGGCGAGTTGCGAAACCTTAGCAGCCACGAAGAGCATCGCCGAGCCGTTCTTACAAGCCGCAGCACAAGCGCCGCAACCGATACAAGAAGCTGCGTCCATCGCCTCGTCAGCTACCGGCTTCGGGATAGGTATGGCGTTCGCGTCAGGTACACCACCGGTGTTGACGGAAACGAAACCGCCGGCCTGCATGATCTTGTCGTACGCACCGCGATCGACCATGAGGTCTTTGATTACAGGGAACGCACGGCTACGCCACGGTTCTACAGTGATCGTCTCACCGTCTTTGAACTTACGCATGTGGAGCTGGCAGGTCGTGATAGCGCTGTCAGGTCCGTGCGGGTGACCGTTGACGTACATCGAGCACATACCGCAGATACCCTCGCGGCAGTCGTGATCGTAAGTAACGGGGTCTTTGTGCTCTGAAACGAGTTGCTCGTTGAGAATATCAATCATCTCCAAGAACGAAGCACCTTGGAAGACGTGCTTCAGGTCATAGGTTTCAAAATGACCTTGTGCTTTAGGTCCCGCCTGTCTCCAAACGCGAACCTTAATATCAATGTATTGATCCATAAAACTATTTACGATTTAATCATTTACCATTTGGTCATTTAGTTCTTATAGTTACGGGTCTTACGTTCCGTGAATTCGTAGTCAAGCGGCTCTTTGATGAGTTGCGGCTCTTTGTCCTCACCCATGTATTTCCAACAGCCGACATACGCGAACTTGTCATCCTGACGGAGAGCCTCACCTTCCGGCGTCTGGTATTCCTCGCGGAAGTGACCACCGCAAGACTCCTCACGATGGAGAGCATCTACGGCCATCAGACGACCAATCTCGATGAAGTCAGCCAGACGCAGCGCTTTCTCGAGCTCGTTGTTCAGGCTGTTAGCCTCACCCGGGATATAGACGTTCGTCCAGAACTCTTTCTTGATGGCATCAATCTTCTTGATACCCTCTTTCAAGCCCTCAGCAGTACGACCCATGCCGACGAAGTCCCACATGATGAGACCGAGCTCTTTGTGGATCGAATCCACCGAGCGGTTACCCTTGATGGCCATGAGGCGATCAATCTTGTCCTGTACAGCTTTCTCAGCCTCAGCGAACTCAGGCAGGTCGGTACTCATGCGCGGTACACCGATCTGGTCGCTCAGGTAGTTCTGGATCGTGTAAGGAAGAACGAAGTATCCGTCAGCCAAACCTTGCATCAACGCCGACGCACCAAGACGGTTAGCACCGTGGTCGGAGAAGTTCGCTTCACCGATACAGAACAGACCCTTGACGGTTGTCTGGAGTTCATAGTCCACCCAGATACCACCCATTGTGTAGTGAATAGCCGGGAAGATCATCATCGGGTTCTCGTACGGGTTCTCATCGACAATCTTCTCGTACATCTGGAACAGGTTACCGTATTTCTGCGCAACCACGTCCTTGCCCAGACGCTGGATAGCATCGCTGAAGTCCAGGAACACAGCGAGACCGGTGTTGTTCACGCCAAAGCCCTTATCGCAACGCTCTTTGGCAGCACGCGAAGCTACGTCACGCGGAACGAGGTTACCGAATGCCGGATAACGACGCTCGAGATAGTAGTCACGATCCTCTTCGGGGATATCACGACCCTTAATCTCACCTGCTTGCAGGCGCTTTGCATCTTCGAGTTTCTTCGGTACCCAAATACGACCGTCGTTGCGGAGCGACTCCGACATAAGGGTCAGTTTGGATTGGAAGTCACCATGCTTCGGGATACAGGTCGGGTGGATCTGTGCGTAGCAGGGGTTAGCAAACAACGCACCGTGACGGTACATCTGCATAGCGGCCGAACCGTTCGAAGCCATCGCATTGGTGGAGAGGAAGAAGGTGTTTCCGTAACCACCCGAACCTACTACGACAGCGTGAGCGAAGAAGCGCTCGATGCGACCGGTCACGAGGTTACGCGCGATGATACCGCGAGCACGTTTCTCACCGTTCTCATCCGGGATGAGGACGATATCCAGCATCTCGTAGCGGGTGTACATCTTCACCTTGCCCTTACCGATCTGACGACTCAATGCGCTATACGCACCGAGCAATAACTGCTGACCGGTCTGACCCTTTGCGTAGAACGTACGGCTAACCTGCGCGCCACCGAACGAACGGTTGTCGAGCAGACCGCCGTATTCACGTGCGAAGGGCACACCCTGTGCGACACACTGGTCGATGATATTATTACTTACCTCCGCCAGACGGTATACGTTGGCCTCACGAGCGCGGTAGTCACCACCCTTGATCGTATCGTAGTAGAGACGATAGACGGAGTCACCATCGTTCTGGTAGTTCTTTGCCGCATTGATACCGCCCTGTGCAGCAATCGAGTGCGCACGACGCGGGCTGTCCTGAATACAGAAGTTGAGCACATTGAATCCCATCTCTGCCAGCGATGCCGCAGCGGATGCACCGGCCAGACCCGTACCTACTACAATTACGTCCAGACGACGTTTGTTAGCGGGGTTAACGAGTTTCTGATGGTTCTTATAGTTCGTCCATTTGAGCTCCAGCGGACCGGCAGGAATCTTCGCCATCTCCGGGGTAATGATCGGAGTGGTAGCTTCTTTCACTGCCTCGGCAGCAGCGGTTTGAACCTTTGTCGTTACCTCTGCAGCAGCGTCCAAAGCAGCCTCGGCTACTTCTACGGCTTTCTTCGCTACCTTCGTAGCCACTTTCTTAGCTGCCTTAACCGCAGCCTCTTTGATCTCTTCTTTCTTTGTTGCCATAGTCGTAATTTTTTAGAGCATAGCGATACCCATGCCAAGGTAATACAATACAACGATAGCGAACGGCAGAACCGCGAGTGTAGCGATGATGCAGCCGATCACTTTGATACGCTTCATCCAAACGAGGTTGTTCCAACCGAGCGTGTGGAGAGCCGACCAAACACCGTGACGCAGATGGAGCCACAGCGCGCAGAGCCAGATGAGGTAGAGCACGCAGTACACTTGTCCCCAGACGGGCTCAGTGAAGAGTGCCTTCACGTACGCTGCTCCGTTCTGCGGATCGAAAGCACCGGTCTCAATACCCGTTACTTCCGCGAACTGCATCTTAAACCAGAAGTTGTAGAGGTGCAAGCAGAGGAAACCGAGAACGCAGAAACCGAGAACGAGCATGTTCTCCGACTCCCAATCCACGCCTTCTTTCTTACCTGTTACGGCATAACGGTCGTTACCGCGCGCTGCACGGTTTTGGATCGTCAGGTAGATTGCGTAGCAGAAATGCACCAGCACCAGAAAGGCCAGACCAAGTGTGCCGATGAGGGCATACCAGTTTGCGCCTAACAGGTGGCAAATCATGTTGTAGGCATCCTCCGAGAAGACCACAGCCAAGTTCATGCAACCGTGGAAAAGCAGGAAGAAGACCAACGCCAGGCCGGTCAAGCTCATGACGAACTTACGGCCGATAGATGAATCTTTTAACCACATAGATTAGATTGTTTGTTAGAATTAATATTGATTTTTGTTTTGTTTATAAGCTCTTAATATACTTGTCTGCTTCGATAGCAGCTTTCGCGCCGGAACCTGCTGCTACGATGGCCTGACGGTAATGGGGGTCGGCGCAGTCACCGGCTGCAAAGACACCCGGCACGTTCGTGCGGGGACTGTCGCCCTCCACAAGAATATACCCCTCTGCATCGCGATGGAGGAAGTCTTTGAAGAGTTCGGTATTGGGATGATGACCGATAGCGAGGAAGAAGCCGTCGATGTCGATATGACGGAGTTCTTCGTCTGGTTCGCCTTTGCGGTAAACGAGGTCTGCGCCCTGCACTTTGCCTTCGCCCGTCAGTTGGAGCGTGTTGTGCTCAAAGAGCACCTCAATCTTCGGGTTGTTGAGTACGCGCTGCTGCATGATCTCCGAAGCACGGAGATAGGGTTTGCGGACAATCATATAGACTTTCTCGCAAAGACCAGCCAGGTAGTTGGCCTCTTCGCAGGCCGTGTCACCGCCGCCTACAACCGCTACGGTCTTCTTGCGATAGAAGAAACCGTCGCATGTAGCACATGCACTCACACCGCGACCGCGATAGGTGCGCTCGGACTCGATGCCGAGGTACTTGGCAGACGCTCCGGTAGCGATGATAACCGCATCGGCTTCGTATTCGATCTCGTCTTCTACAATCACTTTCTTCGGGGACGTGGAAAAATCCACTTTGGTCACGATGCCGGATACAAACTGCGTTCCGAAGCGCTCGGCTTGGCGACGCATGTCATCCATCATCGTGAAGGGTTCTACACCATCCGGATAGCCCGGAAAATTCTCCACTTCGGTAGTGGTCGTCAGTTGTCCGCCGAGTTGGGGACCTTCGATGAGAACAGGTTGTAAGTTAGCACGCGAAGCGTATATAGCGGCCGTATAGCCGGCAGGACCGCTTCCTATTATTAAGCATTTTACTCTCATAATCGCATATCGTTGACATATGTGTCGGCGTCGGCCTTGATCACATATTCAGGTTTTGTATTGATAAATTTGGGTTCTTTCATCTTAAGCGTCGAGGTCTTATTTCCCTCTTTGATCTCGACAGAAAGGGGCATCAGGTCGCTGGTCCGCACGCGCAACACAAAGCGGTTAATACCAATCGATTGGTCTTTCGGCGTGAGCGTGATGATCGTCTGCGCACCGTCGGAGGTGGCGCGCTCGGTTACGTTACAAACCGGCACGAGCGCCTTCGCGTATAGAAGCGGATTCGTCTCGACGAGTTCCTGGTCGGTGGGGTTCGTGAGCGTCAGTTCGTCGGTATCGCCCGAGTACATGTACATCGTCTTGCCGTCATAGGCGGCATCAACGCTGAACATCGAGAGACGGAAACAGTTGCCGCTCATGGTGATCGTTCCGGGATAGTTCATCGGCGCGTTCACTTCTTCGGCTACCGTGACAGTGAAATCCGACTGCAAGGTCTTCGTCTCAAGGTTCGTCAGGAACGAACTCAGGACGGCGAATATCATTAGCATTGTTTTCATTTCACTCCTAATTCTTCTAATAGTTTATCCAGTTGATCGAGGTCGGTGATGAGCACGTCACGTCCCTTTGGTCCTTTGTTTGGTCCTACGATGCCGGCGGCCTCAAGTTGGTCAGACAACTTACCGGCACGGTTATAACCAATCTCGAACGCACGCTGCAGACGTGAGGTCGAACCTTCTTGCTTCGTTACTACGTAACGGGCCACATCCGCAAACATCGGATCGAGTCGTTTCATATCTACGCTACCCGGCGCCAACGCATCGCCTTCACCGCCTTCGCCGACATATTCCGGCAACTGATACGGTTCCGTATAACGTTGCTGTTTGGAGATGTGCTTAACGATCTCGTCCACTTCCGGCGTGTCCACAAAGGCGCATTGTACACGAGTGATGGTCGCATTGCCTGCGTAGAGCGAGTCACCGCGGCCGATGAGTTGTTCCGCACCCTTGGCATCGAGCACGGTGCGCGAGTCAATGACAGACTGCGTACGGAGCGCTATTCGGGTCGGGATATTCGCTTTGATGACACCCGTCACGATATTGACGGACGGACGCTGCGTAGCGAGGATCATGTGCATACCCACCGCACGGGCTTTCTGCGTGATACGCGCGATAGGCGTCTCCACTTGTTTGCCTGCCTGCATGATGAAATCGCCGTACTCGTCAATGATGATGACGATATAAGGCAGGTACTGGTGATGCAGACTGTCTGCCACCAACTTGTTGGGGTTCAGGCGGCGACGAACGAACTTATCGTTATAGTCCTCCAGGTTGCGCACACCGGCATCCATGAGCAGCTTGTAACGGTTCTCCATCTCGATGACGAGGGAGTTAAGCGTGTTGATGACGCGGTCGCAGTCGGTGATGACGATCTGCTCAGGGTCTGTATCGGGCATCGCCGCGAGATAGTGCTTCAAAAGCGGTTTGTACGGTGCAAACTCCACCATCTTCGGGTCCACCATGACGAGTTTCAACTCCGCCGGGTGTTTCTTATATAAGAGCGACGTGATGATGGCATTGATAGCTACGGACTTACCCGTTCCCGTTGCACCGGCTACGAGCAGGTGCGGGGTCTTCGCGAGGTCGAACATAAAGACCTCATTGGTAATCGTTCGGCCGTACGCTACCGGCAACTTCATCTTCGTCTCTTCCTGGAAGCGCTTGCTCGCTATCACAGAGTGCATCGACACCACTTGCGGTTTCTCGTTCGGCACCTCAATACCGATCGTTCCTTTACCCGGCATCGGCGCGATGATACGGATACCAGTGGCAGAGAGCGACATCATAATATCGTTCTCGAGCGCTTGGATCTTCGCTACGCGAATACCGGCCTTCGGCACGATCTCGTAGAGCGTGACGGTCGGTCCGACGGTTGCTTTGATAGAGTCGATCTCGATGCCGTAGTTGCGGAGGGTCGTCACGATGCGTGCGCCGTTCGCACGCTGTTCCTCTTCGTTGATCACCGGCGCTGCTTCGTTGTCATACACCTTCAGAAGATTGAGCGACGGGAATTTAAAGAACTCGAGGTCTTTGCGCGGATCGTACGGCCCGAGTTTCTCAAGAATCTTATCGGGGTCTTTGTCATAGAGTTTGTCTTCGATGACATCCTCAATTTTCAAGTCCGGGTCATCCGTTTTTTCTTCTTCGGCCGGCTCTTCTATGGGCAGCGGTGCGTCGCCCAACGGTTCGTCTTCATCATCCAAAACCGGAAGCGGTTCTTCTACCGGCGCGGGCTCGGGTTCTTCTTCCGGAATCGGGTCGATGGTAAATGTTACCTCATCGGAAGAATCGGAGTTATCGGATGGCTCGGGTTCTTCGGACACCGGGATGTCGAGGGTTATCTCTTCGCCAAGATCCGTAGATTCTTTCGGCTTTCTGGTAAAGAGGTTCTTGCACCACGCGCCAAAGGCTTTGCAGCGGTCGATGAAGCGCGGGTCAGAGACGATGAGGAAGATGACCATCGAGAAGAAGAGAATCAGCACGATACCGGTGATTTGCACATAGCTTGTCAGCCATTTAGCAGCCCAAGCACCGAACTGTCCGCCCCAAAGGAAGACGCCAAGATGCACCATCTGTTGGGCAAAGCCAAAGGTAATGGATCCCCAAAGCACGAGGAAGACCGAGCAACAGAAAAGTTTGATGGCCGGAATGTCGCGGAACACATGCATGATACGCAAGCCGTAGATGCCGATCATCAGGATTAAGAGCAAACTCGAAAATCCGAAACTGCCGTTTATCAGGAAATGCGCCAAATCAGCTCCGGGCAGACCCAACATATTACGTATCGCTTCGCGATTCTCCACGCGGCCTGCGCGGTCGAGCGACAAAATATCTTGGTCGGAAGCACCGGTAAAAAGAAAACTCACATACGCGAGCAGCGCAAAGATGGAGAACATGAGCAACAGCACTCCGATCACCATCCGCACACGACGGTCCGCAAAGAAGGCACGAACCGCCTGCACCCCACTGAGTTTCTCCACTCGGATGGCTCTTTCTTCCGGTTGTTCCGTTAAAATATCCCTTGATTTAATTGTGTGTCTGGGCATAATACGTCAAAATTAGCATGCAAAAGTACAAAAAAATATGGAATCTCGAAAGTCAACACCTCAAAGAGGTGGATTTTTTCTACAAAAAACGCGTTTTTTTAACAAAAAGTTCGCGCGCACTTGCGTATATGAAATATTATTCGTATCTTTGCACGCTTTTTATGTTTATGGATGAACTGATTCGACATACAGGTGTAGTGCTAAGCGTGAGCGGCGAGATGGCGCACGTGGAGATTATTCAGACCAGTGCATGTTCGGCATGCAAGGCCAAGTCGATGTGTATGTCGGCCGAGAGCCAGCAGAAAGAGATGGACGTGGTGATGTTGGAGAAGTTGCAGCCCGGTGATCAGGTAGAGGTGGAAGTTCGCGAGCGCTTAGCATGGAAAGCGGTGTTACTCGCATACATTCTGCCCTTTGTAGTGATGATGGGTATCATCGCCGTGCTGGATTTCACGACCGAATGGAGCGAAGCCGTTGTCGGCACACTCTCGCTCTGCGGAATAGCGCTGTATTACATCGGGTTGAGTGTGTTTAAGCATCGGCTGCAGACACAGTTTACTTTTACGGCCCGAAAGGTATAAATTCAAAATCACGGGATAATATATATAATATATTATAGGTATGGGTAGGATACGATATGCCCCCGATGCAACCCCGAGATGACCCCGATGTAACCCCGAACGAGATAGCAAACAATAACAACTAAAAATAACAAATAACATGAATCTGATTCTGATTTCTATGGGAGTTTTGGGTGCGACAGGATTGGTAGCCGCTGTGCTGCTGTATGTTGTCAGCCAAATCTTCAAAGTGGAAGAAGATCCGCGCATTGACTTGGTGGTAGCTGTGCTGCCGGGAGCCAACTGCGGCGGATGCGGATTTGCCGGTTGCCGGAACTTCGCGGAAGCGTGTGTGAAGGCAGGCGGTACCGATGGTCTGGCCTGCCCTGTGGGCGGTGAACCGACGATGGAGGATGTGAAGCGAATCCTGACGCCTTCGGATGCCGAAGAGGCTGCAGCGCCTGCTGCACAAGAGGGCGGAGAGAAGAAGGGCTTCGATCCGGTCATCGCTGCTAAGATTAAAGCTTTGGCTACGCCCAAGGCATCGTTCCCTAATTCTATTTTAATGGCGCAGAAGTTATGAGAACATTTAAGATAGGCGGAGTTCATCCGCAGGACAACAAACAATTCTCTGCTCATCAGCCGATTACAGAGTGCCCGCTGCCTAAGCAGGCGATCATTCCGCTGGTACAACACATCGGTGCGCCGGCACAGGCTGTAGTAGAAGTTGGAGCAAAAGTGAAAGTAGGCGAACTGCTGGCTAAAGCCGGCGGATTCGTGAGTGCGAACATCTGTTCGCCGGTAAGTGGAACGGTGACGAAGATCGACCAGGCTACCGATGCATGGGGTGCACCGATGCAGTGCATCTTCATCGACGTAGAAGGTGACGAGTGGTTGCCGGAGATTGATCGCAAACCGGACTTGGTTCGTCAGTGTACGTTAGAGCCGAAGGCAATCATCGACAAGATTGCCGCAGCCGGTATCGTTGGTCTGGGTGGTGCTTGCTTCCCGACACACGTGAAGTTGCTGCCGCCTCCGGGTAAGAAAGCGGAGGTGCTGATTGTCAACGGTGTAGAGTGCGAGCCGTACCTGACCTGCGACCATCAGTTGATGCTTGAGCACGGCGAAGAGATCATCATCGGTATTGAGATTTTGAAGAAAGCCCTTGGCGTTCAACGCGCGATCATCGGCATCGAGAACAACAAGAAAGATGCGATTGAGCACATGCGTACGCTGGCGCAGAGCAAGTTGGGTATCGAGGTGATGCCGCTGAAACTGCGTTACCCGCAGGGCGGTGAGAAACAACTCATCGACGCTTGTATCGGTCGTCAGGTTCCGAGTGGTGCGCTGCCTATCGAGGTAGGTGCGGTAGTGGACAACGTCGCTACTATCTTCGCGGTGTACGAGGCTGTTCAGAAGAACAAACCGCTCATCAGCCGCGTGATGACCGTGACGGGTAAGCATGTTGCCAAACCGGGTAACTACTCCGTTCGTTTCGGTACGCCGATCGACGAGGTGATTGAGTTGGCCGGTGGCGTTCCCGCACATACCGGTAAGATTATTGGCGGCGGTCCGATGATGGGTCGCGCGATGGATCATACCGAGGGTATGCCGGCTAACAAGCGTCTGAGCGGACTGCTCTTCCTCGATGAGAAAGAGAGTGTTCGCGCAGAGGAAGAGAACTGCATCCGCTGCGGTAAGTGCGTACAGGCCTGCCCGATGGGTCTGGAGCCGTACTTGCTCCAACGTTTGAGTCAACTCGAGATGTGGGATGAGTGCGAGAAGCACGACGTGATGGATTGTATCGACTGCGGTTGCTGCGTCTATACCTGTCCTGCTCATCGTCGTCTGCTCGACGGTATCCGTCCTGCGAAAGCAAAAGTGGGCAGTATTTTGCGGGAAAGAGCAGCAGCTGCTCAAGCCGCAAAATAATTGGTAATTGGTAATTTGTAATTTGAAATTTAAAAAGATATGAGCAATTTCATTACTTCTCCGGCTCCTCACATCCACGGCGGTGACAGCGTACGCAAGAACATGCTTCTTGTGATTCTCGCGCTGCTTCCTGCTTATGTGGTTTCCGTGATTGAGTTCGGTTGGGGAGCACTGATCACAGCGGCTATCAGCGTAGCGGCTTGTGTGCTGACCGAGTGGCTTATCGGTCGTTTTGTGCTCAAAGAGAAACGTCAGACCATCGGCGACCTCTCGGCTGTCTTGACGGGTCTGCTTCTCGCTTTCAACCTGCCATCGAGTATCGACTGGTGGATTGTACTCATCGGTGCGGTTGTCGCTATCGGTGTTGGTAAGATGACCTTCGGCGGTCTGGGTCAAAACCCCTTCAACCCTGCTTTGGTAGGTCGTGTCTTCCTGTTGATTTCCTTCCCTGCGCAGATGACCACTTGGCCGCTGGCAAAGGGTTTTGAGACGAGTTATCTGGATGCAGAGACGGGTGCTACCCCGCTCTATTACCTCAAGCACATGGCGAAAACCGGTGACCTGAGTGTGATGGAGAACTTGCCTGCTCTGCGTGACGCATTCTTAGGTGCGATGGGCGGTTCGCTCGGTGAGGTATGTGCATTGGCACTGATCCTCGGCGGTCTGTTCCTGATTTGCACACGCGTCATCACCTGGCATATTCCGGTAAGTATTATCGCTACCGTAGCTCTCTTCGCGTGGATCGGTACACCGGAAGGCATGGAGGCTCACCAGTATGTAGCATACCAGTTGCTGAGCGGTGGTCTGATGCTTGGTGCGTTCTTCATGGCTACGGACTACGTGACCAGCCCGATGAGCGCTTGGGGCAAGATCATCTTCGGTATCGGTATCGGCTTCATCATGATGGTGATCCGTACCTGGGGTGCTTATCCTGAAGGTATGTCGTTCGCTATCCTGATCATGAACGCGTGCGTTCCATTGTTGAACAAGATTCGTCCGATGCGCTTCGGCGAGAAGAAAAAATAAGGAGGACAGCTATGGAAAAGTTACAGAGTTCATTTAAGAACATGGCGCTGAGCCTGACCATCATCGCGATGGTGGCTGCCGGTGCACTGGCGGGCGTATACATGCTGACGCTCGGTAATATCGAAGCGCAAAAGAAAGCAAAACAAGAGGCTGCTAAATTGGCGGTGTTGGACGGACATGAAGATGGCGTGGCTATCGAGACGACTGTTGACGGTTTCGGTGGTCCGTTCCGCATCATGGTTGGTTTCGATGCTGACGGAAACATCTTGGGTTACGAGGTGCTTGAGCACCAAGAGACTCCGGGTCTGGGTTCGCATATCGAGCACTGGTTCAAGAACGCAGACAAACCGAATCAGAACATCATCGGCCGCAAGGCAGACGGTAAGTTTGCTGTAAGCAAAGACGGCGGTGATATAGATGCTATCACAGCGGCTACGATCTCTTCGCGCGCCTTCCTCAAAGCCATCAATCAGGCTTATGCGGAGTTCAAGGGCAGTGATGTAGAAGCGCACACCGGTGCCAGCCAACTGCAAGCCACAGAAGTTGAAGAAGTAGTAGAAATCATTGAAGAGAAGGAGGTACGTCATGAGTAACGCATTCAAAACATTGACCAACGGTCTTCTGAAAGAGAACCCGACCTTTGTGCTGGTTCTCGGTATGTGTCCGACGCTGGCAACGACAACCAGCGCTATCAACGGTATGTCCATGGGTCTGGCTACGATGTTCGTGCTCATCTGCTCGAATACCGTGATCTCGCTGCTGAAGAACCTCATTCCGGACAAAGTTCGTATCCCGGCGTTCATCGTCGTCATCGCTACGTTCGTAACCTTGGTTCAACTGGTGATGCAGGCTTACGTGCCGGCTATCTATGACGTGCTGGGCCTGTTCATCCCGCTGATCGTAGTGAACTGTATCGTCCTTGGACGTGCAGAAGCTTTCGCAGCGAAGAACAGCGTAGGCCTCAGCGCCCTTGACGGCATCGGCATGGGTCTGGGCTTCACCTTGGCGCTTACTGTTCTCGGTGCTATCCGTGAGTTACTCGGAACGGGTGCCTGCTTCGGATTCCAACTCTTCCCGGACAACTACGGCGCACTGGTATTCGTCCTCGCTCCGGGTGCGTTCATCGCACTGGCATATTTAATGGTCATTATTAACAAAATCCAGAAAAAATAATTATGGTTTACTTTTTAATTTTCATCTCTGCGATATTTGTTAATAATATCGTATTGAGCCAGTTCTTGGGTATCTGCCCGTTCCTGGGAGTAAGTAAGAAAATCGACACCGCGATGGGTATGAGCGCAGCGGTTATCTTCGTGCTCACGCTCTCTACGGTTGTAACATATTTGTTACAAATGTTGCTGGTGAAATGGGGCATTGAGTTCCTGCAGACCATTCTTTTCATCCTCATCATCGCGGCTCTCGTGCAGATGATTGAGATCATGCTGAAGAAGGTCAGTCCGGCGCTCTACCAGGCGCTGGGTGTATTCCTGCCGCTGATTACCACCAACTGCTGTATTCTCGGTGTGGCTATTCTCGTAGCTAACGGTACAGAGAAACTGCCGATGGGCGCAGAGCACGGAATGTTGACCGGTACGCTGTTCGCTTTCGCAACGGCGCTGGGCTTCGGTCTCGCACTCATCCTCTTCGCAGGTATCCGCGAGCAACTCGCTTTGGCGAAAGTACCCGAGGCGATGAAAGGTACGCCTATCGCCCTTCTGACAGCCGGCCTTCTGGCTATGGCTTTCATGGGCTTCAGCGGCGTAGTATAATAAATTAGGTACGCGCACATGCGCGAGATCTTATATTTATATATTTTCCTCGGGATGTAAAACGTAGTTTTGCAGACCGAAGAGCGTAGAGCAAGGCGTAGCACTACCACGAGCGATGTAATCGCGTAGTCGTGCGAGCCTTAGCTCAAGCGAGGGGTATTAGCTCATCTGGCTAGAGCGCAACACTGGCAGTGTTGAGGTGAGCGGTTCGAGTCCGCTATACTCCACGAAACATAGAGTCCGCTATACTCCACAAAAAACAAACAATCTATTATGAATACCGCTAAACACACTTTAACCTTCTTTCTAAGCGCCATGCTGACCCTATCGGCATGGGCAGTGCCGGCCTATCGCGGGTGGCAGGAACGTACATTAACTGACGGAACATCTGTTCATGTCCGCCTTATTGGTGACGAGTTCTACCATTTCTGGGAAACCCAAGACGGAAAAATAGCCATCGAGCAGGAGGATGGAACGTTCGTAATATCAGACAAACAATCTCCTACCAGCAAGCAAGTTATTGCACGCCGCAAAGCGGCTGCGCAGCGCAAAGGAGCAGCAAGGGTCCGCAAAAACTATGGTGCTATACAACCGACTAAATTATTGGTGCTTCTTGTCAATTTCAGCGACAAGTCGATGAAATCCACTCACAACAATGCCTTCTTTGATAACCTGCTGAATGGTTCGTTCCCATCGGTGCAGGACTATTTCAAGCAATCATCCGGAAACACTTATGTGCCGGAGTTTGACGTGTTTGGTCCCTATACATTAGACCAAAACATGGCATATTACGGAGGCAATGATAGTGACGGAAATGACGAACACCCGGATCAGATGGTCGTAGATGCCTGTGCAAAAGCCTATGCAGACGGTTGTGACTTCAGTAACTACGACACCAATAACGACGGCAAAGTAGATAATATCTATGTCATATATGCCGGTTATGGAGAGGCAGCCGGTGCTCCGGCAAATACTATATGGCCTCATAGTTGGGAGATATACAGTCAATATGTATCCGGAACTCTCAAATATAACGGGAAGACACTCGGTCACTATGCCTGTAGTGCAGAGTTGTCCGGTAAGTCGGGTTCAAACAGCGATGGTGTGGGTACGTTTGCTCACGAGTTCAGTCATGTCATAGGATTGCCGGACTATTACGACACAGACTATGGAACGAACTCAGACAATGGAGTCACTCCCGGCGAATGGACGCTGATGGATCAAGGCTCGTACAACGGATCAGGTATGTACCCGCCGTTGTATAGTGTTTATGACAAGTATTTCATGGGATGGATGACGCCGAAGTTCCTTGCCAAAGACGAGGTAAAGAATGTAACTCTGACTACAGCTTGGAATGACAATTACCAAATCACCGGCGGTGCTTCACGCGTGGCATGCACCAATACCAGTACAGTTTATTATCTTGAGAACCGCCAGAAAAGCGGTTATGACCAGTACCTGCCCGGACACGGCATGGTGGTGTGGAAAGTGACCTACAACGCTACGCGCTGGAATAGCAATGACCTGAACAATACAGCAGGGACGTTGCGCTATACGATTGTACCGGCAGACGGAAAAACCGAGAACTACGGTGCCGCAACGGACCCCTTCCCCGGAACGGGAGGCAAGAAAATATACACCCCCGCCACCGGCTGCGCGTTGTCGGACATTACTGAGAGTAGCGGAAACATCAGTTTCAAGTACAATGGAGGTATAGATTGCCATAATGTGATCACCAATGGCACAGGCTGTACGATTACTCCGAGTGTATCGTGCATTGAAAACAGCAACACACTCACGGCTACCATCACTCCGACCGATGCAACGTACGACTTCACCAGCCTGACAGTGACGTGCGGCAGTACAACACTCACAAGCGGCACGCACTATACTTTGAGCAGTGACAAAAAAACGTTGACCATCAACGCTTCAGCTATTAGCGGCACCGCAAGCAATAACATTACCATCACTGCTGTTTGGACCAAGAACCGGTATAGTTATGGCATGTTGGGCGAGAATTGCACAGCGGAACTAAATGGAACCGTTAACAAAAACGCGTCTCTTAATCTAACTATTACTCCAGACGCAGGTTACACGCTTGCCAATGCTGCATGTTGGGATGTTACGATGGGAGGTAACACGCTCACGTATGGTTCTGACTTCACCTATTCAGGCACAACATTCTCAATAACTTCTGTTACCGGCGATGTAGAGATTCTTGCGTACGGTTTACACCCTGTTACGTGGATGGCAAACGGTAGTGCACATGCTACAAATGTCGCCGTTGACAATAAGATTACCTTGCCAGCAGATCCTGAGGATTGTTCGGAAAGCAAGAAATTCGTTGGCTGGTGTACTATCAGCGACTATAGCCATGCAACTACAGCACCGACCTTTGCCAGTACAGGTGACGCCTATTCCGTGGCGACGTATTACGCAGTGTATGCGACACCGGCTCCCAGTAGCGCACCCAAACGCGCAAAGAAGGCGAATGATGAATATGAACTATATAGCGGAACTCTCACCGAAGGCGACTATCTGATAGTATATGACGGTAGTGCAATGAATAATACTGTTACGAGTGACAGATTGCAGTATTCTGCTGTGACTGCCACGAATAACAAAATCTCTAACCCTGACGCATCGATTGTTTGGCATATTGCAGCAAGTGATGATTATTGGACACTCTACAATGCAAGTGCATCTAAATACGCAGCAAGTACGGGTGCTAAGAATAAAGCACAATTGCTCGCCGATGGTACCGACAATAAGTCTTTGTGGACGGTTTCTGGTTCGTCAACATACGAATTTGTAAACAAAGCCAATGCGACAGCAAGCGTAAATGCTAATCTCCGAAAGAATGGCACTTATGGTTTTGCTTGTTATGCTACAACTACCGGTGGCGCGATATCTCTCTACAAGAAAGCCGGTGGTTCCAGTGGCGGCGGTAGTTACAAGGACTACACCACTGTTTGTCAAACATGTACGCTCACTGGTATAACGCTGACCACCACAGGCGCGAAGACGACTTTTGTTACCAACGAGACCTTTACATCCGAAGGCTTGGTCGTTACGGCAAACTACAGCAATTGTTCGGATAAAACCGTTACTCCCAACACTGTATCCACTCCTGATATGAGTTCGGCGGGCAGCAAGACCGTGACTGTATCCTACACGGAAGGTGGCGAAACGAAGACCAATACTTATCAGATCACAGTTGTTGCTCCTAAAACGGTAACATACATGGCTTGCGGTGATGTATTTACTACGCAAGATTATGCTCCGGGCGAAACACTTGTATTGCCTACAGAGACACCGGGTGCAAACGACGGTATGACCTTCTACGGTTGGACAGCGACCGAACACCACACCGGTTCATCTGCGCCGGCAATCATCTCTGCCGGTTCGGCGGTAAATGCTGATGTAACGTATTATGCCGTATTCCATTAATCTAAACCTTAAAACACAGATGAAAATGAAAACAACAAAGTACATACTGACCATCGCTCTCGCGCTCGTTTGCGCTTGGAGCAGCAGTTTTGCAATAGACCAAACGTACTACAATTCGATCGATGGCAGGAGCGGCACAACCTTGCGTGATGCTCTGTACACCATTGCGTCAGCTGGTCCAAAAAATATGAATTACGATAAACTTTGGAAAGCCTACAAAACTACTGATGTATATCCTGCCGATCATGCTAAAGCCGGTAAAATCTGGGATATGTATGGTGGTTGCACGTTTACCTATAGTTCAGATCAGTGCGGCAATTACGATAACGTGTGCGACTGTTACAACCGAGAACATTCCTTGCCTAAGTCTTGGTTTAACGATGTGTCACCTGCTGACTACGACCTTGGACATATCGTTCCTACGGATGGTAAGGTAAATGGTATGCGTAGTAACTATATCTTTGGTGAAGTTGGATCCGGCGCTGCAACATGGGGCACGGGTAAATTAGGCAACGCAAAGTCTATCACCGTAGAAAACGTCAAAGGTTCTTCAACCATTACAACTACTATTACCAGCACAGCGTTTGAACCCGAAGATCAATATAAAGGCGACTTTGCGCGAATGTACATGTATATGGCTGTGCGTTACAAGCATGGAAACTCTAATGGAGTGGATCTAGCTGCCTCAGGTGACGGGAAAAAGATGTTCAACGCTACCGATGCCAACTATGGTTTGACGGACTACTCTATCGCCCTTTTAATGAAATGGCATCGTCAAGATCCTGTTTCGAAGAAGGAGATTGATCGGAACAATGGCATGCAGACTGTACAGGGAAATCGTAACCCATTCATTGACTACCCTGACTTAGCCGAATACCTTTGGGGAAACCATGCCGGAGAGACCGTCACGCTTGCTTCAATAGACAACACTTTTGGAGGCGAGGTATCGTCCTACAGCATTTCTCTCTATCGTAATGGCGAAACTACAATTATAAATAACCTCTCCGGCTCATATACATTGCCGCTCAAGTCTGCGGAGGATGCCGCTTGCACAAATTGGGCGTTCGATGGTTGGTCAACAACGCAAATCAGCGAGACTAACACAAAGCCTGACTATGTCACCACAACGTCCTCTGCGGGCATCATCTATGCCGTTTATGCCAAGGCAACCATTAGTAGCGCGCCAAAACGCGCAAAGAAAGAAGATGTGACAGATGATTTGACACGTGCAACTACCGGGGTGACAAATGGATCAACGACCTACTCAAATTGGTCAGGGAAGACAGTAACATCTGATGCTGTTTATGCAGGCAATAGTGCTGGTGGTAACAATGCTATTCAGCTCCGTTCAAATAATAGTAACTCAGGTATAGTAACTACTGCTTCGGGCGGCAAGGCAAAGAAGGTTACCGTTACATGGCATTCAGAAACGGCTGCAGGAAGAACGCTAAATATCTATGGTAAGAATTCTGCTTATTCTGATGCTACAGATTTGTATAGTTCATCACAAGGAACGCTGCTTGGAACTATTGTTAAAGGCACATCCACTGAACTTACCATTTCTGGTGATTATGAGTATATCGGCATGCGCTCCAGTAGCGGCGCGATGTACTTGACTTCCGTATCCATCATGTGGTCTTCCGGAAGCGGAGGTGGTTCTACAACGTACGATAGCGATCCTGATGACTGTCATTGTACAGGCAACCTCGCAACACCAAGCGTTACTGCTACGCCATCCGATGGAACTATAACGCTTACGTGGGACAATGATCTTAATGCAACGAATGGTTATACGGTAACTATCAGTAAGGGTGTCGGTTACACCACCGAGTGTGGCGACTCTGAAATAGGGGCTGTTACCCTTTCTGGTTCTAAGAACACTTGTGTCATTACAGGTCTGGTTAACGGTCTGGAGTACACTACTTCGGTTGTCGCCAATGCGACCTCTTCCATCTGCGAGAGCGCTGCCGATGAAGACACCGCTACACCTGTAGGCTGTGAGTCTTGGGCTGACCCGACATTCACTTACTCAACACCGTTGACAGCAGGTGGTGGAAAAGTTACGCCAACCATTGGTGCGGGCTACGGCACACCTACTTTCATTTCTAGTAACACTTCTGTATTACAAGTTGATGAAGTTGGTAAGGTGACACCTATCAGCGCCGGTACAGCTACGATAACTGCTCAATGGCCGGGAGACGGCACACACTGCCCGAAGGACGTAGTATCGAATACCATTACCGTCAAAGGCATAGTTATTCTTACTTTCAATGCGAACTACGAAGGAGCTGACCCTGCAACAGCAACGCAGAACTTCACCTACGGTGAGGCGCAGAGCATGACCGCGAATAGTTTCTCGCGTACGGGTTACACGTTCCAAGGTTGGTCAAGTTCACCGAGCGGCAGCAAGGAGTATGATGACGGCGCTTCTATCACTATTACCACCGCCACTACGCTTTATGCTGTATGGCAGGTGAACAAACACAGCGTTACGTTCAGTCAGCCGGCGAGCGGTGGCACATTTACAGTAAACAGCAGCAGTAGTTCACCTGTGACGAATGTGGACTTCGGGTCGACGGTAACGATAACTATCACTCCGACCAATTCACACTTTACTGTAAGTACCGTATCCGTCAGCGGAGGCAGTGGATATGTTGCAGTTAGCGGTTCCGGCAACGCACACACATTCACCATGCCGGATGAGGATGTGACCGTTAGTGTCACGATGACCGAGGAGACGAAATATACCGTTAACTGGTATGTGAACGGCAATCCTACGACCGAGCAGAATTATGCAGGAGAGGAACTTGTCGGTATCGCTAATCCGAGTATCGATTGTAACGGAAAGGCCTTCCAGGGCTGGACAGCTACAACAAACTATAGCAGCGACGACACCGCTCCGGGAGATCTCTTCACGGATGCTTCTACGAAGACGATGCCTATAAACGGGACAAGTTACTATGCAGTGTTTGCTACGGAAACGACCAGCGGTGGAGGTAGTGAAGGTTGGTCGGAAACGGCTATTACATCACTAACGAGTTCGGATGTATTTGTGATTGTGGGCACGAATAATAGTGGTTCAAGAGCATTGCCAAATACTGTTGCTAATGCATCACCTTCGGCTTCCAGCGTAACCATTTCTGCTGGCAAAATCACAGCTACGGTTGGTAATAACTTAAAGTGGAATATATCTGGAAATAATTCAGAGGGCTTTACGTTCTATCCTAATGGAGATAGTGAGCATTGGTTAGGGTCAAATACTACAGCAGCCAGCAGCAGTAATACGAACATACGCGTTGGCACAGCAAATCGCAAATTGTGGCTGTTTGATAGCAACGACCAATTGGTAACGAATGATTCATATACGGATCGTTATCTCGCTTTGTATAATACTGATGATTTCCGAGGTTATACTTCTGCAAGTACTTCAACAACGACCTTCAAGTTCTACAAGTATTCCGCTGGCAGCACAACAACGATTAGCGACTACACGACTTCGTGTGCTGCGCCAACAGAAGTAACTGTTACGTTCCATGCAAACTATGAAGGGGCAGATCCTGCAACGGCAACGCAGACTATTCCGTATAATACGGCAACCGCTCTGACGGCAAATAGTTTCTCGCAAACAGGATATTCCTTCCAAGGATGGGCAACGTCACCGAGCGGCAGCAAAGAGTATGATGACGGCGCAAGCGTTACCTTAACCTCCAACACCCATCTCTATGCTGTATGGCAGAAGAACAGCCACGATGTAATCTTCACTCCTGCTCCGACCGGCGCTACAGTTACGATAAATGGACAGAGCACCAGTCCGCAGAGCGTGGAATATGGAGAGACGGTTACTATCGTCATTACTCCGGATGCTACATATGACCTCAGCAGCGTGACAGCTTCCGGCGTTTCGTTGAGCGGTGAAGGTAACACACGTACGTTCACTATGCCTGACGCCGATGTGACTGTCACGGTGATCATGACGCCGAAGCCGACTTATACCATCCGGTTCTACAACGGCGAGAGCCTTATCGGTTCTGCTCAAACCGTTGTGTCCGGCAATTTGCCTTCCGTACCGTCTAATCCGGAGGCTTGCGAGGGTTATACGTTTGTGGGTTGGTGGACGACGGCTCTGCCTGCAAGCAACACCGAATCGCATATTTGGATAAGTGACTTCACGGCTACAGGAGATCAGGATTACCATGCCGTATATCGTCATAATGAAGGAGGCAGCGGAAGTGGGACAGAAAGTGTTACTTTCAGCGACATATACACCTCAAACACCGTCGTGGAAGATATATCTATTGCGATAGGAACACACACATCCGTAACCTTCACAAAAGGTGGTAGTGACACTCAATTCTACACCAACGGAAATGCTATCCGCTGGTATGGAGGAGGTTCATGCGTGGTGGCTTCAGATGCGGGCAACATCACCGGTATAACCTTCACATTCGGTTCTAGTGACGGAAGCAATGAGATTGAAGCAGAGGGATATGTAGAACCGACTTGGACGGGAGAAGCATCTTCGGTAACATTTACCCAAAGCGGAACATCAGGGAACCGCCGTATAGCAGGTATTTCTGTTACCGTTGACGGTGGTGGTACCGCCCATTACACCTCTGTATTTAGTTGCTCCGGACATACCATTACGGTAGCGGAAGTGGAGCATGGTTCCGGCGTTTCCGACAAGTCGCGTTGCGATGAAGGAGGTACAGTGACCATCACGCTGACAGCCGATGAGGGCTATGAGTGCGGCGGTATTACAACCTCGCCGGTTGTTTCCACGACTGAAACTTCCGAATGCACGTATACCTTCTCGATGCCGGATGCAGATATTACCGTAACGCCGGTATTTACGCCCAAGACTCCGCGTACGTTTACCTTCGAAAAGGGAACGGGTATTTGCGCAACGAGTACGCTCACCGAGGCGGTATGGAATGGAGGCGTGACACTGCCGACAGCAACAGCAAACTCGGGTTGTGATCCAGAGTATGTATTTGCTGGCTGGGCTACGGCTGCTACAGCAGAGACAGAAGTACGTCCGACGCTGTATGCCGCAGGTACATTGTATAACGGAGAAGAGACCACACTCTATGCCGTTTATTCGCAGACGACAGGCGGTAGTGCTTCCGGATTCACACTCAGTTATACCCATAATGACGTGACCTATTATGTAGCGGCTCGCACGGGTTCGAACACCTACATGGATGCTTCAACAGATGCGGCAGACGCGGCACGCTTTAGCATTGTCACCTCGAATGACAAGAAATATCTCTGCTGGCATGGAGAGAATGATACGTATGTGCATAACTCCGCAGACAATACCACATTGAAGTTTACTACCGACTTGGCAAGTGCGAGTGAATGGACGGTAACGGAAGAAGGAACATCTATTACACTTCGCAATTCATCAAGCGGGCGCTACTTCATGTTCAACACCAACCAGAAAGACCGATTCTCTTCTTATGCGTCAGAAGGGGCGCTCACCAAAGGCGATGCCGGAACGACGGTATATAACACCAACCCGAGTTGTATTTGCTACTCTGTCAATATTACCTATAACGCGAACGGCGGTACGCTGGCAGAGGGTTGCGGCAATGTAGTCGACGGTGAATGCGAACGCGATTGGAAACTTTGCGATGCACCGACGCGCGAGGGTTATCTGTTTACCAACTGGAAAGACCAGAACGGCACCTTATACAACGCTGGGGCGACGGTTCAAGACTTGAGACTCTCGCTTACCCTGACCGCGCAATGGATAGTAGCTCCTTATACGGTACTGTTTGATGCCGGTACGGGTACTTGTGTAGCATCGCTAACCGAGCCGAGTCGTGGCGACGGAATTACGTTGCCGAAGGCTGAACCGTCGGCTGCTTGTGCGGAAGATTGGACCTTCATCGGATGGAGCGAGACTGCATTAGTCGGAGAGACAAACACGACTGCAAGCATCATCGGCGTAGCAGGAACTCCTTATATACCGACCGCGAACAATGTGACGCTGTATGCCGTATATAGTTCGTTGGATGAAGGCGGAGCGACCGATGACTACACGTGCGAAAATGCATCTACGCCTGAGGAGGGCGACTATGCAATATTAGTTGCTAAAAGCGATGACAGCTTCGGATTGCTTACCTACGGAACTACCTCAAGCTGTCGTCTTGCCTATACAGAGGCTTATAATTCATTGCAAACGACTATTTCGAGTCCTGCTGCTACACAGATTTGGCACCTCTCTTACGATGTGGACGGATATGCGTACTTGTACAATGCGAATGCGGGGGCATACCTCGCAGCCAGCGGTACTAATATTACCTATAATGCCAATGCGGGTTCAGCCTTCGTGCTAACGAGAGATCCGGGGGACTATGGAGACTATAAGTTCCTGAATAATACGGCTTCGGGATCCACGAACTACTATTTAGGAGCCAATAAAGACTACGATTTCATCCGTTATTATACCTCTCAGACACTTGCTGCATTGAACAGCATCACGCTCTATAAAGGTTCTACGGGTACACGCTATTATGCTACCAGTCCGGTATGTACAGCTTGTGAAGATCCGGAATGGTCATTCGACTTAGGCACAAACGTAGTCAAGACCAAGGGTAGCGCACCGTTTATCAACACGGTCAGCAAAGTGCACGAGTCAAGCGGTACAGTTACCTACTCCAGCACAAACGAGGCGGTGGCTACGGTAGATGCCGCAGGTGAAGTAACGATTGTCGGAACAGGTATTACCACTATTACGCTGCGTCTGACAAAAGCAATGCCGTACTGCGCCGCTGTGCTACAATACGAATTGGAGGTTAAAGAACCGAGCATTGATATCGTGGGCGTCACGGAAGACGGCAAGATTACTATAGAGCACGATTTGGAAGGAACCATCACTATTGACTTGAGCGAAGGAAATACCGTTTCTACCGGAACGGCAGCCAATGACCTGTTCTTCTCCAAGTACTTCGAGGCAGCCTCTAACATGAAGTTGTTCGCTATTTTCAACGGAACCGGCCATGATATGGATCTCACAAATATCCGTGTGCGTTGTAACTGTACAACAGATGGAAAATGGCCGACAAAGACAGGTGATTTGGGATATGTAGAACTACGTACCATCAGCAAACTGCGCGAACAATATCCGAAACTGAAGATTCCTTCCGGCACGGAATTAATCTTCTGGTCGAACAACAAAGGATCTACATCATCTACAGCCGCCCGCAATACCGAATTGCGCGAATGTATCACTTTCACCATTGGCGAGATGGAATACCATTATTCGGATATGGAGGCGATGGAGATTCCTAACTGGTTCTGTTTGGGCGATTACACTACCTTCCAAACACCGGATGCTGATGGTAACAACCAGTTCGTCTTCAACGGCGATGACTCCATGATTATGGAGCGCTATAATCCGGCTACCGGACAATGGGAGGCGATTGATCTCTTCGGCGCCGGCACATCGGCAGATCCAGCAGATACGGACGGTTTGGTAGAAAAAATTGAAACCAAATATATAATTAACGGTGTTTCGCAAGAGTTAAACGATGGCACAGGCTTCCATGAATTATGTACGGATAGTATCATTCCGTTCTCTACCAACCGTTATATGCTTGTTCGCAAGAACACCGTTTTAGACGGTATGCATGCCGTAGCGTCCAACACCACTTCCTTCGCTACCCTTTGCGAGGAATGGAACGGAACACCGGTCGGAGGTTCTGCTGATGGTTATTGCCGCTCCGGTCATGTATTCTCTGACATCGCAGAATATGACTACGCAGAGAATTACATCGACTGGACTGGTATTAATGACGATGCGTACACCGTAACTGAAAATGCAGACGGTACGGTTTCCGTTTACTTCAAGACTCCGCTGGATTTGGATGCACGCGCGTGCTCGCTCCTTAAGATTGAAGTACACGACAAGGATGATGACACCAAGATTCTTGCCACTACGGAACATAAGATTCCTATTGTGGTAAAGGCTGGCACGCACATGACGACAGACGACCTGTTCAAGAATCAGGGTGAGAAGTGCGCGACTTGCGACGTGGCTATTTTGGGCAGCGCAACACTGACCAAGGCAACAGACGGTGCAACCAACGATATGCCGGAGGTACGTGACATCTACGTCTATGGCGGTGGTCAGTTGATTATTCCGTCAGGCACGCACTATAGAGCACACGACTTGATTATGCGCATGGAAATGGCGGCTGACAAAGTAAATGTAGCTGTTCCGAACATACAAGCTGTCGGTTCACTGAGCAACCAGTACGGCGGCGCTATTCGTCAGCAAGTACGTGTTGGCACCAACCGCTTCTACCAATTCGCTGTTCCGTATCCAGTGCGTCTAGAGGATGTAACGTTCGGCGACGGCAGACCGGCTATCTATGGCGAAGACTTCATGATTCGCTACTACGACGGTGAGTCTCGTGCGCAGAACTTAGGTACCGCATCCAACTGGAAGAACTTCGAAGGCACGGAACTGCAACCGGGTGTCGGCTATACCTTAGCCGTAGCCAAGAAAGCAGGCCACGAACAACGCGAGTTGATCTTCCCTATGGCGGACGCTTCGCTGGCAGAAGGCGAACCTGCCACCAAAACAACGGCTATCCATGCGTGGGGAGACAATACGATTCGCGCTAACCACCGCGGATGGAACTTCCTCTCTAACCCGTATCTGACCACCTATGGTCAAAACCACCTCGATGAGGATGCCGGCGGCGTACTTACGACAGGAAGGTTGGTTGAAGATCCGGAGCATCCGGGATGGTGGGTCAATGATGCAGGCACTATTCCGTACGTAACGCTCATCAATGGAACGCGTACAGACTACACCCAAGAGCGGGTGGCTCTGCAGGATCTACCTCCGTTCACGACGTTCTTCATCCAGGCGGGTGACGATACGCATAACTCCGGAGAAGAGTCCACGTTGACCTTCAACCGCGATCACCGAGCGACTTCTGCCCCGGCTTATATGCGTGCCGAGCAGAAAGCACCGGTTACACATTTCGGCGTATTGCTGAACGGCAATAACGCTACGGATAACTGCGGTATGGCGATTGGCGAAGACTACTCGGCTGCGTATGACATGCAGGCAGACTTGAGTAAAGAGTTCGGTTCGGCATACTCGCTCAAACTCTATACGCTGCAAGAAGATGCGATGCGCATGGCCTTCCTGGCTACCCATCCGGACAGTTTGAACAAGCCTGTACCGGTAGGCGTACGCATGCCGGCGAATGCGGAGTACACGTTCTCCATTGACCGACGCTACCACCTCGGCGCATTCGCTCACATCTACCTGACGGATAATGTAACCGGTCAACACACAGACTTGTTGGAGGACACCTATTCGTTTGCAGGCACACGCAGTCAGAACGATGCTCGCTTCAGTCTGTTTGTCGTAGTGAAGAAAGACACACCGACCGGCACAGACAACCTGCTCAACGGTATTTATGCTGTCGGCAGAGAGGGATCCGTCATGCTCACCGGACTACCGGAAACGGCAGATATCTATATCTACGACATGAACGGTCGGCTTGTACTGAACCGACATTCGCATGGAGCGACATCCGTGACGTACCACATGCCTATCGGTGTTTACCAGATACGTATTCACTCCGAGGGAGCCAATGCCCTCTTGCGTACTATTGTTCATTAACCTCTAAATGCACGTAAACATATGAATCCAATCCTTTATATAAGAAGCGCGTTCGAGGTTTATAATGAACGTCAAAAAGTTCGTAAACTGAGGGTATTCCTCTTCGTCGGAATATTACTTATTGCGTGGGGTGCGGTCGTTATTATTGTGCTTAAGACGCCCAAGATGGAGCAGCATGTACATGTCTCGGCTCCGGCTGTCATACCCTCTTCTAACCATGCGCCTTCCGGTGTCAGTGGTATCGTGGCGCCTACGATGCGTCCCACTTCGCTGACGCGGCGTCAGATAACGATACAAACTCCGCAACCGAGTTCGTACTCAACCCATCAAGGCACTGGCGGTTTTTCCATGACTATCCATACCACATCCTCTGCGGAGCCTATGTTCATCGGAGGCGGTAGTGGCGGTTATACAGGAAGTAATTACAACCACAGTAACCCTACTCGCGCGATAGCGCAAAATACGGTGTCCACCTCTATGATGATTATCACTCCGGTACAACGACTGGAAAAGCATAATTTGTCCGTAGACAACACGCTTCAAAACATGCAACAAGTGATTGAGGACAACGGTCCGAATGCTGTTGCCGCACGCATGAAGAAAGACGGTTGGGACGACTATGGGCAGGATGATGAACCATTCCTGGATCAGCAGCCTATCGGAGATGTGACGTGGGGATTGATGCTGCTGCTTACCATCGGTTGGTGCGTACGAGTCCACCGAAAAAGGCAACAAGCATGTAGATAGGATATAGTATTTCGAGCAAAAGAGCCACGTACCACGGAGTGCGTGGCTTTTTGGTGTACGGTGTATGGTGTACGGTGTAGGTTTTCTCTCGCGCACGAATTAGGCGATACTCTATCGGAAATTTGATGAGGATGATCGGGAAGAAGAGTATCTGGGCGATATTGGCCGCTACGACGATGGCTCCGTACCGACGGATGTCTTTATCCGTATAGTGCGGTGCTTTGCCTGCCCAGCGCATACGCTGACGGAAGAAAGCGCGCCAGGAAGTGAGGGGACGAACGATGGCCGTGTAGTCAGGAGTGTCAATCACGCGGACTTGGTATCCGCGACGCTTGGCAGCTTCGAGCAGGAACATATCATCGCCCGAAGGAATCTCCGGATGGATATCGGCTTCGCAGGCGAGCCATACCTCGCGACGAACGATGAGGTTCGCACCGGAGCACATGATGGCTTGATTTCGCTTGGCGGTACGCATCGTCAACTCCTGAATCGCTGCATATTCGGCTATCTGAAGGCGTTCCAAGAGCGAAGGCGCTGCGTTTTCGCTTTCCATCTTCAGCGGCAGAATAAGCAGGTCGCCCTCTAAGGCCACTACCTTTGCGCAAGCAGGCGGCAAAACGATATCATCATCGTGCAGCCAGACATATTCGGAAGTAGCGGCATGGATGAGTTTGGAAAGGGCATGCTTCTTGCCTAAGTTATCGTCATTGACACCTTTGATGGGCGTGATATGTTGGGGCGCAAAATTCGGATAACTCTTCGCGATACAGGCTTGCTCTTCGATAGACACCGGATAGTCCGCGCATAGGAGAGCCATGGCCATGCGGTGGTCGTTATTTACTTCATGTAAACGGACTGACCGCAGACGATTGGATTCCTTGAACCGCAGCCGGGAAGTTCCGGTAGCCTGAAAGTTCAGCTTTAAGCGTTCGCAGGTCAATGCTATCGCCGGGTAAAGATCGGGAATGTTCTCAAAATCGATCGCTACCACTTGGTCTCTGACAGGGACGGACGATTTGGATATCTTCACTCCTTCCGGCAAGTAGGACGTGATCACTCCGAAATAGTGATTATATAATTGCGCCACCATCTTATCGCCTTGGAGACTATTTCGCTTAAGGCTCTCCAGCAACAACTCGCCGCCATGAATAGCGATGTATTCGTACCAGAAGGCCGCAGAACTCCAATCGCGTTCTAACTCCACGTTCGGATAAGCCTCAGCGATTTTACGCGACATCGTAATGTAGGGGCTTTCGTTTTTTTCTACGGGGATGTCTTCACCGTGAAGAATAAGGGCAGACTGGGTTTGCGAAGTTGGTTTTCCGTCTCGCTCCATGAGGCGCGGGTCGCCGGTGAGGGTGATCGGTTCGCCGGGATAGCATTTCGCGATATGAACTTGCAAGAAGCGCAAGGCGGTTCCGCAGTTTTTTAGGTAGAGAGTCAGCGGTTCGCCTTTCTTATGTTGCTGCAGCGCCTCTAAGGCCTCATGGAGGACTATCACATCATCCGGCATACCCGAAGAGACCCGCATAAGCGGATCTCCATGGATAGCTTGCAGCAACAGGACTCTGTTCGCTATAGATTTCGATATAGGAAGTTTAATTGACATCCGGTAGCGGACTATAGTCGCGGCTGTAACGAAGGTGTTGGTCGATATAGCCTTCCGTGAAGTCGAGTTTCACATCGGTGATGGCTCCTTGTTTGTCGCGCGTCACCTTATAGACAGGATTGACAAAACCTTTGTACGGCGCGAGATGAAGTTCGGCATAGCGCTCTAAGATCTCCTTATGCAATGCCGGACCGACTTTCACCGCATAGGTCTCGACCATATTCTTCGCAGCAGCATAGTCTCCTTCGGAGGTGATGCGCTGAATCTCCGCGAGCAGTTCGCCGAAGAGTCGGCGTACGCCTTCGTAGTCGTTGATCTGCAGGTAGTGCTTACCGTCGCGCTCGATGATCTCCAACTCGCCGTCTGCATGGTCATACACCCACTTGGCAATCAACTGGCGATCACGCATATGCGCTTCCTCGATATCCTTGCCCGGCTCGATACGCACGAGTTGGGTCATCAGGCCGTTCATCAGTTGCTGGTAATAGCCGGCTTTATAGGCTTCCTCATTCGGGAGCAGACCCAGTTCTACGAGTTTCGGATCGGCGAGATAATAGAGTCCAAAGAGGTCTGCGCGGGCTTCTTCGATGGTCGAAGCATGCTCTTTGAGTGCATCTTTGGTCACACCCGGCATCAGCTTGCCCGAACCGTGTCCGACACACTCGTGGAGGTCGGTATGCAGGTCGCCGCACAGCGCGCCGTATTTCGAGTAGATCTCGCGTATCTCATCGTCGATCATGAATTCCTCATTGAAACCGTTGCCTTTCGCCGCCTCGTTGTAAGCGTGCATCAGGTTGTCAATCGTGACGGACTTGGAACCGTAGGTCTTACGGATCCAGTTAGCGTTCGGCAGGTTGATACCGATCGGCGTAGCAGGATAGCAATCGCCGGCAAGGATAGCGGCCGTGATGACTTTGGCACTCACACCTTTCACTTCCTCTTTCTTGAATTTCTTCGCGGTAGGCGAGTTGTCTTCGAACCACTGCGCGTTGTCCGAGATGAGTTGTGCGCGCTTGGTAGCTACGAGGTCCTTGAAGTTAACCATTGACTCCCAGGTACCGGTGATACCGAGCGGGTCGGAATAGGTCTCGGTGAAACCGTTGACGAAGTCCACGCGGCTGTCGAGGTCCTTGACCCAAGCGATGCAGTATTCGTTGAAGAGTTGCAGATCGCCCGTCTCGTTGAAAGCAATGAGTTTGTTGATGACTTCGCGCTGCTGGTCGTTCTCGGCATATCGGAGTGCTTCGCGCAGCCAGTACACCACTTTCTCCAGCGCTTCGCCGTAGAGTCCGCCTACCTTATAGACGCGCTCTTCAACCTTACCTTCGGCGTTCTTGACGAGTTGGGAGTTGAGGCCTATCCACAGCGGTTCAGGGCTGTTGTCCTTATGCGCGTCATACCACGCCTCCGCCTCTTTCTGCGTCATTCCTTCGCCGTAGTAGTTTCCTGCCGAATTAGCCACGAGGTCCACGCCGTTCTGCGCAGTGGTACGCTTGGGCATGACAGCGGGATCGAACATAACGGGTAGGATCGCTGCGTCATACTGCACGCCGGCATCGGCGCAAGCTGTCTCGAACCATTTCTGACTGAACTCCGGCAGGAACTTGTCTTCGCTGTAGTGGTGGTGAATACCATTGGAGAACCACACGCGTTTGAGATAGCGCTCGAAGGCTGCGAACTCTTCGTTGTCCGTATCGTACGGATAGTTGAGGTACAGCGCCTCGCACGCACGACGAATACGCAGGTTGTAACGACCGTTCTGGTCAAAGAGGATATCGCGTCCCCATAACGCCGCCTCGGAAAGGCAGTACACCAACTGCTTCTGTTGCAGCGTCAAGGCATCGAACTCCGGCACATCGTATCGGAGGATCTCCAGGTCATAAAACTTATCCACGTTGTATTGAAAAGGAGTTTCTTGTTTACGGCACGCCGTAAACATAAGCAACAAAGTCACAAAGGACAAAGTCACAAAGTTAAACAATTTCTTTTCCATCTAATCTTTATTCAAATAGGCTGCAAAGATACGACTTTTTTCTGAAAAATGCAAATAAAAACAGAAAAATCGCCCGTTAGAGCGATTTTTCCTTTATTTGCGTTGCTACTTATACTATCCTTACTACTTCTCAACGGCTTAGTTTCCATTGAGGAGTGAAGGGTTTGGCAACCGTTCCCAGGAACGAATCATTGCGATAGACAAAGGCCTTCTCCGCTTCAAACAGGTTGGAGAAATGCGCAGAGTAGTAACGCAGCGTGACCTCGCCCTCCTGCATAGAGAGGTAGAGAAAGAAGAGCCCTTTTTTATATTCGGCTACACCCACACATTCCTCTCCTACGAAAGCAGCGAGCATATCAGATTCACCTACCACCTTGTCATCGACGGCTTGCCCTTCAAGAGATGTGACTTGGACGACCACGGTCATAGAAGACAACATATCCAAACTATCGGAAACCAGCCAAGTAGGACGCGGTTTGTTCCCCTGAAGCGTTAGGGGATCATTATTCTCCTTCTTGCAACCCACTGCCAAAAGCAGCATGGTGCAAAGGAGTATAAGCTTACAATTTCTTACCTGTAACATCATATTTTTCATTGTTTCGGATGATTACTACATGGTTATTTTCAATGATCTTATACACGCGGCTCGGATTCTCGGGAACGAGAATGACGGGTTCCAGAAGCGATCCGTGATGTGCATCAGGAGCATAATGAACAGAAGATGGATTATTGAAGATGGTCAATGGGGTGCCATTCTCTGTTTCAAAGCGAACCGGTGAGCCGCTCATATCGGACTGGATTGTAATGAAATAGAGAGAGTCGATTGGTTCAGACACTCCTGCCAACTCATCCCCTACATATACGCGGATAGGTGAGGGTTGCGTGCTGACAGCCGACCGCTCTATCTTCGCAATCATGGTCATGTTAGTCGCAGCCTTGGGGTTCGAGAACAGGGTTGATTGTGCATCTTCCTGCTTGCTCATCTTCTTGGGTGCCGGCGTCGTAGTCTGGTGGTAGAACGGTATTACAACCGAGCCCAATCCCAGACGTCGGAAGAGGTATCCTTCTCCCGGCCGGAGAGCAATGAGGTTTCCTTCCCATCTCTTATCCTCGGAGAAGACGGCAAAGCGGTCATGCGCCTTGATGATGTCGCCCGGTTGCGCTTTCTGGAAATAACTTGCGAGCGCTTCGGAGATCGGTGTGGTACGGTTGAAGAGGCAAGGCAGCATACTCCATTGTCCGTCTCCCCTGACCTTCACATGCATCGAGTCTTCCGGCAGCAAGTCACCGGCTATACGCATTCGGTTTTCATGCTGGCTATAGACCATATAGATTTGCGAATAATGCAGTTTATCCAGCGTACCCATAAATTCCGCAGAGGTCTCGTCATAGGTGCCAAACTTGCGGGTATTGGGGTTCTTGATGATGTCGCCTTCTATCCATGAATCATTGGCTGTCATGCAGGTGGACAGCAAGCCGCCGGACGCCGTGAGATCCATATTGACGGATATCCAGTTCCATCCCTGCTCCAGATCAATCATCTGTACTTCGCTGCCGAAGGTGGTCAGGATGAGAGGATCGGTGTCGCCGCAGTTATAGACGAATCCGTGGGCAAAGATCACATTGCGGTTGGTTGACAAGTCATAGACCCTGCCGGTAGAAGCTCTCCATAAGCGGAACCGTATCGGCTTGCGGTTCATCGCATCCTCACCGTAAACAGTCAGGAAGACTTTGGCCTTATGGGTATTCTCGTTGAAGGAGACATGATCCATGCCGACACACTCATTCTGATAGAAGGCATAGACGATATCATTGGGATCGGTATCGTACTCGGTATCATTGAGTTTGACTTGCGCACAAACGGACATATTGAGCGGATATTTATGCTCATCTACAGCTTCGTAAGGCGGCAATGCTTCTATGGTTAACTCAACCTTCATCGGTTCGGATAATCCGTTCTCGTCCGTCACGTAAACGATATCTTCGTAGATACCCGGAGCGATATCGGTATTCGCGGTGAAGATGAGGTATAGTTCCTCGGTGGGGTTGATCGAACCATATGCAGCGTTAACAGTGAGCCAATCGGGCAAGGACTCGATGGTGTACTGGTGGCGTTTACCGGAGTGGTTAAGCACGCGAGTGATATACTCAACCCCGTCTGTCTCCTCGCCGTAGATGGCGTACATCTTGATGGTTCGCTCTTCCCATTTGAGTGCGTTCTTGTCCACGAACGCCGTCCATGTGACAGGTGAGGTCATCGGGTTGCCGTTGATATCCTCCACGTCACGCACGGTCACAAAGATGGTCTGCTTGTTGATCTCGCGGTCCAGCATATTGAGGTTGATGAGCAACTCGTCATGGTTGAACGACCAATCAAAATTCATCTTGGTCAGTTTACCCATATCCTGTACCGGCGCATAATGCGATTTGTCGGGACTGAGCGTACTGATATCCTCCAGAACGAGCGGTACTTTCTTATCCACTACCGTACCATCGGAGGTGCGATAGACGCGCTGGTCGTTGATGGAGAAGATCTGCTCGTAGATACCGTTGGCATTCTCTTTCATCTCGTTGAACGGCAGGTATGCCACTAATCCCATCTCGTCGCCCGACAACGAATTGGTACCGAACGACTCTAACAGCGATTTAGGCAGTGCTTGCTCGAAGATGGCAAACTCATCGATATTACCTTCGAAATTCTTACCGCCCAGATACATAGCACCTGATATAGCGCCGAATTTGGTAGCGGGGAAGGTCTCTTTGAGTTGGTCATCGATATACACGGCTACGTTGTTATAGGTGCGGTTGATAGCGATCGCAAAATGATGCCATTCATTATCGTCGCATACGCCTGCTAACGGCCAGTATGCGCTATCCGACATGAGCATAAGTCCGCCGTTGGAGACGAGGATCTCAAGACCGTGTTTGGAGTCTGTTCTGCCGGCAGAGAAGAGCGGACCTCTGGATCCCGCCTTGAACCAGAACATCAGCGTCGCATCCTGTTTGGCGGAGCGGCTCATGAGGTTACCCTCCAGCATGACCGGTTGATTCTTATCCAAATGGAGGGATATGCCGCTTTGATGATCCCAAGTGGCGCCATGCGTATAGAGGGTTGCACCGGTAGCTTTGTCGAAAACGACGTCGCCTACTCCTTCGTTCATCGGGTAATAGGCAATCAGCTCTTTCTCGTATCCGGTCAGCCGTCGCATGTGAGTCTGCGCCACCTCGTCCGAAGAGAGTGCCTTTGTCCAGAGACGAACCTCCATCATGTTACCTTCAAACCGCGGAGCGAAGCGCAGCGGTGCATCACCGCCCTGCAGTTTGGCGTTGGGGCTAACCGTACAGAAATTCGGATCCGTGATGTCCCGCGTTCCTACATAGAACCGTGCCTTGTGCGTCGTATGGTCGTACGCTACCACGATGCGCGTGAAGGTCGTCAACGGCTCCGGGATCGGTTGGGACATAAGAACACCCAGCAGGTTCACCATCATGTAGATACGGTTACCCGCCAAGGAGATTGACAAAGAGGTGTTATTGGCGGTGTAGAAAAACAGCATGTTCGATCGATCCGGGTTATTGGGTCGAACCATCATATCGATGGTAAACGACTTCTCGAACAAAGAGCGCAGCACTTTCGTTTCGGCATACGAGTTCTCCGTACCGTCAAAATGCAACGATGCACCTCTGACGATACCTGACTCATTGGTGTAGCCCATGATCTGGAAGTTGTTGTCCTCATCGAGGTAGTTTCCTGCGATCGGTTCATTGAAGCGCAGCTTGAGGTTATCTCCTACCCCGAGTATCGCGTTAGCGGGTTCGGGTTCACCGAAGACGCGTGGCGGGCGGGTGTCCTTGATACCCGTCAATACAGGCGAAGACTTGGTTACGAAACCCGATCCGTGACGGCAGAAGGATACTGCACGGAGATCGTACTGCTGCTCCATCGGATCCCGCTCACCGTAGAAGCGGAAATTCTCTATTCGTCCGCCCTCGATCATCGCTTTGGATCCCGAAGCCTGTTGATAGAGACTATCCTCCGCATAATAGGAACATAGGTTCACCCATGCGTCATTGGACTGGGTCGTTAGTTTGTATTGCAGTTCGATATGGTCAAAACCGTCGTAGTTCACATCAAAGCCATCGATAGATACCGGCATGTAATAGCCGTTCTCGTCACGCGGCGATAAGGTGTTCATGATCCATTTATCCGATGGAGAGGATATCCTTACATCACAGCTAACAGGCATGTAATGGACGGAGAAGCACACTTTCTGATAGGTGATCGTAGGAGTACATTCCGATTGCAGGATAAGACAAATGTCTTCATAATCATAATCATCTCCGGCACGTACCTCGATGGTCTTGATGATCGGCGTATTGCCTTGGAAGCGGAACTCGCGTCCATCGGATAGAGGTACACCATCGATACTTATCTTGGCGCCCTTGGTATTGGTGGCATCATCCATCTTGAGGGTCATGAACACAGCCGGACCGCTGGCAAGCCCCACGACCTCATCGGCTTCGTTCCACATCGTGAGCTTGAACTTAGCGGCTTGATCATGCGGCACATTGCTGATCTCATGACGGTTAATAACCATTTGCGGATTCTCTATCTTCTGAGTGGCAGCACTAAGCGGTGTACCCGGATTGTAGAAATAGGTCGAGTCCGCCGCCTCCCAAGGACACCTGGTAGCGCCACCTAAAGTGGAGTACATCAGTGAGCCAAAGAGGTATTTGTTCTTATTATCACTATTGAAGTCGTGTGCCTCATAACGCGTCTCTTTCGATTGCGCATTGAAATCATCCGTCAGCGATTTATACACATTGAACGTCAGATGCTCCAACGGATTGAGGGACAGTACGTAGCCGGTGGTCTTGCTCGAGCCAACGCTCTCACCATTCTCCGGCAGGAGGTTAAATCCGGTCTCTAAGATAAACTTGCAGTCCAGATCGAATTTCACACCACCCACCTCCGCTCGTACGTACTGCGAAGGAGAGGCACCTTTGTCGGCGGCATTCAGGTGTTTTATCAGTAATTGAAATCCTTTAGACCCTTTGAACAAATCCTTCAGACGCGCTATAGCCAAAGGACCAAAGCCGTCTCCAAAAAAGCCACTCGAGCTCGTTACTCCTTCACCTGTCTGGTGATTCCACGGCCAAGCGAAATAAGCAGAACGGGTATCTACATACGAATACGACTCGGAGTATGTCTGCGTCAGACCGCCGTTGATAGAATGGGTGGCAAGCGGTGTTTTGGTCATCGCTAACACTTTCTCCGCCTCGTTGGTAGCAAGAACTCCGATCCAATTATCCACGGCTTTGTTGTCCAACTGTACTTGGTCGAAGATCATCCAGTTCTGCCCGTCCGGCGTGATGATCTCGTAGTATCCTTCTTCACCGAATCCGAGGGAGTCCGGATGCACCTTACTCCAATAAACCGGCCGGTCTTTGGCTATAGCTTGGGTCACCGCTTCCTCTCGGGTGCCGGTCAACAGAAGACTGTTACGATGGTAGAGCAGATCCGGAATGATTGTACCGACTATATACTGATGGGTATAAGCGAAGGAGGATTGGATAAATTTCTTGATCAGCACATCCTCGGTTCGCATCAGATACCAGGGTTTGCCGTTGGCGTCCACACCCTGCTGAACAATGCGGTAACTCTTGTTGTCGATTTTCGCTTTTATCTGCTCGAAAGAGATTGAGTCCACGATGCGGAAAGCGTCGGCTTTGGAGGTCATCACACCGTTGGTCACACCGATATAGACATCCCCGTTGGTGCCAACCTGGAAAGGACCGGAACCGGTCTGAATACGCTCGGAGGTCTTAAACTCGTAGTCCGCTTGATTATATCCATACCATTGTACCGTAAGCGGGAAATTCCAATCGGT
>ONJT01000002.1 GCA_900318245.1 uncultured Bacteroidales bacterium
ATCTTCACGACGATGACCCCTGCCCTCGCCTATCTGAAGGCGCACGCAGCCGACCTCGGTTTCACCCACGCATGGCAGTTCTATTACTCGACCGGTGCGCTCTCTGCGTTCCTCGATAACACGCCGACAGCGGTTGCATTCCACGGTGTAGCTTCCGGCCTGCCGGAATCGCTTGCTGCCGCTCAAGCCGGTGTCGTAACAGGCCTGTTCGAAGGTACGCCTTTCGTAGCCGGTATTCCGGAGATACTGCTCAAAGCCATCTCCATCGCGGCTGTGATGTTCGGCTCACTGACCTATATCGGCAACGGACCTAACTTCATGGTGAAAGCTATCGCAGAGGAAAGCGGAATCAAGATGCCGTCGTTCTTCGGCTATATGATTAAGTTCAGCTTGATCATACTCTTGCCGGTTTATATCATCGTTCAATTGATTTTCATCTAAATGACGATTGTTGATAATATTATCGCGTGGTACTCGGCGCATATGAATTATGCGTCGATTACTGCGTTGATGGCGGTGGAGAGTTCCTTCATCCCCTTCCCGAGTGAGGTGGTTATCCCTCCTGCAGCCTTCGTAGCCGGTCAACCGGATAGCGTGCTCTGCGCGACGGGCAATTATCTGGTGGACGTAGCGATTATTGTGCTTTTCGGCACGCTCGGCGCAATGATAGGCGCGATCATCAACTACGGCCTCTCCGTGTGGTTAGGGCGCATCATCATCTATAAGTTCGCCGATAGCAAACTCGGACACCTGTGTCTGCTGTCGAGCGAGAAGATCCAGAAGGCAGAGGAGTATTTCCGCGAGAAAGGCAATGTCTCGACCTTCATCGGTCGGTTTATTCCGGGTATCCGCCAGTTGATCTCTATCCCTGCGGGTCTGAGCCGCATGCATTTCGGTGCGTTCCTCTGGTGGACTTTCCTCGGCGCTTTCTGCTGGAATTGCGTGCTGGCGGCGGTAGGCTATGTAGCAGCCGGTCAAATGGACCTCATAAAAGAATATAGCCACGAATTATCCGTGGCCATACTCATTCTCTTGGGAGTAGCAGTACTCTATTTCGTAGTGAAACGCCTTATTGTTTCAGCCAAGAAGCAATAAGCTTACGCTGGTCGATGATCTCGGCGATGAGGCAACCGAAAGCCCATCCGAGGACCAAGAACAGCAGCGCATATTTCAGGCGACCGTTCACGGGTTTCGGATCCGCTGTAAAGTGGTTCTCGAGTACTACGGGAGCGGTCGCTAACTGTATCCGGTAGTCGCCCTGCTGCAGGTGTTTCTGCTGCTCGTAAATCTGGTCGAGGAACAGACGGATCTTGCGGTCGCCGTAGAAATTGACGCCATTACCGCTGTAGTTCATCGGCTGTGCGCTGGAGGCGTTGTAGAAATAGTACGCGCTCGTGAGGCTGTCCAGTTTCTGCGCCTGAGCATGGTTAAAGCGCACTTCTTCGCGCAGGTTCGTCAGATAGACGCCATACGACTGCTGCATCGCTTCATTGCTGTTCAGATAGTCCAGAAGCCCCTGCTCTATCGCCGGCAGTTGCGCTAAGTCGCGCGCTTTGAGACGGAATTGCAGGCACAGACGATCATTCATTTGGACGTTCAGCGTGTCGTAGGGTTTGGACTTATGCTTGAAATCAATAAAGTCAGCATTGCCGTCGTGCAGACAGTCTATCACGCGATAGGTGGTGAAGGCCTTGGCGGTCTTCTCTCTCACAAACGACGTGATAGCGGCGTCCTCGGGCAACAGACGACCCGAACGCAGCGGTGCGTAGGCCTGCTCAAACTGCTGAATAGACGGTCCGTTGAGCAATGCCACCGCATTCAGTTTATACGTCAGGTTCTCGCAGCGCGTGTAGTAGAGCGCGGCAGCAAGCGCCAACACGATGCAGGTGATCACTACCCACCAATAACGATAGGTCAAGCGCACCATGCGCGCCAAGAGGCGACCGAAGGCCTTGCAGCCATCCGCTATCGCACGCCCGCACGCTACGCATAAATCAATAAAGGTCATATCTTTTTCCATAATTCACTAATTCACTAACTCATTACTTCCTTCGAATCCATCCGAAGGGACGACGGGGTTCTTCTTTTTCCTCCACTTTCTTTTCCTCTTTCGGTTGTTCCTCTTCGATGGTGATGACTACGTCATCAGCCGAAGTAGAAGCGGCATGCTCACGCGGCTGGCGCGGTGCGGTCTCAAAGCCTTCGGCAAAGAGCGTCTCACTCAGGTCGATGAGTTGCGGATTCTCGTCCTCCATCGGTTTCGGGGTCTGCGGCGGGTAATTCGCCTCAATCGCTTCGGAGATGGTTTTCTTGCCTTCCTCCTCTTCTTCCGAAGGAAGACCATCCACCTTATAGCCCGTAGCGATGACTGTCACGCGCACTTCATCACCCAGACTCTCGTCGATAGACGCGCCCCACTGTACCTCGATATCGTCGCCCACTTCCTGCACGAAGTCATTGATCTGGTCGATCTCTTCCATCACGATCGCGTGCTCCGTTGAACAGTAGAACTGCAGCAATATCCGCTCAGCGCCGTGAACGTCATTCGTGTTGACGAGCGGCGAGTTCAGGGCGTCGTTGATGGCATTCGTGATACGCTTCTCGCCCGAAGCATGACCGATATTCATGATCGCTACACCACCCTTGCGCAGCGTGTTGCGCACATCGGCGAAGTCCGTGTTGATATAGCCCGGCACGGTGATGATCTCGGCGATCGCACGCGCCGCATTCGCGACTACGTCATCCGACTTACTGAAGGCATTGAGCAGGTTGAGTTCCGGGTAGATTTGTTTCAGTTTCTCATTATTAATAATGAGAAGGGCGTCTACATGTTTGGCCAGACGCGCCACACCCGTCATCGCCTTCTCGATCTTCTTCTTGCCCTCAAAAGCAAAAGGAATAGTGACGATACCTACGGTCAGAATTCCCATCTCTTGCGCTACTTCGGCGACGATGGACGAAGCGCCTGTACCCGTACCACCACCCATACCGGCGGTGATGAACAACATTTGCGTACCATCATTCAGCGCCTCGCGGATATGCTCGCGGCTCTCCTCGGCGTACTGACGCGCGGTCTCAGGATCGCCGCCCGCACCTAAACCCGGGCCTAACTGTAACTTACTGGGCACCGAACTCTTGATGAGCACTTGGCGGTCGGTGTTGCATACGAGGAACGAGACGTCGCTCAGTCCCTGACGAAACATGTAGTTCACGGCGTTGCAGCCGCCACCACCTACTCCGATCACCTTGATGATACTGTCTTCTGTCAATCCTTCCAGCGGAAGGGTGAAATTGTCTTCCATATAATTACTCGCTTTCAATGAACATATCTAATGTGGACTCTTTGACGCGGTCGAAGAATCCGGGTTTGCGAACCAACTGGTCCTTATGGCTGTCGCGGTAGTCCTGTCCCAAGAGGATGGTGCCCACCAGCGAAGTATACAGCGGCGAGAGGTATTTCTCTTCCGTATCGCGGTGCAGCAGGTAGTTATGCGCGCCGTAGCATACGTGTACCGGGGTCTGCTCTTGCAGGTAGGCATCGAGGCCCTGCAGCATACTTGCGCCGCCGGTGATATAGATGGTCTTGATACGACTCTCCACCTTCTTTAACTCGTCCAAGAGCGGCGCCAGGATCTCCTGTAGCTTAATCTCTATCGCTCCCGCTAACTCTTGCGAAGTGATGACGATGTCGCCGCCTATCTCCGGCACGGCCGGCACTCGCAGACGTACGTTCTTCTCCACGAACTGCGGGGCAGCGCATCCGAACTGTTTCTTCAGTACCTCGGCGGTATTAAAACTCAGGCCTTGCTGTTCGAGCATGCGCGTGATGTGATAGCCGCCTTTCGGCACTACTTTGTTGAGTAAGTACTGCCCACCCTTATATACCGTCAGCGTGGTTGTCTGCGCGCCGAAATCCAAGACTGCACAGCCCTCCGTCAGCACTTGGTTGCCGTCACAGGTTGCAAAGGCCGAGAGCAGCGCTTCCGGGCGCACGAACGACTGCTCGATACTACGACCAGCTTGCGAGAAAGCTTTCTGTAACTGCGTGTCGAGTGCTTTACGACCGCAGAAAGCGATATAATAGGCTTCTACCAGCGCTGCGCGCTGCTCGGGCGTAGGGGTGTCGTCTTGCTCTACGCCGTCGAGTTTGAAATAACTCGGCACAAGGCCCAACACCGCTACCTCAGGATTGCGCACCTCGATCTTCTCTTTGCACTCGCGCTCCATCTCGTCCAGCAGTGTCTGACTAACCTCCTTGCGGCGCGCCTGGTCACGGCGGGAATGTACCGCTACGATCTGCATCGAGTAACCACCGATAGCCAAGAAAGCCGTAGGCAGTTCGTCCACACCGATACGATTCGCCAGCAGTTTGAGCACCTCGGCGATGACATAGCCGGCGTTGCTCGACTGCGTCACCACGCCCTGCTCCACGCATATATTGCCCAACTTCTGCGGGCGCTCCTCCACTCCTAAGATCTGGAAGAAATCCGCCGACAGACGCCGAGCGGCCATCGCGCGCACACTGTCGCTGCCTAAGTCAATCGCCACCAGCGGCAGGCTGTCTGCTTTTTGTATCTGTTTTCTTGCCATAACTAATTCCGTCCTACTATTTGTCCTCTAAATCGCAGGTCGAGTTCTCGATAGTGCTTGTCCTTCAGTGCCTCTTTTCCGTCCTCCATGAACACACGCAGTTTGTTCAGTTTCTGCTCATATCCGCGCATCGGACCAAGCACCACGCGCGGCATCGCTTCGCCTCGCAGGTACAGATAGACCAGCTGCGGGTTTTGCACCTGGATGTGGTGAATGCGCGCGCGCCAGTAGTCGTTCTTTTGCAACCAGAGCGCGAAGTCCGCCAGCGCATGCGAAGCCATCGTCACGCCTACATTGCCCGTCACTACCGGCACTTTATCCCGCACCAACTCGCGATACTCCATCACGCGGCGGTCGCTGTCGATGAAATAGAGTTCTATCGCCGTCTGCACGCGGAGGATCGGCACGCGCTGTGTGATACGTATCCGCATCTCACCGCGCGGGGTGATGTAGCACTGCGCCGTGCGAACCATCGGATGCTGCGCGATGGTCTTCTCGATGCGATGCAGCGTCGTCGGCGCTACTACGCGGTTCACCGGATACAGATCCTTCGCCCGTAAGAGCTGCGTCAACTCTATCTCCGTCAGGTACAACCGGTCTTCCCGATCTTCGATCATATAGCGCAACGAACGGCACTCCTGCTCCGCCGGGCGGGCCTTGTACCCGCTCACCACAGCAGCTATCAGCAGTCCCGCCATGACCGCCACTCCCACACTCTGTAATATGATCTTTACCGTGCTGTTCATCCTAATGCTTTTGCGACTTCAGGTACGAGGCGATCGATGTCTCCTGCGCCAACGGTCAGTACTACTACGGGTTCTTTGCTCTCAGCTACGCGCCGTTGTAGTTCTGCTACGAGCTCCGCTTTCTGCACTACCTGCCCGCCAAGCATCTCACTCGTCACACCCGGTATCGGTTCTTCCCGCGCCGGGTAGATCGGCAGCAAGATACACTCGTCAAGCGTACTCAGCACGCGCCGGAAGCCGTCCGCAAAATCCCGCGTGCGGGTATAGAGGTGCGGCTGGAACACGCCGATCAGTTTGCGCTCCGGATAGAGTTTGCGTATCGAGTCAATCGCCGTAGCGATCTCCTGCGGATGGTGGGCATAGTCGTCTATATACGCCACTTTCGGGGTATTCACGTGGATATTAAACCGCCGCCATACGCCCTTGAACGATGCGATGCGCTCCCGCACTTGCTCGACAGGCGTTCCTATCGTCAGAGCTACCGCCGCTGCTGCTACCGCATTCTCTATATTCACCCATACCGGCACACCGAGTTGCAGATCGTTTATCGTGCCTTTCGGCGTCACGAGATCAAAGCGTATCTCGCCATTCGCGATACGTATGTTAGCCGCATGGTAATCACCATCCTCTATACCATAGGTGTAGCATTTCACTCCCGGTTGCAACCTCGGCTGCAATGCAATGCCGTGTTTCATGACAAGTGCGCCGGTGATCAGACTTGTGTAGTGCGCAAAGGCCTCGCGATAGGCTTCTTCCGTGCCGTATATATCCAAGTGGTCGGCATCGACCGCCGTCACGACGGAGATATAGGGCCGCAGGTGATGAAACGAGCGGTCGTATTCATCCGCCTCCACCACCACGTACTCGCTCTCTTTGTCCAGCAGCAGGTTCGTGTGGTAATTCATGCTGATACCTCCGAGGAAGGCATTGACGGGCTGCATCAGGTGCGCGATCATCGTGCTGGTCGTCGTCTTGCCGTGCGTACCTGCTACGCAGAGCGCTTTCATTTGTTTCGTCACGAGCCCTAACACTTCCGCGCGCTTGAGGATCTCATACCCCTGTTCGCGGAAATAGGTATATATCGCATTCTCTTCCGGTACTGCCGGTGTCCGAACGACTAAAGTATGCTGCGGATCACCAATCTCAAATCTACAATCTTCAATCTTCAATCGATCGTCTCCAAAGACGATCTCCATTCCCTCTTCTTCCAACTCTTTCGTCAGCGCCGAAGGCGTGCGGTCATAGCCACATACGCGGTACCCGCGGCTATGAAAATACCGCGCCAGCGCACTCATTCCGATACCTCCGATACCGAGAAAAAAGATTGTTTGTATATCCTCTTGTTTCATCATCAAGCCGTTTTACGCAATTTGGGTGCAAAGATACTACAAAAATTGCATATATGCAAGTTTTTGAGCATTTTTTTTGCAGTGCGGTGTTCTTCTCCGTGGTGTTGGTGGGCGGCGCGCGATTTTTTTTCGCTTTTCCTTGCATATGTCAAATATTTTCCGTACCTTTGCAGCCGCAAAGGTTAAAACAACGCCACTAATATGACGAACAATAGTAACATATTAACGCAAATCCAGACTCTTGGGAAGAAAGTTCTTCCGAAGGGAAGTAGTTTGCTGCTGTATGGCTCTCGGGCGCGCGGAGACAACCGCGAGGACTCCGATTATGATTTGGTTGTGTTGGTGGACAAGGACAAGCAACAATTGCAGGATTTTACTGATTATGCTTATCCTTTCATGGAAATGGGTTGGGAATTAGGCGCAGAGATTAACCCTATGCTTTATACGCGTAAAGAATGGAATCAACGCCATTTTACGCCGTTCTATAAGAATGTTGAACACGACAAAATAGTTTTAGTATGAGTCTTGCAGTCATGGAAAACATGCGCGAAAAAGCAGATTACGATGTTATCTATGACGTATCACGAGAAGATCTTGAGGCTCTGAAACCTGTAGCGTATGAGCTCTTGACCATCATTGAACAGTTATTAAAGCAATAATATATCGCTGGCCTTGACAGCGTTAAAAAGCAAGGGCATAATAAAGTATAGCGTAATAAGCCCAACTTGATTGTTTGAAAACTGGACACTTTCAACAATTCATTGTTAACTCAAGTCATGGTTTATGCACGCTCACGTATCAGCGTGAGTTTTCCGTGCGTAAATTTGAGTTAACAAGGTTGTCCAGAACCTCAAACAATCAAATGAAGCGACCGAAAAACGCACGCTTTTTATTGTATGTTACTAACTAAAAATTTATAATAGTATGAAGAAAAGATTTTTATTATTTGTCCTATGTGCCTTAGTGGCAGGAACGTTCTGTTCGTGTAATGATACGTTCTCAAAAAATTACCCCATCCTCTATGTGGTAAATGGAACTGACTATTCTGTAGAAGTGTATTGCGACAATCACTTAGTCGCGACAGCTGGCGCACATAATAATAGTGGGAAAGTGGAGTTAAATAACACTTCTATCAACTTGCCTGTGCTTGTTGAAGCAGAGTTTTATGATAATAAGGGGAAACGTGTTGGTGGATACAAATGGAGCTCTTATCATTTTAGTTGGAACAAATCGTATAAAATGACATTAACAACTTCATCTTCTTCAAGTTCTCTTAAAGAATTGTAACAATACACAGATAGGATGTGAATAATCATTTAGCCCGAGCTGATTACTCGGGCTTTTTGTGCAAATATGCATTTCTTATGGCTAAAAATTTGCATGTTTCAAAAAGTTTTTGTACCTTTGCAGCGGATTAAAATTTTAAGGCACGCGAATTTGCTTGTAAATTGCTGAATATTATGCAGTTAGAAGGATTTTGGAATGAATAAAGTCTAGGATTCATAGTATCCAGTCTGTTTCAGGGGAGTGTATAGGCCTTATTTTAAGGCAAAAGAGATAGTACCGGCCCCTAAAATATAGAAAAAAGCAATAAAAAAGAAAGCAAAACCAGAAAGGACGCGAGTTGCCGCGAATACGCGACAAAAAATGAAAAGAGAAAAAGAGAAATAACGATGGGAAAACACTTAAAGACACAGGTAATTGAGGGGTTGAAGAGTGCCGGATTTGTGTTCGAGGCTCTTCCAAAGGGTTCCACACCTCATAAGAGGGGTGTGCACTATTGCCGTATCTTTGCTGGCGCGAAATGTGTTGTGGGAGCTATGGATTATGAGAAAGAGGGGCAGAAATATAAGAAACGGATCGTGGTTCGTCAGTCGCGTTTTCGGGACGGGCTGTTTGAGTTGTATACGTACCATTTTCCGAAGCATTGGTCCGCGGCATGCGTGGAAAACAGGGAGCTGATTAAGGAGGCGCAGCGGCGGGCGCATGCGTTAGAGAAAGACTGTACACCGGAAGGGTTGGAATGGCGGATCCGGTTCTTTGAGCACTATTTCCGGGTGTTCAACAGAAAAGAGAAGCCGGAAGAAGGTATGAAGGCCTATTCGCGGTTTTATCAATATACGTATGTAGCGATTTATCGGCAGTTGAAGGCGGCGGCGCAAAAGGCGAAGGAGGAAGAAATATTTCAAAATTCGGAGGTCTCTCTCTTGCACCCCCTTTCCTCTGCTTCGCTTCGTTCCCCCGTTCCGTCGGGGGACATCACCTTCGAGCCGATTGATTTTCGGCCGAGATTGCAAGCGTTTTCGAGTCCGCTAAGGAGGGCATACAACAGTTATCGGGAAGCCGGAATATCCGGAAGATCCGGACCGCTGGGCTACTCTGGAGGAAAGGCGCGGGATACTTGTCTATGGTCGGAGCATCGCTCCCCGCGGCTCCTTCCGTTCGGATTGCCAAGTCAAGGCAATCCTCCATCGCACAATGAACAAAGCCAAATAACACCGCAGGTAAACAGCCCGCTACACCCACATTGGGCCCGAAGCGGGCGGGGCGACGCGGCCGGCTAAGCCCGAATGACATTCGGGATAATAGACGACGCGGCGGACGCGAGGGCGAATGACATTCGGGATAATAGACGACGCGGCGGACGCGAGGGCGAATATGGCGACTAGTGCCGGCATAAAATGCCGGATCAATAGACGAAACTCCCCCTTAAACAGCAAAAAAAAGAAATAGCACCGCAGGTAAACCGCCTACACCGCGAGTATAGAAGAGACAAAAAGGGCAAAAAGAGAAAAAGGACAACAAGGACAAAAAGGGCAAAAAGAGAAAAAGAACATATCAGAAATATAGGAAATATTGCAAAAATTTTAGAAAAGTGGCATACACTCTTGTGTATGTCATAAAAAAGTTGTACCTTTGCAGCGACAAAGGTTAGGGCCTTTTCCCTGTAGCGGTTTTCCCGCTTAACGGGAACACCTAGTAGCGCAAAAGTGTGTGGGCATAAAAAAACCGTAGCACAAAGGTGTGGATATGAGAATCGCATTTACGACAGCATTGCCGAAAGAAGGGTTTGGGCGCCTCGTAGAACGAGGCATTGGTGATTTGTCATTGGTAATTGGTCATTGCCCGGAAGAAACCTATAAAAAGGCTGATATCCTTGTAAGCACCTTTGATTATAAGGTGTCGCGGGAGATGATAGAGGGGATGCCGAACTTGCGGTTGATTGCTAACTTCGGCGCGGGATACAATAATATCGACCTGGAGGTTTGTCGCGAGCGCGGGATACGCGTGACGAACACCCCGCAACCGGTGATAGAGCCGACGGCAGAGTTGGCCTTTGCGCTGATGATCGATGTAGCAAGGCGGGTGAGCGAGTTCGACCGTATGTTGCGGTCTCACTCTAATGGTGAGAATGGTGACGCGCTAAAAGCGCTTAATGGTGTGTTCGGCGTGATGAATAACCTTAGTCACTCGTTGTACGGAAAGACCTTAGGTATACTGGGTATGGGTCGTATCGGTCAGGCGCTCGCGAGACGAGCTGCTGCCAGCGGGATGCGGATTATCTATCATAACAGGAACGAGATTAATGGTGACGCGCTGAAAGCGCTTAATGGTGGGAATGATGAAATGGTGAAGTATGTGGATTTTCAGACTTTGCTGCAGGATAGCGACTATTTGAGTTTGAACCTACCCTATACGCCTCAAGTGCATCATATCATCGGCAAGCCGGAGTTGGGAATGATGAAACGCAGCGCGTACCTCATCAATACCGCACGCGGAGCGCATGTAGATGAAGCGGCGCTGGTAGAAGCACTCAAGAGCGGTATCATCGCCGGCGCAGCACTCGACGTATATGAGTTTGAGCCGCAGATAAGTCCGGAACTGCTGAAACTGCCGAACGTGGTTCTCTCGCCGCACACAGGCACCGGAACTTGGGAAGGACGTATCGCGATGTGCGAGAACGTATGTGACAACATACTTGCCTTTGCCGAGGGCAGGATAGACGATATGAATATCGTCGTGTAAGGTGTAAGGTGTAAAGTGTACAAAATTTAAAATTTAGATAATATGAAAAAGATCATTCTTTTTGCAACCGCCATCATGATGGCAAGTTGCGGATTCATGCAGAACAGCACGAGTAACAACACCAGTAGTCAAGCAACCGCCAGCACACAGCAGACGACCGTTCAGAACAGTAATGCTGCTAACAGTGCCGGTCAAGGAGCAGGCAACGCGCTCCAGGCACTGTACGCACAGTACAAAGCTGACGGCAAGTACGACTACAAGAACATGCAGAACGTGCTCAACACAGTGACGCTCGTTGCTAACTGCGAGGGACTGAAAGACAACTACAAAGACAAAACGTATCTGAAGGAGTTCGGTAAGGGTATGATCGCTTCGTCGCTTGGTCTGGTGACGCAGAACAACGTGCAGACCGTGACGAACAGCCTCGTCGAGATGGTGAAGAGCAACGAGAACGTACAGAACGCGACGACCAAAGTGCAGGAAGGCGCAAGTTCCGCTGCTTCGTACGCTAACACCGCTGCACAGTACGCTTCGTCTATCAGTTCGCTTCTCTCTTTGTTTGGAAAGTAACCGGATAGCATCCGGAGGCAAACATACGCAGTATGAACATAGTTGAACGATTCTTAAAATATGTCTCCTTCTGCACGACGAGCGATGAGAATACCGGCATGACGCCGTCCACGCCCGGACAGTTGGAGTTTGCCCGCTACTTGGCTGACGAACTGAAGACCATCGGTCTGAAGGACGTGACGCTGGACGAGAACGGCTATATCATGGCCACTTTGCCGGCAACCGCAGAAGGGCGACCCGTCATCGGGTTTATTGCCCATATGGACACCTCGCCTGACGCGAGCGGAAGACATGTGAAGGCGAGTATCGTGCAGGCCGAAGAGCGCGAGTATATCGACAAACGTTATGCGGGGCAGGACGTCATCGTGACGGACACGACTACCCTACTCGGCGCAGACGATAAAGCCGGTATTGCGGAGATTGTCACGGCTTGCGAGTACCTCATTCAACACCCCGAGATTGCGCACGGCAAAGTGCGTATCGGCTTTACGCCCGACGAAGAGATTGGTCAGGGCGCGGATCATTTCGACGTGAAAGCCTTCGGCGCAGACTTCGCCTATACGATGGACGGCGGCGCGATCGGAGAGTTGGAGTTTGAGAACTTCAACGCCGCGGCATGTAAGATTAAGATTCACGGACTGAATGTCCACCCGGGATACGGCTATCATAAGATGGTCAACTCGATGCGTATCGCGTACCAGTTGGCAGTGATGCTGCCGCGCTGGGAGACGCCGGAGCACACGCAAGGCTACGAGGGATTCTATCACCTGGTAGGCATGAACGGCACGGTGGAAGAGACGACGCTCAGTTATATCATCCGCGACCACGACCGCGCGCGCTTCGAGAGCCGCAAACGCGAGTTGGAGCACCTCGTACGTAAGGTCAACCGCGAGTTCGGAGAAGGCACCGTGGAGATCGAGATACGCGATCAGTATTATAACATGCGCGAGAAGATCGAACCCGTGATGCATATCGTGGATCTCGCCAAAGAAGCCATGACGGCCGTAGGTGTGACGCCGAACGTGAAGCCAATCCGCGGCGGCACAGACGGAGCGCGGCTTTCGTTCGAAGGTCTGCCCTGCCCGAATATCTTCGCCGGCGGAGAGAACTTCCACAGCCGCTATGAGTATCTTCCGATCCCGAGCCTCGAAAAGGCGAAAGACGTCGTATTAGAAATCATTAAAAGAGTACAATAATATGTTAAAAACAACCCCGTTTACAGACATCCATATTGCGTTAGGCGCAAAGATGGCAGAGTTCGCAGGCTTTAACATGCCGATTCAATACCCTACGGGTATTAACCAGGAGCACATGATTGTTCGTGAAGGCGTAGGTGTGTTCGACGTGAGCCATATGGGCGAGTTCTGGGTAAAAGGTGAGAACGCCTTGGATTTTCTGCAATACATCACTACCAACGACCTGTCGGTCATTGCTGCCGGTAAGGCGCAGTACACCTGCATGCCCAACGGCAAAGGCGGTATCGTAGATGATTTAATCATCTATAAATACTCCACGACGAAGTACCTCATGGTGGTCAATGCCGGCAATATCGACAAAGACTGGGCTTGGGTAAACAAGATCAAAGACGAGAAGTTCCCCAACACCGATTTGAAGCTCGAGAACGCGAGTGAGCGCTACGGACAATTGGCCGTTCAGGGACCGAAAGCGGTGGAACTTTTGCAACTGCTCACCGACGCCGATTTGAAGTCAATTGACTACTATGCCTTCCGCGAATGGAGTTTTGCGGGTGTTCCGGGTGTTATTCTCAGTAATACAGGCTACACCGGCGCAGGTGGATTTGAGCTGTATTTCCCTGCCGACAAAGGCAAACAAATCTGGGATGCGCTGTTCGAAGTAGGCAAACCTTTCGGTCTCGCGCCGATAGGTCTGGGAGCACGCGACAGCTTGCGTCTGGAGAAATGGTACTGCCTGTACGGCCATGACATCGACGATACGACTTCGCCGCTCGAGGCGGGTCTAGGATGGATTACCAAACTGGATGCCAAGGACTTCATCGACCGCGATTTTCTCAAGCAACAGAAAGCGGAAGGCGTGAAGCGCAAACTGGTGCATTTCGAGTGCCTGGAGCGCGCGATCCCGCGTAATGGCTATGAGATATGCGACGAAGCCGGTAACACCATCGGTAACGTCACTTCTGGTATCATGCTGCCGAACACGAAAGTCGGCATCGGTATGGGATACGTGAAGACCGAGTTCGCAAAGAAAGAGAATATTATCTATATTAAGATTCGCGAGAAATTGCAACCCGCAAAAATAGTGTAAGGTGTAAGGTGTAATGGGTAAGAACGTAGCATTGGTTCTGGGTTCGGGCGGTGCGCGCGGTTTAGCGCATATCGGATCGATAGAAGCCCTCGAGGAACGAGGTTATACGATCACCAGTATAGCCGGTTGCTCGATGGGGTCGATCATCGCCGGCATGTACGCCGCGGGGCAGCTCAAAGAAGCCAAGGAGTGGTTCCTTAGTGTCGATAAGCAGTTGATACTCCGCATGATGGACATCAATCTGCTGAGCGGCAACAGCCTCGTCAAAGGAGAACGCATCATCAAGGAGTTGGAAAAAGTAGTGCCGGACAGACCGATAGAGGACTTGAACATCCCCTGCTCCATCGTCGCGACGGATATGGTTCACTCCGACGAGGTGATTTTCCGCACCGGTAGCCTCTTTGAGGCGGTGCGCGCTTCGATTAGTATTCCGCTGTTCTTCAAGCCCGTGCAGATAGGTGCGCGCTTGCTGATAGACGGCGGTATTCTGAATCCGCTACCGCTGCACGTGATAGAGCGCACACCCGGGGACATCCTCGTAGCAGCCGACATCAGCGGCAAAGACAGCATGCCGGTGGAGGAAGTATATGAACCGATAGACGTGGACGGCAAACTGGCGGAACTGAAGAAAAGCGGTATTCCTGTGCCCAAAGCCTGGGAACAGCAAATCCGGTCTTTGGGCAAGCGTGTCGATAGCATCTTAGAGCAACGCGCGAAAGACTTAGGCCGTAAGGTCAGTTTCGTCTCGCTGCTCGACCGCATGAGCGACATCCAGATTCAGCAGAACACCCTTCTCTCGCTGCGTCTCACCCCACCCGACGTACACGCCGTGATGCGGCAGTACGCATATAACACCTTCGACTTCGACAAAGCCGAACAGATCATTGCCGACGGCAAGCGGATCATGAACGAGGCTTTGGATAAGTACGAAAAACAATGATGATGATTAATAACAGTTGATTTAAAGTATTGATAAACAAAATGGCAACAAAACATTACTTGTCTTATTTACAAGACACGATGCATTCGAACTGGGATAGTCTGGCTATGGCCGATATCGACGGCGAGAACAAGTACACATATGCAGAACTGGCTGCAGCGATTGCAAAACTGCATGTGACCTGGCGTGAATGCGGTATCAAAGAGGGCGACAAGATTGCGCTCTGCGGTCGTAACTGCGCCAACTGGGGATTGCTTTTCCTGGCGGCTGAGAGCTATAAAGCCGTGGTGGTATCCATCCTTCCGGACTTCACAGCAGAAGGTATCTACTCGCTGGTGGACCACTCGGAGGCGACCCTGCTCTACGTAGGACCGAACGTGCTGAAGAAGATTGATCCGAAGAAGATGAAGGGACTGAGAGCGACGATCTTCATGGACAACATGTCGCTCGTAGAGGCGGATGAGAAGTTCCGTAAGGCCTTCGAGGGCGCTGACGCGGCATTCAAGAAGGCATACCCGAAGGGCGTACAACTGAGCGACGTCAACTACCCGATCGACAACTACGACGATTTGGCGATCATCAACTATACCTCCGGTTCGACGGGTAACCCCAAAGGCGTGATGCTGACCCACCTGAACCTGAGCGGAAACGTGGAGTTCGCGCACACCCGTATCCCGCACAAGAAAGGCGACAAAGTGCTGTCGATGCTTCCGATCGCCCATATGTTCGGACTGATGTTCGAGTTCATCTATCAGGTCTGCGAGGGTGCAGAGGTACATTTCCTCACGCAAGCTCCGACGCCGAGTGTGCTGATGAAAGCTTTCGCGCAGGTAAAACCGTTCATGATCCTGACCGTACCTCTGGTGGTGGAGAAAATCATCAAGAAAGGCGTGCTGCCGAAAATCAGCAGTCCGGCAGCGAAGATCATGTGGAAGACGCCGCTCCTCAATAAAGTTATCCGCGGAAAAGTCAAAGAAGGACTGGATAAGACCTTCGGCGGCCAGTTACGCTACCTGATCATCGGCGGCGCAGCGCTCAACGGCGAAGTGGAGCAAGTGCTGCATGATATCAAGTTCCAGTACTGCGTAGGCTACGGTATGACCGAGTGCGGCCCGCTGATCAGTTACGAAGACTGGTGGGCATATGCCTTCCACAGCTGCGGAAAAGAGCTACCGCAATGCCACGTTCGTATCGACTCCGAAGACCCGACCTCCAAAGATGGTGAGATCCAGGTAAAGGGTATCAACGTGATGAAGGGTTATTATAAGAACGAAGAGGCGACGAAAGCCGTCTTCACAGAAGACGGATGGATGCGTACGGGTGACCTCGGCGTACTTGACAAAGACGGAAACATCTATATCCACGGTCGTTCGAAGAACATGATTCTCGGTCCTTCGGGCCAGAACATCTACCCCGAAGAGCTGGAGGATAAGTTGAACTCGATGCCGGGGGTGGTAGAGTCGATCATCGTCGATCGCGACCATAAACTCGTAGCACTCGTTTACCCGGATCCCTCTGCAGAGATGATGAGCGCCAAGACGCTGAGCCAGCTGATGGAAGAGAACCGCCTCGCGGTCAACAAGAACCTTCCGCAGTATAGTCAGATCAGCAGTGTAGAGCTTGTTGCGCAGGAGTTCGAGAAGACGCCGAAACGTTCGATTAAACGCTATTTATATCAATAAGAATGCAGAAACATTATCTACATTACCTCACCGACGTCATGTCGCATCAATGGAATGATGCGGCATTGACGGATTATGGTGAGGAACACGAGTACACCTTTGGAGAACTGGCCGCCGAGATGCTTCGCCTTCATGCGCTCTTTGAGCAATTAGGTTTGAAACGCGGCGATAAGGTCGCTCTGGCAGGCCGTAACTGCGCCAACTGGGCGGTAGCGTACCTCGCTATCGCGGCGTACGAGGGCGTGTGCGTATCGATCCTGCAGGACTTCACGGCAGAGGACATCGCGCACTTGCTCGACCACTCCGACAGTGACCTGCTGTTCGTCGGTCCGTATGTATGGAAAGAGTTGCAAAACCAGACGCTGCCCAAACGTCTCAAGGCTGCTCTTTCACTGGAAGACTGGCGTATCTTGTACCGAGGTAAGGACTTAAAGGACATCACCGACGAGGCCTTCACAGCCAATTGGGATAAAGCCTTCAAGGCTAAGTATCCCCATGGCATCAAACCCGAAGACATTCATTTTTCGGCAGACGAGAACAACCTCGCGCTCATCAACTATACTTCCGGCTCGACCGGCAGTCCGAAGGGCGTCATGCTCAATGGACGTTCGATAAGCAATAATATCGAGGTGGGCATGAAAATGCTGCCCGTAGATCCGGGTCAACGTCTCGTATCCATGTTGCCTCTGGCTCACATGTTCGGTCAAGTATGCGAACTGCTCTACCCGCTCTGCAGCGGCACGCATATCTATTTCCTGACCAAGAGCCCGACGCCGTCTATTCTGCTCAAAGCGCTAAGCGACGTGCAGCCGTACCTGGTGGTCACCGTGCCGCTTGTCATAGAGAAGATTTACAAGAAGAACCTCGACCCGCTGCTCAGCAAACGGATTATTCGCATGTTCTGGCATACACCGATCATCAGCACAATCCTCAAGAGTCGCGTCAAGAAAGGTCTGCGGAGCGCCTTCGGCGGCAAGTTGCGGTATTTCATCTGCGGCGGTGCGGCGATGAACCCCATCGTGGAGAAATGTCTCATGGATATCCATTTCCCCCTCTCTATCGGCTATGGAATGACGGAATGCGGGCCGCTTATCGGAGGTAACCCACCGAGGTACTTCAAGGCCCGTACGGGAGGTGTTCCGGTGATGAACATGGAAGTCAAGATCGATCAGCCTAACTCTGCCGGAATAGGCGAGATTCTTGTCAAAGGCGAGAATGTCATGCTCGGCTACTACAAGAACCCGGAGGCTACAAACGCTGCTTTTACGGAAGATGGCTGGATGCGTACCGGCGACTTGGGACGTCTGGATAAGAAGAAGAATATCTACATCAAGGGACGCTGTAAGACCATGTTCCTCGGTGCGTCGGGCCAGAATATCTACCCCGAGGAGATCGAGGACAAGCTGAATAACCAACAGGCGGTCGGTGAGTCTTTGATTGTAGAGCGCGAAGGCAAACTCGTCGCCCTTGTCTTCCCGGATGAGACGCTCACGAAGCGAATGACGCTGGAGGAGGTACAGAAGATCATGAAAGAGAACCTCGAGAAACTCAACCACCTCATCCCGTCCTACAGCAAGGTCTCGAATATTGAGGTGCAGGACAAACCCTTCGAGCACACCCCGAAGAAATCCATTAAGCGATTCTTGTATAAGTGATGCGTGTAGGCGCATAAAAAAAGCGGAGCTCCAAGCCCCGCTTTTTTTATTCCTCTCGCTTAATCTTGGCCCCGATGGCATTGAGACGGTGCTCGATGTCTTCGTAACCGCGGTCAATCTGGTCGATATGATCAATCTTGCTGGTGCCTTCGGCACTCATGGCAGCGATAAGCATGGCGATACCTGCACGGATATCAGGGCTGGTCATGTTATTGGGTTTGAGCTGTCGCTGATGGTCATGGCCGACTACCACTGCCCTGTGCGGGTCGCAGAGGATGATTTGCGCACCCATATCGATCAGTTTGTCCACGAAGAACAGACGCGACTCGAACATCTTCTGGTGAATCAGCACGGTGCCTTTGGCTTGCGTAGCCACGACCAGCAGCACAGACAGCAAGTCCGGCGTGAGTCCGGGCCACGGAGCATCTGCAACCGTGAGGATGGAACCGTCGAGGAAGGACTCTATCTGGTAGTGTTCCTGGGCAGGGATGATGATGTCATCGCCGTCCACGTCAATGCGGATACCAAGCCGACGGAAGGCGTCCGGGATGATACCGAGGTCGCGATATCCGACATTCCGGATACGCAGTTCAGAGCCGGTGATGGCAGCCATGCCGATAAATGAACCCACTTCAATCATATCCGGCAGGAGCGTGTGTTGCGCACCGTGGAGTTCACGTACGCCTTCTATCGTCAGGAGGTTAGACCCTACTCCACTAATCTTCGCGCCCATGTTATTGAGCAACTTGCACAGTTGCTGCAGGTACGGTTCGCAGGCAGCATTGTAGATCGTCGTTGTTCCTTCGGCAAGTACAGACGCCATGATGATATTCGCTGTTCCGGTCACAGACGCCTCGTCAAGGAGCATATACGTGCCTTTGAGTTGCTTGCCCTCAAAACGGTATGCCAACAACTCTTGATCATACTTAAAGGTTGCACCGAGGTTCACCATTCCCTGAAAATGGGTATCGAGACGACGGCGGCCGATCTTGTCTCCGCCGGGTTTGGCATAGGTCACCTCGCCCAGACGCGCCAAAAGCGGACCAATGAGCATGACCGAGCCGCGCAGCTTATTGCACTTAGCGAGGAAATCCTTGCTGCGCAGATACGCCGTGTCGAGGTTGCGGGCGGTGAAGGCGTACTTGCCTTTCGCGAGTTTCTCTACCGTCACGCCGATAGACGCGAGCAAGTCGATGAGGTTATTGACATCAAGGATGTCAGGCAGGTTGTTGATGACTACCGTCTCCTTGGTGAGCAACACGGCGCAGAGCACTTGAAGTGCTTCGTTCTTCGCGCCTTGCGGGGTGATGGAACCATGCAGTTTATGTCCTCCTTCGATTACAAATGTAGCCATATTAGATGTAGTTAACTTCGGGGTTAATGGTGATATTGAATTTCTCTTTAACGCTCGCGCTGACGGCTGCCGCGAGGTCGATGATGTCTTGTGCGGTAGCATTGTTCGCATTGACGATGACCAGCGGTTGCTTAGACCATACCTGCGCGCCGCCGAGCGTCTTGCCTTTCCATCCGCATTGCTCGATGAGCCATGCAGCAGGAATCTTCACGCCTTGCGGTGTCTCGAAATGCGGCATGTCGGGATAGAGTTTGAGCAGTTCGTTCGCTTGCTCTTCCGGCACAAAGGGATTCATGAAGAACGAACCCGCCGACCCCACTTCGCCGACTTTCGGCAACTTGCCGTTACGGGTCTCAATAATCTCTTCGCGGGTCTTGGTCGCATCGCCGGGCTTCACTCTATACACCACCGACGTGACGATATATTTGCCTTTGAGTTCGTGTTTGAAGGCGCTGTCGCGGTAGCCGAACTTACACTCCTCATTCGTAAAGACGCGCTCCTCGAGCGTCTCCACATCCAGCGTATAGACGCGCTCTATCACATCTTTGGCCTCGCAACCATACGCGCCGACATTCTGAACGGCCGACGCACCCACTTCGCCCGGGATGAGACTCAGTTTTTCCATGCCGCTGTAGTTCATGTCGGTCAGTTGGGCAATGAGGTCGTCCAATCTTAGACCATTCTGCGCCTCTACCGTCTCGTCATCTAGGAACTTCGCCCGCGCCATGCCGGAATGCAGAATAACTCCGTCGAAGTCCTTGGTAAACAGCAAGTTAGAACCCTGCCCGATATGCAGAATCCGTTCACCTTTATGCTCCTTCAGCACTTGACGCAACTCATCCAACGAGTAGTACTCGATGAACAACCGCGCCTTGGCGTCGATGCCGAAGGTATTATAAGGCAGCAAAGATATGTTAGATACAGCACGCATCGCTTGGCATTCTCCAGTCCCCGCGGGGAGATAATGAAACAGAAACAACTTTCGGCCCGTCGGGCATACAACTGCGCTTGAACTGCTGGGTGCAGAAACGGCGCATGAAGGTGTTCAACCACTTATCGATGGTTGCCTCGTCGTATTGGTCTTCGAAGGCCTGGCAAGCCATATAACGGATCTTCTCACGGGTGAAACCGTAGCGCAGGAAATAATAGATGAAGAAATCATGCAGGTCGTACGGGCCTACTTTGTCCTCGGTTTTCTGCGCTATCTCGCCGTGATCATCCGTCGGCAGCAGTTCCGGCGATACCGGTGTATCCACGATATCCAACAGGATCTCGCGAAGCGGTTCGCTATACATATTCTCCGCCGCATAACCGACAAGGAAACGCACGAGGGTCTTGGGAATACCGGTATTGATGCCGTACATCGACATCTGGTCGCCGTTGTAAGTACACCATCCGAGGGCTAACTCACTCAGGTCACCGGTGCCGACCACGAGTCCGTTCAACTCATTGGCGAGGTCCATAAGGATTAAGGTACGTATACGCGCCTGCGCGTTCTCATAGGTCACGTCATGGACATCCATGTTATGCGCTATGTCGTTGAGGTGTTGCGTTGTGACGTCGCAGATAGAGATCTCGCGATGGGTGATGCCCAACTCGCTCATAAGGTGCAACGCGTTCTGGTATGTGCGGTCGCTTGTTCCGAAGCCGGGCATCGTCACGCCGACGATGCGCTCGCGGTCATAGCCTAAAAGATCCGCTGTCTGAACGCATACCAACAAGGCCAGCGTACTGTCCAAGCCGCCGGAGATACCCAGCACAAGGGTCTTTGCGTGCGTGTGTTCCCAACGACGAGCCAAGCCGTTCGTCTGGATAGAGAAAGTGTCCAGGCAGTACTGGTCTTCCTCTCCTTTATTTGGCAGGAACGGCAACGCCGAGAAATGACGGTGTAGCGGCTCGGTCATCTGCTCTTCGCGCTCTATCGGAGCCACGTTGATATGACGGTAGTGACCGGATTTATCTTTGGTAAAGTTCGTGTTGCGCTGACGGTCGGTACGCAAACGCTCGACATCTATCTCCTGGATATTCATCGTGCTCTCACGCTGGAAACGCTCGCCCTCGCAAAGCATCGTGCCGTTCTCGGCGATGTAGGTACTGCCGGAGAAAACGACATCTGTCGTGGACTCGCCTACGCCCGAAGAAGTGTATATATAGCCGCAATGAACACGGGCACTCTGCTGTGTGATCATCTGACGACGGAAAGCGTGCTTGCCAACGATGCAGTTGCTGCTCGACAGGTTAAAGACCAGCTCCGCGCCTTGGATGGCCAATTGGGTCGAAGGAGGTAACGGCGACCACAGGTCTTCACATATCTCCACGCCGAAAGTGTAGTTACGGGTGGTGAAAAGCAAATCTGTGCCAAAAGGTACTTCTCCACTCCATATCTCTATCTTCGGAATACGCGGAGCAATACCGCCGGGTGTGAACTCACGGGCTGCACGCCCCGATGTGAACCAGCGTTTCTCGTAGAACTCACCCGTGTTCGGGAGGTTCACTTTCGGAACAACACCCATCACTTCGCCGTCCGTCATCACGAAGGCGCAGTTGAAGAGATCGTTGTCCACTTTCAGCGGAGCACCGACAAGCACGATGATTGCCTTGCCGCGCGTGTAGTCGCAAAGACTTTCCAACTCGCGCAGCGCGCTATGTTGCAGGGCTTGCGTGAAGAAAAGGTCCGCGCAGGTATAGCCTGTTATACTCAATTCCGGGAAGCATATTACTTCCACGCCTTCAGCGATTGCTTCGTCAATCTGCAAACGAATCTGCTCAGCGTTGAACTTACAATCCGCTACACGCATAGTCGGCACTGCCGCCGCCACACGCACAAATCCCAAATTGGTTTCCATATTCAAACAATTTTGCGGCGCAAAATTACACAAAAAAAATGATATATGCAAATGTTTTGCATTTTTGCGACAATTTTTCACTTTTATTTGCATATATAAAAAATTTTCTGTACCTTTGCAGCCGCAAAGGTTAAACAATACCATTATGAGCAAGTATGAAATTCCATTTTTGACGAGTGCGATACAGGCGTTTGCGAACAGGTTTGCCATGACACGGCAAGCTGCCTTCCGCTATTTGCAACAATACAAAGCACTTGCATTCTTGATGGAGTTCTACGACGTAGAGCATCTGCAATCGATGGACGACACCATTGATGATATGCTCATCGTCTGTCGCAAAAACGGGGGAACACTGGCATGATACTTTTCCACGGCACGAATACAGACATAGAGAAGATAGATCTTTCTCGCAGCCTAAATCATAAGGACTTCGGCAAAGGTTTCTACCTCACGGATTCGCGTGATACGGCCATTCGTATGGCTACCAAGAAAGCGCATCTTTTCGGTGGCAAAGCAACGCTTATCAGTTATGAGTTCGATGAATCGGCTTTGCATTCGGACTTAAAAGTCAAAGCCTTTCCAGAGAGAGCAAGTGTAGAATGGTTTGTCTTTGTGGATGCCAACCGCGATCGCGCTAACACATTGCCGATACACGATTATGATATTATTGTCGGACCGATTGCTGATGATGGTGTAGTTCTGCAAATTACTCGTTATCGGGAAAATATCTACTCCGCTGAGGAGGCCGCAAAAGGTCTTCAAGACAAATTCCTTGACCAGCAATATTATTTCGGCACAGAAAAAGCTTTGCACTATCTCAAAAAATCAAAAGTACAAATACTATGATGCAGGCAAATCATCATCAAATAGCGACTTACTTGACCGACTATGCCTTGAGCGAGTTGGTTCGTTACGTCATGGAGGATACCGGCTGCAATCTGGAGCAAGCCATGGAGCGAGTTTATAACTCCTCGCTGATGCCTGCATTACAAGATGAAGAAAACGAACTCTATGTTCAAAGTCCTGCATATCTCTATGAGATGATGAAAGGACAATAAAAATACTGCTGGCACCGACAGCGTAAAAAAGCGGTGACATATTGAATATTCGCGTTTGCGATTTATTCGGTAATCCAAAATGTGAGAAGTTTTGAGAATACTACACTGATAAATCGGCAAGTGCCCACATAGTGGGCGTTGCTTGTTTGTAGTATAGGCCTTTCTCACAGCCTTGGATTAAATAAGGAACGTCCATTTTTTTTGTATAACCATTAAATAATTAATCATTATGAAAAAATCTATCTTTGTTATCGCAGCCCTCTTTGCTGCCACATTTGCTGATGCACAGATTACTTTACTCCATGTTTGGGAAGGTCAAGCATCGGTAACTGTCAACCCTTATGCCAGTTTATATGGCTATGACTTTGAAGCTCCTTATCTCTATGATATGCAAGCAACTAACGGCATCGTAAGATTATATAATAAGGATGACTTCTCCCTGTACAAAGCCGTTCAAACACCTCATACTGAGAGAGGCTTTGAGTGTTACCTTGTATCCAGAAACATTTTGACCACGGATAATAAGGTTTGTTTCGCGTTGGTAGATCAAGGAACAGGAACAAGTAATTCTATTTTCATTTATAATGAAGACGGACAATTAGTAACCACTCTTACAGGACAAACGCCTTTTTTAATAATGCTTAACGACACTTATTATCTACTCACTTATTCCTACTATTATAATGGGGGTGAAACAAAATATGAGACTCGCGTCTATTCTGTACCCGGTAATGGCGAATCCGGTCAAGACATATCTACTCCGGTAGCACCGCGCAACTCGCGTAAAGTCCTCAAAAAGGACCAAGTTCTTGTTGAGAATGCAGACAAAACCTATACACTCCAGGGACAGGAGGTAAAGTAAGAGCGCGGTCAAACAAATTGACCTGAATAATCCAAAAACTTAATTTTAATGACATTTCCGAAGGCAAAAATTTGGAAATGTCATTTTTTTTGTGTACCTTTGCACTCGATTTCGGAATACACTGAGGCCCAACTAAAAGAGAAAATGTGCGACTACGTGCGGCACGAGGTGAGCGAGATGCTAAAACGCGGCGAAGAAATTAAGCCGTAGAAGAATAGAGATTAGCGTGTGGTTAGGGTGATCTTAGGCTGAGGAGCCTTTGATCACCCTTTCAGCACCCATTGAGCACCCTTTGGAACAAGGCGGAAACCTGCTGGAGAGGAGGACGCGGATAGCATCCGCGACAACAAACAAAATAAAACGCGGGATATAATCCCGCATCAATAGACGAAACTCCCCTTAATAGTCAAAAAAAACAGAAACAGCACCGCAGGTAAACGCCAATGCTACACTACGCATGGCTACACCCGCATTGAGCGCCTCGCGGGTGGGGCGGCATCTTTCGCGGCCTTAAGCAATAAGACGCTAATATGACGGACGCGAGGGGCGAACATGGCGCAGCGGAGGAAAACAGCGAGGACTTTAGGCGACGGGAAGCGAGGGAGCGCCAACGAGGCGGTAATCCGCCTACACCGCAGTTCCAAAAACGGCCGTAAAATGCGACCGAAATGCACTATGTTCCGTGCCCGTTTATGCCCTCCGTGTGCAAGCACCCGAGTGCGCAACCGTACCCGTAACAATAGAATAAAATTCTATTTTGCCAAAATTTTTCGCTCTAAAACTTGCGTATGTGCAATTTTTGTTGTACCTTTGCACCCGATTTAAATTGGCTAATTATAGACTTATGATCACGATAGAGCAATTAAAAGATGTTCAGCAGCGGGCGGACAAGCTCAAAGCCTACCTTCAGATCGATGAGAAGCGCATCCAACTGGAGGAGGAAGAGTTGCACACCCAAGCCCCCGGGTTCTGGGACGACGCCAAAGCGGCTGAGGTACAGATGCGCAAGGTCAAAGGGATCAAGCGCTGGATTGAAGGTTACGAAGGAGTGCGTGCGGCAGTAGAAGAACTCGCCCTCGCCTTCGACTATTACAAAGAGGAGTTGGTGACCGAAGAAGAGGTGGATGCCGCGTACGCACACGCCCTCTCGGAGGTTGAAGACCTGGAGATGAAGAACATGCTATCGCATGAGGAAGACCAGATGCCGGCGGTACTAAAGATCGTCTCCGGAGCAGGAGGAACGGAAGCCCAAGATTGGGCCGAGCAGTTGATGCGTATGTATATGCGTTACTGCGAGAAACATGACTACAAGGTCACCATCGAAAACCTGCAGGAAGGCGATGAGGCGGGTATCAAGACCGTGACCTTTAATATCGAAGGTGAGATGGCGTACGGTTATCTCAAGTCCGAGAACGGCGTTCACCGCCTCGTACGCGTCAGTCCGTACAACGCGCAGGGCAAACGAATGACGTCGTTTGCATCAGTATTCGTAGTGCCGCTCATCGACGACACCATCGAAGTGGAAGTCAACCCCGCCGGCATCAGTTGGGACACCTTCCGCAGTTCCGGCGCAGGAGGACAGAACGTCAACAAAGTCGAGTCCGGCGTGCGGTTGCACTATAAGTTCATCAACCCGCTTACGAACCAACCCGACGAGATCGTGATCGAGAACACCGAGACGCGCGACCAGCCGAAGAACCGCGAAAATGCACTCCGACACCTCCGTTCGCAGCTCTACGAACTCGAACTCGAGAAACGTCGGCAGGCGCAAGCAAAGGTAGAGGCAGGCAAGAAGAAGATCGAATGGGGTTCGCAGATACGGTCTTACGTGTTCGACGACCGCCGCGTGAAAGACCACCGCACCAACTACCAGACGAGCAACGTCAACGCCGTCATGGACGGAGACATCGATGCGTTCATCAAAGCATACTTAATGGAATTCCCCGATTAAAGTTGAAAGTTGAAAGAATGAAAGAGTTAATGATCACAGCCGCTCTGGCGGTAAGTTTAAGCGCGTTTGCGCAGAGTGATACCACGCAAGTAAAGAAAGACAGCGTGGAAGGTTGGCAATTTACGACGGTGGATAGCGTACCTATCACGCGGGTGAAGGATCAACACCGCAGTGGAACCTGTTGGGCGTTCTCGACGCTCGGATTCCTCGAGTCGGAAGTGCTGCGTATCAAGGGCAAAGAGGTAGAACTGAGTCCGATGTTTGTCGTCAGCAAGACGCTTATCGACCGCGCGACCTATTGCGTGCGTCTGTATAACGAGCCTCGATTTGCCGAAGGCGGATCGGCCTACGACGTGATATATTGCATGCAGCACTACGGTCTCGTTCCGAAGAGCGCGATGCCCGGTATCCGCTACGGATGGACCGAAGCCGATACACTACCCGTCTTCAGCGAGTTGACGGCCGTGGCAAGCGGTTACCTGAGTGGACTGAAGAAGCAGAAGAAACTGTCGCCTGTGTGGCGCGAAGGTCTGCAGGCGATCTACGACACCTACCTCGGACCGTGTCCTACGGAGTTCGAATACGAAGGCAAGAAATACACACCGGAGTCGTTTGTGAAGAGTTTAGGTCTGAATGCCGAGGACTATGTGTCGATCACCTCTTATACGCATCATCCTTTCTACGAGCGCTTTGCGCTGGAAGTGCCGGATAACTGGCGCATGGACCAGATGTACAACGTGCCCATGGAGGATATGATGCGCATCATCGACAACGCTATCGCCAACGGTTACACACTCGCTTGGGGAGCGGATGTGAGCGAGATAGGTTTCACCCGCAAAGGTATAGGTGTCGTTCCCGATGCCGACCACGGCGCTGACCTCACCGGCAGCGACATGCAGAAATGGGTAGGCATGACCAAAGACAAACAGAAAGAGGAACTGACCAAGAAACCTTTGCCGGAGAAAACCATCACCCAACAGATGCGTCAGGATGCCTTCGACAACTGGGAGACAACAGACGATCACGGCATGCAGATCTTCGGAACCGCCAAAGACCAGAACGGCAAACGCTATTACATGGTGAAAAACTCCTGGGGTACGCTCCGCTCGGATTACAAAGGCATCTGGTACATCAGCGAGGCGTTCATGCAATACAAGACCAATGACGTGCTGGTTCACAAGAACGCTATTCCGAAAGACATACTAAAGAAATTGAAAATTGAAAAGTGAAAATTGAAAGGTGGCAGCAGAGGGCATCTATAAGGATCGCGGGAGTAAGTTCTTAGGGTTCGCGGAACCCATTACGGACGAGGAGCAAGCGAAAGCGCGGGTGGCATGGTACAAGAAGAAATACCATGATGCGCGGCATGTATGCTATGCCTATCGTCTGGGACCGAACTTATGGCGCACCAAGGATGACGGCGAGCCTCACGGCACTGCCGGTGCTCCTATTCTGCGCTCCATCGATGCCCGCAATTTAGATAATATCCTGGTAGTCGTAGTGCGCTATTTCGGCGGCACATTACTCGGCACAGGAGGTTTAATGGTCGCTTATCGAGAAGCAAGCAAAGCAGCATTGGATAATTATGGATCAGTTTAAAGACATACGTGCGTACCGTGTAGGATGGCTCCTACCCTTTACGGATTTTCTGCTCGCCTTCCCGCTGCTCGGAATATGGGCATGGCGGACGACAAAGGGAATCCGTCTGGACTATTCAGGCGACCGCAAACAGATAGAACGCGACATCAAGAAGGGCGCTTTCTTCATCACCAACCACCGAGACATCATCCTCGACGCCTCATGGCTATCCCTCCTGTTGCGTTGCCGCTATTTTATCCGTCCGTACATGGGAATAGGCAATAATCTCTTTGCAAAGAAATGGATTGAACACCTGGTTCGTTTTAACCGCTGTTTTGTAGTCAAACGCGGCGCCGGTGCCCATGCACAATTGGAGAACGCCAAACAGTTATCCGCTTACATCCGCGAGTTGCGCGAGCGAGGCAAGTCTATCTGGTTAGCTCAACGCGAAGGCCGCGCTAAAGACAGCAACGACCTCACACAAGTCAGCGTATTACACATGCTGACAATGAATAATGATGACATCTTTGAAGCCGTAAAGGCCCTAAATATCTGTCCGGTAAGTATCACCTACGAGTACGATCCTTGCGACTATCTCAAAGCCCGCGAGATGCAACTCAAGCGTGACAACCCCAAGTGGAGGAAGCGCGCGAAGGATGATGTTGAGTCGATGGTTACCGGCATTCGTGGCGAAAAAGGGCGCGTTGTTTTTCGTCTGACGCCGAGTATCAATCCGGAGATTGACGCCATGTTAGCGGCGCATCCTGAATACCGTGAGTTACCTCAACATGACCAGTTGCAGCATATATGCAACATCATCGACCGCCACATTCATCAAGGCTACGAGATCTATGAGCGTGGCACGGATTTTGATGCCTACATAGAGAGCCGATTGGCGAAGATAGAACTGCCAAACAAAGACGAGGCGTTCCTCCGCGAGCGACTGTACGAAATGTATAATAACCCGGTGATCAATCACCGAAAGAGTTTAAAGTTGAAAGTTTAATGTTTAATGTTTAATGTTTAGTGTATCATGAAAAGAGCAATATTCCCGGGGTCCTTTGACCCGTTTACAGTAGGCCATTTTGACATCGTGAAGCGTGGCCTGGAGATTTTCGATGAGATCATCATCGGTATCGGTCGTAACAGTACGAAGAAAGAGACCTTCCCTATTCGCGAGCGTGAGGAAGCGATTCGTAAGATTTTTGCCGAAGAGCCGCGCGTGAAGGTAGCCATCTACGACTGCCTGACAGTGGATTTTGCACAAGAGCAAGGGGCACAGTTCATCTTACGCGGCATGCGTTGCATCGGCGACTTCGAGTACGAGCGTAACATGGCAGAGGCCAACAAGCAGTTAGGCGGCGTGGAAACTATCATTCTCTATACCCGTCCCGAGTACGCGCATATCTCGTCCACCCTCGTTCGTGATTTATATGCATATGGAAAAGATGTTAGTGAATTTGTCCCGAATCATCTGCGTTAATCTCCTTCTGTGCTTACTGCCTCTGGCAGTAGTAGCTCAAGAGCGGCAAGAGACGGCGCGGGCGGAGGAATGCATCAGCATCTTCAATGACGTGCTGCGTCAGGTGGACGTTAACTACGTGGACACCCTTAACTACGAGGATCTGACGGAGACGGCCATCAACGCCATGCTCCATAAGATAGACCCCTACACCGTCTATTATCCCAAGAAGAACGACCGCGAGTTGCGCATGATGACCACCGGCAAGTACGGCGGTATCGGTAGTATTATTCAGCAGCGTCCTCGTCCCGACAGAACGGGAAAGAAGCAACCCAAAGACAGTCTTTGGACCTATGCTGTGAACCCCTACGAGGGCAAACCAGCACAAAGGGCAGGCATGCAGGCCGGCGACCGTATTCTCTCCATCGACGGCAAGACCACCAAGGGACTGACCGTAAGTGAGGTAAGTAACAACCTTCGCGGTGTGCCGGGTACGACGGTCATGGTAGAGATCGAGCGCGAAGGAGTTGCCAAACCTATGAAGTTGGAGATCGTTCGCGAGGACATTCACCTAGACGCCGTCAGTTATTATACCAGCATAGAGGCAGATAGCCTATCTACACCAGTAGGTTATATCGCGTTCCGGGAGTTTACGGAAGGCTCCGCACAGGCGTTCTCGAATGCCTTGGACGAACTCTATTACACCAAAGGCGCGCGCAAACTGATCATCGACCTGCGCGGGAACGGCGGAGGTATCGTCGATGAAGCGCTGCAGATCGTGAATCTCTTCGTAGACGAAGGCCAGAAAGTGGTAGAGACGAAGGGAAAGACATCGCGCAGCAATTATGTCTATCAGACGCGTAATAAACCGCGCTACAAAGACCTGCCGCTGGTTATTTTAGTAGATAAGAACTCTGCATCGGCAAGCGAGATCGTCTCTGGTGCGCTGCAAGACCTGCATCGCGCGACACTCATCGGTCAACGCACCTTCGGTAAAGGCCTTGTGCAGAACGTACGTCCTATCATCTACGGCGGACATATCAAGGTAACGACCAGCAAGTACTACCTACCCTCCGGGCGTTGCATCCAAGCGATTGACTACAGCGAGCGGCAGAAAGGACATGAACTCAAGCGCGACACGGCGGGCGGTATCCTACCGGATATCGTGCTGAACGACAGCGCGAAGGTGGATATATGCTATACGTTATACCTCAATCATTATTTCTTTGACTACGCGACGCGCTACCACCGCCTGCACGACAGCATTGCCGCGCCGCAGGAATATACGGTCACAGACGCCGATATCGAAGACTTCTGCCGCTTCCTCGATGAGCGGAAATTCAAATACGAGACGGAGACCGGTAAGTTCTTTGCCGACATGATCAAGATGGCGAAGCACGAAGACATCGACTCCACGACGCTCGCGCAGTTAGAAGCGCTCGAACCGATGCTCACGCCGGATTTCCGCGAAGCTATCGAGCGCAATAAGGACGAAGTGAAAGAGATGCTGGGTTCCGAGATCGTATTGCGCTATTATTACGAAAAAGGCCTAGCCGCATATAACCTGCGCTTCGACGACGAGCTCAAGCGCGCGTTAAGTGAACTGAAATAAAAAAAAGAGGCGCGGGCCTCTTTTTTTAGTGCATAAACTGCGCCAGTTTCTTCTGAGCCAAGAAAAGCATCCAGTCCGGTGTGTGTTTCAGCAGCGGCGTACAGAGCCAGTTGATCACTCCCGGGGTGTCGGCTTTCTTGTTTCGGAACATTTTCCGTAACGCGCGCTTCACTAATTTCTCCGGTGGAATCGAGACCGTTAAGGCTACCGCTAACTTACGGAGATTCGGCGCGAGACCGAACAAACCCGTATCTACTGCTCCCGGCGCCATGACAGTAATACCGACATTCTGCGGCTTGAGTTCGTACCAGATAGACTTCGAGAAGTTATAGATGAAGGCCTTCGTGGCGTTATAGGTTTGAATACCCGGCATCGCCATCCATGCCGACATCGAACTCATATTTAATATATATCCGCGCATGCGCTTGTGCCCGCATATGCGTTGTTTGGCCTCTTCTTCCGTCAATTCGCGCTGGCACATGTCCGCTGCAAAGAGACGTGTCAGTTTGGCCACCGTGATCATGTGCAGTTGCAGCATCAACTCGATGCGTTTCATCGAGGTCTCGCAGTACTTGTTAAAGAAGAACACACCGGCGTTATTCACCAGCACATCTACCACGTACTTGTTCTCTACGCACCAGTCATGCAGCGTCTCGGCCGCATCGGGCAGACTGAGATCCGCATAACGCGCGATTGTCTTCACGCCGTATTGCGCCGCGAGGTCCTTCGCTACTTGCTCTAACTCTTTCTCCTGATTGCTGACGAGCAACAGGTCGCTATGATAGTCGCGCGCGAGCTGCGTCGCGTACTGCAAGCCTATACCACTACTTGCTCCGGTTACTAAGCTCAGCATCTTTCTCCAGTTTAGCTATTTCCCGTTGAATACGCGGTGCGATCTGCTCGCCGTCACGCTCTACGCACTCATGGCACTTCATATTCTTCGAGTACATACGTCCTACGCAGTAGTTCGAGCGCTTACAGCCCGCATGGTAGTGCGGATTCTCCTGTACATGCTTTACGAAGTCCGGATCTTTGATCAGCACGTGTGCGATCTGGAAGAGTTCGAAGCCCTCGTCCATGATCTGCTGGCAGTTATCGCCGCTCTGCACGCCGCCGACATAGATCAGCGGTATATTCGTGTCTTTGAGCGCCTCCTGGAAGATCTTTGCTTTATCCATGAAGTACAACTCCTTGAACGGCACCGTAGGCGTCATGATAGAGCCTACAAACGGTATATTGAGCGCGGCCTTGAGCCACCAGAGGTCTTTCATCGACATGTAATGTGCGAGCGTCTTGATAGGCATCGCGCCGCCGAGGATCGTCATCGGGCTACGGCTCACCGTTCCGCCGGAGAGCACGATACCGTGTACCTTATGCTTCGCGATCTCTTTCGCTACCTGAATACCCTCTTCGAGGCTTACGCCTTGCCAGCAGTCGTCCCACATGTTGGTCTTTACGATCACCGCGATATCCTTTCCGGCATGCGCCATCACTTCATCCAACACCTCGTTCATGAAACGGGCGCGGTTCTCGAAAGAGCCGCCGTATTCATCGTGACGGTGGTTCGTGCGGCGCGCAAGAAACTGCGAGAGCAGATACGCGTGACCGGCATGGATCTCTACGCAGTCAAAGCCACACTCACGGGCGAAATCCACTGCCTCACCGAAATGCTTGACGATGGTCTTGATCTCCGCTACTTTCAGGCGACGGTGAATCGTCGGACTATAGAGGTTGAACCATGTATCGGCGCTGACGGGAATACAATGGCAGGTGCTCATATGCGTCATGTTGCCGCAGTGGCCCAACTGGATGCTAGCTTTGGCGCCCTCCGCATGAATCGCATCGGTCATCTTCTTCATATCCGGGATAATCTCCGGGCGCACGTATAGCTGACCATCGAACGATACACCAGTTTGGTCTACCGCGCAGTAAGCTACCGTCGTCATACCTACGCCGCCGCGCGCTACACTCACGTGGTAATCCTGCAGCTCCTTCGTCGGCGCATTGGCGCGCGCCATGTTCTCAAAAGCAGCGCTGCGGATAATACGGTTCCGCAGCGTAATAGGACCTAATTGGAAGGGCGTGAAGAGCTTCGACTCATTAGCCGGCTCTTTAGTCTTTTTTGTTGCCATTATTAATAAATGAACGGAATAATACGTTTTAACTTCTTTCGGTCGAATTCATCGGGGAATTCTTCCTCATATTTCTTGTAGATCGCGTTGCTGCGCGGCACGAGGTTGCAGCAGCTGAACCAGAAGAACAGCAGACCCGCCAACGACCACGTCAGGATAGCAAATCCGAGCCACTCGGTGACCTCACCAAAGTAGTTCGCGCTGGTCACATACTTGTACAGACCTTTCTTCGGCAGGTAATGGTTCGTATCGCCCGGTTTGCGCAAGTGGCGAATCACATGATCGGAATGCATGTTGATGATCCAACCCGTAAAGAAGATGACCGTACCAATGATGAACTGCGGCGTGCTCACCCATGTCGGGGTATACAACTCCGGATAGTACTGCGGCGCAAGATGGAAAAGCCAGAAACCCTGGATATACCCGTTGATTAAGTTCCATGCTACGGAAAGCAACATGATAATCAGCGGCATCTTACTCTTTCCCTTCAGCAAGAAGGGGAAGACGAATGAGCGCTGGAAATAATGGAACTCAAAGAACAGGAAGAACAACCAGTACGGCGCCTGCTTCGTCACACCGCCGTAGAGCGGGAAGGACTTGAAATACAAGTACAGCATCACGAAGAACACCGGGCACTCCATGAGCAGCCATCCTACCTTGTTACTAATCGCCGGGCCCCACTTCTCAGAGCGCATCTTTCCGTAGCCGGCATCTACAAAATACAACGACACAAATACCACCAGTCCCACCAGGAACATGATGTACAGCAAGTCGTAAAAGAAATCAATAGAGTAAATGTTTTCTATTGGCATGATATTGTTTGTTATAAATAGCTCGCAAAATTACGAAATTTATTTCGTGTATGCAAAGAATCTTAATAATCGTATATTTTTTCTTATATTATTGTGCTTCTTTTTTCTGACAAACGAAAAGTCCGATAATGATCAGCGCCATGCCGATCCACTTGCCGATAGGCAAATGTTCGCCGAAAAAGAGGAACATCCAAAGGGCCGTAAAGGCCGGGCGGATATTGTTGAACGCATTCGCCTGCGTCACGCCTACCTTACGCAGCGCAAAGCAGAACAATATAAACGCAATCACGCTCGCAAACACCGTCAGGTATGCCACGCAACCTAACGCAACAAAAAGTTGCGATTTGTCAATTTCAAATTGTAAATTGTATATTGCCTCCGGTCCTTCTTTCCAGAACCACAAAGGAATAAAGAACAGCAGACTCACGCATTGCGCGTAGAAAATAAAGGTGAGCGAGGTGTATTTGACGGGTACCTTACGCATCATGATTGAGTCGATGACAGCGGCAGAAACGGCCAAAAATGCCAATAAGATGCCCCAGTAATTTCCGATGGAATAGTCCTTACTTTCGATGAGCGACAGCGCGAACACGCCGGCTGTAGAAACAAGGATACCCAAAATATTGTATTTCGTCACTCGTTCGCGCAGAATAATGGCCGCAAAAATCGGACTCAACAACGGACTCGTAGACAGCAGCGTCTCCGCGATCGTCGGGCTATGCAGCGCGTCATATGTAAAAGTCTCCAAAAGGTAATAGAGGAAAGGCTGGCAGAAACCCGCTATTAAAAATAGCGGCCAGTCTTGACGGTCAATCTTCTGCAACGCAAAAAGGCTGCTCTTGCGGCATATAAGACCGATAATCAGCATCAACAGTACCGAAGGTACAAAGCGCAGCACGATCATCGTAAACGGCGGTAACACGGCTAAGGCATGCTTGATCGCAATACCGCTCACCGACCATATGATCATCGACACGATGAGCGCCGTGATGGCCACAAATTCTTCGCTATTCTTTTTTGCCATTCTGTGCCAAATTACAAATCGGGGACAAAGGTACAAAAAAATTTGCACATGTCAAAATAATTTTGTAATTTTGCGGCAAATTTGGCAATTATGACTTTTACGCATTTACATGTGCACTCCCACTACTCGCTCTTAGACGGATTGTCGAAGGTAGAAGAGATCGTGGATAAATGTCTGGAGACTGGTATGCCGGCGGTGGCCTTAACCGACCACGGCAACATGTACGGCATCAAGGAGCTCTTGGATTACTGCAAGAAGATCAACAAGAACCGTAAGGCGGCCTGTGCGGCTTCCGGCGAGGAATTCGTGCCCTTCAAGCCTATTGTAGGTGTGGAGGCGTATTGCGCGCGGCGCGGACGTCTTTCAAAGAAAGACGATAAAGCGGTAAATGGAGAGGGACGTTCGTTCTTCATCGACCGCTCCGGCTGGCACCTCATCCTGCTGGCCAAGAACATGGTGGGTTACCACAACCTCTGCCGTATTGTCTCGCAGGGTTACATGTCCGATGCGTATTACTACACGCCGCGTATCGACCGCGAGTTACTTGAGAAATACCACGAAGGTATTATCTGCTCCTCCGCTTGTCTCGGAGGTGAGTTACCCCAGAAAATCCTCGATGGAATCGCCAAAGGTGGGGATTTCAGCGAAGCGGAAGAGACCGTACAATGGTTCAAGAATCTCTTTGGCGAGGACTATTATATCGAGCTCCAGCGCCATGAGACCCAGAAACCCGGTGCGGATGTAGAGGTCTATGAGCGCCAGAAACAGGTCAACCCTATTCTTATCGACCTGGCCCGCAAGTACGGCGTGAAGGTCATTGCGACCAATGACTCGCACTTCGTGAACGAAGAAGATGCGGAGGCGCATGACCGCCTTATATGCTTGAGTACCAACCACTTCGTGAATGATGTCAACCGCATGCACTACACGAAGCAGGAGTGGCTCAAGACACCGGAAGAGATGGCTCAGATCTTCAGCGACATCCCCGAAGCACTTGCTAACACCCAGGAAATAGTCGATAAAATCGAGCTATATGACATCGACCACGGACCTATCATGCCGAAATTCGACATCCCTGCGTCCTTTGGTAAAGAAGAAGATTATCCGGATCGTCTGGCTTTCGAATCGGCGTACTTGCGCCACTTGACGATGGAAGGTGCGCTGGAGCGCTACGGCAAAGAGCGGCTTGAGAAAGACGAAGTGCTCAAGGAGCGTATCGAATTTGAGCTCAATACCATCATCTCGATGGGTTTCCCGGGCTACTTCCTTATCGTCATGGATTTTATCCGCGCGGCGCGCGAGGAACTCGATGTGTCCGTAGGACCAGGGCGTGGTTCGGCCGCCGGTTCGGTGGTCGCTTACTGCCTGAAAATCACAGACTTAGACCCGCTGGAGTACGACTTACTATTTGAGCGTTTCCTCAACCCTGACCGTATCTCCCTACCCGATATCGATACCGACTTCGAGGATTGCGGTCGCGGCAAAGTGCTGGATTACGTGAGCCGTAAATACGGTGAGACGCACGTGGCGCATATCGTGACCTATGGTAAGATGGCAACCAAGTCCGCCCTCGCGGATGTAGGACGCGTACAACAGATTCCGCTCTCGCGCGTCAACGAACTGAAAGGACTCATCCCCGATCGCGAATTTCCCGGAAACATCAAGGATGAGAAGGGTAAGTCACCAAAGGTGAACCTCAAAAACTGCTACAAATATATCGACGAACTCAAGCGCGAGTACGAGCAGGGCGATCCCAATACCCGCTCGATGCTCGAGTACGCAGCGCGTCTCGAAGGCACGATTCGTCAAGTAGGTGTACACGCTTGCGGCGTGATCATCGGAGCCGATGATTTGACCAATTTTGCCCCGTTGAGTTCAGTAGAAGATAAGAATAGCAAGAAGCGCGTGCTTGTCACCGAATACGACGGACACGTGGTAGAATCCGTAGGACTGATCAAGATGGACTTCCTCGGTCTCATTACCCTGACGATTATCAAGGAGTGCCTCCGGAATATCAAGAAGGCCCGCGGCATAGACATCGACATCGACCATATTCCTATTGACGACGAACTGACCTATAAGCTCTTCCAGGAAGGCCGAACGGTTGCGGTGTTCCAATTCGAGTCGGCAGGTATGCAGAAATACCTGCGGGAACTGAAACCGACCGTCATCGGCGACCTCATCGCCATGAACGCCCTCTACCGACCGGGTCCAATGGATTATATCCCGCAGTTCATCAAGCGCAAACAAGGTATCGAACCCGTGACGTACGACATCCCCGTCATGGAGAAATACCTTAAGGACACCTACGGTGTCACCGTCTATCAGGAGCAAGTCATGCTGCTCAGTCGTCTATTAGCGAACTTCACCCGCGGCGAGAGCGACAAACTGCGTAAGGCGATGGGTAAGAAGCAGATGGACGTGCTGGCCTCGCTGCAAGATAAGTTCATGGAAGGCGGAAAGGCCAACGGACATGACGTCAAGATTCTCACGAAGATCTGGGAGGACTGGAAGAAATTTGCATCCTATGCCTTCAATAAGTCGCACGCCGCTTGTTACTCCTGGGTAGCATACCAGACGGGTTATCTCAAGGCCCATTATCCTGCGGAATTCATGGCGGCCAACCTCACCGTTCATAAGGACGATATCAAAGAGGTAACCAAACTGATGGACGAGTGTAACGCACTGAAAGTGAGCGTGTTAGAACCCGATGTCAACGAGTCTGAACTCTCCTTTACCGTCAACCAGAAAGGCGATATACGCTTCGGTTTGGGTGGTATCAAGGGTGTCGGCGAAGGCGCCGCAGAAGCCATCATCTCCGAGCGCGAGAAGCACGGCAAATACAAAGATATCTTCGACTTCCTTGAGCGTGTCAACCTGCAGAGTTGCAACCGTAAGACGATTGAGAATCTGGCGCAAGCAGGCGCATTCGAATGCTTTAGCGACATCTACCGCGAGCAGTTCTTTGGTACCGATGAAAACGGCAATAGTGGGCTGGATCTGCTGATGAACTACGGTAATAAATGGCAGGCCGACAAGGAGAATAACGCCAACTCCCTCTTCGGCGATCTGGACACGGCGATAGAGGTGAAGCACCCCGACCTGCCGCAAGTGCCGCGTTGGGACACCATCGAGCGCCTTAACAAGGAGAAAGACCTCATTGGCATCTATCTCTCTGCGCACCCGCTGGACGAGTATGCGTTCGAAGTCAGAGAGTTGTGTAATACCACCGCCAATGAGCTGACACTCTTCGAGAACTGGCGCAAACCGGAGCAACGCAAGGATGCAGAGAACCTGCTGCGTGCCGCGAAAGCGGAGCAACCGGAAGAGGCTATTCTCCTACCCTCTGAGTTCCTGGCGGCCCATAAGAACCAAGCGTGCCTGCTGGGCGGTATCATTACCGAGGCGGAGCAGAAAATAAGCCAGAAAGGCAATCCTTACGGCCGATATACGATCGCCGATTATAGCGGTACCTATCAGCTCGTGCTCTTCGGCAATGCCTACTCGCAGTTTGCGCACCTGATGCTTAAAGACCTGTATGTGCTTGTCACGGGTGTGGTACAGCAGAAGAACGCAGGTCAACGGTGGTTCAAAGAAGCGCCGGATGAGGAAGCGGAGTTTGAGTTTGTAGTACAGCGCGTCGATATGTTGAACGAGGTGCAAAACCAACGTACAGAGGGACTCAATATCCGTCTGTCGCTTGATACCATCACGCCGGAAATCATCGATGAACTCGTGGAGCAAACGACCAAGAATCCGGGTCAAGTACGGCTTCACGTGACGGTATATAACCCGATGAATAGGCAACATGTTGTATTGACGAGTCGTTCGCAATCTATTCATGTTACCCCGCAGTTCTACCACTGGCTCTGCGAGCAGCGCGCCGACGGCGTCCTTGATTTCTCAGTCAAGACAAACGAATGAAAATAGGTATTTACGGAGGTAGTTTCAATCCCGTGCATTTCGGGCATGTGGGTTTGGCCAAGTGGATCATCGAGCATACTGACCTCGATGAGGTTTGGTTGCTTGTAAGCCCGAATAACCCGTTGAAAGCGGCAGGAATACTGGCTCCGGAAGAAGAACGACTGGAGGCGGTGCGCGAGGCAATAAAAGATATTAAGGGCCTTAAAGCTTCCGATTTTGAGTTCTCGCTTCCCCGCCCTTCGTATACCGCCAACACCCTTCGGGCGCTGCGCAAAGCCTACCCGGAACATGAGTTCACGCTCGTCATCGGTGAAGATAACTTAGCGATCTTCACGCAGTGGCGGGAATACGAGTATATTCTGGAGAACTATCGGATATTCGTTTATCCGAGAAATCTGAGTACTCCGAATGCTCCGAATTCTCCGATTCTTCCGAATAATCCGAATATTGTTTATCTCAAAGACGCCCCTCTTTTCGATATCTCATCAACTGCCATCCGTTCTTCTCTTGGACGTCGATGAGCGTCAGGCCTTGGTGTTCTGCTGCTTCTTGCAACGCAGGACAGTCTTCGGCATAAAATCCGCTAATCCATAACTCGCCGCCTGCATGCATATGCTTTGCATATGATGCCATGTTTGCGAGGAGGATATTGCGGTGAATATTCGCGAGAATCAAGTCGTAGTTTTCTTCCGGCACAGTGCTCCCGAGCCGCACGTCAATCGTTTCTCCATTGAGCGCCGCATTCTCTATCGCATTCGCTACACTCTTATCGTCGATATCGACGGCTACTACGGATGCTGCACCCAGACGTTTGGCAAAAATCGCTAAAACACCGGTGCCTGTTCCGTGATCCAGCACATTTTTCCCCGATAGATGCGAACGAACTAACGTGTTGATAATCATCGAGGTCGTCTCGTGATGTCCGGCGCCGAACGCGCAATGTGGGATAATCTTCACGCCGAGAGGCAATTCCTGTATCGGATGTTCGGCCTCCCATGCGGCATTCCAGTTCTCGTCGGGACATTGCGCTGCGCCCTCAAATGTCACGCCTTCGGTAGCCGTGCACAAAGCCTCGATCTCATCGGCATTTTCTGCCCATAGTTCCGAAGGAATATAGTAGTCCGCATCGTCAATCGTATCCACGCCTAACTCACAGATTTGCTGGTTAAACACATCCGCCTGCCATTCCTCGGCAAAGTCCGTCTTTATATGTAACACATTATACTTCATAACTCGTTATTGCGTCTCCTACTAAGTAATTACTGCCGCCGATAAAGATGGCGTCTTCCGGCGCGGCATGCTGTTGCGCATAGCGAATCGCCTCTTTCGGATCATCCATCGCAATGCCTTCTCTGCCCCAAAGCGCCAGCATCTCTTGGGCACTACGGGCGCGGTGGGTGTTGGGTGTGGTGAAGATATAGTGATAGCGCTCGCCGGCGGGCAAAAGGCGCATCACGACGTCGGTGTCTTTGTCGTTCACCATGCCGAAAACTATCCAAATGTGCGGGTTCTTCAACTCTTTGAGTTGACGCGCGACGTATTGCAGGCCATGACTGTTATGCCCCGTGTCGCAAATCGTCAGGGGTTGTTCGCTTAATGTCTCCCATCGTCCGCGCAAACCGGTCAGCGAACAGACATGCGCAAAACCCTCGTTAATCGCAGAGGTCGGAACATGAAGAGAGGTATAGTTACGCAGCACTTGCAGCGCCACATAGGCTGTTTGGAGATTCTGTTCCTGGTACAGTCCTTTGAGTTCGCATTCCGGCGCTTCGCGGAGACGGCGGGAGCGCATGTAGCCGCACTGGTCGGCAAACCATATACGGCAGTCGGTGGTCTCTAATCCTTCTCCTATGATACCGCATTCGCGCGCACGGTCGAGAAACACATTCATTGTCTGCGGGTGCGTCTCGCCAATGACGCAAGGTACGTGCGGTTTGATGATACCTGCTTTCTCTTGCGCGATCTGCTTTAGGGTGTTACCCAGAAACTCTGTGTGGTCCAATCCTATATTGGTGATCACAGATAGAACGGGCGTAAGTACATTCGTGCTGTCCAAGCGACCGCCCAGCCCTACTTCTATCACCGCGACATCCACTTTCTGCTTCACGAAATACGCAAAAGCGAGGGCGGTCATGGTCTCGAAGAACGAAGGTTGAAGCGCATCCAAGAAGTCTTTGTTCTGCCCGATGAAACCGGCTATTTCTTGTTCTTCGATAGGCGTCCCGTTGATGCGTATCCGCTCCGTCAGGCTCACTAAATGCGGGCTGGTGAAGAGGCCTACTTTGAGCCCCGAAGCTTGCAAGGCCGCGGCGATAAGATGGGAGGTCGAACCTTTACCGTTCGTTCCGGCTACGTGGATGGCGCGGAGCTGTTCGTGCGGATTGCCCACATGCGCCATCAGCCGGAGCGTGTTCTCCAAGCCCGGTTTATAAGCCGACGCGCCCACCATATGAAATGGCGGGCGAGCGTTATACAAGTAGTCTATGGATTCGTTATAAGTCATCGTTCTCGTCGATGATGGCATCGAGTTGCTCGAAAGCATGGTTTAAGTCGTCATTTACGATGATTCGGTCGAAATAGGGTTTGTAGGACAGTTCTTCCTCCGCTTTTGCGAGGCGTTTCTCAATCATCTCGGGGCTGGTGTCTCCGCGGCCTTCGAGACGACGACGTAACTCTTCGATGGACGGCGGGCAGATAAAGATCGACACCGCTTTGTCGCCGAGGATACGCTTGAGGTTCAATCCTCCCTTCACATCGACGTCAAAGAGTACCTGCCGGCCGGCGGACTCGATGCGGTCGATTTCCTCTTTGAGGGTACCGTAATAAAGGCCTTCATAGACCTGCTCGAACTCGATGAAATCGTCGTTTTCTATACGTTTCTGGAATTCCTCCACCGTGATGAAGTAGTACTCTTTGCCGTGCACTTCCTGTCCGCGCGGAGGACGCGTAGTACAAGATACGGAGAGTTCAAACAGATCCGGGTGCTTGGTGAGCAGGTGCTTCACCATGGTCGATTTGCCGCTACCTGACGGCGCACAGAAAATATAAATCATAAATTACCAATTAGCAATTACCAATTAGAGCACATTAAGGACCTGCTCCTTAATTTGCTCCAGTATATCTTTCATCTTGACAACGATGATTTGCATCTCCGACTGGTTGGATTTGGAGCCGAGGGTATTGATCTCGCGGCCCATCTCTTGGGCAATGAAGCCGAGTTTCTTCCCTACTCCGCTACCTTCGGTAGCCATCGTCTCGCGGAAGTATTTGATGTGGTTCGTGAGACGCACTTTCTCTTCGGTGATATCGAGTTTTTCGAGATAATAGATCATCTCTTGCTCGAGGCGGTTGCGGTCTATCTGCGCCTGTGTCTCGGCGGAGAGTTGCGCGAGGTTTTGCTCCAGGCGCTCTTTGATCTTCGCTACGCGGCCTTTCTCGAACGGCTCTACTTGCGCCAACAAATCTGCGATTCCATCGAGTTTTTCCGTGAACATCGCTTGGAGCGCAGCGCCTTCCTGCGTTCGGAAAGCGATAAAGGCATCGAGCGCTTTGTTAAGCGTTGCTTGGATGTTGCTCCACTCCTCGTCGGTAAGGTCCGACGTGTCTTCCTGTTGTTTGAGCACATCGGGGAAGCGAAGGATAGACGCCATCACTTCCGGGGAAACGGGTGCGCCGAACTGCTCGGCATACTGCCGCGCGTACTCTTTGGCGGCCAACCAGTTCACAGAACTAATTGCTAATTGCTGATTGCTAATTGCAGACTCTTCATTTATGAAGAGGTCCACTTTTCCGCGCTCGAGGCGCTGACTAACGATCGTGCGTATGTCGAGTTCACGAGCCCGCAGCGCAGGTGTCATTCGGATAGAGAGATCCATCGTCTTTGAGTTGAGAGAGCGAATCTCACAGATCAATTTGTGTGTCCGGAAAATTGTTTCGGCCTTTCCGTAGCCGGTCATAGATAGTATCATTTGCCTATACAGAATTTGCTGAATATATTCGACAGTACTTCGGCGTTGGTGATCTGGCCTGTCACTTCTCCGAGGGCGGAGAGGCAGTCCTGCAGGTCCATCGAGAGCAGTTCTCCGGAGAGGCCTTGTGCCATGCCCTCTTGTACACGCACTATCGCTTCGTGTGCACGATTTATCGCGTCGTAATGGCGAGCGTTGGAGAGCATCACGGCGGAAGTCTGCAGAGACGCCCTTGCGATGCGAACTAACTCCCTTTTCAACGGCTCAATATCGTTGTTCTTGGCGGAAATCAGAATTCCTTCACCCTTTACGCCTAAGTCGGATTTATTGAGGACGTTGATAACCGTGCCCTTCACCGTTTCACCATTGAGAAGCATAGCTTCGCTCATTTCATCATTGTCACGAACGTGCACGATAATCTGTGCGCGTTCGATGGCTTTACGCGATCGCTCGACGCCTAATTGTTCGATAGTATCGCTCGTTTCGCGTATACCGGCAGTGTCGATGAGGCGGAAGAGGATGCCGTCGATCACGAGCGTGTCTTCTATCGTGTCGCGCGTGGTACCTTGTATATCGCTTACGATCGCGCGTTGTTCGCCGAGCAGCGCATTGAGCAATGTCGATTTACCTACGTTCGGCGCACCGATGATCGCGACGGGTATTCCGTTTCGGATGGCGTTGCCCGTGCGGAAAGACGCAAGGAGTTCCGCTAATTTCTTCTCGATTTCATCGGCTAATTGGCTCAGTTCCGTGCGATCGGCAAACTCCAACTCTTCGTGGTCCGCGAAATCGAGTTCCAACTCGATGAGGGAAGTGAAATGCAGCAGCCTTTCGCGGAGCGAAGCGAGTTCATTGGACACGGAGCCGCGTAACTGACTCAGCGCCAGGTCTTTCTCTGCTTTGGATTGCGCGGCGATGAGGTCCGCTACGGCTTCGGCTTGGGTGAGGTCCATCTTGCCGTTCAGGAATGCACGGCGGGTGAACTCTCCGGGTTCGGCAGCCTTACAGCCCGCGTCGATAAGCCATCGGAGCAACTCCTGCTGGATATACAGGCTCCCGTGACACGCGATCTCTACCGTGTCTTCGCCCGTAAAGGAATGCGGCGCACGGAATACGGAACAAAGAACCTCATCCAACACCTCATTTCCCCGTTGAATACGGCCGAAATGAATGGTATTGGCAGCCGCATCGCACAAACGTACACGCCCGACAAAGAGGCTATCTACTATCGAGATAGCTTGCTCGCCTGACACGCGGATAACGGCTATTCCGCCCGCGCCATAGGCCGTTGATATCGCACAAATCGTTGCCATAAAAAACTTTTGCGAGTGCAAAAGTACTGCTTTTTTTTGACATGTGCAAATTTATTTAAAGGAAAACGCGCGGAGCGCAAGAAAACCAAGAAGAAAACGAACCGAAAACATTATTTAAGGAAAAATATAAAGAAAATACCATTACATGCTATAATTCGGAATGATGGCCTAGGCGGCCTTGCGGTATAGCGTATACCTGCCCACTTGTATGCGAGCATCCAGATGTGCAGCTATCCGCTATCCATCACAACAAAGTTGTGCTATTCCCAAATTATAGCATTTAATGGAGAAAATATCAAAAATAATTTTCCCTCTAGTTGCCTGGCTCATATGAAATAACTTTGTCAATTTGTCAATTTGTCACGGCAAAATTTTAGCGAAACAGGACGTTGTTCTCGGGACTTTCTCGGGACATGATCCCGTGATGATAAGGACTAAAGTCTAGGATTACCCCGTAAATGGAAGGTAATTGACAGGTTGACAACAGGTAAATATCAGGTAAATGACAGGTAGTTGTAAGGGTAATAACTAACCAATATCTAAGGAATAATTAACTAATAACTAACTGCGCTTACGCTAAAGCCCTGTATGATTCGCGATAAAATCGCTCAAAATAGATGAAAAAATGCACAGAGAAAACGGCAATCTAATTGCCGAGAAATGGACGGAGGGAAATGTCAGAATGCGATTCCGACGTAATGGACAAAGGGACTATTGAATGGAAATGTATTCGTCCAAGATCTTTGTAAGTTTGGTTGCTCCTTCTGTTGCCAAATGGTCGGAATCGTGAAAGTCATCCTCTACAAATCGGGAATCTTTGAATAAATTCAAATATCGCACATGCTCGTATTGGTTGTCCATATGTTCGCATGTTTCAATCATCAATGCATATTGAGCGGAATCTACGCATTCGTAATATGTGCTACAGACAGGTGTCGTAATTATTAACACTTTCACCTGTTTTTCAGCGCAAGTCTTTATAATTGACTCTATGTAGCCAATATTCTCTTTAATAATAGGCTGTGATTTGGCTAGGTCTTTTGTATGGTATTTTGCTCTTTGTGGACCATCCATATACCAACCCTCTCCACGATGCTCTTTTGAATAACCCAGATCTAAACCCAAAGAATCACAACTATTATCGTCCACTCCTTTTATCCAATATCTGCCGACTCGTTTGATTTGTTTGTACAAAGAAAGCGGATTTCCAACTACTTCAATATTATATTTTGGTTCCCATTGGTGGTATGGACAATCGTAATATATGCAGTAGTTCTTTATTCTCCACCATTCCTCTCCATCTTCCATCTTACTCGTGAGCGTAAAGTACGAGACAGGTAGAACTATCCATTCCAAAGAATCCGCTCCACCAATAAATTTATCAAATATAAAAGCGTCGTATTTCAACGGTTGTGAGACATGTGCAGAGTTGAATGCTGGTTTAGAGAAATATCGTGGACTTATACCATAAAGACCATGTGACGAGCCAAACGTCCAAATACGTACGTGACTTATATTCTCTGTTAGCCATTTATTCTTAAAGGTATAATCATTCGGTACACTTCTCATACCAATTTCAAGTGCTAATACTCCCAAGAATATTGGCAAGAAAAAGCAAAATATCGTTTTTGCGAATCGTTTCATAGTTTAGAATTGGAAATAAATAAAGGTTTGTTCTGTTCCTGCATTTTGAATAATCATCCACACAAGCACATAATAGAAAGCTATTCGAATCCATTTGTATTTGCTTGCGTTTAGGACCTCAAGTCCATGTTGCTTATTGCGTTGTATCCATTCAACAACAATCATTACTATAATATACAAGTTTGTCGGATACACAATATATGCGTTCAGTAAAAAGAAACGATAACTTGCACGTAGTGTGCCAAATTGCATCATTCCGCAGATGTAGTCCCATGCTTGCGTGATTGTTTCGGCGCGGAAGATGATCCAGCCTAGAACGGCAAGGAAAAAGGTAATGAGAATTTGCAGAGCTTCGCGCCATGTGGGTAAGAGGCGGAGGTGCTCGACGCCGGAAGCGTCTGTATAGGTGCCAACCTGGTTGGTATATTTGCGGTTTTGACCGAGGAGGATGAGGGGTAAAAAGAGGAGAGCATGGTATGCGCCCCAAACTATAAAAGTCCAATTGGCTCCGTGCCAAAAGCCGGAAAGAAGGAAGATGACAAAAGTGTTGCGGATGATGATGAGTTTTTTGTACCGGTCGGGGTTTTGAATGTGCGCAGGAACTTCAGGACGTGAACCACCTAACGGGATATAAACATAATCGCGGAACCAAGTGGTGAGGGAGATGTGCCAACGACGCCAGAACTCGGCTATGTCACGCGAAAAATAAGGGTTGTTGAAGTTGCGCATGAGTTTGATGCCAAAGAGTTTGGCGGTTCCGATAGCTATGTCCGAATAACCGGAGAAGTCTCCGTAGATCTGGAAAGTAAAGAGAATTGCAGCAAGAAGCAAAGTACTACCTTTTTGAGTGTCATAGGTTGCCCAAACTTGATCCACATAAGTCGCGCAGTTGTCAGCAACTACTATCTTTTTGAACAAGCCCCACAAGATTTGGCGCATTCCGTCCACGGCTTGGTCGTAATTGAATTTGCGGTTGGCTTGGAATTGCGGCAAGAGGTTCGTGGCGCGTTCAATAGGACCTGCGACAAGTTGCGGGAAGAATGCTACGTACGCAAAGAAGGCAACGATATCACTTGTTGGTTCTATCTTCTTGCGATAGACGTCGATGGAATAACTGAGTGCTTGGAAAGTATAGAAAGAAATGCCGACAGGAAGGATGATTCGAAGCAAAAGGCAGTCTGTGGAGATGCCAAAGAGTTGTCCGAACTCGCGTACAAAGAAATCGTAGTACTTGAAGACTGCGAGAATGGCGAGATTGAGAGCTATATTAGCAGCTGTCCATACTTTCGCGTTTTGGGGAGTTTGCGATTTTGCAATGAGTAATCCGCTGCCCCATGAGCAGAACGATGTAAACGCGATGAGTAATAAGAAGCGCCAATCCCACCAGCCGTAGAAGACGTAACTGGCGATGACAACAAACGCGTTTTGTAGCCGCAGTTTGAGAGTATCATTTATGTGTGAGTACCCGATTGCCCAGTAAATGAGGAATACAATGGGCAAAAATATAGCAAATTCGATTGAGTTGAATAACATAAAAAGTGTGAACTTCTTATGCGTTTACCGAGGTGCTTAGGAAACCTCCACCAAATATAAGAAGCCCACACTTTATGTGTGAACATTACTTGCATTTTTGGTGTTGATTCCTATGAATCCCCAGTATTATCTCGGATTTAAGAAAGGTTCCTAAGCTTCGGTAAACGCGAAATAATAGTAATGTTTGTTAATATGTCCTTGCTTTTTAACGCTGTCAAGGCCAGCGATTTGATTTTGCGGTGCAAAATTACAACAAAAAAATGACATACGCAAATAAAAATAAAAAAAATATCCGCGGAATAGCATTCCGCACAACAGAAGACGTAAACCGGAATAAAATTCCGATTCAATAGACGAAACTCCCCCTAATAACCACAAATGGTACCACATGCCGGATAATATCCGGCGTAAACAACAAACGCTACACTCCGCAGGGGCTACACCCGCATTGAGCCCGAAGCGGGCGGGGCGGCGCTGGCGGCTAAGCCCGAATAATATTCGGGAGAATAGACGACGCGGCGGACGCGAGGGCGAACATGGCGCAGCGAAGGGATACAGGGAGGCAGCGCCAACGAAGCGGTAAACCGCCTATACCGCGAGTAAAAAAACGGCCGCAAATATGCGACAAAAATGCAAATGAAAGCGCCGGATAATATCCGGCGTAAACAACAAACGCTACACTCCGCAGGGGCTACACCCGCGAGTAAAAAACGGCCACAAAAATGTGACCGAAATGCAAATGAAAGCGCCGGATAATATCCGGCGTAAACAACAAACGCTACACTCCGCAGGGGCTACACCCGCGAGTAAAAAACGGCCGCAAAAATGTGACCGGAATGCACAATAATAGCAAAAAAACGCGCAAAAACGCGGGCGCGCTTGCGTATGTCATTTTTTTGTTGTACCTTCGGACTCCGCCTTGGCTCTGCCAATTCCCCCGAAATTAGTTCTTAGCCGCAAGGGCACGATTATCTCGCACTTTCGTGCAAACACAATCTTTTTAGCAAACAAAATCACGCTTAAGCGAGCTTAGACTACTTTTTTTGCTAAAAATCTTGCAAATTTGAAAAATTTGTAGTAATTTTGCGGCCGATTTTATTTTGGCGTATTGTGTGCATACATGTACGCGAGTGAGACGAAAGAACCATAATGACCAGGAATCCCAGTAGGAAATGAACTTGAGATTCGGACATATTACCTTGCTTCTTCTACTCTGCTCGGTGGCAGTGTGGGGACAGAAGTTGCGGCCTACGCAGAACACTGCGGGAGGTGGCTTAGGCGGGTTGATGTCCGGGATGTCGAGCAGTTCCGAGTCACACGATCACGGGCATGATCACGAGGATGAAACGACATACACGCCGCGAGACAGTGCCGAACGCGCACAAGACAGTATACGCTGGTCGCAAGTTCGTACGAAGAAAGACTTCGAGGCACCCGTTCGCTACCAAGCCAATGACTCGATGGTGATGACGCAAGGCGGAAACGCGTTCCTGCACGGCAAAGGCGAGTTGCGCTATCAGTCGATGAACCTGACGTCCGACTACATCCGCATGAACATCGACAGCAGCCAGATCTATGCGCGGGGCGTATATGACAGCCTGAATTACGAATGGACGGGCAAGCCGGTCTTCGACGACGGAAAAGACAAATACGAGACGAACGAGATCACGTATAACATCAAGACCCAGAAGGGTTATATCCGCCATGCCGTGACCGCGCAGGGCGAGGGATATATCATCTCCGACAAGACGAAGAAACTGAGCAATAACGAGATGATGATGGCCGGTGGCCAGTACACGACCTGCGACGACCATGAGCACCCGCATTTCTACCTGAAGATGACGAAAGCGAAAGTGAAGCCGGGTCATTACATCGCCACAGGACCGGCGTATATGGTAGTGGGCGATGTGCCGCTGCCTCTGGCTATCCCGTTCGGTTTCTTCCCCTTTACGAACAAATACTCAAGCGGACTGATCATGCCGAATTTCGGCGATGACTACCGCCGCGGATTATATGTCAACGGCCTCGGATACTACTTCGCTATCTGCGACTACCTGGATCTCGAGTTGACGGGCGACATTTACACGCGCGGTACATGGGCCATCCGCGGTAACATGAAGTATATATGGCGGTACCACTTCTCGGGCAACCTGAACATCAGTTACCGCAACGATGTGACGAGTGAAGCCGGACTGCCGGATTATCAAGCGAATCGTAACTTCCAGATTCAATGGACGCATTCGCAAGACGCGAAGTTCAATCCCTACTCCACTTTCTCTGCGAGCGTCAACTTCTCAACGAGCGGTTACAGCCGCAGTAACATCAACAGTTACTACAACCCCGAGTTGATGGCCGAGAACACCAAGAGCAGTACGATCAGTTATACCCAGCGTTTTCCGGATAGTCCTTGGAGTCTGAGCATGACAGCCAGCTTGACGCAACGCACGCGTGACTCGACGATCTCGCTCACGGCGCCGCAGTTGAACGTCAACCTCAGCAGTGTGTATCCGTTCAAGGAATGGCGCCAGGCGACGCTCAAGCGCAAAGGACTCGTAGGAGCCGGCAAAGAGAAATGGTATGAGAAGATCAAGATGAGTTACTCGATGGACGGCCGTATTTCCGCCAACGATATGAAGGAGAACTATATCCTTCGGTCGAACTTCCTCAAGGATTGGCAAATGGGTATGCGGCATACCTTACCTATCAACGCGAGTTTCATGCTCTTCAAGTACCTGAGTATCACGCCGAACATCAACATGACCGACCGTATGTATTTCCAGCGTATCGACCGCACATGGAACGAGGCGGAGAACAAACTGCAGATGGATACCACAACCGGTTTCTATAACGTGTTCGACTTCAACGTCGGCGTCTCGATGAGTACGAAGATATACGGATTCTACACGCCGCTGAAGAAGCTGTTCCCGCATAGCAAGGTGGAGAAATTCCGGCATATCATCACACCGCGCGTGAGCATGAGTTACCACCCGGACTTCAGTACGCCGGGTTGGGGCTACTACGGGCGCTACGAGCAACCGGTGGTTTCCGGCGGCGACACGACGTATATCGAGCAAGTCTATTCGCGCTTCCCGAACGGCATGTACGGCAATGCGCCAAAAGGAACATCCGCGACGATGAGTTTCGGCGTGTCGAACAACCTGGAGATGAAAGTTGTAAACAAAGAAGACACGACGGGCACCAATCCGTTCAAGGTGGTGAGCCTGATTGATAACTTCAGCATCGACGGAGGATATAACTTTGCCGCGGACTCCATGAACTGGAGTCTGTTCCAGGTCAACCTGCGTCTGAAGTTCCCGAAGTTGAACAACTACAGCCTCAACCTCTCTACGGCGCTCGACCCGTATATGTACCAACTGAGTCCTACGGGTGCGCCCGTTCGAACGAACAAACAGTACTGGCATAACGGCCGCTTCCCGCACTGGAGCGGTCTGAGATGGAGTTTTAACTACACCATCACCAACCAGACCATCAAGAAATGGAAAGAGGCGATCGAGAAACGGCAAGGCAAGCGCACGCAGAACAGCAGTTCGGATTCTTCCGGAGGCGACGCAGACCTTTCGGCGATTGAGCGCAACGGCGACGGAACTGATAAGAACGCCAAGACCAACAGCAAGAAAGCGGAGAAAGTGGACGACGGCTACGTGTGGACCGAGCTCCCGTGGAGCATCACGCTTAACTACTCGCTGGCGTACACCGCGGGAAATACGTTCGACTACGAGAAGATGTACTATAAGATGGTGTTCACCAACAACCTCAGTCTGAGCGGAACGCTTGGTCTGGGCAAGGGCTGGAAAGTGAGTGCGTCGATGAGTTATGATTTCGATAACATGCGCGTGTCGAGTTGCGTGATTAACATCAGCCGCGACCTGCACTGCTGGAACATGTCGGCGAGCATCAACCCGATCGGACCGTACAAGAGCTACACCTTCCACATCGGTGTGAACGCATCGATATTAAGCGACCTGAAATACGATAAGAACAGTAACCAATCGACCAATGGTCGCGTAGATTGGTGGTAGGCGCACGCATTTTAACGTTATATGCTCACTAGAAAAAAGCAAAAAACACAATATATGAAAATTGAGAACTTAAAAGTAGTGAAAGCCACGTACGCCTTGTATATCAAGGGCGAAGGTGGAAAAGAAGAATTGATGGAGCAAGCAACGGAAGAGGCTCCGTTAGTGTGGTGCCAAGGCGAAGGGATGATGCTTCCGACCTTTGAGGCGCAGATGGCAGGCAAAGAGGTCGGCGACAGTTTCGATTTCGAGCTGAAGGCTGCGGACGCCTACGGCGAGTATTTCCAAGAAGGCTTGCAGGAGTTGCCGAAGAAGATGTTCTTCAACGGCGACGGCGAGTTCGACGAGGAGCGCGTGTATGTCGGCGCGATCGTACCGATGAACACCATCGACGGACAGATCGTCAAGGCGCAGGTGTGCGAGGTGACGGATACGACCGTGACCATCGACCTCAACCACCCGTACGCCGGAGAGGACTTGCATTTCACCGGCAAGATACTCGACATCCGCGACGTGACGGAAGGCGAGCTCAAGGCAATACGAAACCCGCACGGGTGCGGCGGTTGCCACGGGCACTGCGGCCAGGACTCCTGCGAGGACTGTAACAAAGAGTGTAATAATTGCAAATAGCTCAGTATGCTACTCTTCGGGGTACCGGCCCCCATGACCCCTTCCGTCTAGGGTTTCCCCGCCTAACGGGGACACCGTCATGACAAAACATGCCCCCTCAGAGTACATACTTCGCATAAATAAATAAAAAAACTATGGCAAATATCGTAGCGATAGTGGGTCGTCCCAACGTTGGGAAATCGACCCTGTTTAACCGCCTGACGGGAACACGTCGGGCGATAGTGAATAATACGGCAGGTACGACGCGTGACCGTCAGTACGGCAAAGCCGAATGGTGCGGACGCGAGTTCTCGGTGATCGACACCGGAGGATGGGTTGTGAACAGCGATGACACCTTCGAATCCGAGATCAACCGTCAGGTGGACCTGGCTATCCGCGAAGCGGATGTAGTGCTGCTGGTGGTCGATGTGAATGAAGGTGTGACGCAGTTTGACACCGAAGTGGCGCACCTGCTGCGTCAGGCTAAGAAACCGACGATCCTGGCGGTCAACAAAGTCGATACCTTCGAGAACCAATACGGCGCGGCGGAGTTCTATAAACTCGGTCTTGGCGAGCCGTTTATCGTGTCGGCGGAGAACGGTTTAGGTACCGGCGACCTGTTGGACGAAGTAGTGGGTCGTTTCCGTAAGGAAGACAACAGCGACGAGGACCTCGAGGAATTACCGCGCTTTGCGATCGTAGGTCGTCCGAATGCCGGCAAGTCGAGTATCCTCAACGCGTTTATCGGTGAGGAGCGCACCATCGTGACCGACATCGCCGGAACGACGCGCGACAGCATCTACACGCGGTACAATAAATTCGGCAAAGATTTCTATCTCGTCGACACCGCCGGTATCCGTAAGAAAGCGAAAGTGACGGAGGACCTGGAGTACTACTCTGTAGTACGTTCCATCCGCGCGATAGAAAATTCGGACGTATGTATCCTGATGATCGATGCAACACGCGGTATCGAGGCGCAAGACCTCAATATCTACTCGCTGATTCAGAAAAACAAGAAGGGTTTGGTGGTCTGCGTTAATAAGTGGGATTTGATAGAAAGCAAGACGAATCAGGATATAAAAGCATTCGAAAGTGCCATTCGCGAGCGCTTGGCGCCGTTTACAGACTTCCCGATCATCTTCACGAGTGCGGTCACCAAACAGCGTATCTTCAAGGTCGTAGAGACGGCTATTCATGTGTACGAGAACAAAAACAAGAAGATCCCGACGGCCCAACTGAACGACAAGTTCCTTCCGCTGATCGAGAACTATCCCCCACCCGCATGGAAAGGCAAGTACATCAAGATCAAGTACTGCACGCAGTTGCCGAATACGCAGATCCCGACCTTCGTGTTCTTCGCGAACCTGCCGCAGTATGTCAAAGAGCCGTATAGGCGGTTCCTCGAGAATAAGCTGCGCGAGTGGTGGGACTTCGAGGGTACGCCCGTGCAACTGTTTATACGTGCTAAGTAGTTCGTGTATGCAGTTCCTCGGGGTACCGACAAGCGCTCGCATATTAACCCTTCGAAGGAATTCGCCCCCTGCTCAATGACTCTCGCGGCCCCCAACCGCTCGAGACACCTTCGAGAGGGTTATATGCTCGCTAACAAAACAGGCTTGCTATATATGAATGATTTTTAAGAAAAAGTGTCCAATTTGCATTTTTATTTGCATATATGCAAAAAAAATCGTAAATTTGCGCCCGATTTTTGCGAATGAAGATTATCGGCTTTATATATCGAGGGGAAGAAAGCGAGATGGTGCTCAAGGGCGACTCCTGTCTGCTGAACGGTCGCAAGCCGCTATTCATGCCGGAATGGACGAAGGAATTGGGGGTGACAGAATGCATGATTTTGCGCGTGAGCCGTTTGGGAAAAGAGATCGCTCCTAAGTTCGCTGACCGTTACTACGACGCTGTAGCTCCCGGAGCGGACTTCATCGCGATGGACTTGGCGCGAGAGGCAGAGAAAGCCGGTCGGCCTTGGACAGAAGCCCTGGCATTCGACTACTCGCTGGCGATTGGAGAATGGCTGGATGGACTGAAAGAGTTAAAGAATGAAGGAGTGAAAGAATGGCTGATGACGCCTCAAGAGGCGATTGCGAGAGCCAGTAAGGTGATGACCATTCGGCAAGGGGATTTGATTTATATCCAAGCCAAACAGGCACCGAGGCCGGTAGCAAAAGAAGAGATCATCCGCGTAGAAATCGACGGAGAAGAGAAATTATATTGCAAAATTAAATGAGAAAGATTCTATCTATAGTACTTTTCGTGGCGGTGTGCCTTCCGCTGATGGCGGGTATTCACTCGTACACCAATGAGTCGGTTTTGGCGAACGGGCATTGGGTGAAAATCCGCGTGAGCGAGAGCGGCGTATGTCGTATGTCGTTCAGTCAATTACGCAGCGCAGGTATTGAGCCTACGCAGTTGCGCGTGTATGGCTACGGCGGCGCGATGCTGGTACAAGACTTCTCGAAAACCAAGATAGATGATCTTCCGCAAGTGCCGGTATATGTAGGCGATGACTATGTGCTCTTCTGGGTACAAGGTCCTATACGTTGGACATTCGACGGTTCGCGCTTCACGCATACCCGCAATACCTATTCCGACTACGGATACTATTTTCTGAGCGACGATGCCGGCGAGCTGCTGGCGCCTACGATGGCAGAACCGATAGCCGATTATGATGCGATCGATATCTACCAATATCCGAACTACCAGGTACACGAGAAAGACTCGCTGAACCTGATTGACCGCAGCGGTGTATCGGGCGGCGGACGCGAGTTCTACGGCGAGCAGTTCAATGCGAACCAGAAACGTACGATCTCTTTCTCCACACCGAATGCGATCGAGGGCGAGTCGAGTCGTGCGTATATCGATGTAGCCGGTTATTCGAAGATCAACTCGACTTTCCGCTGTAACTTCAACGGCAAAACCGGCTCTATCTCTATCAAACCCTACCCGGATTTCTATACCTTCGCGTGTGTGGGTTCGCTGAGCATGGTAGCGACCACCGCGGCGGACAAGCAGCAGGTACAACTGACTTTCTCCAATAGTACCGCGGGTGCTTTAGGATGGCTCAACTATATCGAGATGACGACTCCGACGGAGCTGAAGATGCGCGGCAGCTGGATGCCGGTTCGCACGAACAGCAACTACCGTTCCTACGAACCAGTTCGCTTCCACCTCAATAACGCTACTTCTGCCATGCAGATCTGGGATATCACGGACTTGGCGCACATACAACGTATGCCGACCACGATGGTGAACGACACGATGCTGTGGGTTGGTTCGCAAGAAAAGGGCGTACGCGAGTACGTAGCCGTTGATCCGCAAGGCAATTCGTGGGTAAGTGCACAGGTTGTGGGCAATGTGTCTAATCAGAACCTGCACGCGCTGAAGAATATAGACTACGTCATCATTTGCCCGGAAGGCTACGAAGCGGTATCGACCGACTTGGCGAAAGCACACGAGCAGAAACAAGGTATCACTTGGGCGGTAGTGACCGACCAACAGGTATATAACGAGTTCTCTTCGGGTACCCCGGATGCAACCGCTTACCGCTGGCTGATGAAGATGCTGTATGACCGTGCAGACGGGAATGGCATCGCCAAGCCGCGGTGGTTATTGCTGATGGGTCACGGTACGTTCGACAACCGCAAGCTGTTGCCCAACTCGGGTACTTCGCTTTTGCTGACCTATGAGGCAAAGAACTCCGTGAACGAGGTGAACGCCTATGCGACCGATGACTATTTCGGTTTTCTCGAGGATAAAGAAGGCGAGAACGACAACACCGGTACGATGGAGATCGGCGTAGGCCGTCTGCCGATAAACAACCTTACCGAAGCCCGTGAGGTGGTAGACAAACTCATTCGTTATATGAACAATGAGCAGGCGGGAAAATGGAAGACGCAGTTGATGTATCTGGCGGACGACGGAGAAGGCGGCACGCATACCGAGACATCGGAGATAAGTGCCGAGATGATTCGTCTGGCGAACCCGGACTTCGTGATTCATAAGATTTTCCTGGATGCCTACCCGCAAGAGGTGAACGCTAACGGCGAGAGTTATCCGCTGGCCAAGAACCGCGTGGAGAACTTGCTCAAGAGCGGTGTGCTCTTCTTCGACTACTCCGGTCACGGCGGTTATAACGCCATCACCAACGAGTCCATCTTGAACCTCAAGGATATCGAGAACATGCGTAATACGAACCTCGGTTTCTGGCTGTTCGCGACTTGTAACTTCGCGCAGTTTGACTCCGGTCGCCGCTGTGCCGCCGAAGCCTCGGTGCTGAATCCGAACGGCGGTGCGGTAGGTATTCTGGCTGCTACACGTACCGTGTATGCAACGCAGAACAACGAGATCAACCGGGCGGTGTGCGCCGAGTTGTTCAAGCACGAGACGCCGTTCCATTATGACGCAACGCTCGGCGAGGCGATCGCTGCCGGTAAGAATAAGCGGGCAGCCAAAAGCGAAATGAACCGCTTGCCGTATGTGCTGTTAGGTGATCCGGCTTTGCGACTGAACTTCCCCACAGAGTATCAGATACAAACCGAAACGAATATCGACACCCTCAACGCGCTCAGCGTACAACAGGTGAAGGGAAGTATCGTAGATGAGGACCAATTGATAGTAGAAGACTTCAACGGTGAAGTGGATATCGCCGTATATGATAAGATCCAAGACATCCCGACGCGCGACAACGACAATACCGGCGGCGAGCCGAAAGTAGTGAGCTACAAGGACTATCCGAACATGCTCTTCTCCGGTTCTACAGCCGTGAAAGACGGGCGCTTCGAGTACACGTTCATGGTACCCAAGGATATCCGCTATAACTACGGCAACGGCCGCATCGTCTATTATGCCCGTACGGCGGATGAGACGGAGACCGTTGAGGCGGTAGGTCATTTCGAGGACTTCACCATCGGCGGAACAGGTTCGTATCTGATACAGGACACCGTAGGTCCGCAGATGCACATCTATCTGAACACGCCTGTCTTCAAGGACGGCGATAAGACCTATGAGACGCCGCGGTTCTTTGCCGACCTATACGACGAGAATGGTATCAACACCGCGGGCGCAGGTATCGGACATGACTTGATGCTGATCATCGATGACAACGCGAAGCAGACCTACACGCTTAACGAGTATTTCACAGCGGCAAACAACAGTTACCAAGCCGGACAAGTCAGTTACCTGATGGAGACCCTACCGAATGGTCCGCACAGCCTGATGTTCCGCGCATGGGACCTGCTGAACAACAGTACGACGCAGGTGTTGAACTTCATCGTAGAAGCCGGCTTAGACCCGTCTATCTACTCCATCACCACCTACCCCAACCCGGTTCAGGCAGCAGGCGTACTCAACTTAGTAGTCAACTACGACCAGCCGGATGAGTTGCTGCAGACGGAAGTCTATCTGTATAACACGAGCGGGCAAATGATTTGGAGTCATACCCAACAGAATCCGGATCGCGTACAGATCAATCTGGCCGATTTAGGCCTGACGGCAGGCGTATACGTATATAGCGTGCGTATCAAGTCCGCAAGCAGCGGATACAGCGCTTCCTCTGGAAAAATTATTGTAACAAGATAACGAATTAGTGAATTAACGAATTAGTGAATGAGTGAGCCTATGAAGCAAATCGCTGAAAATTAATATAGGATTACCTAGGTCGACCTAGGACTACATAGAATACAAACAAACAACAACATAACAACAAATGAAAAAAACAATTCTTTCAATCGCAGCCTTGGTGTGCGCCATGACGATGAGTGCCCAGACTGCAGATGACACGATGAACCCGTTGATCACGGCGATGCCGTCTCTGTCTATTGCTCCGGATGCTCGTTCGGCCGGACAAGGTGATGTCGGTGTGGCGACGGAGGCTGATTTTAACGCGCAGTACTGGAACCCCGCCAAGTATGCGTACATGTACTCGAAGGGTGGTATCACCGCTAACTACACGCCGTGGTTGCGTAAACTGGTAGGTGACATCGACCTCGCTTACCTGGCAGGTTTCTATAACTTCGGTGACCTCGGTGGCGGTATCGGCGCGAGCTTCACGTATTTCTCGATGGGTGATGTAGCATTGACAGATCCCAGCGGAGAAGTGATTCAGAACGTACGTCCGAATGAGTGGTCGCTCGATCTGAGTTATTTCCGTAAGTTGCATGAGTATGTCTCAATGTCTGTCGCTATCCGCGTACTGTACTCGGACCTCAACAACGGCGTGAATGCGCAGAGCAGTTCGATTGACCTGCACCCGGCTGTAACGGCTGCTGCAGACATCGCGCTGTACTATCGTCAGCCGATTGAGTTGCCGATGGGTACGAGTCATTTCGGCTTAGGTTTCACTTTGAAGAACTTAGGCGGTAAGATGTCTTATGCAGATGACCGCAGTAACTTCATCCCGGCCAGCATGAACCTCGGTATCAGCTATGAGTTGCCGTGCGATAAGTATAACTTCCTGACCTTTACCCTCGAGACCAACAAGATGTTGGTACCGACCCGCTACTCCAGGAAGACGACCAAAGAGACGGCTGCCAATCCGGAACTGTGGAATGACGACGGTACGCCGATTGACCCGTCCAATGTAGAGACTTGGAAGATGAGCGAAGGTGCTTACTCGAATATCTCTTCGGCCCGCGGTTGGTTCCAGTCTTTCGCAGACGCTCCGGGCGGTGCACGTGAGGAGTTCAACGAGGTTCGTTGGGGCGCAGGTATCGAGTATAGCTACAACAAGCAGTTCTTTGCACGTGCCGGTTACAGCTACGAAAACTACTACAAAGGTAACCGTAACTACATCACCTTTGGTGCGGGTTTCCACCTCTCGATCGTAACGCTCGATGTATCCTACTGCGTAGGTCTGGCTTCTACCAACCCGCTGGATCAGACGATGCGCTTCACGCTGGGCTTCGACCTCGCAGGCATCAAAGATCTTGTGGATAACAGAAAGAAAAAATAATATCCATGCGCATAGGTTTTGGATATGACGTTCATCAATTTTCCCCTGACCGCAAATTGTGGTTAGGGGGAATTGAGGTGCCGTGCGAGCGCGGTTTGCTCGGTCATTCCGATGCCGATGTGGTCATTCACGCGCTATGCGACGCCCTCTTGGGCGCTGCCGCCATGCGGGATATCGGCTATCATTTCCCGGATACGAAGGGTAACGAATACGAGGGTATTGACTCGAAGATTCTTCTTCGCCGCGTGATGGCTATGCTCCGCGAAGCGGGCTATGAATTGGGGAATTGCGACATCACGATCTGTGCGCAGGCTCCGAAACTCAATCCCTATATCGACGCCATGCAGGCTTGTCTTGCGGAAGTTATGTGTGTACAACCTAATCAAGTAAGCCTCAAAGCGACGACTACCGAGCACTTGGGATTTGTCGGTCGTGAAGAAGGTATCGCGGCATATGCCGTCGCATTGATTCAATGAGAACGCTCATTCTCGCAATAGAATTTTTTGCGTTACTCACCGATTTAATTCAATTAGGTGAGAGTCCGCACGTGGTGTACAAAGACGGCTCGTACGAGCGCATCGCGTTAACAGACAGTACGCAAATGGAGGTGTACAACGGGGCGGATACTATCCTGGTCGTTCTCACGGCCTGCGCACCGCAGTGTTCTTCATGCGCGCGCGTTTATAATAAGGAAGGGCAACTCATCGCCATTCCGCAATCTCCTACCCCGTCCATCTTTCCGCTGGCGACCATCGAGAACGGCCGGATCGTATGGAAAGACAATGATAACTGGGAATACTGATGGAACTTCCGATCTATTTAGTAGGTTATATGGGTGCCGGCAAGACTACAGCCGGCCGTCTGCTGGCCGATAAACTCGGCTGGCGCTTCGTGGATTTGGACGATGCCTTCGAGCAGATTCACGGTTATAGTACTGCGGAGTATATCCGTCGTTTCGGATTAGAGGAGTTTCGCAAGAAAGAGAAATATGTAGTCGAAGACCTTGCGGATCAGATTCCGTTCGAGCATATCATCTATGCGACGGGCGGCGGCTATCCGTGTTGGGAAGATAACATGGAGTGTCTGCGCGAGTTAGGCACGAGTATCTATATCCGTTGGAAACCCGAGCACCTAGCCAAGCGCCTGAGTCTGACGGACTTAAGCGAGCGCCCGGTGTTACAAGGGCGCACAGAAGAAGAGTTGCTGGCGTTCATCGCGCCGCAACTGGAAGCGCGCGAGCCTTTCTATAGCCAGGCTCATCATATTCTTGATGTAACAATATGCGATGAAAAATCCGATGAACGGATCGCAGAGGAGTTATTTCGCTTGATACGCGAGCGCGTATAGTTTTATCTGCTTGAGCATCGCGGCTATGCCGTTACTACGCGTGGGACTAAGGTGCTCACGCAAGCCTATCCGTTCGATAAAATAGAGGTCAGCCTTGATGATTTCCTCAGGCGTGTGGTCGTTCAGCACGTGCAGCAAAAGGGCTACGATACCTTTCACCAAGATGGCATCCGCATCACCTTTCATCATCAACTTTCCGTCTTTGAGTTCGCAGGTAAACCACACGATAGACTGACATCCGTCAATCTTATTGCGGTCGTTCTTATCGGCCTCTGGAAGCGGATTTTTCTCCAGCTCTTTGGCATAATCGACCAGGAGCTGATAGCGCTCAAGCCAGTTCTCAAAGAGTTCGAACTCCTCGATCACCTCATCTTGTATCTCATTGATGGATTTCGCCATTCTCAAAGAGCCATTTACGGCCCGGGTATAACTCCGGCCAGTTGATATTATGCGTGGACATGAGGACCGTGATGCCGGCCTGACTGATGGAATAGAGCAAGTCCATGATCTCGCGGCCCGTCTCGCCATCCAGGTTTCCCGTCGGTTCATCAGCGAGGATGATCTCCGGCGTGTTGAGGAGCGCACGGGCAATGACGACACGCTGCTGCTCACCTCCGGATAACTCATGCGGTTTCTTATAGGCCTTGGTCTCCATGCCTACTTGTTTGAGCACTTCAAAGACATGATCGTGCATGAGCTGTTTGTTCTTCCAACCCGTCGCACGCAGCACAAAGAGCAGGTTCTCCTCCACGGAGCGGTCCGTGAGCAGTTTATAATCCTGGAAGATGATGCCTAAGCGGCGACGGAGGTACGGCAGTTTGCGGCGGCGGATATGCACGATGTCATAATCCAGCACGCGCGCCTCGCCGGCTGCGATAGGCAGGGCGCCGTAGATAGTCTTCATCAGCGAAGACTTACCGCTACCAACCTTACCGAGCAGATAGATCATCTCGCCGTTTTGCACGTGGAGATTGACATTGCGCAACACGACTTGCTCCGCCTGACGAATCTCTACGTTGGTATATGTGATCAGTTCAGCCATTATTTCTCCTCTAGACGTTTGTTGATATCGTCGAGTTGCTTCTTGAGCTCATTGATCTTCGACTGCAGACCGTCGACTAACTTATTGGCCGTCTTTGATTTGGCAGTAAAGAAGAGGATATTGTTCTCTGCTACCTTGATCTCCTGACGCAGGCGCTCGCGGATGCGAAGCAGTTGGTCCTCGGTCTTGGCGATGCGTTGCTCTGCGCGTTGCTCCGCACGGGCCTTGCGCTGCTCTTCGCGTGCTTTGCGTTGTTCTTCACGCGCTTTGCGCTGCTCTGCTCGGGCCTTCCACTCCTCACGACGGGTCTTGAAATACGCATTCTTCGCCTGGAAGAACTCGTCGCATAAGGTACGGTACTGGTCGTAGATAGACTGGTTGAATTTCTTCGGGGCAAAACCGATCTTACGCCATTCAGCCTGAATCTCTTGCACCTGCTTAGTGGTCTCTTCCCACACTTTCGCGCCTTCTTGCTTTGCTTGCTCTGTCGCGTTGTTCAGGAGTTCGGTGAGTTGGGCTACCAGCGCTTGCTTGCGCTCGAGGTTCTCTTTCTCTTTGGCGTGGATATTATCGAAATAAGCCTGATGTTTCTTATTGATGACCGACGAAGCGGTCTTGAAGCGATTCCAGATCTCCTCGCGCAACTCACGGGCAACAGGTCCTATCTCTGCCCACTCGTCGTGGAGCTGCTGCAAGGCGCGGGAAGCCTCAACGATGTTCTCGTTGTTCTGCAGTTTCTCGGCTGCCTCGCACAATTTGGTCTTCAACTCGAGGTTCTTCTTGAAATCGAGGTCGCGCAACTCAATATTGATCTTCACCAGGTCGTAGAACTGCTCTTGGCAGCGCTGGTATACTTTACGGATGTTTTGCGCCTCGGTAGCAGGAACGGCTCCGATAGTTTTCCACTCCGCCTGCAGCGCTTTCATGCGCTCCGTAGCTGCTTTCCATTCTCCGTTCTCCAGGCCTGACTCACCGGATTCGACGATCGCCTTCATCTGCTCGAGGATGGCATTCTTGCGCTCCAGGTTCGCCTGCAGCTCCTGCGTAGCCTTTGCGGTGATCTCCGCCTTGCGCGTCTTATACTCCGTCAACAATTCTTTGAATTGCTGCTCCAAGGCTTCCTCTGCCTCTTTCGCTTCTTCTTCGACTTCTCCGGCCTCTTTGTAGAAGCGATTCTTGAGTTGATCCACTTGTTCTTTAATCTCCGTTACGTCTTGCGTCAAGAGGTTTTGGAGCTCCTCGATAATCTGTTGTCTGGTGCTTGCCATAATTTCAAAACATTTTGCGCAGCAAAATTACAACAATTTTTTCACATGCGCAAATATTTTGACGAAAATTTACATTTTTTATAAAAATAGGACTAATCGAAGCGGACGAGACTCGTCATCAGCCTTTTTGAATTGCAGGAGTATGGGGTCATCGGGTTTCGGCAGGCGCACACCTACCAACTCCGTCCAAGGAGAGAAGGTATCGGCTGCTTTCCGTTTGCGTTGAATAGCGCGTGTCGTCTCATTTTTACGTTTATGGTTCACGTTCGGCTGGAACGCTTCAATGATATGTTGCTGCTCCGCCAAGACGATCTGTTCGGCAGAGGCGACCAACAAAGCCTCGTTGGCTGCCCGGCTGCAATATTCGGCAAAACGGGTACGATCGGACTTACTCATGCCGAGTGCCACACTCTTGGACCGCTCCGGCGGATCTTTCTGCATCATCTTCCGCCACAGCGCACATTCGACCTCTTCCGAGATATAATACGGCTGCTCGGCCGGCACATAGACAAACCGCAGTTTCTTACCATGGATTCGAACCGAACGAGTAAGCGGCGGTTCTTCTTGGACCACTTGCAGCATCGGATCGTTCGGAAGAGTTAGGGCCACTCGAAAACCGATATACTCCGTAGCAGTCTCCGGCGTGTACCAACGGCGCACAGAGATATGACTGTTTGCCACGCACTCATCATAACTACCGCCGCGTACAATACGATAACTGCCAGTATCGGCGCCGCAGGGATTCGGCTGCGTGCTGAGCGTATAAGGACCGTAGAGATCCTGGCACCACTCCGACACATTGCCCGTCATATCGTACAATCCTATTTCGTTCGCGTGCTTACTCCCTACCGCGTGCTTCCAGTTGCCGGAACAGGAGTAAGTCCACCCTACGCTATCCGGTTCATTCCCGCCGGCAAAACGATAGGCTTTGCTCTTCTCGCCGCCCCGCGCCGCATATTCCCATTCAGCCTCGGTTGGCAAGCGGAACGGCAGGCCCGTGATGCTGTCCAAGCGCCGAACGAACTCCTGGCAGTCGTACCATGAGACATATGAGACAGGCACCGTCGGATAACCGTTCGGCACGATGACCTCGCGCTCCGGCATCACCGCACGCCATAACTGCACAGTCACTTCCGTGGTAGCAATATAATAAGGAGAAAGAAAAACAAGATGCGCCGGTTTGTCGCTGTATAAGTCTCTGTCCGTCTGGTCCAGCGTAGCACCCATCATAAACGAACCGCCTTCGATGCGTTGCATCGTAAGACCGATACCATTAACGTCTATTTCCAAGCGCTGCAACGAATCAGGTACAATCGGTTTATGCTTCCGCGCCATCACCGGCAGCACGGAAAGAAGGGAGAGAACAAATATGACGGCTCTTACACGCACGCCCTGGACTCAACAAATACTATGCCAAAGCGAGGGATTCGCCCCCCCGGTTCTCCTATAAGCCTTTTTGGTGCTGTTTTCTGCTCCTGAACAGCGGGTTAATATTTCAACACTTTTCTTCAAAATAATTTCATTTTTAATCAGTACACACCATTTCCAAACTTTTTCCAAAATTATTCCAACATTTAGAAAACCTATACAATTTCCAAAATAGAGGATTTTAAATGCAAATTTAACAAATTCCGAAGATTCTTGCCCAAAAACTTGCATATCTCGAAAAAAAGCTGTAACTTTGCAGCCAAAAGTTGCAAAGAGTTAGTTATATGGACTTTAAAATACTGAATTTCACTATCTTTTGCGTCAATAATGTAGCATCGTTTTTGAACAAAAGTGCAAAAGACGTTTATCACGCTATGCAGAATGCAGGTATGATAGACGGTTATATTGTGCCTTGCTATGATGTGTTGCATAGTTTTTCCAAGGAATATATAGTAGACGATTTAGTATCCCTCATGCAGCAGAAAGGAGTCAAACTATGATTCTTTATCACACCTCATACACGGAAATTCCTCAACCGGACTTGCTTCATTCTCGTCCTCGCCTCGATTTCGGAGTTGGCTTTTACCTTACTCCTTTGCGTGCGCAGGCAGAGCGTTATGGTGAGCGTTTTATCAGACGCGGACAGAAGGCTATTATGAATATCTATGAATTCGAGGAATGCTCGGAATGTACCCGCAAAGTCTTTTCTGCCTATGATGGAGAGTGGTTGGATTATATAACCGCTTGCCGAAAAGGTCTGCCGCACGAGCAGTATGATATTATTGAAGGAGGTATTGCCGACGATCAGGTGTTCGACACGATAGATCTCTATTTCACAGGCATTTATACACGCGAACAAGCCTTAGGAGAACTTCGTGGGAAAAAGCCGAATCATCAGATTTGTATTACCTCGCAATCCGTATTGGACAAATATCTTCATTTTAAATCCTCACAAAGACTCAACTATGCAAGCTAACCCTGCTATATTACAACGTAAATATGCACGTATCGTGAAGTTATTTGCCGAGCAGGCGGGACTTTCTTACGAAGAGGCATTGGGTAAGTTCTACGACTCCACGACGTATGACCTCATCAGCAACGGAGTTGCGGACATGCATTGTTTTAGTGACGAATATCTCGCCGATGAACTATTAATAGAATTAGGATATAAACAAAAATAAATCTATCGTCCCTCTCCGTGACGTAAAACCGGAGATCGCGCAAGCGTACGCGAACATATTGAATTAAAGCGTTCACACGCTTGTGATCTGATGGTTTGACATGAAATATACCTATGGGAACAAAAGAGTCAAAAAATAGATGGATGGCAATCGCTTTGTTCTATGTAATTGCAGTAATTGTACGTGCGCTGGCATTGAAATACCAAGACCTCGATACCCATACGTACGTAACATGGCTATGGAATTGGGCACGTGGCATTGGTCCTTGTTTGGGAGCAATCGTCGCAGTACTCGTCTTTAAGCGAAAATTCTATTGCTCAATAACGGGCACATCTGTTTGGAAATCCATATTGACTGTATTGTTGCCGTTCTGTCTGTGCTTTTTTCTCAATCGTGAACTGAGTTTTACCTTGCTTGGTTTTGTCTTTTATTCATTTCTCGAAGAGGTTGGTTGGCGAGGCTATCTGCAAGGGGAGCTGAAAGAATTGAATACAATCTGGCGCGTGCTCATCATTGGACTCTTGTGGTTTTTCTGGCATATCTCAATAGGATTCAATATGGGTAGCCTGATATTCTTAGCTGTCCTTTTGTTGGGTACGTGGGGAATCGGTTGCATAGCCCGTGATACGAAAAGTCTTGTTGCTTGTGCTTGTTTCCACACGTTATTTAACTTCTCTAACCAGAGTGGCATAACTTTTACTCCTATGGTGATAGTTCTTTATATCGTCGTTATTGCCGGTTGGTTTGTTATCTGGTATGTACCATGGAATAAGATTGTAGTGCGAAAAAAAGACAAAGGCTGAGGGATTCGAGGGCACCGACATTGCCTATGGCAATCCCACCTCGAAACCCAACAAGCTGCCGCTGGCACCTTGTTCAAAGAAAAAAAAGAGCGATTTGCTTGCTTGAGTAAACTCAGACAGACAAATCGTCCTTTTTTCTTTGCGGAGAGTGAGGGATTCGAACCCCCGGTACGACGTAATGCGTACACCGCATTTCGAGTGCGGCACTTTCGACCACTCAGTCAACTCTCCTGTCAAAAGCGGTTAAGATTAACCGTTTTTCTCGAGAGACACCTCTCTCGATTAAAAAGCGGGTGCAAAGGTACTGCTTTTTTTTGAATTGTGCAAATAAATTCGTAAAAAAACTTATTTTGCCTTGATTTTATCGAATCCGGAGCCGAAGACACCGCCTACATCGGCGATAGAAACCAACGCATTCGGATCGAGATTCTTCACGATGCTCAACACCAGCGAACTCTCGGGTTTGCGTACCAGCACGGAGATCACCTTGACGGGTTGCTGCGAGTACCAGCCAGTGCCATCGAGGACTGTCACGCCGCGGTTGACCGTCTTGTTGATCTCTGTCGCTATCTCATCGTATTTGGACGAATAGATGAGGAAATGCACGGAGCGATGCAGGCGCGCGATGATCCAGTCCACAGCGACGGTATAGGAGATCGTCATACATACACCGTAGAGCACACGTTTGATCTGCAGGTAAACGGGATTGCCGCCTTCCGCCAGCATACTCTCCGGGAGCGGCAGGAAGAACGCCGAAGCAATGATGATGATGTCGCAGAGCAGCATGATGTTGCCCAGCGAGATATTATGATAGTGGTTCACTATCATCGCTACGATATCTGTGCCTCCCGACGAACCGTTTGCGGCCAGCACAACACCCAGACTGAGACCGAACACAAAACCGCCGATGATGGCGCCGAGCCACGGGTCGTCAATGATGGGTTCAGGCAAGATTGGAATGATACGATACCAGAACGTGATGGCCGCCACTCCGACCATCGTGCGGATACAGAAGCGCCAGCCTACCGTGAAACCGGCTATAATAAGCAGGATGACGTTAATCACAAAAGTGGTGAGCCACACCGGGATAGCACCGTTGTATGCCGGAAAAAGCGACGGGAAGAGTCCGTCTGTAACATAATAGATCGCAGAACAGATACCCGTCAGGCCACCGCCGACGAAGGCGTGAGGCAGCAATACCCAGTTAACCATCAGCGCCATAGGCGCGATGCCGATGATGATGGCGATATACTCAAACACCGTACGCGTCCTGGACTCGTGCGGCGCATTGTGCGGGTTGACAAAAGAACTATAACGTAGCATATTACTTGCCATTTGCCATGGGGTCGAAACCTTGACCGAACACGCCGCGCACTTGACTCTGGCTGACAAAAGCCTTCGGGTCAATCGCCCGCACGAGACGGAAGATCGTAGCCGATTCGTACGAACGGGCGATACAGGTAACGACTTTCATGGGTTGTTTATTATATCCGCCCTGCCCTTCGAGGAAGGTACATCCGCGGTGCGCCTGGGTAATGATGGCTTGCGCTATCTCCTCGGGTTTCTGCGTGAAGATCATGAACTGCACGGACTGCCGCATTCTGTTCATCACCCAATCTACGGCCGTGGAGGCCATAAAGGTATAGGTAAGACCGAAGAGGATCTTCTCTATCGCGCCTTGCGTGCCCGCCGCTTGGATAGTTGGCAGGAAGAAGGCCGAAGAGATGACCGTCATGTCGGCAAAGAGCAACACGCGGCCCATAGGCAAGTGATGGTATTTGTTGACGATCATCGCGATGATGTCCGTGCCGCCGGTAGAACCGTTGTTGAGGAAGCATATTCCGAGGAAACAGCCGGTGAACAGGCCTCCGATGACTACCGCCATAAACGAATCGGTCAGCAGCGGCACTTGCGCTATCGGGATGATTTTGAGCCAGATCGTGAGCCACATCACACCCCAGATCGTTCGGAGCGCATAGCGCCAGCCAACGGTAAGAGCCGCGATGATAAGCAGCAGGATATTAATCAAAGCGCTACTCAGCCAGATTGGCACGTAGGCGTTCGTCGCGAAATAGATGATCTCGCACAGACCTGTCACGCCGCCTCCGACGATCGCGTGCGGCACCAGTAACTGATTGACTGTCAGCGCGTAAGGGATTGTACTGATGATGATCAGCAGAAACTCCTTGAGCGTGATCCACGGCAGGGCACGGTAGTACTTCTGCAGGTTCTCACGCAAGTGACTTATTTGTTCTCTTTTCATGCAAAACGTGCTACTAAGTTACGATCGCCGAAACCGTTGTCTACGCGGCCTACCGGGCACCAGAACTTGGTCTGTGCTACCCATTCGGTCGGGTATGCAGCTTGTTTGCGGCTATAGGGGTGTGTCCATTCGTCCGCTACCACCTCGTACTCGGGGTGCGGCGCGTTGACGAGGACATTGTCTTCTTTGTCGGCTTTGCCGGATTCGATGTCGGCTATCTCCTGACGAATCTGCAGCAGCACGTCGCAGAAACGGTCTATCTCCGCGAGGGACTCCGACTCCGTCGGCTCTACCATCAGCGTGCCGTGTACCGGGAAGGAGAGCGTCGGCGCATGATAGCCGTAGTCCATGAGGCGCTTGGCGATGTCCGCTTCGGTGATGCCGATCGCATGGAACTGGCGGCAGTCGAGGATCAACTCATGCCCTACTCTGCCCGTCGCGCCGGTATAGACGATGCCGTAGGCATCTTTGAGACGCTTGGCCATGTAGTTAGCACTCAGGATAGCCGCTGCGGTCGCGTGACGCAGACCTTCGGCGCCCATCATCGCGATGTAGCCCCAAGAGATCAAGGCCATGTTCGCATTGCCGTAGAGTGCGGACGAGACACGGTTCTTGTCTTCGGTCGGCAGACAGTCTGCGAGCGCTTCCGTGCAGCATACCGCGCCCGCTCCGGGACCTCCACCGCCGTGCGGCGAAGCAAAGGACTTATGGAGGTTGAGATGGCATACATCCGCACCGATGAAGGCGGGGTTGGTCCATCCTATCTGCGCGTTCATGTTCGCGCCATCCATGTACACGAGTCCGCCGTTCGTGTGAACCGCGTCGATCATCTCGCGAATCGCTTGCTCGAAGATACCATGCGTAGACGGATAGGTGATCATACAGCCCGCGAGGGTGTCTTTGTGCTCCTCACATTTGGCTTTCCAGTCGGCGAGGTCGGTGTTGCCCTGCTCGTCGCATTTCACGACGCAAGGCACAAAACCGGCCTGTACGCACGAAGCGGGGTTAGTGCCATGTGCGGAAGCCGGGATAAGGAGTACCTTTCGGTCGGCTTGTTTCTGACGACGCAGGAACTCACGGATGACCACAAGGCCCGTATATTCACCGGCCGCACCGGATGTCGGCTGCAGCGTGCAGGCTTTGAATCCCGTGATAGCGCACAGCTGTTCTTTGAGTTGCTCCATGATCGAGGCGTAGCCTTCTACCTGCTCGGCGGGCGCGAGCGGATGAACGGCCAACGCGGCATTGTAGGTGATAGGAATCATCGCCGCCGCGGGATTGAGTTTCATCGTACACGAACCTAACGGAATCATCGAGGTCGCCAAAGAGATATCTTTGCGGTCGAGACGCTTGAGGTAGCGCATCAGTTCGGTCTCGGTATGGTAGAGTTTGAATACTGGCGCTTGCAGGAAGTCGATGTCGCGAACGCGGCGCTCGTCAATCGCCCATAGTCCTTCGAAGGCTTCGTCGCTCTCTTCCTCTTGCGGCAGGTTGTCCGTCGCCTCGGCGAAAAGGGTGATCAGGTCGTTCATATCGTAGAGATCGACGGTCTCGTCTATAGAGAGTCCCACCCACCCTTGCGGGTCGTAGTAGAGGTTGATACCCTTCTCTTCCGCTAACGCACGCAGGTCGTCTATCCATCCTTCTTCGTCGCGCGTGATCTTAAGGGTGTCGAAGAACTCCGCGTTCTCCTGATTGTAGCCGTAGGCCTGGAGCATCTCGCTCAGATAGACGGCTTTGCCGTGAATGCCTTCGGCTATCTCGCGGATACCTTCCGCGCCGTGATAGACGCCGTACATACCGGCCATCATCGCCGAGAGGGCTTCGGCCGTACAGATATTCGAAGTCGCGCGTTCGCGCTTGATGTGCTGTTCACGTGTCTGCAGGGCGAGGCGGTAGGCGGGATGCTCGTATTTGTCTTTGCTCAGACCGATGATACGTCCCGGCATGTCGCGTTTGAACTCGTCGCGCGTAGCCATGTAGCCGGCTGTCGGGCCACCAAAGCCCATCGGCAGACCGAAACGCTGCGCCGTGCCGCACATGATATCGGCGTTAAGCGGTTTGAGCAGCACGAGTGCCATCAGGTCAGCCACCACCGTCACCTTCAGTCCTGCCTCGTGGCAGTCGTCGATGAAGGCCTCGTAGTCTTCAATGGAACCGTCGCTGTTCGGCCACTGTACGAGTGCGCCGAAGAACTCTGCGGTCGGTTGGAAGTCCGCATAACTGCCGGTGACGATCTCGATGTCTTGACCTGCCGCGCGGGTACGCAGTACCGATAAGGTGTTCGGCCATATCTTCTCGTCCACAAAGACCTTGCGCACGTTCGCTTTCACTTGCTCGCGCGAGCGGAGGTTGCGCATCATTGTCACGGACTCAGCGGCAGAGGTCGCTTCGTCGAGCAGCGAGCAGTTGGCGAGCGGCAGACCAGTGAGGTCGCTGATCATCGTCTGGAACACAAAGAGCGCTTCGAGTCGTCCCTGACTCACTTCGGCCTGGTAGGGCGTGTAGGACGTGTACCACACAGGGTTTTCCAGAATGTTACGACGAATGACGGCAGGCGTGATGGTACCGTACCATCCGCGGCCGATATACGAACGCGCGGACTCGTTGTGACTCAGCATCACATCGGCTACCTCTAACTGCTGTTGCTCCGTGTAGGGTTCTTGCAACTCGATACCTTCCGGCAACAGGATGTCCGCCGGCATCGTCTCGCGCACCAAGGCCTCTACGGACTCAGCGCCGACAGCCTCTAACATCTTCTTCTCGTCCTCGGGCGTCAGTCCGATATGACGCGATTCCAAATAGTTTACTTTCATTGTATTTTGGGTATTTTATATAAACAAAACAATTAGCGCCGTGCGCCATATCGTCGGCCACCACTTCCGCTGGAAGAGCTGCTTGAAGTCGATCAGCAGGATGGCGAACAGGATGAGTTCCGGCACGAGCACGAAACCCTGTATATGGTCAAACGGCAGCTTGCGGAAACAGATCATCGTCACTATACTCAACATCTGCAACTGGCATAAGATATACGCGATCGCTGTCACTATCTCCGCGAAGTTATAGCCTTCGACCATCGTGCCGCTATCCACTACCCACTCGCCTTGCCCGACGCGCGGACTCTTGCGCCAGAGCAGCCAGGTGATGAGGCAGATGCCGACCGAGTGAATGATGAGGTCCCATGCGCGGTTCTCGTCGCGCCAGTCGTGTACTGTGTCCAGCCACTGCGCTGTTTTAAGGATAGCGGTCTTCTGCGAACTGGAGAACGTGTCGTTATGCTCGCGGATGATGCGGAAGGCCGTCAGGGTCATGTCGCGGTTCTTTGGCAACTGGACATCGAGTGCCCAGGCTATCTGAACCAGGATAAGGGTCAGCACGAAGAACATAAAGAAGGGCTGGAGGTAGCGCTTGCGGTGACCGTTGAGGTAGTCGCTTATCATGTACCCCGGGCGCCAGATAAGGTGCCACATGGCGTAGAAGATATTTCGCGAGCCGAGACCCCAGGTCTCCATGAACGCCAGTACGGCGCGCTTGACAGTGATACGCTCGTGCGAGACCTCGCTGCGCTTCTTGACCACCTCCTGCTGCGCCATGTACCATGACGAGAATCGCTCCCACTTGGCGACACACCACGCCCATACCGGCTCCCATGTTTTGGAAACCCATCCTGTGAACCGCTGCCAGTACTCTTTGCAGCGATTCGCGTACGTGTGCCAGTCAATCTGCATGTCTTCGAACTTTTGCGACTGCAAAAGTACTGCTTTTTTTTGACATATGCAAGAGTTAGGTATGAAAAGATGAAAAAATGCTGGTGGTGAAGGGTTAGGAACGGGAAAAGCTGCAGCGAAGAACAGGAGCATCACGGGACCATCTTCCGAGAGCAAGCCAAGAAAAGGCTAAGGAATAAATAAAAATCTAAAAACAAATTAATTCTTTCTTTCATTTTTTCAGTTTTTCAGCCAGCCCCTGCCTTGGCCTCAACATCATAATAGAAAAACAAACTACTTATTTTTTATTTATTATTATATGTGTACGGAATCTGCACAATTATGAACGGAAATCGCACAACGCCGTACGAAATCCGTTAAGCACTGTGCGAAATCCGTTTATTACTACCACTCAAAATGGCATATCACTGGTTCCTTCGCCCGAAAAAGTGTCCGGATTTCGGTCAATCGCATTTTCGAGGGGGAAATCCTCTGTCTTCTTTGGCCTCTCTGCTCGGTCTATCGTGCTGGTAATGAAGCCGTTATAGATATGAATGTAGCCTTTCTCCCATAAGCGATTGATGATATCATTCATGGTAGATGGACTGACATGCAGGATCTTGGCCAAACGCCTTCTCGAGCCATGCCAACCCTGTTTGCCTAATTCTTCAGAATGGGTTAAGCCGTAGATATACGCGTAAACCGCCACATCGCTAAGCGGTAACTCCATTATATCCAACATCCATGATTGGATTGTAAAGTAAAAACTTTTTCCTGCCATATATTCAAAATGTTCTATATTTCTAAACAGCACTTAACCAGCACTTGATAAGCACATGACCAGGTAAATACCCCGTTCATATTCCGACGCTAAAATGTTCCATTTTTCAAACGGGAGTGCAAAGGTACAACAAAAAAATGACATTTCCAAATTTTTGGGGGAGAGAAAGTTAAGAAACTAACAAAGAGTCCTTTAGCTTGTTCCCTTTTTGTGCGTCAAAAGGAACAAGCTGGTAAAAAAAAGGGAACAAGTCGGATGAGCTCAATACAGGCTATTCTGCAGGTATAAAAAAAAGGAGCCCCGAAGGACTCCTTTGCCGTTTCGTTTGAGTTGTTATTACTTGACTTGCAAGCCGTGTGCTCGCGGGCCCTACCGTACAGGTTGTCCCAGTACGTTAACTATCTTGCCGTCAGGCATGACGATGTAGAGAATGCCGTCCATGAGCACTTTCTGCGCCTTGTCCGATTCAAAGCGGACATCCTCAATAGCGGTAGGATCACCGGAAGGCTCTACGGTTAGTACATACGATGCTTCGCTTGGCAGATATTTCTCATCGCCGGCAAACGTAGCAGTAATGGTGGTTGTACCGACCGCCACAAGTGTCACATCACCGGTGAGCGCGTCCACAGTTGCCACAGACGGGTCACTGCTGCTGTACGTTACTGACAACTGCTCGGGATTCAAAAGTGTCGGTTCTTCCAATTCGTCACCTTCTGTTACATTGACCTCCAACGGAAGGAATGCCATCCAAGCCGTACGTTTTTCCTTATACGGCACAATAAGCAAGTTACGAACCTGCGAACCGTTGCCGTCTTCGATAGTAGCATCCACTACCTCAGCCGTTGCGGGTGTTTCAAAAATACAATCAGTCAGCGATATACCGCCTGTAAAACTGAATATTGCCGCAGAACCCGAGGCATTAACCTCTACGCGCGAGTTAATGATATTCATGCTATCATCAGCTATACCGCTACCCTTGAACGGCATAATTGCACTAACAACAAGGTTTGCGCTGTCAAGTGTCAGTGTCATTCCTCCTTGTGTACCAAATGCCACTCCGTTGCCGTTGACTGTCATCTGTTCGCCACGAATAGTGGTATTCTTTCTGAGGTCGAACAAGGTGCTGTATGACTCCGAGCCCTGTGATATCGTGCAAGCCTGTGCTATGTCGATATAAAGACCGTCAATGCCTGTGTTGCGCACCAAGTTAGCCGAGTTGCTGATTGTATAGTTACCCTTTATCGCCAGCGTATTCATACCGTCGAACACGAACTTGCCGTCGCCGAGGATGTCGTCACGGTTGCGGCTGGTAACTCGCGTAGAGGCGACATACAAGTCATACTCCTCACCGCTGACGGTTATCTGACACTCATCCGATTTTCCGTTAGCAGTAGCGGTGATGGTAGCTTTTGCACCTATTGGTGCGTTGGCGGCTATCGTCACTATACCGTTTGTTACAGTGGCTACACTTGGGTTGGAACTTGTCCATGTTATTGCCGCTTCGGAGTTAGACGGCATCAGTTGTGCTACCAGTTCGAGCTCCTCATTGGGGTCGGCGGTAATCGCATTCTCACGCAAGATCAGGGAATCAACAGCATATTTGCCATCGGTGACGGTGATGGTAAAGGTCGTGTTGTTATTCAGCGGATGACCGTTTTGCAACGGAGTATAGACATATACACCCGGTGTAGCGTTTATGGCATTGATGGTCATCGTCTCGTAGAGCGAGAACGACACTATCGGGGCTGTGCCCTCGCCGCTCACTTCGGTAGTCAGACCATACACCGAACCGGAGAACGGGCGGCGGCTGACTTCAATACCTGTTATCTTCTCACCGGCAGCAATGGTACGGCTACAACCGTTGATATAGTCTAACAGCGGGAAATAGCCGTCTGGAGTAACATTGAACTGCACATATCGTGTTTTGTAACCGATAGCACTGTTATATACCAAAATGCGAACATCCAGATAGTTCTTTTCTTGAAGTGTTTTCAGATAAACAGTTGTGTAGTTGCTTGAAGAACTGATGGGTCTCGTACACTCTGCATCCTCGTAGAATGTGCCATATTGAGAACCGGTATTGTGGAAATCTACCGTCCAGTTGCTGCCCGATACACCATACCAGTTGGTAGCATTAGATGGTACAGGCGAAGCGTCACAGCGGATAACATCACCCACTTTGCAATTCAGTTCGTTGTTAATGTTCTGGAAATAGCCTACCGTCTTGCTCACAGACAATTCTACATCTGTCATGTAAACCGATGTGCCTATATATAGTCTTGCTTCCGCTATCTGCTCACCGACCAATGTCGAAGGGGTCTCTTTGACACGGGTAAAGACGGTGTTATTCGCATTAGAGGAACCTCCCAATTCAAAGAACCCTACTTCGCTTTCCGGTGTCACGGCATTGTTCCAATCGCTTGCGGTAAGAGACGTGGCTTCTTTGGAGTAGTTGAAGATGATATACTCCTGCGTCGTCTTTGCATTGGACAAGTACACCTTATCGTTGATGTTAGTCAGCGTTGGAACAACCGGTACATCCGTACATATTTTCTTGGCTATCTGACGACTCGGGCTGTAGATATAGCCGGTATGGCCAGCCGCTGCCACTTTGACGCGGAGATACTTGCCCATCTCAGATTCTTTCGGAGTGTATGTTAGAGTGGTTACTGCACGGCGTTGCTGATGCACGCCGTCGAGCGCAGGTGCACCAGCCGGTTCGTCTTCCTCGATGTCGCTCCATACGGAACCGTCATCGCTTATCTGCCATACTTGACTAATAACCGTCATTGCCACATCGCCGGTGAGCGTGAAGCTGACGGAGTCACCCGGGGCAGGCTCAGAAGTCAATGCTACCGAACCCGAGACAGCGGGAGCGGAAATATGAACAAACTTAGCCGTCTCACTATTTGAATCTACTATTGTGTATCCACTAATAGTTCCGTTTGTCGGTGAAACAATCTTTAATGCAGAGGAAAGGGTGATGGCACCGTGTGATACAATAGAATATTCCTTACCGGAAATATTATATTCACCGGTTCCAAAGATAACATCACCTTTATACGATTCACCAAATGCCTCTATTCCAAAAGCAAAAACGGCAGCACCATTAGAGGAAGCAACTGTTGCATTTCCTGTGAGTCGTATATTACCGCCAATTGCTTTGATTGCGTCATGCTCTGAATTGACCAGAATAGTTTCTCCGTTGATGGTGATATTACCGATGACAAAACCTGTATTAGTAGTGCTTCCTGCTTGGATGCAAGTCATGTCTGAAAGTTCCGTTTTAACATTCAAATCTCCATTGATGGTAATGTCACTCATAGCGTACAAAGCACCTACAGAGGTCAGGCTACCGCTTTGTAATGTAATATCGCCACCTCCGGACACTATTCCGTATTGTCCACCGTTCAATTTGATGGTTCCATCCAGTGTAACATTGCCAGCATATAATTCGCCAAAGAAATCTATTGCAAATGCATATATAGCCGCACCCTTCAGTGAATAGACATTCGCGTTACCGGAAATACGGATATTTCCGCGAGCATGAGACTTTATAGCATCAGTGACGCTACTGACAATTATATTATTACCGGTAATAGTAACATTTCCTTCATAAAAACCTGTATTATCAGCGTTGCCGGCTTGAATGCAGGGCACGTCAGGGCGTGTTGTCTTGGCATTCAAATCTCCGTTAATGGTAATGTCACTCAAAGCGTATAAAGCACCCACAGAGGTCAGGCTTCCGCTTTGTAATGTGATGTCGCCACCTCCTGACACTATTCCGTATTTGCCGCCACTCAAATTAATTGTTCCAGCCAGTGTAATATCGCCAGAGTAAAATTTATCATTAAAATTAGTTAGATCGATTGCCATCGCAAACAAGGCTGCACCCTTCTTGGATTTAACGGTAACATTGCCGGATATATTGATTCCTCCGTCAGCATGAGTTTTAATGGCATCTGCTACGGCGTCAATATTTACGGTTCCTCCGAAGATGATAACACCACCCGAAGCAAATCCTGTATTGTCTGCAAATCCAGCTTGGACACAAGGTTCACTAGTCGACGCGGATTTGGCAATAAGGTTACCAGTTATGGATATATCACCCCACCGACAGCAAATGGCTTGTGCATTTCTTCCGTCCACATCAACATCTCCGTTTAATGTCATTGCCTCTAATGCGTACAGTGTGCCAACCGATGTAATGCTTCCACCAGTCTTCAGCATGAGTTTGCCTCCAGATACTACTGCGTAAGGTGCTCCTTCTAAATGAAAAGTACCATCCAAAATAACATCACTCTTGAATGTCTCTCCAATCCCTGCTATAGATGTGGTCTGAATAGCGGCTTCATTGGAAGAAGTAACCGTCGCATCGCCCGTTACGCTCACAGAACCGGCATATGCATGTATCGCAACATTCACTGCACTCACATTGACTGTGCTGCCTGTAATGGTAATATTGCCGGGAGCAAAACCGCTATTGTCAGCCAAGCCTGCCTCAATGGCAGACATTCGCGATGATGATGTTGAGGCCGTTATATCTCCTGTTATAGCAACATTACCTATTCTTGCATATATAGCACGACCATTCGTACTGGTAAGGTTGAATGTGCCATTCATCGTGATACTACCATTGCGCGAATAGACTCCGTCCACTCCGGCATGGACAACAAGTGAACCTCCGGAAATAGTAATGTCCTGATCCACGTTCAAACCGTCCTTGCTGCCGGTAATATCCAATGACGCGGATATGGTATTCAGCGACGACACGGAAATAGCATTCCCGTTGGGGTTGTTCACCGTCAGCGTGTTGCTGCCTTGGATTTCCAAGGTGTAGTCACCGCTGATGCCTGTGAGCGTCAAGTCCGTATTCATGAACAGCACCGTATTGCCTGTCAGGACGATGTTGTCATTGGCAACAAGGTTGCTGGCATAGGTTGTACCGCTGACGTTGGTCGCCGCTACATACTGCACATTAAAGATCACTGCGCACATCAAGCATATTATCCCTGCCCAATGGCGAAAAAGTAAATTGTTTCTCATATTGTTTGGTTGTTTAATTAGCATAACTCAGGTTCAAACCTTCACGCTGCAAAGGTACGAAGATTTTTTCTAATATGCAAATAATTTTTTACTTATTTGAAAATTTATGCGATTTTGGGACAATTTTGTACGTCTATATCGTTTATTGTCTGACGGCAGTTTATGGGGTGTATTGCCTTCGGCAGTTTATATCGCTATGCGATGTTTAGGGGTTTTGAGTGATTTTTCTTTAAATTTATTTGCATATATCATAAAAAAAGTGTACCTTTGCACCCGAATTGGGTGCAGGCAACAAACAAGCAAATAGAAAAATTATGACAGATATAGAGAAATCACATCATTCTCAAGATTTGGCACGCGTGCGTACCGAATCTTTTAAAACATTATTGGATGACTAAAAAGAACGACATAGTAAAAGCAGAGGCAGCTGCCATCCAATCGGTGGGACAAATCGAAAGTCTTATCCTTTCCATCCGTGGCAAGCAAGTGATCCTTGATCGCGACTTGGCGCGGTTGTACGGCGTGGAAACACGTGTTTTGAATCAAGCCGTTCAACGTAACATCGAAAGGTTCCCTAAGGACTTCATGTTTCAACTCTCTAAAGAGGAGGCAGAATCTTCAAGATCACAATTTGTGATGTTGAACGCGGATGGAGATGAGTTGAAGTCGCAATTTGCGACCTCAAATGATGAATTTTTAAGGTCACAAATTGTGACCATAGAAATACCGTCCCGACCATGACGTTAAACTGCCCGCTGCACCGACAGCGTAAAAAAACGGTGACATAAAAGAAAGATAAGCATATGACAAATAAGTTACAACTTTTTGAAGGAACTACAATTCGCACGATTTGGGATAGCCAAACGGAGGAGTGGTATTTCTCTGTTGCAGATGTATGTAATGTGTTGTCCGGTTCGCAAGCAAAGGATCCTAATGCTTATTGGCGGAAGCTCAAACAACGATTGAAAGCAGAGGGTAGTGAGATCGTGACAAATTGTCACGGACTGAAATTGGAGTCCACGGACGGGAAAAAGTACATGACAGATGTCCTCTCTACTCGCGATATATTACGATTAGTTCAATCCATTCCGAGTCCGAAAGCCGAACCATTGAAGATGTGGTTAGCGCAAGTCGGAAGTGACCGATTAGACGAGATTGCAGACCCAGAGAAAGCAATAATGAGGGCAGCGGATTACTATCGTGCAAAAGGTTACTCAGATCAATGGATCAACCAGCGTTTGCAATCCATTGAAATGCGCAAAGAATTAACAGATGAATGGAAGGCGCGCGGAATTGAATTAGAATTAGAGTACGCAATACTTACAAACGATATGACGCGCGCATGGAGCGGGATGTCCGTGCGGCAATATAAAGAATTAAAAGGGTTAAAGAAAGAAAATCTGCGAGACAATATGACCAATTTAGAGTTGGTGCTCAACATGTTGGCAGAAGTAACTACTACCTCCATATCTCGCAGCCGTAAGCCCAATACTTTTGAAGAAAGTCGTCAGATAGCAAGAGAAGGGGGCTCTGTAGCAAGAGATACCCGTAGAAATATAGAGAGCCGTATAGGTCAATCTGTGATTTCCACAACTAATGCACATGATAAATTAGCATTAGATGTAACGATTCCTGCCATTGAGCAAGAAGATGTGGAAGAAGAAAACGACAAAGAAAATAACGAAGATAACAAATAACTCTCGTCCCTCACTGACGTTAAACTGCCCGCTGAGCTCAGCAGCGTAAAAAAGTGTGAAGAAGTGCGACGGAACGCACTTCGAGTGCAGCGCCCGAGTAGTACCAACTACGAGGATAAAGCGCAAACATAGAATAAGTTGAAATATTAAAATTAACTATGGCAAAAGTTAAATCGACCCAGAATTTTAACCGTGTGCAATTCGACACGTTTAACCTTGTCTGCTCTTGATATCTCTGGACTACCTCAATTGCCCAAAGCATAAATACTGCTGGCACCGACAGCGTAAAAAAGCGGTGAAAGAGAAGAATTTAACAAATGAAATATACTGTAGTCATAGAGGAGATATTGCGAAAAGAGGTCGTTGTTGAGGCAGAAAATTTGGAGGAAGCGAAAGAGATAGCCGAAGCGCTTTATCGCAAAGGAGAGATCGTTCTGGACGCAGGTGATTTCATAGGAGAACCGACAATAACTTGTAACTAAAATCAAGACATAAAAACATCCGCAGCGGCGGAGTAAACATATTTATTAATTAGCGTTTGCTATTTGTCTATTCGCACTGAAACGTAGGAAATTTCAAGAATAAGCAAATTAGAAAGAACAAAAGCAAACCCGCAAAACATGCGGGCGACTTGTCTTTCTATTGGTGCTATTCCTACGACCACAGTGCGAGCAAGTTTGCCCGCATTTTGCGTTTATATAGGTCGTAGAAGCAGAATAGGAAAGGTAGCAGGCAGTAAAATGCTATCTAATGAAAATCACCGAATCGGTCGCCAAACCATTTATAAAGTGGGTTGGCGGCAAGACACAGCTCATTGAGCAATTAGAAGCTTTGCTTCCGGCTGATTTTGATGAATGGAAAGAGGTGACGTACATTGAGCCTTTTGTGGGCGGAGGAGCTATGCTCTTCTATATGTTACGTACACACGCCAATATCCACACAGCCGTTATTAACGACATCAATTCGGATCTAACGACGTGCTACAAGGTGGTGCGCAATCATCCGTCGGAATTGGTGGAGTCTCTGCAACAGATCCAAGACGAGTATTATGCACTCACGTCTGAAGATGAGCGCAAGGCTTTCTATATGCAGCGGCGTGACGAGTTCAACACCAAATCGTTAGACCCGCTCCGTAACACCACACTATTCTTTTTCCTAAACCGTACTTGCTTTAACGGTCTTTATCGTGTCAATAAAGCAGGACTTTTCAACGTGCCTTTTGGTCGTTATGATCATCCGCAGATATGTGATGCCAAGACGATTTATGCAGATAGTGCGTTATTGCAAAAGGTAGAGATATTTACCGGTGACTACCAGCAGATTTTTCCTTTTGCTCAAGGAAATACGCTCTTTTATTTCGATCCGCCTTACCGTCCTTTGAACAATACCAGCAGTTTTAACGATTATGCGAAAGAGCCTTTTAATGACCTCGCGCAAGTTCGTTTGAAAGAGTTTTGCGACACAGTTGACGCTTCCGGCTATCATTTCATGCTGAGCAATTCGGATTGTCAGGATGGTTTTTTTGATGATCTCTACAAGCAGTATACAATTGAGCGTGTTTTTGCATCGCGTAGTATAAATGCGAACCCCAGCAAACGCGGCAAACTGACCGAGATTCTGGTTCACAATTACAAAGAAGTTAAACAAAACCAATTATTCTAAACTATGGCAGCACATACCGAAGAACAATTTGAGATATTTATGTCTCAGTTGAGAAAAACAAACCAAACATTAGACTACTTTTTCTGTGATTTTAAGAAGATAAAAGCAAATGTAGATAGAATAAAGCTAAATCTAAATTTACTAAATAGTTTGTTGACCTCTTCTAATATCCAAAGTACAATAGATTGTATATTTAAGGAATATGGTGCAAAGCCTTTTGAGGTGTTAGATATTTTGATTGCTGTAAGAGATAGTAAAGATGGCGTATGGGTAGTTGAAAAGTCGCCTTTGGATGAACCGCAAAAATTATCAAATATGTTTAAATCCCCTAATGGAGTATATACATTTCTCAAAACAACAGGTTTACTGAACTTATTTCAAAATAAAGATCTTACGAACCTTATTGATTATGTTTTTGGTATAGAAACAGGAATGGATACAAATGCTCGCAAAAACAGAAGTGGTCAAATAATGGAAAATGAAATATCCTCAATCTTAAAAGCAAATGGAATCCCTTATAGCAGTCAGGTAAAATCTATTATTTTTCCAGATTTGAAAGATAAATTAGGAAAGGATGTTAAGAAATTTGATTTTTCCATTCGTACAACACGTAAAACATACTTATTGGAAGTAAACTTCTATAATGGAGGAGGTTCTAAACCGAATGAAGTAGCGCGAGCTTATACAGGTATTGCTCCTAAAATCAATAGTAATCCAAAATATGAATTTGTGTGGATTACAGATGGGCAAGGTTGGTTTGATGCAAAGCCTGAAATCAAAGCTGCTTATGATGTAATTCCTTCCATTTATAATTTAACAAGCCTTCCCAACTTTCTAAAAAAGATAAAAGATGAAGGTTTCATAACAGATAGTTTATTTTGATCTAATGACCACTTATTCGACATACCCTGACTTCCGCATCCTGCAAGGTGATTGCATGGAGCGATTGAACGAGATAGCAGACAACTCTATCGATGCTATCTTTGCCGATCCGCCGTACTTCCTGAGTAATGGCGGAATAAGCGTGCAAAGCGGCAAGCAAGTGTGTGTGGACAAAGGCGACTGGGACAAAGGCGGCACGCCTGAATACATCTATGAGTTTAATCGCAAATGGCTCGGTTTATGTCGCTCTAAACTGAAAGAAAACGGAACGATTTGGATTAGTGGCACGCACCACAACATCCACGTCGTTATGCGCTGCCTGCAAGAGCTCGGCTACAAAGTACTCAATACGATTACTTGGCAGAAAACCGACCCGCCACCTAATTTGTCGTGCAAGTATTTCAATTTCTCTACTGAACTCATCATTTGGGCGCGTAAGTCGGAAAAGAAAACGCACAAGTTCAACTATGAGACCATGAAGCAACTCAACGGCGGTACGCAGATGACCGATGTGTGGCGTATTCCGGCGGTGGGTTCATGGGAGAAACTGCAAGGCAAACACCCGACGCAAAAGACCTTGCGTCTATTGTACCGAATCATCCTTGCTTCTACCAACGAAGGCGACACCATCCTTGACCCATTCAGCGGTTCAGGCACGACCGGCATAGCCGCTAATCTACTGGGACGCAAGTATATCGGCATTGAACAAGATAGTTTTTTCGCAGACTTATCTCTCCGCCGCCGCGAAGCCTTAGAGGACGAACAAACGCGCAAGAAACTCTTGGACAAAATGCGTGAAAACGGACAAGAGGCAACGGTTCTGGTGAATCACATGCGCGAGAAAGACCGCGAACTGGCGATGCAATTAGGCATAACGTACACGCGTGCTGGAGATAGCAAAGGTTCGTTGTTGGTGAAAGAGGGTTTTGAGCGTTTGGGCTATATTTGCCTGCACACCAACGGAGACAATCCGCAACTATTCAAGCAGACCAACAAAGGTTTTCGTATTTATACGGCTAAGGATTTGCAGAACATGGGATTTTCTGCCGAGAACGCACCGTATTATGCGGTTTTCCTCTTTGACCCGAACAAACCCATTTCCTTCGCCCAAGAGATAGACCTCCACAAGAAGAAATACACCCAAGTGGCACATATTGAGCCGCTTAGATATTTTATCGCTATCAAATAACAAAAGACAAACCGATGGAGTAAACCCAACCGCCCCGCATAATAAGCGAGGCGGTTGGTGTATCACATTTGCTGCGAGATAAACAAAAAACCCGGATTCATCACCAGCATCATATCTGGGAGAGGAATTACCGGGACTGCGGTGCAAAGGTACGGAAAAATTTCCATATATGCAAATATTTCATAAAAAATCGGAAAAAATGCGCGCGCGCTTGCATATGTCAAAAAAAAGTAGTACTTTCGGCACGCCCCTTCCCTTCGCAGGCTTAGCCTACTCAGGGCGGGTTCCCTCCGAACTTACGTTTTTATCTATGTCGGAGCGACGTTCCCCACTGCTCCTTCCGTTCGAACTGCCAAGTCAAGGCAGTTCTCCACCTGCCGGACATACGCAAGGTGGAGCGATAAATTTTAGCAGGGCTGTGCCCTATGTTACGTGCCCGTTTACGCCCTCCGTGTGCAAGCCCCCGAGTGCGCAACCATACCCGTAACAATAGAATAAAAATCCTATTTTGCTAAAATTTTTCGCTCTAAAACTTGCGTATGTGCAATTTTTGTTGTACCTTTGCACCCGCAAAGGTGTGGGCGTTGGCTCGCAGACATGTAAAAACACATTGAGACAAACAAATCATATTCAATAACATAACACACAATGGAAAAGAAAAAAAGAGTTTACACCTTCGGTAATGGAAAGGCTGAAGGTAATGCACAGATGCGCGAACTGCTTGGCGGTAAGGGCGCAAACTGCGCAGAGATGAACCTCGTGGGTGTGCCTGTTCCTCCGGGCTTCACCATCACGACGGAGGTCTGCAACGAGTACTATCAGGTAGGTCAGGAGAAGATCGTCGAGGAGTTGACGGCAGAGGTTAACGCTGCAGTAGCTCACGTAGAGGGTCTGATGAACTGCAAGTTCGGCGATCCGAAGAACCCGCTGTTGGTATCCGTTCGTTCGGGTGCTCGCGCATCCATGCCGGGTATGATGGACACGATCCTCAACCTCGGTCTGAACGACGTAGTAGCTGAGGGTATGGTGGCTAAGACCCAGAACCCGCATTTCGTTTACGACTCCTACCGCCGTTTCGTACAGATGTACGGTGACGTAGTGCTCGGTATGAAGCCGGTGAACAAGACCGACATCGATCCGTTCGAGGCGATCATCGAAGAGGTGAAAGAGATCCGCGGCGTGAAGCTGGATAAGGATCTGAACGTAGAAGAGCTCAAGCTCCTCGTAGCTCGTTTCAAGACCGCTATCAAAGAGCGCACGGGCAAGGACTTCCCGGATGATCCGATGGAGCAACTCTGGGGCGCTATCTGCGCAGTATTCCGCAGCTGGATGAACGAGCGCGCGATCCTCTATCGTAAGATGGAAGGCATTCCTGACGAGTGGGGAACCGCTGTATCCGTAATGGCGATGGTATTCGGTAATATGGGCGAGACCTCCGCTACCGGTGTTTGCTTCAGCCGTGACGCCGCAACGGGCGAGAACCTCTTCAACGGTGAGTACCTTGTAAACGCACAGGGTGAGGACGTGGTAGCAGGTATCCGTACACCGCAGCAGATCACGTTGGAGGGAAGCCGCCGTTGGGCAGCGCTCCAGGGTATCAGCGAGGAAGAGCGTGCAAGCAAATATCCGTCTATGGAAGAGGCTATGCCGGAGCTCTATGCCGAACTCAACACCATCCAGCAGAAGCTCGAGGACCACTACCGCGACATGCAGGATATGGAGTTCACCGTACAGGAAGGCAAACTCTGGTTCCTCCAGACCCGTAACGGCAAACGTACCGGTACGGCTATGGTGAAGATCGCTATGGACCTCGTACGCGAGGGCGTCATCAGCGAGAAAGAGGCTATCATGCGCTGCGAGCCGCAGAAACTGGACGAACTGCTCCACCCTGTCTTCGACAAGGACGCGCTCAAGAAAGCGAAAGTCATCACACAGGGTCTGCCTGCTTCTCCGGGCGCTGCGTGCGGACAGATTGTCTTCCACGCTGACGACGCACAGGAGTGGCATGAGAACGGTCACAAAGTCATCATGGTTCGTATCGAGACCAGCCCTGAGGACCTCGCAGGTATGTCTGCAGCAGAGGGTATCCTCACTGCACGCGGCGGTATGACCAGCCACGCAGCCGTAGTAGCCCGCGGTATGGGTAAATGCTGCGTTTCCGGTGCCGGTGCTATCCAAGTGGACTACAAAGCCAAGACCGTCAAGATTGAGGGCGTGACCTACAAAGAGGGCGATTATATCTCCCTCAACGGTTCTACCGGACAGGTTTACGCAGGTGAGATTCCGACCAAGGCTGCTGAGCTCAGCGGTGACTTCAAGGCACTGATGGACCTCTGCGACAAATATACGAAGCTGCAAGTTCGTACGAACGCTGATACCCCGCACGATGCACGCGTAGCACGCGCCTTCGGCGCCAAGGGTATCGGTCTGACCCGTACCGAGCACATGTTCTTCGACGACCAGAAGATCATCGCTATGCGTGAGATGATTCTTGCAAAAGACGCTGCAGGCCGCGAGAAAGCACTGGCTAAACTGCTGCCGTACCAAAAGGCTGACTTCAAAGGTATCTTGGACGCTATGGACGGCCTGCCTGTGAACATCCGTCTGCTCGACCCGCCTTTGCATGAGTTCGTACCGCATGATCTGAAAGGTCAGGAGCAAATGGCGAAAGAGATGGGTGTTAGCGTAGAAGAGATCCAGACCCGTGTAGCTCAGTTGGCAGAGAACAACCCGATGCTCGGTCACCGTGGATGCCGTCTTGGTATCACCTTCCCGGAGATCACCGCTATGCAGACCCGCGCTATCCTCGGTGCTGCTTGCGAGTTGAAGAAAGAGGGCAAGAACCCGATGCCGGAGATCATGGTTCCGCTGATTGGTATTCTTTATGAGCTCAAACAACAGAAAGAGATCATCCAGAAAGTAGCGAAAGAAGTGTTCGCCGAGTACGGTGTAGAGGTAGAGTTCGAGATCGGTACGATGATCGAGATCCCGCGTGCTGCGCTGACCGCAGACCGCATCGCTACCGAGGCTCAGTACTTCTCCTTCGGTACCAACGACTTGACGCAGATGACCTTCGGTTACAGCCGTGACGATATCGCTTCCTTCCTCCCGGTTTACCTCGAGAAGAAGATCCTGAAAGTGGATCCGTTCCAGGTACTCGACCAGAACGGTGTAGGTCAGCTGATTAAGATGGCGGTAGAGAAAGGTCGTGCCGTTCGTCCGGGACTCCGTACAGGTATCTGCGGCGAGCACGGTGGTGAGCCTTCGTCCGTTAAGTTCTGCGCCCGTGTAGGCATGAACTACGCTTCCTGCTCACCGTTCCGCGTTCCTATCGCCCGTCTGGCAGCCGCTCAAGCAGCCGTTGAGGATGAGGAGTAACGAATTAACGAATGAAAGAGTTAACGAAATACGCAATAGTAACCGGTGCCTCTTCGGGCATCGGTTACGCTTTTGCGGAGCAACTGCTTAAACGCGGCTATAACCTGCTCATCGTCAGCAATGTGCCGGAGATAGAGGAGGCGGCAAAGAGGTTGAAGGGATTAGAGGATGAGAGGGTTAGAGGATTAGAGGTTGTTCCGCTGCAGATGGACCTTGGGCAGCAGAGTTCCGCGCGCGAACTATATGAGTACACACGCGCGCACGGGATGGAAGTCGAGGTGCTGGTGAACAACGCCGGCGTCTATCACGACAAGGATATCCTCGACGACAGCGAAGGCTTCACGAGCCTGATCATGAACCTGCATATGTACACGCCCGCGATGCTCTGTTACCTCTTCGGTCAGGACATGCGTACGCGCGGCAAGGGCTATATCCTCAACGTATGCTCTGTTACCGCCAAGATGGCGGCGCAGCGCTTAGGTACTTACGGCGGCACAAAGGCTTTCCTCGCGCATTTCACCCGCGCGCTGCATATCGAGTTACGTAAGTACGGCGTGAGCGTGACCAACGTCAGCCCCGGCGCCGTGGATACAGGTCTCTACTCTATCTCGCCGACGCTCACGAAGATCGGCAAGTGTCTCGGCATCATCGTCAGTCCGCAGACCCTCGCCCGCCGAGGACTGTTTGCGCTCTTCCACGGATGGGCAAAAACAACAGTACCCACCATTTTCTGGCAGGTACTGTGCTTCATCATTCTGCTAATCCCTACGGGATTACTCCGATTAATCAGAAGACTCGGATGGTTCTGAGTTTTGATTAATCTAAGAAATAATCCACCGTTGTTACAACGCGTACGTGTTTTACCCAAGGTTGGTATTGGTCGCTCTCGACCGAGAACTGACCTTGGCTGGCACGGCGTATGCTTCCCAGATTACATTTCGCATCTTCGGCGAACTTCTGCGCCACCGCGCGGGCATTCTGGGTAGCCTCTTCGATCATCGACGGCTTGAGTTCGGGCAGGCCGTTGAACTGGTAGTCGAGATTCCAGGTCTCGGTCTTGACGATGATACCCTCTTTGAGCAGCGAAGCCTCTTTGCCCTGGCTGGCTACGACGAGGTCCACCTTGTCCGTCGAGACGATGAGCGAGGTACTCAGCGTGTACTTGAACTCGGGGCGGTTGCCGTAATAACTGTCCCAGTTGTTGTTGACGGAGATCGAACCCTGACGGATGTCGGCCTCCTCAAAACCCAGCGCGAGCAGGTGCTTCTTCACGCGTGCGGTCACTTGCTCCACCTTCTCGTAGAGCGCAGGCAGGTCATTGCCGCTCCAGGCGAAAGACAGCGGCCACACGGCATAGTCCGCCTTCACCTCGCGGGTACTCAGACCCTTCACACTCACTGCGCGATCTTTGCTCGCGATCTTACTGATACCCAGGTAGATAAAGAGTCCACCAAGGCATAAACCTACGGCGATCAATGCGCCGGCTAAAAGATTACTTTTCATATCTCTAAACATTAAACATTAAACATTATTTGTCGTGTTTGTGCTCGTAAAGTGCTTCATCAACGTTGATGATGTAGTCGCCCATCTTCTCGAGTTCGAGGATGATATCCATGTAGTTGACGCCGGTTGAGTAGTCGTACTCCTTGTCGGTGATCGCCTGCATGTTGCGGCTCTTGAGTTCATCGCGGAAGGTGTTGATCTCGTTCTCCATGTTCGTCATCTCGTAGAACTCCTCCTGCGTGATGTTGACGCGCTCGAGGGCCTCCACCATCTTCGCCTGTGCGCCGGTGAGTAAGTAAATCATCTGCTCTACGTTCTTCTCCTGCGTCTCGGTATAGACGATGTTGCCTTCGTGCTTATGCTTGATATAGCGCGAGAGGTTGAAGTTCGCGTCGCCGACCGACTCCAACTCGCTCACGATACGGAGCATCTTATGCACCTCGTGCTTGGACTGATCGGACAGACGACCGTCGGCTACCTGGTTCAAGTACTGCGCGATCTCGTACTCCATTCGGTCGCATATACCTTCGTATTTCTCGATACGCGCGTATATCTTCGTGAACTGAGTGTCATCGTTCTCGTAGAAGAGGTCGTGTACCATGCCGATCATACGCTGTGCGCGCAGCGCAAAGACATGCACTTCCTTCCAAGCCTGAAGAATCGACAACTCGGATGTGGACATAAGGCCACCGGAGATGAACTTGAGTTGGCTGTCCGTATCTTTTTGCTCGGGTTTGGACGGGATGATGAGCATCACCAGTTTCTCCAACCACGGAATGAATCCGATGAGGATACATGTATTGAGTACGTTAAACGTGGTGTGGAAAGTCGCCAATATAGCGTTCAGCTTGTCCGGCGAGACGTCAGAAGGCACACCCGGGGTGAAGTCCACGCCCCACAGGCGGCATATACTGCCTACAAACCAACGGAAGACGCAGAGCACCCAGATGACACCGAAGAGGTTGAACACCAAGTGTGCCATCGCCGCACGGCGTGCCTGTATCGAAGCCGAGAGGGCGACGATGTTCGAAGTCACGGTGGTACCGATGTTCTCGCCGAGGACGAGCGATATACCCAAGTCTATCGGCAGCACGTGCGTCGAGCAGAGCGTCATCGTGATCGCCATGATGGCCGCTGAACTCTGTACCGCAAAAGTCAAGATACCACCGACGAGCAGGTACAGGAAATAACTGCCGTAGCCCCAACTGGATGTCGCGAGGAAGAAATCCCGTACGGGCTGCATCTGGTCGAGGTGCATCTCGGTCGCGTTGATCTTTAGCGTCGTGAGGCCTAAGAGCAAGAGCGAGAGACCCATCAGAAAATCACCGAGGTTGGCATTCCGCTTCGTGTAAATGAGTGCGACGGCCAGCACAATCGCGGTGTACACCACCAATCGCAGGTCAAACGAACCACCGCCGAGCACCATGATCCACGCCGTAAGGGTCGTTCCGATGTTCGCACCCATAATGACGGAGATCGCTTGCGCCAGGCTCAGAATACCCGCCGAAACGAAGCTGACAGTCATCACCGTCGTCGCCGTAGAAGACTGGACAGCCGCCGTAATAGCCGCTCCGGTAAGTACGCCGGTAAAGCGATTCGTGGTGGCACTTCCGAGTATCTTACTCATGGTACTACCCGCCATCTTCTGCAGGCCTTCAGACATCACTTTCAGTCCGTACATCAACATCGCGACGGAACCGATCAACGTGATAATTTGTAGAACTAATTGCATATAGTATTATTTGATTAATGCTTTGTCGTTATAGCCGTCGATATACATCTCGAGGGGTTGGTCGAGACGCACGTGACGCACGAGCTCCGTCTCTTCGATCGCCGGCAACTTATCCAGCGCCTCGATGTCATAGACATCGTCCGGACGCGCCCAAGGGTCGATATTCATGTATCCGACGTTGAAAGACGTGAGGTTCTGGAAGAAATGACTGCCCTGCGAGGGCTCGATACGGAAGTTCTCCAAACTGCACTCCGCAATCGCTTTCGCTTCGCTGATATCACCCCAAACGACGGGTACACCGAGCGTGGAGATCTGCGAGCCCCACCGGCCGTAGCCGATGAGCAGGTACTGCCGTCCCTCTTTGCGCATCGCGGCGTTCCACTGACGAATCGTCTCCGCCATCTCGCGCGTGCGTAAAATATCAAAGGTGTCGCGGCGGAGGTAGATGATATCGCGTACGTCGTCTATCTGTCCCACTCCCAGCGCATTGCCGCTGCGAAGCAGCGCACCGCTCTCGTCGATCTTGTCCCACTCCACTTTCGCCGTCAGACTGTCGGCCGAGATAGGACGGATCTGCAGCACATGGAAGATCTGCGGGTCGCTCTCGAGGTTCACCGCAAACTCGATCTCCACCGGGCACTTGATCTCCTCTTGCGCCATCTCGAGCAGCGAGCGGATGATCTCCGCGAGCGGGAAGGTGTTGAACTTCAACTGCGGCGCAAAGGTCACGATACGCGGGCCGTCCGGATAACAAGAGTCCACGATGCGCATGTTCTCGCGGTCGTAGGTCGAAGCAATCAGTTTGAGGCTCTCGAACTGCCCGCACTCGTGTATCGGGAAGCGCTCGAGGTTCACCGCGTCGTCTATCGAAGTCTTGAATTTCTCGGGGTTGAGGTTCAGCGCCAGCATCGACTGCTGCGTCTCGCGCATAGCGAGGTCGATGGTCGAGGTCTGCATCACGTTCTTCGGATATTTCGGACTGAACCGCAGCACCTGCTCGCCGTCCACCACGACTTTACCCAGACCATAGGCCACCTTGACGATGCCGTCTTCGGGTTTCTCTTTGCCGACGGGATAGAAATTGATGCTACGCGCCACGCCGGAGATGACGGGGAAGTAATAATTGCCTTCCGGTTCGCCGCACACCTCCTGCAGCACGATCGCCATCTTCTCTTCGCTCAGCACATTGCCCGTCGAGGTGATGTACCCGCGCGACGCGGCGTAATAGACGGAGGCATAGACCGACTTGATCGCTTTGGTCAGCAGCCGCAGCTGTTGATCTTCGTTCTCCGTATGCGGGATCATGTATGTGCTATAGACGCCTGCGAAAGGCTGGTAGTACGAGTCTTCGAGTTTGGACGACGAACGCACCGCCAGCGGTTTGTTAGTCACCTTGATAAAATGCCGCAGGGCATGAATAAGCGCCGAAGGCAAAGCCGCAGCCACGAACTCCGAGAGCAACTCTTCGTCCGTCAAGTCGGCGTTGATGACGTATTGCAGACCGTTGTCGTGAATGAACTTATCGAAGAACTCCGTCGTCAGCACCATCGTTCGCGGCACGAGCACGCGGATATTCTCCCATCGGTCATAGAGGTCGTTTTTCTGCAGCACATGGTTGAGGAACGCGAGTCCTCTACCCTTGCCACCCATAGGTCCCTCGCCCACCCGCGCGAACCAGATCGTGTCGTTATAGGTGTCTGGGCTGTATTTGGCTACCACACCCAGCGCCTGGTTGATACGGTAGTCGTGGATGAGGCGTATGTTGAGTTGGCGGACGTTCTCGATATCCGACTCGTCTTGGATCTTAAGCGCACTCACGGGGCGACCTACGGAGAACAGACCGCGGGCAAAGAGCCATTTACTGAGGTAGTTATTATCACTCGAGCGACGGAAAGCCGCCGGTGAGATAGTCGATATCACGCGTTCGAAGGCCTCGAGGTCACTCGCGCGAGCGATCTCCTTGCCTGTCCGCGGGTCTTTGGCGATGAAGTCTCCGAAGCCGAACTCCGACTCGATATACTCGCTCACCTCCTGCGTCAAGGTCTTCGAAGTCTTCACCACAAATCCCACCTTCAGTCTGTTGGCTGTCGCGCGCATCGACTCCTGCGAACTCTGCATGAGGAACGGCATCGTCGGGTTGTCCTCGCGGATGAGTTTACACAGGTCCACACCCGCATCGAGTTTCTCGCTCGAGGAAGGGTCGCCTTTATGCAGCACAAATCCGATATCGGAGATCACGCCAATCATGTTCTTGCCGTAGCGCTTGTACAGTTCGACGGCTTCGTCGTAGCAGGTCGCCATCAGCATCTTCGGACGCGCGCGTTTACGCATCAGCTGTTGCTTCTCGTTAAGCGCGTCGCGGATGGCGAGGCTGTTCTGCTGCAGCACCAGCTTGTAGAGCAGCGGCAGGTAAGTCGAGTAATAGCGCACGCTGTCCTCCACGAGCATGATCGCCCGCACCCCTTCTTCGAGGATATCATGCGGCGCGTTCAAGCGGTCCTCTATCAGTTTGATGATCGCGATGATGAGGTCGGTGGAGTTGTTCCAGTTGAAGAAATAGTCGATGTCGCGCTTGTCGTGCTGCTCGATGCGGTTGTATATCTCTTTGCTGAACGCCGAGAGTAACACGATCGGGCAGTCGGGCATCAAGGTCTTGGCTTCTTTGGCAAACTCGAACACATCCAGTTCGCCAACGCTATACATCGTGATGATGAGGTCGAACGGCAACTTCTTCGCCGCCTTCCGCTCTTCGATGATCGCCAGCGCCTCGCGCGTCGTCTCCGCACGGGTGATAGCAGGCGGGTTACTCAGATTGAGTTCCGCGTACTCCTGCGCGATCTGCACGTCGATACGTCCGTCCTCCTCGAGCGCAAAACTGTCATAGTTATTGCACACGAGCAGGATGCGCTTCACGCGCTTCTCCATCAATGATGTATAGTTACTTGTTTCCAAATTAAATTAATTTCTTATACTAACCCTTGTTCTACCATCGCGTTCGCGACTTTCATAAAGCCGGCGATGTTCGCGCCTTTGACGTAGTTGATATAGCCGTCTTCTTCGGTGCCGTACTTGAGGCAAGCGGCGTGGATGTCGGCCATGATGGTACGCAGACGCTGGTCTACTTCTTCGGCCGTCCACTTCAGACGCATGCTGTTCTGCGTCATCTCGAGACCGGAAGTAGCTACGCCGCCGGCATTGGAGGCCTTACCCGGGCTATATAGAATCTTTGCGCCTTGGAACAAAGCAATCGCTTCCGGCGTCGTCGGCATGTTTGCGCCTTCGGTCACGCAGAAACAACCGTTCTTGAGCAGGTTCTCTGCATCCGCTTTCTCTATCTCGTTCTGGGTCGCACAGGGCATCGCGATGTCGCACGCGATCTTCCAAGGACGCTCGCCGGGGAAGTACTGTGCTTGCGGGAACTTAGCCGCATACTCTTTGATACGTCCGCGACGTACGTTCTTCAGTTCGAATACATAGTTCAACTTCTCTTCCGTCAGTCCTTCGGGATCGTAGATGAAGCCGTCGCTATCGCTCAGCGTCAGCACTTTGGCTCCGAGACGCATCGCTTTCTGCGCAGCAAACTGGGCTACGTTTCCTGCGCCGGAGATACATACGCGCTTGCCTTCGAAACTCTCTCCGCGGGTAGCGAGCATGGCTTCAGCGAAATAACAAGCTCCATAACCCGTTGCCTCAGGACGCATGAGGCTACCGCCCCAGTTCTGACCTTTACCCGTCAAGGTACCCGTGAACTCATCGCGCAGACGCTTGTACTGACCGAACATAAAGCCGATCTCGCGACCGCCCACACCGATATCGCCGGCCGGCACGTCGGTGTCTGCACCGATATGACGTTGAAGCTCCGTCATAAAACTCTGGCAAAAACGCATCACCTCGGCGTCACTCTTGCCGCGCGGCGAGAAGTCCGAACCACCCTTGGCGCCACCCATAGGCAGGGTCGTCAGCGCGTTCTTAAACGTCTGCTCGAAGGCGAGGAACTTCATAATAGAGAGGTTCACGCTCGCGTGGAAGCGGATACCACCTTTATACGGACCGATGGCGCTATTCATCTGCACGCGGAAACCGCGGTTGATCTGTACCTCGCCCTGATCGTCCATCCACGGCACGCGGAACATGATCACGCGCTCGGGTTCTACGATGCGCTCCATCACTTTCTGCTCACGCAGATACGGGTATGCCATGATCATCGGAGCTACACTCTCTACTACCTCGCGAACAGCTTGGTGAAACTCCTGCTCGCCCGGGTTTTTACTTATGAGGTTCGCCATAAAAGCGTCCACCCATGCTTGTGTTTGCTTGTCCATAAAGCTAAAAAATTAGTTTCCTTTTTGTACCTAATGCCCTACCAAGGCAAATTACGGCGCAAAATTAGCAAAAAAAAATAATATATGCAAGCATGCACGATTTTTTTATAAAAAATTATGCGGTAACTTGTCTATATGCAAAAAAAGTAGTACCTTTGCACCCGCAAAAGATGTTGTATGAGGCGAATTGTTTTATTTTCTCTGATGATGATGGCGCTGCCCCTATGGGCAGGCGAGGTGGCGGACACGACGGACCTCCGGCTGCGCGAACTGAACGAAGTAAGCGTGACGGGGCATGCCGATGAGGACTTGGCGGTGAGCGGTTACCGTCTGGTGGCGACGATGACGCAGGATGATATACGCATCCTGCCGGTGACGACCGTAGCGGACCTGCTGCAGTATATCCCCGGTGTCGATATCCGTCAGCGCGGCGCGAGCGGTGTGCAGGCCGACCTGTCTATCCGCGGCGGCACAGGCAAACAGGCGAAGGTCTTTCTGAACGGCATCGATATGACCGACCCGCAGACGGAGCACTATACGATGAACCTGCCTATCGACGCACTGCTCATCGAGCGTATCGAGGTGCTGCAAGGCACCAACTATGCCCTCGATGCCTTCTCCGGAGCGATTAATATTGTGACGAAAGGAGGTAAAGAATTAGTGAATGATGGAGTTAGCGAGTTAGCGAGTAGAGGTGTCACGCTGCAAGGCAAACTGACGGCCGGCGAGTACGGTTTGGTCCATCCGGCCTTGGCGGTGAAGGTGCGCAAAGACGCGTGGTATCTGAACAGCGCCGTGTCATACAACCGCTCCGGCGGCTATGCCGTCAACACCGACTACCAGATCGTGAATGCCTACCTGCAGGCCGGCCTCCAAGACCTGGACTTCCAGGCGGGCGCCCAGATGAAAGATGCGGGTGCTAACTGCTTCTACTCCACCAAATACCCGAACCAGTTCGACGCCACGCGCACCGCTTTTGCTACAGCCGCGTACCAGCACCGCTGGACGAGCGGTTGGACGATTCATGCCAACGCCTATTACCGCGCTCACTACGACCGCTTTGAGTTGTTCCGCTCCGGCAAAGATGCCGAAGGCCAGGCCGCTCCCGCATGGTATGCGCCGAATATCCATTGGACCCATACCTCCGGGGCACACCTCGAAGGCGCGTGGTCGAACACGTGGTCAAAGACCACGGCAGGCGTCGAACTGCGCGATGAGTTCATCCGTTCGTCGAATATGGGGGTCCACAACCGCCTGCAACTCCGCTACTTCGCCGAGCAGCGTTTCTACTGGCGCGGACTGAGTGCCGCCGTCGGCGGTGCGGGTATCTGGAATTCGCAGTTCGGACATGACTGGACGGCGGGCGCCAACATCGGCTACGAACCCATCCGAGGCCTGCAACTCTTCGTGAACGTCAACCGCGCCATCCGCGTGCCGACTTTCACCGACCTCTACTACCATTCCGCCACCCAAGAGGCAGACCCGCTCACGCGGCCGGAGAAAGCGCTCCAACTCGAGGGTGCTATCCGGTTCGCGCGCGGCTACTGGTACGCCTCCGCGGCGGGCTATTACCGCTGGGGACGGGACATCATCGACTGGATCAAAGTGCCGGACCCTGCGGTCACCGTCTGGCGCAGCACCAACAACTCCCGTGTCAACGCGGCGGGCGCAGAAGCCACCGTCGGTTTTCAGGGACATGAGTGGATCAAACGCATCGAGTTGAGTTATGCCTTCTGCGACGTACAAGCCGATGCCGGCGGGATGCTGTCGATGTACGTGCTGGACTACCTGCGCCATAAGGCGACCCTGCGCATCGAGCATAAGATTTACAAAGGTTTCGGTGCGTCCTGGAGCCTGTCTTTCCGGCAGCGCGAAGGCGAATATACGTCCGTGGAGGGCACGATACAGCATTATCGCCCCGTGTGGTTGCTGGACGGATGCGTCTATTGGCAAAACCCGCATGTCAAGATCAGCGTCGAGGCGCATAACATGGCCGACCAACTCTATTACGACTTCTCCGGTGTGCTCCAACCGAGGCATTGGGTCTCCGGAACGGTGCAGTTTATGCTGTGAGAAAGGGCAAATATGCATGCAAATCATTTTTTTTAGCCAAATTATTTGCACAATTGATTATTTTTGCGTATCTTTGCGGCAAATTTGAAAAAACATAATTAACAATCATAAAACACACGAACAATTATGGTGCGTACAACTTTCAATCGTCTCCGTGCAGTTAAGGACAGTCTTCCTCACGGAAGCATGGATGCCATCGCCGCAGAATTGAACATCAGCGGTGATGAAGTAAGAGCGTATTTCAATGGTGAGGGTAATGCGGACTACCACATTGAGCCGGGTCCCGACGGAGGTATCGTCGTATTCAGCAATACGCGTATCTTAGAGGTCGCTCTGCGCAAAGCTTGGGAGGTTCAGAATGCCCTTTAAACGGCAGTGAACAGTTTTCGACATTCGATTTTGAAACGGGTAATAGCTCTGGTGCTGTGCATCGGGGCATTACCTTTTTTGAATATCGCACGCGTATACGCGGGCGAAGATACGCGAATTGAGGAAGAAGAGGTGTTTACGAGCACGCCGGTCAGTACGGAGAGCAAGTGGTTGGATGACTATCACCGGCATATCGGCTTCACCTACGGCGCAGATGTGACGCTCAACGCCAACTATCTCTGGCGCGGACTGTATGCCGGAGGCTTGTGTCTGCAGCCGAGCGCGAACGTAGGTTACGGCGGTCTGTACGCCAAGATGTGGTGGAGCGTCGGTACTACCGACTGGGCCTTCACGCACTTCCAACCGGAGTTCGACTTCATCGTCGGTTTTGCGCGCTGGGGACTCGATGCCAGTGTGGTCTATATCCATAATTTCAACAGCGGGTTCTTCGATTTCCATAACTACCCCGATCACGGGAATGTCCTGGAGGTCGATTTGCGCTATACCGTCAGCAGCAAGTTGCCGCTCAGCATCCTCTTTGCGACGCGTTTGTCGGCCGCAGACGGATACCTCAACGCCGCAGGCGACACCGTGCGGGCCTACTCCTCCTACATCGAACTCAGTTACACCCATCATTTCCCGTATGCCATCAGCCTCTACGGGGCAGTAGGTATCACGCCTTGGCGCAGTCTCTACACGCATTTTGAGCAGGGTTTCGGAGTGGTGAATATCGACATCCGGCTACGTAAAGACTGGAGCCTGAGCGAGCACTGCGGGATGATGCTGCAGGCGCAGTTCGCGATGAACCCCTCGCGGCTGGCGGCCGACCTCAGCACCGCCGAATGGCACCCTTCCGGTCCGCATCGGCAGAGCATCAATGCGAATATCGGATTAGGATTTTATCTCAAATAACATAACAAACAATTGAAATGAAGAATTTTCGTAAAATTAATCGTGCCCTTGCGGCTAAGAAAAAAAGAGTATTAGTTCTTGTTGCTGCCTTCATGGCGGTGGTTGCTTCTGCTAAAGCAGAAGTAGCGTTTGCTTACGAGGCAGGCGCAGAGATCGTCAGTGCGTATATCTGGCGTGGTCAGTATAACGGCGGTTTGTCGTTCCAACCGGAAGTGCTGATCGGTTTTGACAGCGAGCATACCGCTTTCCGTATCGGCGCATGGTCCAGCCTCGGTGCTTCGGACTGGACGTTCCGAAAGGATCAAGGAGACGGAACCGCTTTCACCCGTTTTATGCCGGAGTTGGACATCATCGGTTCGTTCTCTTTGTACGGTCTGACGGTCGGTTTTAACCACTATTACTACTGCGACGGCACGAACTTCTTCAACTGGAAACCCGTAGCGGAGATCGCCGAGCAAGGCGGTACTTCGACCACGGAAGTGTGGGCCGGCTATAACTTCAGCCATTTCTTCGGAAACAAAGCCGGTGCATATATCAACTGGTACACCACCGTAGCCGGTGGCGACCTGCTCTATGATGAGACAACCGGTGAACCACGCCGCGCATGGTCGAGTTACCTCGAGGTTGGCTATGACTACACCTTCGAGAGCGTTGGCATCACCCTCGGTGCACAGGTAGGTATGTCGCCTTGGGCCAGCGACCTGTACGGCAACTCGAAGTTCGCCGTAGTGAGCGTCAGCGCTAAGATCGACAAGGAGTGGGAGTTTGACAAGTTCTCCCTCAACCTCTTCGCGCAGGGTTCTATCAACCCCAACGGCTTGGTTTCCGACCCGAACAACCCGGAGTACAACCTCCTGTTGTGGAAAGCAGCCGGCGATGACAAACTCTATACCCAGCGCCTGAACGGCGTCATCGGCCTTGGTATCTGGTTCTAAGTCGATAGGATCGACACCCGTTTAAGCCATGCGGATCAGCAAACAACATATGGTCAGCGCGCTGCTCGGTTTAGCCGTAGCAGCGCTGCTCATATGGGGTTGGAAAGATGAACCTCGCTTGCGCTATTTCCGCAACGAAGGGAAGGTCTTCGGGACGTACTATAATATTCGCTACGAAGCAAGGGCGGATTTGCAAGACAGCATAAATGCTGCCTTGACGGCCTTTGACAACAGCCTCAGTATGTTCAATCCCCACTCTATCCTGAGTGCCATCAACGACAACCGCGACACCACGACCGACGCCGCCTTCGAGGCGATGTGGTCCGAAGCCGAACGTGTATATGCCCTCTCCGGCGGCGCCTTCGACATCACCGTCGCACCCCTCGTCAACTTCTGGGGTTTCGGCCGGCGAGTCGCCGGAGACAGTTATTCCAATCTCCAATCTTCAATCTCCAATCTCCAATCATCCATCGACAGCCTTCTGTCGTTCGTCGGTTTTGAGAAAGTGGCGCTCGTCAACCATCGCGTCGTCAAAGACGACTACCGCACGCAGATAGACGGCGGAGCGGTGGCGAAAGGACAGGCATGCGATATGATCGCTGCGGTGCTGAGTAGGCAGGGCTGCACCAACTGGCTCGTCGACATCGGCGGAGAAGTGGTGGCGCACGGCGTGAATGACAAAGGCGAACCCTGGCATATAGGCATCACCAAACCCAACCTCAATAACGAAGGGGCGCAGGAAGACCTGCAGCAGGTCTTGGCGGTGAGCGATATATGTATGGCTACCAGCGGTAACTACCGCAACTACTACTATGCCGACGGCGAGCGCCGCAGTCATACCATCGACCCGCGCACAGGATACCCCGTCCAGCACTCGCTCTTGAGCGCCACCGTGGTCAGTAGCTCCTGCATGCGTGCCGATGCTTTAGCGACGGCGTGTATGGTGTTGGGAGCCGAAGAAGCACTCGCGATGATCGACCGTGCCGGCGATGCCGCTTGCTACCTCATCGTCGCAGAAAATGACAGTTTACAGGTCGTTGAGTCCGCAAAATGGGCAGAAATGACGACAAAATAAAGAATTTATTTGCATAATTCAGAAAAAAGCAGTACTTTTGTCGGCTAATTTGGCGAGATGCGCAAAAAATTATACCTCATATTACTACTTATGGTAGTCCTCACGAGTTGTGGAGAGTACCAGAAATTGTTGAAGTCCCGCGACCCTGAGGAGAAATACCAGGCGGCGCTGCAGTACTTCAACGACAAGCAGTATGTGAAGGCGCAGACGCTCTTTGACGACGTCACGGCGTACTACCGCGGTTCGGAGCGTTCGGAGGACATCCTCGCCTATTTGGCGCGCTGCTACATGGGTCAGAAACTATGGGAGTCGGCTACCAATTACTACGAAGCCTACATCCGTAATTACCCAAAGGGTAAGTACGCGACGGAAGCCTATTTCCAGGTAGGTCACTGCCAGTATCTGGACTCGCCCGACGCACGGCTTGACCAGACGATCACCACGCAGGCTATCAGCGCCTTTGAGACCTTCGTGGAGCTTTTCCCGGAGAGTCCTTACGCCGAGCAGGCGTATCGCGAGATGGCGGAACTGTACGATAAGTTGGCGCTGAAGGAGTTGAAGAGTGCGCAGCTGTATTATAACCTCGGTTCGTACCTCGGCAATAACTACCTCAGCTGCGAGATCGTATGCAAGAACGCCCTCAAGAACTACCCGAGCAACCAGTACCAGGAGGAGTTCAACTGGCTCATCTTGCAGTCCAAGTACCAGCAGGTGGTCAACTCGTTCGAGGAACTCAAGCAGGAGCGTGCCCGCGACGCGCAGGATGAGTACTATAACTTCATCACCGAGTACCCCGACTCCAAGCACCGCAAGGAAGCCGACAAGATGCTCATCACCATTCGTAAAATAATAAAAGACTAATTAATAATTTAAACCTCCTGGGCTGGCTGGGAGTGGCCCTTCCCTAACGAGGACTGAGGATAGTCCGAGTTAAGAGCGAGGGCGTCCGAGTACTTACTACTAAAATGTAGTTTTAGTACATGTACGAGGACAGCCAGCGCGACATGAATTACAAGGAATCAAAAGCACCGAAGAACACGGTTACCCGTGACATCAACCAGCTCACCGAGCCGGTAGGTAATGTATACGAGACCGTAGCTATCATCGCCAAGCGCGCAAACCAGATCAGCGCAGGCATCAAGAAAGAGTTGGACGCGAAGCTGCAGGACTTCTCTATCCCGCAGGACAACCTCGAGGAGACCTTCGAGAACAAAGAGCAGATCGAGATCAGCCGCCAGTACGAGCGTCTGCCCAAACCGACTCTGATGGCTACTCAGGAGTTCATCGACGGCGAACTCGTGTACCGCTCCGGCAACCGCGATGACGCGTTAAAATAATGTCACTCTCCGGCAAACACATCGTAGTTGGTATCAGCGGCGGCATCGCGGCGTATAAGATACCCGAACTCATCCGTTCGCTCGTCAAGGCGGGTGCGGAGGTACGGGTAGCGACGACCCGAAATGCCCTGCAGTTCGTAACCGAATTAACCCTGCAAACCGTTTCGGGCAGCAGGGTTTATTCAGATGTGTTTGCGGCTATCAACGAGCATGCGACGGAGCATATCTCCCTGCCCGAATGGTGCGACGCGATGATCGTGGCGCCCGCGACGGCCAACGTGCTCGGCAAGATGGCGTCCGGCATAGCCGACGATGCCCTCACGACGACCATCGCTTCGTGCGTGGCGCGTAAGCCGATGGTCATTGCCCCGGCGATGAACGATAAGATGTGGGAGAACCCTGCTACGCAGGCCGCTATCCGCACTATCCGTGAGTGGGAACACGTGCAGGTGCTTGAGCCCGCTGAGGGACCGCTCGCGTGCGGCACATGCGGCAAAGGACGCATGCCGGAGATAGCAGAGCTGCAGGAAGCGCTGGAGTACGCCCTCGCGCCGCAGACGATGAGCGGCCAACACGTCCTTATCACCGCCGGAGGCACGCAGGAGCCTATCGACCCCGTGCGCTTCATCAGTAACTACTCCACCGGTAAGATGGGCTTCGCCCTGGCGCAAGCCTGTGCACGCCGCGGCGCCGAAGTGACGCTCGTATGCGGATCCGTGAGTGCCTCGCTCGCCAATCCTTGCGGACGTATCCACCGCATTGACGCCCTCTCGGCGCAGGCGATGTACGAAGCCTGTGTGGCCGCTTGGCCGCATATGGATAGCGCTATCCTCTGCGCCGCCGTAGCCGACTTCACCCCTGCCTCCCCGGCCACCGAGAAGATCAAAAAAGAGGCCCTCGCCTCGGATTCGTACACCGTACACCCTACACCTTACACCCTCTCTCTTAGAGAGACAACCGACATCGCTCGTGCCCTCGGCGAATCCAAGCGTGCGGACCAGAAACTCATCGGTTTTGCGCTGGAGACGAATGATGAAAAAAAGAATGCGCTCCATAAGCTGGAACGCAAACATCTGGATGCTATTATCCTGAATTCGCTTCGCGACAAGGGCGCAGGGTTCGGAACGGATACTAACGTCGTTACTATCCTTCAAGCCGACGGTACGGTTACCGCCCTACCCCTTCAATCCAAAGCGCTTATTTCCGAAGAAATCCTAAGAGTCCTTTTTTCTTAGACTCTTCCTCCTCAGCCGCCTCTTCTTTTGCTTCCGGAGTCCACTCCGGACGCTCCTCGATCGTACCCAGTTGGTCCTGGATGTATCCGATCACCTCGTTCAGGCCTTCCGTGAAGTGCGCAAAATCCTCTTTGTAGAGGAACAGTTTGTGCTTCTCGAACGAAGGTGCTTCTTCGCCCTCTGCCTGACGGCGTTTGCTCTCCGTGATGCACAGATACAGGTCCTCATTACGCGCTTTGCGTACGTCTAAGTAATAGATACGCTTGCCTGCTTTCACCGAACGACTGAACACGATCTCCGGCTCTCTTCTCTCATCTTTTTCCATCTTTTTCTCCCTTTTTAGGATAAATTCGCCGCAAAGATACAACATTTTTTTTGAATATGCAAATATTTTTGTATTTTTACATAAAAAAATGTTGAATTTATCGTATTGCCCCCGATATAACCCCGTGTTAACCCCGAAACGACCCCTATTTTTAAAAGTACATTTTACAAAAAATGCGCACGCGCTTGCACATGTGAAAATTTTTTCGTAATTTTGCAGCCGAATTTGTTTGCGCGCAAGGGAGCGCGCCCATACACGTACATTATGATTAATCGATCGATGGTTCGGACACGGGTGGTACAGACCCTGTTCGCCTACTACAAAGACAATGACAAGACGATGGTTTCGGCACGGAAAGAGTTGCTGAAGAGTTTTGCCGACACGTATGATTTATATTTCCTGCTGTTGGACTTCGCCAATGAGTTGACGGCGTACGCGCAGCAGCAGTTAGAGGAGCAGATGACGCGCGCCCGCGCTACGCATGCTAACTGGACGCCGAACAGGCGGTTTACCAAGAACCGCTTGGCGCAGCAGTTGTTCGACAACCGCGCTCTACGCGCGCGAATAGCGGAGCAGCGTCTGAGTTGGGACAGCGGCATGCCTGCCGTAAGCGACATCTACCGCCGGTTGACGGAGAGCGAGCAGTACCGCAGTTATATGGAGGCGGAGACCTGCAGCTACGCGGACGACAAGCGTATATGGCGGTTCATCTACCAGCACCTGATGCCTGGCAACGAGGCGCTGACGGAGGCGCTGGACGAGATGGAGCTGGTGCTCGACAAGAGCAACTGGACGACGGACGCCGACATCGTGCTGAGTTACGTAGTGAAGACCATCAAGCGCTTCACGCTCGAGAGCACGCCGGAGATGCCGCTGCTCGAGATGTTCGACAGCGAAGACGAGGTAGCGTTCGCGACGAAGCTGCTGGAGAAAGCGATAGAAGGACATGCGCAGTACGAGCAGTTGATCGACTCGCACCTCAAGGGCTGGGAAGCCGACCGTATCGCGTACATGGACCGCATCATCCTCGAGGTCGCGCTGGCGGAGATCATCGAGTTCCCGGACATCGCCATCACCGTATCGCTCAACGAGTATATCGAGCTCGCGAAAGAGTATTCGGGGGACAAGAACTATATGTTCATCAACGGCATCCTTACCGAGATCATGCGGGACCTCAAAATATTCAAAGCTGAAACACTTAAATAAAAAGATATTATGACATTAAATTTGATTTTATTGCAGGCCGCAGAGGGCGCTGCGCAACAAGGTAGTCAGTGGAGTTTCTGGATCATGATGATCCTGATCTTCGTAGTATTCTATTTCTTCATGATCCGTCCGCAGACGAAGAAGCAGAAAGAGCTGCAGAAGCAACGCGAGAGCATGAAGAAAGGCGACAAGGTAGTGACCGCAGGCGGTATCTACGGCGAGATCAAAGAGGTGCAGGAGAATGCCTTCATCATCACCATCGCTAAGGACGTGACCATCAAGGTAAGCAAAGAGAGCGTGTTCGCTGACGCGAGCGATGCAGCTACTTCTGCAGAGCAAAAGTAATTGGTGTATGGTGTAAAGTGTAAGGTGTACAGTGAAGAGGGATGTATTGACATTTCTGCTGTTCTTGGTGCTGGCGGCGTGCATATGGTACGGCCACGCGATGAATTCCGTGCGTAACACGCGCGTCCCTGTGTTGATCCAATATACGGGAAAGCCGAGTGCTATCGCGCTGGGCGAGCAGGGTCTGCCGGACACGGTGATGATCGAGGTGCGCGACGCGGGTTCGCGTCTGAACAGTTACCATAAAGAGACGCTGCGCCTGACAATTGACCTGAGGTCGTATATCCACGGCGAGAAAGGATTGATCCACGTGCCGTCGGATGCGCTGCGCCGCAGTATCAGCGACATCCTCCAGGGTACGAGCCGATTGATTGAGACGCAGCCGGAAGAGATCACCTGTCCGTATTTCACGGAGCAGGAGAAGACGGTGCCTATCGTCTCGCGCTGCGACATCCAGCCGGCAGCGGAGTATCAGTTGGTAGAGACCCCTACCCTGAGCCGCACGCGGCTGAAGATCTTCGGGCAGGACAAGACGCTGCAGCAGATAGACACAATATACACGGAGGCACAGACCTTCGACCAACTATGCGACACGTCGGCGCTGCGCGTAGCCTTAGTTATCCCGCGGGGCGTACGTGCCGAAGTGGACAGCCTCGACCTGACGGTCGTCACCGAGCGCTTCACGGAGAAGAAATTCATCGTGCCGATACGCGTGACGGGTGTGCCGGAAGGTCGCCGGATACGTCTCTTCCCGCATGAGGTGGAGGTGACGGTGCGCGTAGGCATGGCGCATTTCAATGAGGTACAGCCGACGGACGTACACGCCACCTGCCACTACTCGCCCGAACGCGAGGATAAGTTAGACGTCGAGTTGAGTTATAAGAACCGATACATCACGGCCGCTTGGGTGTACCCGGGTGTCGTGGAATTCTTAATGGAACAATGAGAAAAATCCAAATGGTTGATCTGCAGACGCAGTATCAACGTATCAAAGCCGATATCGATGCCGGCATTCAAGAAGTCATCGACAGCGCCACGTTCATCAAAGGACCAAAAGTGGCAGCTTTTCAGGAACACTTAGAGGCCTACACGGGTGCCAAACAAGTGATACCCGTAGGTAATGGCACGGACGCGCTCCAGATAGCGCTGATGGGTCTGGGTCTGAAGCCCGGCGACGAAGTCATCACGCCGACCTTCACCTTCATCGCGACCGCGGAAGTGGTGGCGCTGCTGGGTCTGACGCCGGTAGTAGTGGATGTCGATTGGGAGACGATGAACATGGACGTGGAGTCAGTGCGCCGCGCCATCACGCCGCGTACGAAAGCCATCGTGCCGGTGCACCTGTTCGGTCAATGCGCCGACATGCAGGCGCTGATGGAACTCGCGCGCGAGAAGCATATCTACGTGGTGGAGGACGCCTGCCAGGCTATCGGCGCACAGTTCACCTTCGCCAACGGCGAGACGAAGCAGGCCGGTACGATAGGCGACATCGGCTGCACGTCTTTCTTCCCCTCGAAGAACCTGGGTTGCTACGGCGACGGCGGCGCGATCTTCACCAACGACGATGCGCTGGCGGAGCGTATGCGGGCGATCGCCAACCACGGCTGCCACGTACGCTACCATCACGACGAGGTAGGCGTGAACAGTCGGTTGGACAGCATCCAGGCCGCTATCCTCGATGCGAAGTTGCCGCACCTGAACGAGTATATCGCTGCGCGTCAACGCGCCGCGGCGTATTACGATAAAGCCTTTGCGGATTGTGAACAACTGCTTATTCCGGCGCATCAGCCACATTCGACGCATGTATATCACCAATATACGCTGCGCGTGGTAGGCGCGGATAGAGATAAGCTGCGCGAGGGATTGGCCGCTGCCGGTATCCCGGCGATGATCTACTACCCCGTGCCGCTGCACCAGCAGAAGGCGTACCGCGACCCGCGGTATAAAGACGGCGACTTCCCCGTAGCAGAGAAACTCGCCGCATGCGTGCTGTCGCTGCCGATGCACACGGAACTTGACAATGAGCAACTCGAGTACATTACGAAAAATGTCCTCGACTTGCTCCGTTAAAGGGTTAAAATGGTTTTTCTTCGAAAAACGTTAAATAGTTAAATTGTTATGCAGACGATTGGACTCAATCAGAACTTGACGCAGACGACGAAGTTGTCGCCGACGCAGATACAGGTGATTCGTATGCTCGAGTTGCCGTCTATCGAGTTGGGTCAGCGTATCAATGAGGAGTTGCAGGAGAATCCGGCCCTGGAGGAAGGACGGGAGGAGAGGTTAGAGGATGAGAGGGTTAGAGGATTAGAGGAGGATGAGTTCGACGCGAACTACATGCCGGATGACGGATATGACGACGGACGACAACGCGACCCGCTGCAGAACGAAGACTTCAATTATGAGCAGTATGTGTCGGACGACGAGACGCCGAGTTATATGCTGCACCAGCAATACAGCGCGCCGGATGAAGACCGCCGCGAGGTGCCGATCATCGGCGGCAGCAGTCTGATAGAAGAACTGAAAGCGCAGATATACCTGACCAAGATGACCAAACCGCAGCGGCATATCGCCAAGTGGGTGTTGGGTAATATCGACGACGACGGCTACCTGCGCCGCACGACGGAGCAGTTGGTGGACGACCTGAGTTTCCAAGAGCAGATAAGCATCACGGACGAAGAGATGGCGGACATCGTGCAGCAGATCAAGCAGTTCGACCCGCCCGGCATCGCGAGCGCGAACCTGCAGGAATGCCTGCTCAAGCAGTTAGAGGTCAAGAACCCGCAGACGGAGGCCGTACAATTAGCATACACCATCATCGCCGACCATTTCGAGGCATTCTCGAAGCACCATTTCGATAAGATAAAGCTCAAACTCAACTGCACGGACGAGCAGTTCCAAGCGGCGGTACAGGAGATCGTGCACCTCAATCAGAAACCCGCGAACGCGTTCACGGGCTCCGTCTATGAGACCCAGCGCGAGACCATCATCCCGGACTTCACCATCGAGGAACGCGACGAGGAGCTGTACGTAGTGCTCAACACGGGCGACATCCCCGAACTGCATGTGAGCCGCGAGTACAGCGAGATGTTAGCCGACTACAGCAACATGCCGCAGACGCCGCAGAACAAACAGGCGGCGCAGTTCATCCGCAGCAAACTCGACGCGGCGCGTTACTTCATCGACGCCATCAAGCAACGCAACGAGACGCTGATGAAGACGATGACAGCCATTCTGAAATTCCAATACGACTTCTTCCTGGACGGCGAAGAGACGAGTCTGAAGCCGATGATCCTGCAGGACATCGCGGACCGCACGGGCTACGACGTGTCGACTATCTCGCGCGTAAGCAACAGCAAGTACGTGCAGACGCGGTTCGGCGTGTATCCGCTCAAGTATTTCTTCTCCGAGTCGATGACGAACGCCGAGGGCGACGAGGTCTCGACGCGCGAGATCAAGAAGATCATGCAGGAGGTGGTGGACGCGGAAGACAAGCGCAACCCGCTGACGGACGAGCAGCTGGTGGACGCCCTGGCGGAACACGGCTACCCGATCGCCCGCCGCACCGTCGCCAAATACCGCGACCTATTAGGCATCCCTGTTGCCCGACTGCGTAAGACCCTATGAGACGACTGATCGACATAGTAGCCAAAGCGCTGAGTATCATCCTCTACCCGCTCTTCGTGCCGACCTACGGGATCTCGCTCTTCTGTTGGGCGTACCATACGCAGGTCAACCCGCTGAGTCCGGTATGGAGCATCATCGCGGTGGTGGGTACGTTTCTGCTGACCTGTCTCATTCCGCTGAGCGCTATATGGATTCGTATCAAGCGCGGCGTGATTGAAGACATCCAGATAGAGAACCCCGCACAGCGCACCGTGCCGTATCTATACGCGGCCTTAGGTTTTGGCTTCTGGGCGTACCTGATGATCGCCATCCTGCATGCGCCGCTCTACATCGGTTTTATCGCCCTGGGCGCGATGGCGGCGATCGGTCTGATCACACTCATCAACCGATGGTGGAAGATCAGCGCGCACCTCACGGGTATGGGTGGCCTCATCGGCGGACTGTTCGCCTACTGCTTAGGTATCGGTGCGCTGCCGACGGTAGGCACATTATGCCTGTGGTTCGGCCTGAGTCTCATCCTGATGTACGCGCGCCTATACCTGAAAGCCCATACGCCCTCGCAAGTGGCGGCAGGCTGGCTGCTCGGCATGATCTGTACCTTCCTTCCTTATTGTATCTACGTCTATGCGCAATAAGATCCGTACATATATGCTCGTTCTGGCGATGCTGATGTCCCTCGGGATGTCGGCGCAGCGGCTGAGTGAGCAGGCGCGTATCTCGCTGCTGACCTGCACGCCGGGCGAGGAACTCTACGCGCGCTACGGACATACGGCGCTGCGCGTATATGACCCGGAGAACGAGCTGGACGAGGTGTTCAACTACGGGGTGTTCGACTTCCACACCGAGCATTTCTATTGGAAATTTGTTCGCGGGGAGACCTGGTACGAGTTAGGCGCGGCGCCGATGTGGTGGTTTATGCGCGAGTATGACGAAGAGCAGCGGCCGGTGTACGAACAGGTGCTGAACCTCACGGCGGAGCAGCGCCAGGCGATCTGGCGGGCACTGGTCATCAACTACCAACCCGAAAACTGCCAATACCTCTATAATTTCGTGTTCGACAACTGCGCCACGCGGCCGTATTGGCTGATCGCCAAGGCCTTGGGCGACACCATCACGTCGGAGTACACGGGTTACACGGGTCAGACCTACCGCACGTTCATTCGTCATTATACGGGCGGGCTATCTTGGGCCAACGCGGGTATCAACCTGCTCTTCGGACCGAAAGCCGACCGTCCGATGGCGTCCGAAGACCGTTTGTTCCTGCCCGAAGAACTGATGCTGTACCTGCAGCAGGCGCGGCTGAGCGACGGCACGCCGATCGTGGCGCAGGGCGAGATAGGACCGTTTGACATCGCTAAGACACCCTGGTACGCTTCGTGGCCGCTGGGCTTAGCGCTCTATTTTGTTTTTGTATGCCTCATGAGCCTCTACGACCGCCAACGCGGCCGCTGGTCATGGTGGGTAGAACTCGTAGCAGGTGTACCCTATGGGTTGCTGTTGCTGATCGTGGTCTTTCTGACCTTTTTCTCCTGTCACCCGCTCGTCGGTTTCGGGTGGCGATTGATTATTATTCCTTTGACACATCTATGCGCAAGGCTTATCTATATAGTACGTTGATTCTCAGCCTGCTGGCTGTTTGTTCGTTCGCCGCACCGCGTCTGACGGTGGTGGCGGTAGTGGACGGTTTGACAACCGAGAACCTGGCGATGCTTCGTCCGTATTGGCAGCAGGGCGGTTTACGCACACTGAGCGAAGAAGCGTACCAGACGACGGTGGCTTTCCCGCAGCTCGTGTACGGCGGCAATGAGACGACGGCGACGCTGGTGACCGGCGAGACGCCCGATCGGCATGGTTACACCATGGACACCTATTTCTCGCGCCGCGACCGCCGCATCCATGCGATGCTGAAGGACGAAGAGATGCACGGCATCGGCACGAGCATCCATATAGGGCCGAAGGCGCTGTTGACGCGCACCATCACCGACCGCATGCGTATCCTCTATCCGGCGGCGAAGATATACGCTATCGGTATCCAACCCGAGACGACGGTGCTGCTGGCAGGACACGCAGCCAACGCGTGCTGTTGGATAGACGCCGCATCGCATAAATGGGTGGCGACGGCGGCTTACACCGAAGGTCTGCCGACGGCGGCGTACGACTATAACAACGGCGGACGGTTCGACATCCTGGCGGCGCACCAGTGGACACCACGGATGGATATCCCGATGTACAACCACCCTACGGAGCAGGAACGTAAGAAGAGTTTCTCGTATGCCGTGAAGGATATACTGACCAAGTCGCCGGAAGCCAACACACTCGTCATCGAACTGGCGCTGGCGCTGCAGAAAGACCAGAAACTCGGCACGGACGCTACGCCGGACTTGCTGATGCTGCAGTTCAACACGCTGAGCCCGCTCGCGCAGTCGGACGCTATCGAGAGCGCCGAGCAGGAAGATATGTACCTGCGGCTGAACCAAGACCTCGGCTACCTGATGGAGCAACTCGACAAGCGCGTAGGAAGAGCTAACTACCAGATTCTGGTAGTAGGTCGTCCGGTGTTAGGCACGAGCGCACAGACGCTCAGCGACCTGCATATGCCGGTGCAACAGTTCAATGTGGACCGCGCGGCGGCACTGACAGGCACGTACCTGATGGCGCTGTACGGCCACGAGCGATGGGTGGACGGTAGCTACGGTCAGTCGCTGTACCTCAACCGCACGCTCATCGAGCAGAAACGCCTGAGTCTGGAGACCATCCAGCGGCAGGTGGCGAATTTCCTGATGGACTTCGAGGGCATCCAGATCGCGATGCCGGGACACGAGGCGATGCTGCACCCGCTCCTGGGTTCCACGCTCTGCAAGCGCCATACGGGCGATGTGGTGTTCGTCCTCCAACCCGGATGGCAACTGATGCAAGACGAGCGGCACGCTATCGACCGCGTCATCGACGACAAACCGAAAGTGCCGCTGATGCTCTGGAGCGGGACGTTAAGGCCGATGCCGATGAATCAACTTACTGCTACTGACGTAGCCGAGTTGATATTTTAGATTGAAGATTTAAGATTTAAGATTTAAGATTTTAGAATTATGATATTTCACGAGATTAAAGTAAACTACTCTCGCCAGACAGGCGAGGACAACCCGGGTAAGGCGAAAGAGACCTACCTGGTGGACGGAGCAGTGAGTTTTGCAGACGCAGAGAACTGCCTGATGGAGGAGATCAAACCTTTCATCTTCGGCGACTGCGAGGTGATGAGTTGCAAGCGCAGCCAGTATTTCGAGGTATTCCCGAACGAAGGCGGTGCGTTCTGGTACAAAGCGCGCGTAGAAATGATCACCATCGACGGCGAGAAAGAGACGCGTAAGAACGTCGCGGTACTCGTTCAGGCGAACCTGCTCGACGATGCGGTCTTTGCGCTCAAGCAAGCGCTGAAATCGTACGACTGCGAGCTGATCTCGATCGCCAAGACCCCGATCATGGATATCCTGCACGCTACCCACTGATGCCCCTACAGTTCGACATACGAGCTATCCTGAAGAGCAAGGCGCCGAAAGCGCGTGTACCGGAGTTTGTCATTCGGTACCTGGAGCGTATCGCGCATATCAAGCAGATGAATGCGTTCCTGCGCAAATACCCGAATCTCAAAGGCTACGAGTTCATCGACCGGGTCATTCACGAAGAGTTAGGATGTACGGCGTCGATAGAAGGTCTTGAGAATATACCCGCGGCGGACAATCCCGTCATCTTCGTGGCCAATCACCCGCTCGGAGGACTGGACGGCATGATCATCGCGCAGATGATTCATGAGCACCGCCCGAGGCCGCTGAAAGTGATCGTGAACGAGTTGCTGATGTACATGGAGCCGATCAATGCGCTCTGGGCACCGGTGAACAAAGTGGGACGACTGAGTCGCGAGCAAGTGGAGGCGCAACAGAAGATGTGGGAGTCCGAGACCGACGTGCTTACCTTTCCGGCAGGCGCATGCAGCCGCCTGCAGCGGATCAACGGGAAATGGCAGATATGCGATCTGGAATGGCAGAAGAATTTTGTGCAGCGCGCCAAAGAGTACCAGCGCGACATTGTGCCGATCTACTTCGAAGGCAAGAACAGCAAGTTCTTCTACACCCTCGCGTACCTACGCAAGAAACTGCATATCAAACTGAACATCGAGATGCTGTACCTCGTAGACGAGATGTACGGCGCACACGGCAAGCACTTCAGAGTGCACGTGCTGCCCCCCATCCCCTACACCACTTTCGATAATAGCAAAACGCCCAAGCAGTGGGCACAGGAGGTAAAGGGTAAAGTGTATAGTGTAAAGTGTAAAGTGTAAAGTTTAAAGGACATGAAACCAATCATACCAGCTGTTGAAACAAGTCTGTTACTTAAGGAGTTAGAAGGTCACCTGCTTCGTCCGTCCAACAAGGCGGATAACCTCATCTATGACATCACGGCGCACGAGTGCCCGAACGTGATGCGCGAGATAGCGCGTCTGCGCGAGATCAGTTACCGCGACGGCGGCGGCGCGACAGGCAATGAGATGGACATCGACGAAATGGACACGATGGCCAAACCCTACCATCAACTCATCGTCTGGGACCCCGAGCACCAACAGATCGTAGGCGGCTACCGCTATCTCATCGGCACGGACGCCGAGATACGAGACGGCCAACCGTTCATCACCTCGGCGCACCTGTTCCACTACTCCGAGCGCTTCATCCGCGAGTACCTGCCGAACACGATTGAGTTCGGGCGCGCGTTCGTGCAACCGATGTACCAGCAACGCGAGATGGGCGTGAAGGCGCTCTTTGCGCTCGATAACATATGGGACGGCATCGGCGCAGTGATGCACGACCATCCCGAGGTACGATGGATGATCGGAAAAGTAACTATCTATCCGGCGTATAACCTCGCGGCGCGCGACCTGATATACGCGTACCTCGACCGTTATCATCGCGGCGAAGAAGGGCTCTTTGAACCCTATAACCCGCTGCCGATAAAAGAACTGAGTGCCTCGCCGTTCACAGGCGACGATCCGCAGGAGAACTACAAGATCCTGCAGCGGGCGGTACGTGAACAGGGCACGGTCATCCCGCCGATGTTCTCTGCGTACCTCAACATCACCAACAACCTGCAGTTCTTCGGGAATGCCGTCAACGACGAGTTGGCGAACGTGTACGAGACGGGTATCATGGTCGATCTCGAGGCCGTCTATCCGGAGAAGAAAGAACGTTATATCACGCCGTATATCCAATGGCTGGAGTCGCAGAACAAATAAGGAGCGTGCGTGCACACATACCCGCGGGCGTGACGCTCGTGTGCGTGAGTAAGTTTCACCCCGTCGAGGCGATTCGCGAGGCGTATGAAGCCGGAGAGCGACACTTCGGCGAGAGCCGCGTGCAGGAGCTACAGAAGAAAGTGCCCGCCCTGCCCGCCGACATCCACTGGCATTTCATCGGACACCTGCAAACCAACAAAGTGCGGGACTTGCTGAAGTTACGGCCGTACCTCATTCAGTCGGTGGACTCCGAGCGCCTGCTGCAAGCCATCAACGACGAAGCGGCCAAGCAGGGGTTTGTGCAAGACGTGCTGCTGGAGGTGCACGTGGCGAAAGAGGAGACGAAGACGGGATTGACTCCTTCGGAGATTGCAGATTTAAGATTGAAGATTGCAGATTTTCCGCACGTGCGCGTTCGGGGTCTCATGACCATGGCCACCAACACCGACGAGGAAGCGGAGATACGGCGGTGCTTTAGTGAGGCGAAAGCGGTTCTGAGTAATCTGAGTATTCCGAGTAAGCCGATTTTGTCAATGGGCATGAGCGATGACTATCGCCTCGCGATAGCGTGCGGCAGTACGATGGTGCGGATTGGTAGCACTATCTTTGGTGAGAGGTCGATAGGATCGACACCCGAACAGGCCATGCGGGCACTGCCGAAAGCGGTTTTTTTTGATCAGGACGGTGTGCTGTTTAACTCCATGCCGTACCATGCGGCGTCTTGGGAATGGTCGATGCAGAAGCACGGACTGCCGTTCACCAAGAACCAAACCTACCGCAACGAAGGCCGCACGGGTGCGTCGGTCATCAACGAGGCGCATCGGTTGGTGCATGGCACGGATGCCACGCCGGAACTGATAGAAGCCGTGTATGCCGATAAGTCGCAGCATTTCAATAAGTTAACAGGCGGCAAACTGCCGGAACTGATACCCGGTATTCGCGAGGTATTGGCGTACCTCAAGAGCCGCGGCGTACAGTGTTGGGTCGTCACCGGTTCGGGTCAGCGTTCGCTGCTCGACAACCTTCACAATACTTTTCCAGACACTTTCACGGGCGTCATTTCGGCCTTCGATGTGCAGCACGGCAAACCCCACCCCGAACCGTATTTGAAGGCTTGGGAGCGTTGCGGTTTTGCGAAAAGCGAATGTATGGTGGTGGAAAATGCACCATTAGGTGTGCGGGCCGGCAAAGCGGCTGAACTTTTTACGGCTGCGGTCAACACCGGTATTCTGCCCGACGAGGCGCTGTGGGAAGAGCACGCGGATGTGGTGCTGCCGAACATGGCCGCACTACTGGCGTGGTTACAGCAGTGTCAGTAATTGCGGAAGCGAAGAAATCACCTTTAGTCCTTTTCCCCCTTCATCCTTAATTCCTTCCCCTCGTCTGTCAAAGAAGACCGCATCGAGGCCGGCTTTCTGTGCGCCGAGGATGTCGGTCGTCATACTGTCGCCGACCATCAGCACGTCTTGCGGCATCAGGTCGCAGCGACGCAGGGCTTCCTCATAGAACCGCACATCGGGTTTGTCGTAGCCGATATCCATGGAGATATACGTGTCCTCGAAGAGGTGCAGTACGCCGGCTTGCACCAAGCGACTGCGCTGCAGGTGACCGAAACTATTGCTGGCTGCAAAGAGTCGGTAACCCTTCGCGTGCAAGGCTTCCAAGGTCTCTTTCGCTCCCGGCACCAAGGTGTGCGTCATCCCCCACGCCGCGCGGAAAGCGTGCTTGAAAGGATCAACGGCCTCGGGCGGATAGCCTGCACGCTCACAAAACTCCTGCGGATAGAGTTCCATCACTTCCGCGACGGTATGCAGGCCGTGTTTTGCCTCCGAGAAGAGACGACCGGAGATCGCAAAGAAGAGCTCGAAGAGGGCATCATTATTCGGAGTACTCGGAGTATTCGGAGAATTCTGATTAATGACCGCCAAGGCAGCATCAAAAGCTTCCCGACAACAGGGGATGTAGTCGAGAATGGTGTCGTCTATGTCAATAAAAATAGCCTTGTACATCAGTTAATTACAAAAAAAGAGCCCATACGGCTCGTCTCCTTTAGAGATTCGGGAGTCCTTGCGGACCCCCGATGTCGGGTAGGCGAGATTCGAACTCACGACCTCCTGCTCCCAAAGCAGGCATTCTAACCGGGCTGAACTACTACCCGCAGCGCCTTCGTTCTCAAAAGCGGGTGCAAAGGTACTGCTTTTTTTTGAATTGTGCAAATAAATTTGCGTTTTTTGTTATAAAACGACTTCTTCTCCGTGTTCCGGTACCTCTATATTCTTAAATCCCGCTTCGTGTAAGTGCTCCTTATAGGCCGTCGCGGCTTCTTCGGCGCCGTGCACCACGAACACGCGCTTCACGTCATTAACCTGCAAGCTGCGGGTGAGGTAGTCGATCATCTCCTGGTAGTCGCCGTGTCCGGAAAAACTCTCTATCTTGGTGATCTGCGCCTTAATACGTCGGTCGAGACCGAAGATGGATATCCACTGCAGTCCCGGTTGTTGGATGCGCGCGCCGAGCGTGGTGGGTTCGCAATAGCCGACGATGAGGATCGTGCAGCGCGGGTCGGAGATATGATTCGCCACGTGGTGCTTGATACGTCCTGCCTCCAACATGCCGCTCGCGGAGATGATGATACACGGTTCTTCTTTGTGGTTCAGCATCTTCGACTCGTTGATGTCGGTGATGTAGCGCAGGGTGTTGAAGCCGAAGGGATCGGGATCGAAGCGCAAGGTGTCTTGTACCTCGTCGCTCAGTTCGTCCGGGTACATGCGGAAGATCTGGGTGGCGTTCGTACTCATCGGGCTATCCACGTACACGGGGATGTGCGGCAGGCGCCCGTCGTTATAGAGTTGGTTCAGCACATAGACAATCTCTTGCGTACGGCCGACGGAGAAAGACGGGATGAGCAACTGGCCTTTGCGATAGACGCAGGTGTCCTCCACGATGCCGAGCAGCTGCTCTTCGGTAGCTTCCGGCGCGTCGTGCAGGCGATCGCCATACGTGGACTCGCAAATCAGGTAGTCGCACTGCGGGAAGAGTTGCGGCGACGGCAGGATGTGACTCTTCGGTCGACCTATATCACCCGTGTACGTCAACCTTTTCCACCGCTTAGCCCCTTTTCCGTCAAGGGTTTCCCCCGTTCCGTCGGGGGACACCGTCTCATATACCTCGAGGCTACAAATCGCGCCTCCGAGCATGTGGCCGGAGTTGGTGAAGGTCAGCAGCACGTCATCGAACAGCCGGAAGCGGCGGTCGTAGCCGTAAGTGACGAAATGCTTCATCGCGCGGTTGACGTCCTGCTGGTTGTAGAGCGGTTCGACTTTGTATTTCTTGCCTTTCTCCTTATGGGGATTCTGGCGGTCAATCTTCTTGTTGTAGGTTCGCACATCCTGCTCCTGGATGAAGGCAGTGTCGGCGAGCATGAGTGCACACAAGTCGCGCGTCGCGGGCGTGCAGTATATATCACCCTTGAAACCCATTTTTACGATATAGGGAATCAGTCCCGAATGGTCAATATGCGCATGGCTGAGCACTACGCAGTCGAGCGTCGCAGGGTCAAAACCGAGGTCCCTGTTCGCCGCGTCGGTCTCCATTCCTTTACCTTGATACATGCCGCAGTCGAGCAGTATCGTGTGTCCTGAATCGGTGGTGATGAGGTGCTTACTTCCGGTCACTTCTCGCGTGGCCCCTAAGAATTGAACTTTCATGGTTTTTCGAATTATGCTGCAAATTTACAACTTTTTTTGCATATATCAAAATATTTTTGTACTTTTGCAGCGCAAAAGTTTGTGAACATGAAAAAATTAGCGATTTTTATTATGGCAGCAGTGGCTTTAGTAGGTGTAAGTTGCCAAAAGGCAGAAGAAGGTAAGGCTCCTATCACGAAGCCGCAAATCACCATTGAGGGCGGTCGGTTGACACCCGAAGGACTCTGGGCGATGGGACGTATCGGTGCGGTACAAAGCGATATCGAGACGGGTTGGCTGGCCTACACCGTGAGTTACTACAGCGTAGAGGAGAACCGCTCGACGACTTGGATCCGTATATGCGACCCGTACGCAAAAGAAGGCGAGTTGGAGGTGTTTGATGAGTTCGTCGGCTATGAACCGGCATGGTTCGGCGCCAGCGGTTGGCTCGCATTTATGCGCGGCGGACAGTTGTACTTGCGTCGCGACAAAGAGGAAGTGAAAGTAGAAGGCGCCGAGGATATCGAAGGCTTCCTACTCTCCCCGATGCGCGATAAGATCATTCTGGTTAAGCAAATAAAGACCGTTCCTTCGACCGTCGATAAATATCCGGATCTGCCGCTCGCAACCGGGCATATGCACGAGGATTTGATGTATAAGCACTGGGACGAGTGGACGGAGACCGCTCCGCAGCCTTTTGTATGTCCGCTGGAGATCAGTTATTACGGCGAAGGCGAGCGCATCAAGACCGCGAAAGTCGGTGAGAGCGTGAACATCCTCGAGGGCACGGCTTTCGAGAGTCCGATGAAGCCCTTCGGCGGCATCGAGCAGTTGGCATGGAATCCCAACAACGAAGAGATCGCGTACACCTGCCGCAAGAAGACGGGTTTGGAGTATGCCGTTTCGACCAACAGCGATATTTTCCTTTATAACGTGAACACGCGCGAGGAGCGTAATATCACCGAGGACAATAAGGGCTACGACACGAATCCGAAATACTCGCCGAATGGCGAGTGGATCGCGTGGTCGTCCATGGAGCGCGACGGCTACGAGAGTGACCAGAACCGCCTGATGGTGATGAATCTGAAGACCGGCGAGAAACGCTTCATCAGTCATTACTTAGACACCAACGTGGATGAGTTTGCGTGGTACAACGACTCCGTGCTGCTCGGCACCGCCGTCATTCAGGGCACTATTCACCTCTGGGCAATGGGACTCGAAGGCTGGTGCGCGAAGATGACCGAAGGGCAGTTTGACGTGAGTCTGGCCGATGTCACGGATCACTATGCTTACCTGCTGAGACACTCGATGCGCGAGGCGAACGAGATATGCGTGCTCGATGTAGCGAAGGCGCTGGCGAAAGTGGACGGATATATTGAGTTGACCCAACTGACGCACGAGAACGATAATATCTACGACCAGATCGAGCGCTCGACAGTAGTGCCGCGCTGGCAGAAGACGACGGATGGCAAAGACATGCTGACCTGGATCATCTACCCGCCGCATTTCGACCCGAACAAGAAATACCCGACCATCCTCTATTGCGAGGGCGGTCCGCAAAGTCCGGTTTCGCAGTTCTGGTCCTTCCGATGGAACTTCATGATGATGTCCGCGGGCGACTACATCATCGTTGCGCCGAACCGCCGCGGTCTGCCGGGCTTTGGCAAAGAGTGGAACGAAGAGATCAGCGGCGACTACAGCGGCCAGTGTATGCGCGACTATTTCACCGCTATTGATGAGTTCTGCAAAGAGCCGTACGTGGACAAAGACCACCTCGGTTGCGTCGGTGCGTCCTTCGGCGGATTCAGCGTCTATTGGATCGCCGGTCACCACGAGGGTCGCTTCAAAGCCTTCATCGCGCACGACGGTATCTTCAACCTCGAGATGCAGTACCTGGAGACCGAAGAGAAATGGTTTGCCAACTGGGACCTCGGCGGCGCGTACTGGGACAAAGACAACAAGATCGCACAGCGTACGTACGCCAACAGTCCGCATAAGTTCGTTGATAAGTGGGACACCCCGATACTATGCATCCACGGCGAGAAAGACTACCGTATCTTAGCGAACCAGGCGATGGCGGCCTACGACGCGGCCAAGATGCGCGGCGTGCCGGCGGAGTTGCTGATCTTCCCGGACGAGAACCACTGGGTACTCAAGCCCCAGAACGGAATACTGTGGCAGCGCGAGTTCCGCGGATGGCTCGACCGCTGGTTGAAGTAGTTCGCATATTAACCCTTCGGAGGAATTCGCCCCCTGCTCAATGACTCTCGCGGACCCCAACCGCTCGAGACACCTCCGAGAGGCTTATATGCTCACTAAAATAAATTAACATGAAATATAATTATTCATATGAGATGAGATACCAGGAGTCGGACGCGCATAAGAAAACGCGTCTGTACCACCTGGAGGAATACCTATTGGAAGTTGCAGGTAAGGCTGCCGATGAATTGGGCTACGGCATCGCAGCCATGCATCCGAGAGGTTTAGGATGGATCTTGACGCGCTTGTCGCTGGAGTTATACGAACTGCCGAGACACAACGATGTGGTGCGCTTTGAGACCTGGATTGAGTCAAACGCACACATGCTCAGCACGCGTGATTTCCGGCTCTATTTGGGCGACCGGCTGATCGGACAATGTAAGTCGGTGTGGGCGGTGTTGGACCTGGAGAAACGCGAACTTGTCAATATCTTCGACGAGCCGATCTTCAAGGATTGCGTGGACGGCGAGGTGATTGACTTGCCGCGCGTGCGGATGACAACCATCCCCGAACCGACGGGCATCGCGCCGCATAAGATCGTCTATTCGGACATCGACTATAACGGGCACTGCAACAGTTGCCGCTACCTGCAAGCCATGCTCGACGCGTACCTACCCGACATCTACGGCAAGAAAGTGCGGCTGGACATCAATTACAGCAAAGAAGCTATGCTCGGCGAGTTGATGCAGATACATTACCTTGTCTCCGAGGACGGTGTGCAATATCAAATGAAGAACGAAGCGGGAGAGACGAGCAGCTCAGCGAAGATAACGATTAGTGAATGAGTGAATTAGTGAATTATGGAGATACAAGAAACTTCGACGTTATTGAAACGTCCGGCAGAGTTGGAATGCGATGTGGTACGCTTCCAGAATCAGAAAGACAAGTGGATCGCCTTTGTGGGCTTGAAGGACGGTCGTCCGTACGAGATCTTCACGGGTCTGGCAGACGACGAAATGGGAATTGCGCTGCCCAAGAGCGTAGTGAAAGGAAAGATCCTGAAGGTTGTTCAACCGGACGGCACGAAGCGCTATGACTTCCAGTTCGTCAACACCCGCGGGTTTAAGACCACCGTCGAAGGACTGAGTTATAAGTTCGACCGCGAGTTCTGGAACTACGCCCGTCTGATCTCCGGCGTGTTGCGCTACGGCATGCCGATCGACCAGGTGGTACACATGATCAGCGGTCTGCAAATGGACAATGACTCCATCAACTCCTGGACCACCGGTGTGGCGCGCGTGCTCAAGCGCTACGTTCCCGGAGCAGAGATCTCTGAAGACGAATAAAAGAAAAAGCCGGCGCTGGCCGGCTTTTCTTTTTTACTTTTCTGCAATAAATCGCGTTTCGAGCATTCCCAGGGACTGATTCTCCACCACTTTGATACCGTACTTACGTCTCCACTGGCCGGCTAAGGAACGCCAGAAACCGCGCGTGACGTAGGAATAGATGTAGGGGTGAAGATGCAACTGCAACCCCTTTCCGTGGTGTAGGAACTCCTGTTCGCATTGCTCTGCGAGTTGGTCGGTAAAGAGTATCGATGCTTGGATCTTCCCCTTGCCGCCGCAGGTCGGACAGGTCTCTTCCACCTGCACTTCCACTGCCGGACGCACGCGCTGACGCGTGATCTGCATCAGGCCGAACTTACTGAGCGGCAAGACATTATGCTTCGCCCGGTCGCGGTCCATGAGCTTGCGTACGAAGTCATAGAGCTGCTGCTGATGGCCTTTATCGTTCATGTCGATGAAATCGACGATGATGATGCCGCCGATATCGCGCAGACGCAACTGATGTACCAACTCCTCTGCTGCCAGCATGTTAAACTGGAAGGCATTCTCCTCTTGGTCCTCGTAGATCTTCTTGCTGCCGGAATTGACATCAATGGAGAACAGTGCTTCGGTTTTGTCGATAATGAGGTAACCTCCATGCTTAAAACCGACCGTTCTGCCGAGTCCCGTCTTCATTTGGCGGGTGATGTCGAAATGGTCAAAGATCGGCTGCGTGCCGTCGTAAAACTTCACGATCTTCGCGCTCTCGGGTGCGATGAGTTCCAAATACTGCCGTACTTCGTTGTAGATATCGCGGTCATTGATTTGGATGGTGGTGAAGTCGGGACTGAGGACGTCGCGGATAATACCGAGCGTACGTCCCATCTCTTCGCTAACCAGACTGACGGGTTCTTTCTGCTGCAGGGTCTTGATGGTCTCTTGCCACCGCTCCACGAGCAACCGTAACTCATTGTCCAGTTCAGCCACGCGCTTGTCTTCGGCTACAGTACGAACGATGATGCCAAACCCTTGCGGTTTGATAGAGAGCATCAGTTGTTTGAGACGCTGGCGTTCTGCCTCGCGTTTAATCTTCTGACTGACCATTACACCGTCAGAGAAGGGGATGAGGACGATATTACGTCCTGCGATAGAGATCTCGGCCGTGAGGCGCGGACCCTTGGTATTGATCGGCTCCTTAGAGACCTGCACCAGAATAGGATCACCTACCTTCAGTACCTCTGCGATCTGTCCTTCTTTACCCACCTCGGGCTGCCGCGGGGTCTTTTGAATCAAAGGCACGCGACGTCTATCCGAGACGGCTTTGGTGACATAGGTCTGCAGCGTTCGAAACTGAGAACCTAAATCCAGATAATGCAGAAAAGCTTCTTTTTCGTGACCTACATCCACAAAGACTGCGTTGAGCGCCGGCATCACTTTCTTGACGCGCCCGTAGTAAATATTTCCTACGGCGAAGTTGTCCTGGTCGCGTTTCTCACGCGCCACTTCTTGCAAGCGGTCATCCTCTGTCAGCGCGATCGAAATCTCTTGCGGCTGTACGTCCACAATTAATTCGCTTTTCATACTTGAAAGGATTAAATCAATAAATAAAAAAGCCTTGTGGCAACGTGTCTACACTTAGACACGTCTAAAGCCACAAAGCTGCATGCACCGTCATTTACTTATGCTTATGACGATTCTTACGTAAGCGTTTTTTGCGCTTATGCGTAGACATCTTATGTCTCTTATGCTTCTTTCCGTTAGGCATAATGAATAAAAATTAAACTGTTAGTATATATTTTTTCTTATTTTTCTGTTTATGCACGCATGTCTTTAGCGAACCCCTTCGCGGGCTTGAACGAAGCAACGCGATGAGGCGGAACAGGCACAGACTTGCTGGCACTGATATTACGGGCAATTTTCGCCCTACGCAACTTAATCTGGAATGTGCCGAAGCCACGGAGATATACATTCTCTCCGCCAACCAAAGTCTTCTTTACGCTATCCATGTAGGCCTCCACAATAGCTGTGATCGTCATCTTGTCGTACCCCGTAGCGATAGAAATGTCGTTAATGAGTTCAGCTTTAGTCATAACTATATATGTGCTTTAGTTTCTCCTTGTAATGTCGAAAAATCGCGCAAAGGTACTGAAAATAAATGAAATACGAAAATTTTTCTTTAAAAAAATTGCAAAAATTGTTATTTTTTTGTACTTTTGTACCCGATTTGGCTTTTTTAGGTCCAGAAATTGTTGAAAACTATGTCCAACTCCTTATTATATAGACACTTATACGATTGGTACGAGACAAATCACCGTGCTCTTCCATGGCGTGAGACGGAGGATCCGTACGCGATCTGGCTAAGCGAGATCATCCTGCAGCAGACACGGGTGTTACAGGGTTTGGACTACTGGCGTCGGTTTATGGCGCGCTGGCCGAATGTGGAGGCCTTGGCGGCCGCTGACGAAGCCGAAGTGTTGCGCGAGTGGCAGGGGTTGGGCTATTACTCGCGGGCCCGCAACTTGCATAAGGCGGCGCAGTTGATCGTGGAGCGCGGATGGGTGCCTTTTCCAAAGACTTTCGATGAGATTCGGGCGCTGCCCGGTGTAGGAGACTATACCGCAGGGGCGATCGCTTCTTTTGCGTACGACCTGCCCTACCCCGCGATGGACGGCAACGTATATCGGGTGGTGGCGCGGTTGTTGGATATCGACGAGGCTTTCGATACTTCGGCGGGTAAGAAACTGTTTCACCAACAGATAGAGACGCTTCTGGACCACGAGCACCCGCGACTTTTTAACTCCGCTATCATGGAGTTCGGGGCCTTGTATTGCACGCCGTCTTTAGGCGACAACTGCGCGCACTGCCCGCTGCAGGCACACTGCGCCGCCTACGCGCATGGTACGGCGGAGTTACTGCCTGTCCGCAAGCCCCGTCCGAAAGTACGGGATAGATGGTTCACCTATCACGTCTATACGGATGGCGAACATACCATCATCCAACGCCGCGAAGCTAAGGATATCTGGTACCATTTATACGAATTCCCTTGCACAGAGGGGCAAACGGATGATAAGTATCCGTTTACGCACGTGCTCTCGCATCAGAAACTCCATGCGCGGTTTATGGTGCAGCGCGTACAAAAAATGCCGGAAATCCCCGGCACTATCGTCATTCGTTGGGACGAACTCAATGAGTATGCGCTTTCTCGATTAACGCTGCGAGCGCTTGATACACTTCAGCATAAGGCGTAGCCTTCAGTATTTCCAAATGATGGTTCATCACTTCATGGTCTCCGCGCTTGGCGGGGCCTGTCTGCGCGTCTTTTGGCTTGAGGGTATGTACCTTCGCCGCCGTCTGGTCGATAAGCGGTAAGAGGGCTTCAAAAGGTATCTGCGTGTCTTTAAGCACCTCCGCCGCGATGCGGTACATGAGGTTCGAGTAGTTATTGGCAAAGATACCGGCGATGTGCAGCCGCTCGCGGTCATGTTGCCCCGCCTCGTAGATACGGCTCGTCAGGCACTGCGCCAAAGAGTAGATGGCGGCGATGTCGTCGATATTACGGCCCTCGATGATACAAGGTATGCCGCTCCAGTCTTCGATCAGTACTTCGCGGCTGAAACTCTGGAAGAAATACAGTACGCCTGCGTGCGGTTTATCTTCGCCGAACACCTCAATAGGCATCGAACCCGAGGTATGAAGATGCAGCGCCTTCGGCGCATAGACCTTGGAAATCACCTCCCGCAGCGCGTGATCGGCTATCGCATAAATATATACGTCGGCCTGCGGGATAGGTTCTGCGGTCGGAGGATTAGCAGTCAGCGGACGCGCATGAATGAGTTCCGCACGGATTCCCTTGCTCTCCAGCGCATGGTGGAGATTCGTCCCCACACTCCCCGCTCCGAGAATAACAATTTTCATATCGTTCAACTTTTGCGCGGCTTAGAGCCGAGCATCTTATTCATTGCGGGCACAAAGGTACTGCTTTTTTCTGACATACGCAAATGAAAAATACTCGGCAAAAAGTATATATACTACGTATATATAGTATAAGCGTACATTTTTTACGTGCTTTTTGTGTTATCCTACGGCTATCCTACGGGTATCCTACTGTTATCCTACGGCGAGATATGCTTCCCGAAAGCAAAATGGATGCAGAATGAAAGGGGAATGACAAGAGCCTTACCGGAGCCTCACCTTAGCCTTGACTGTCGGTTGACCGTCGGCTCACCGTCGGTTCACTGAGGTTAAAGTACTGCAAAAAGAAGAATTGCCTAGCAACAAAAGAAAAACTCCGCGCGGTTACGCGGAGCAGGGGACGAACTAAGAACGGAATAGCATTCCTGATAATAGACGAAGATAGAAAACAATAAGCGCGGGGCTGTGCCATGCGCTTGCGGTAAACTATCGTGCATATTAGGCATTAGCCAATAACACTTTTATTTCAGAAATGGTTTCTTCAACGAGATATGACTTCATTTCTCCATTGTCATCTTTGAATCTTACATTTGCGTGCGCCCATTCGGAATCTGGTCCTAAAATCATTGATTTATCAGTTACTTGAACAGGAGTACCGTCCTTCAACAGATGTAATGTTATTGTCTTCATGATGTTACTTTCTTGATATATATGAAACGATTTCCGATATTTTGATTATTGCTCTATTCAGAGACTCGAAAGAACTCCTTTGATTATTATCCAGACTCTTAATCTCTTTTGTGAGCTGATCTACCTTACTTTCAATTAGAGAGAGGCGTTTTATAATATCTTCCATAATAGTGTTGCGTTATACATGAATGATACTATTGTGTTGGTAATCTCTACAAGAGAAAGAATACTGCTCGCATTACATTATAAAAACATAAGGCGAGCAGTATTAGTTTAGAGAGAGAATGGAGCTGTCTTGCGCCGATTATAATCATAACCGGCCGCGATTGCTTTATTTCTCAATGACAATGCTTTATCTAAATCTTGAGGAAGAGTATTACCTGATTCATAATAATTTGCTAAAGCAATCATTGCGTAACTTGCGCCCAATTCTGCTGCTTTCAAATAGTATTTAGCAGAAGTTTTAAATGCTTCTACAGAACCTTTACGCTGACCTTTTTCGTTATATAACGCTCCCATTTCTCTATATAAGAATGCTCTTGTAGTATCGGGCATAGTTTGTGCATTCTTTTCTGCTTTATTATAATATCTAAATGCATAATCTATGTTCTGCTGTATTCCACTAATACCTCCTCTATCATAGAGTCTACCCATAACAAAGCACGATATCGGGTCATTCATTTCTGCTCCTAACATAGCATACTTTCTTATGTTATTTTCATCCGTTGTGTACATGTATGCGTACGCAAGGTGTCCATACACAACATGATAAGCTAAACGTACCTCATCTGAACATTGCTCTAACTTATCTGCTGCCTTACGTAAGTAAAATACGGCTGAAAGAGGTTCAACAGGTGTTACAAGCACTCGTCTATCCTTTACATCGGGATCCCAGTCACGTCTAGTTCCACGTGGACAAGCATAAAATATACCACTAAAAACAAGAGGAAATAGTGCGCCCTTTGCTATAGCTCCTTTAATAAGATCATTGGCTTCTTTCTCATTCCCCTGTCGTGTTGACAATAAACAACCAAGCAGTCCTTCTCCTTCCGCATTTCCATTATTCATCATTTCTGTGAACAATGCTTCGAGAGCTTCGCTTTTGTCGGCTTTATCCGCATACTGGTCATACAAGTTGTACTGAGCGGCAAGATCGCCAGCTTTTGCTTTTGCGCAAAGTTGCTCAAAAGAATCTCCTTTCGGCTTGCTTGCCGATGCTTTTTGTTTTCCTTGACTTTTTGCCGGCTTTTTTGTTTCGCCTTGCAATTCCTCTTTAACGAGGTCAATAATTTTTTGTAAAAGTCCCATAATTATTTAAAATTTAAGTTTAAAATATTATTCACCGCCAACCTCATCGCCATAATGTGCAACATGAAGGTAGAATGCCCACCAGGCAACAAGCAGCCAAAACCAAATATGGCTATCAGCCAAAAACCATACTAATAATCCAGAAGTAACTATAATCAAAAATCTAGTAAAGATTTTCGGAATAGGAATATCTTCTAGTATGCTCTCTATAAAATCAACAATGCCGCCAAGGAATCCTCCAAGAATTCCTCCAATAAACCAGCCCACTAAGAAACTGCCGATAAACCACAATATACTAGATAAAAGTCCTGCTAACATTTCTATATGAATTTTAATTTAGTAACATCTCTCTTACTTGTTCATAAGACTCTTCGACTACAATCATTGAAGATTTTGTATTAATCCAACCTTCTCTTTCCACGCTTGAGTATTCTTTAAAATCAACATTTACATCGTATTCATTTAATTCCATGAATGTACTACATAAAGTATCAACGAACAACACACAACCACTACCTGCTCCGTTTGGACGAGCAAGCACTATATGATCCGTGTTTAAATATATTTTAAAAGTTCTTTGTTCAGCAGAGAATGAATTTGTTGGAAGATTGAGAACTTTAACCATTGTTAATTGAATAAATTTTGCCATGATATTAATATTTTAAGTTTTGCCTACTCTTTATTGGATTTTCAGCATTCTCCATTTATAATTGTTCGTTATAACATACAACAAAAAACGCGAATAACTGTTGTTATCCGTGATTTGAGGCTGTAGGAAATGCCTTAGTTATCAGATACGCAAACAGAAACTCGCGCCGTGTATGTATCCGCCAACACACCATAGGACATACCAATAGTGTGGGCGAGTTCTACACTCGTGAGCATCTACTTACTTGCTTTCTGAATAACTAATTTTGAAACTTCCTACATTCCAAATCATCAGATTACAAGCGTTAGTAAACGCCTTTCAATATGTATGCACCCTCACCTGTGACATGTATGCACACACCCCAGCGCGAGTTTGCGGGTGCAAAGGTACAACAAAAAAATGATATACGCAAATAAAAATGAAAAAATGTCGCATGACATGCGACGGAATAAACATAGAACGCCGGATAATATCCGGCAAAAGGGACAAAGCCCGCAACTAATAGTCCCAAAAGAAACCTCATGCCGACTACTAGTCGGCGTAAATGCCAAGAATCTTACTACACCGCGAGTCCGAAAAGCGAAGAAATAGCAGAAAATGTGCTAAAAAACATAATTTATTTGCATATGTCAAGAAAATGTTGTATCTTTGCAAAGAATTTTCGGATGGATCGAATAAGCATGAAACGTAGAGAAGAGCAATTTGCCCCGTTGTGGGAGTTGAACGAACTATGGGAGACGCTGACGGAAGAAGAGAAAACTTACGCAGCGGAACATGCCGAAGTTGTGTACTACGAGAAGAATGAACTCATTCATTCGGACGGCGACGAGTCGTTGTATATGTGGATGCTGCTGCGCGGCAAAGTACGTATCTTCAAGGAAGGTATCGGTCAACGCCAGCAGATCATCCGTTTGCTCAAGCCTTACGATATCTTCGGCTATCGCGCTTGTATCGCGGACGAGGCGTATAACTCCAGCGCAAGTGCGGTCGAGAGTTGTGCAGTCTATCGCATGCCTAAAGAGTGCTTCTCGCACTTGGTTCGCCAGAACGGCTCCTTCTGTTACCGGGTGATGCTGATGATGGCGAAGGACTTGGCCTTCTCGGAGATTCAGACGGTCAACCTAACGCAGAAACATATTCGCGGACGCTTGGCAGAGAGCCTGCTATTGCTGCTCAAGAACTACGGCTACGAAGAGGACGGACATACCTTAGCGATGCTGTTGCCGCGCGAGGACCTGGCGAACATGAGTAATATGACGACCAGCAACGCTATCCGCACCCTCAGTCAATTTGCGCAAGAAGGACTGCTCGCCATCGACGGGCGGCATATACAGATACTGGACGAGAAGTCCTTAGAAAAAATATCGCGACTCGGTTGAGCCGCGATTTTTTTAGTCCATCGTATTTCCCATATTCGACGAGATCTGAAGCATCTTATCGTATTCCTCCGGCGTAAGATCGTAGAAATAGAAGTTACGCGGGTCGATAGGTTTGCCTAAGTAATGTACTTCGTAGTGGAGGTGCGGGCCGGTGGATTTACCGGTGTTGCCGACGAGGGCTATGACGTCGCCTCGCTTCACTTTCTGCCCTACCCGTACAAAACGCTTGGAGCAGTGGGCATAGCGCGTGCTATAGTTAAAGCCATGGTCGATCTCTACGGTCTCACCGTAGCCTTGACGCCAACCCGAATAGACGACCGTACCATTTCCTGTAGCGAAGATATCCGTACCTACAGGCGCTGAGAAGTCCATGCCTTCGTGGAAACGACGGATGTGATAGACGGGGTCGATACGCCAGCCGTAGCCGGATGCCATGCGCTTGAGTTCTTTGTTAAGCACGGGCTGAATAGCCGGAATATTCTCCATACGCACCTCTTGGTTCTTCGCCAACTGCAACACCTCATCGTACGAGCGCGCCTGGACGTAGAGTTCTTTCTCGAGGATATCCACCTTACGCTGGATATCCGCCGCCAGCTGCGTGTTAGTCATATGGGCGATCGAGTCGTAGTACGAGATCTGATGGGTCGCTCCCATACGCGCACTCAGCGGGATAGGTTCTGCACCCAGGATAGCCCGATAGAGGTTGTCATCGCGCTGCGCAAGGTCGGTGAGTACAATCTGCATTTGATCCAACTGCTGGTCCATGACTTCTATCTGCGCCGAAAGGTTTCGATTATACTGCATGAGCGATGCTTCCCGCGGCGAGGGGAAGAAATACAGGAAGGTGTAAAAGAAAATCACACCCAGGCATATACCGCCGATGACATATCCGCCGGAACGGCGAAGCCAATAGCGGAAACCATGCTCAATACGCTCGAGTTGCAGCGTCTCAGGGTTAATACGATAATGACGATTCTTTAACTTACTATTTGTCATGGATCATTTATGATTTTTGTACCAGAAAAAATACTGGTTTTGTTGTTTTTTCTCTTCAGGTGTACGCGCTACGTATATAGGTTCGCGCGTGTAAGGGTTGATGCCGGTATAGAACATCGTCGTCGAGAGCGTCATAGGCGTCGGCGTGAAGTCCTGCACCTGCTCCGGCCTGTAATGCATCCGCTTCGTCTCATCCGCCAGCACCTGCATGTCACGCTTGGTGCAACCGGGGTGCGAGGAGATAAAGTACGGAATAAGCTGTTGGTTGAGGCCCGCCTCTTTGTTGATACGCAGGAAGAGATCTCTAAAGCGCAGGTAATTGTTCCAACTCGGTTTGCGCATCACCTTCAGCACATTATCCGAACAATGCTCCGGCGCCACTTTGAGTCGTCCCGACACATGGCGTGTGATCAGCTGACGGGCATACTCGTCGTTCATCAGGTCATAGCGGATACCCGAGCCCACAAAGGCATGCTTCACGTACGGCAGTTTATCCACCGTGCGGTAGATGTCGAGTAGCGGTCCGAAGTCCTGATTGAGGTTCTTGCATATAGCCGGCTGGAGACACGAAGCCCGCGCACACTTCTCGCAAAGCGACATGTCCTTGCCGTGCATCGCGTACATATTCGCCGACGGACCGCCGAGGTCGCTTATCACGCCGTGCCAGTCCGGTAACTGACTCAGTTTCTCAATCTGCCGCAAGATAGATGCCTTCGAGCGGGAGACGATCTGTTTGCCCTGGTGCGCCGAGATCGTACAGAACGAGCAGCCACCGAAACAACCGCGGTGCATACACACCGACCACTTGATCATTTCGTATGCCGGGATATGCTTGTCCTTGTATTTGGGGTGCGGCGTGTAGGTAAACGGCAGGTCGAAGATGGCATCGAGTTGCTCCGTCGTCATCGGCGGGTAAGAGGGATTGACCACTACCCATTGTTTGCCGACCGGCTGCACGAGCGTCGTCTGATGAATCTTATTCGACTCAATCTCCATAAGGCGGAAGTTCTCCGCATGCTTGCGCTTATCGCGCAGCGCCTCTTCGTGCGAGGATAGCATGATAGCGTCCTCCGGTATCTCCGACTTATCGGACGTCAGGTACGCCGTCTGCGGGATATCATGCACGCAACCTCTGTTTGCTATCTCCGTCATCGCTTGTTCGCCCATACCATAGACGAGCATGTCTGCGCCGCTATCGACGAGGATGGACGGCATCAGTTTGTCCTGCCAGTAGTCATAATGCGTCAAGCGGCGCATCGAGGCTTCGATGCCGCCGATGATGATCGGCACATCCGGATAGAGTTGCTTAAGGATCTTGCAATAGGTGATGGTGCAATAGTCGGGCCGCGCACCGGCACGTCCTTCGGGCGTATACGCGTCGTCCGAACGTCTGCGCTTGGCGGCCGTGTAGTGGTTCACCATCGAGTCCATACTTCCCGCCGACACCGCAAAATAGATACGGGGCTTTCCGAATTTCTTGAAGTCACGGAAGTCGCCGTGCACGTCTGGTTGCGGCACTATCGCTACGCGATAGCCGGCTGCCTCCAATACTCTACCCAACACCGCCGCACCGAAAGACGGATGGTCGATATACGCGTCGCCGGTGAAGAAGACGATGTCCACTTCATCCCAGCCGCGCAAGTCCGTCTCTTTGCGGGTAGTAGGTAAGTATTTCAGCAGGTCAGCCATTAGTCTATCTGCAGGTCGAGTTTCTCTTTTAGTTGGGCAAGCGCAGGGTTCTGCTCTACCATCAGTTTATATTTCTCTTCAGCGGTAAAAGCCAGCTGCTCTTGGTTGAACTCCGCCTGCACAAGTTGTATCTCCAGGTGGTCATTATGCAGGGCTGCACGTAACTGCCGCAAGAGCGTGGGTAAGGCCTTTTTCATTTCCGTCATTTGCCACGGGTTCGGCATCTGGATCTCCGCCGTCAAGTCGTTGACCATTAGCGGCATGTAGTTCTCTATCAACTGCTTGAGACGCGTTTCCTCCTTGTGCGAGTCAGCCAGACCAACCCACGCGTCTCGGAGTTGGTCAACTGTAAAAGGGCGATTCTGCTCCTCTTGTTTGGGTTGCTCTGCAGGGGCAGCTGCCGGCTGTGCCGGAGCAGGTTCGGGTTTCTTCGGTCCCAAGCCAATACTTATTTTCGGCATCTTAGGTATGGAAGGAGTAGCAGCCTTCGGTTGAGGAGCCGGAGCAGGAGTCGGGGTCGGCCGGCTCGCAGGGGCAGTCTGTGGGGCGGCTTTCGGAGTATTCTGAGTACTCGGAATATTCGGAGTACTCGGAATAGTCTGATTCAGACCCAGTTGGCAGAGTTTGACGAGGGCGAGTTCGACGGTCAGGCGCTTGTTACGCGCCGTGCGGTAGTTGATATCGCAGGTGTTGAGGATATCGAGCGCCATGAAGATCCACATCGGATGGCAGCGCTGTGCCTGTTGACCGTAGCGTGCACGCATCGACTCACCGGTCTCGAGCAGCGGCAGTGTCTGCGGGTCTTTGCTCACCAGTACATCGCGCAGGTGCTGCGCAAAACCCGTCACAAAATGACCGGCATCGAAGCCATGGTTAAGAATGTCGTTGAAGATCAGCAAGGTCTTCGCCACATTATGCTGCAGTGCGCTGTCCACCAACTGGAAATAATAGTCGACGCTGAGCACATTCAGTACTTCGATCGTGCGCTCGTACGTGATCTCTTTGCCGCAGAACGCGACGAGTTGATCGAAGATCGAGAGCGCGTCGCGCATACCTCCGTCGGCTTTCTGCGCCACCACATTCAGCGCTTCTTCACTCACCGTGATACCTTCGTTCGCCGCTACTTTCTGCAGATACGCGATGGTATCAGGGATGGTGATGCGGTTGAAGTCATAGACTTGGCAACGACTGAGAATCGTCGGCAGCACTTTGTGCTTCTCCGTCGTCGCGAGGATGAAGATGGCGTACGAGGGCGGTTCTTCGAGTGTCTTGAGCAGGGCGTTGAACGCACCGGCAGAGAGCATATGTACCTCGTCGATGATATAAACGGAGTACTTACCAATCTGCGGCGGGATACGCACTTGGTCGATGAGGTTTCGGATGTCTTCTACGGAGTTATTCGATGCCGCATCGAGTTCGTGAATGTTAAACGACCGCTGCTCGTTAAAAGCCTTACACGACTCGCATTCGTTGCATGCATCAAACCCGTTCTGAGGGTTCGAACAGTTGATGGTCTTTGCGAAGATACGCGCGCAGGTGGTTTTTCCCACACCTCGCGGTCCGCAAAACAGATACGCATGCGCCAAGTGGTTCGAACGAATGGCGTTCTGCAAAGTCTGCGTCAACGCTTGTTGACCCACCACCGACTCAAAGGTCTGGGGGCGGTACTTACGCGCCGAAACAATGTAATTTTCCATATGCTATGCTGTATATATAATTCTCTTTTTCAAAAGTCGATATTTCGAGATCTCGTGATTTCGATATAATATGCTGTAGTTGTTCAAACGATTGTATCCCTACTCCTTGGGCTTTGACAACCGCTTCTTTGCGCGTCCACAGCCGTGTGAATTTCCGGTCGTCCATTCCTACTCTCTCTTCTTCATTCATCGTTCGGGCGATGAGGTCCGCATCCGCATGCCGTATCGTTTCGATGTCAATGCCTATAGGTTGGTCATCTATCGCGACGGCGATGCCTTGCTTGCAATGACTGATACTGAAATAAGGACCGTTCTCCCAATAGGGTTTGCCGTGTTCGTTGTATTGCCATTCGGTATCTCTATATTCCGATATATCGACCAGTTTATAAAGCATCAGCCACGATTTCAAACAGCAATACTGCCCGAAGGTATGCTTGTATCTCAGTGCCTGCTCGCGACGTTGAGCGGATACCAGAGGTAGCATGCGCTGCACCTCCGTCTCCGTGCACTCATCCATTCTATCAAAAACGTTCACTCTCATTCACTCACTTCTTCATCCCTTTTTGCGTATACCTTCCAATAGACGACGGGCAGGATGGTGACTGTCAGCGGCAGTGTGAACAGCGTTCCAAAGCATATTACCACACCCATCGGCATCCAGAGACTCGTCGCGGCGATGATCATCGGCAGCACACCGAGCGCCGTAGTAGCTGAAGTCAGGAACACCGGTCGCATACGTCGCAAACCCGCCTGGAAAGCGGCTTCTTTATACGTCAGGTGCTTGTATTTGCGCGCGTCTTCGGCGTACTCGTACATCATGATAGCATTACGCACGATAATACCTATCAGACTGACGACACCCAACACCGCGGTGATAGAGATATCCAGGTTGAAGATCCACAGACCGAGCATCGAACCAAAGAGACAGAGGATGGCGCTGGAGAGGGTGAGTAGTGCCAAGCCAATCTTGCCGAAATGGTACAACAGCAGGGCTAACATCACCACAAGGGCGGCAACGATGGACCATAGTATCTGCGGGATCATGAGGTTGTTGATCTCCGTCAAGCCACCGTACGCGATCGACACGCCTTCCGGCAGGTCAGTGAGGTTGTTCTCTACCCAATTCTTCACCTTTCGCTCGGCATCGACCTGACTCGTCGCTCCTCGGAGGTCGGCGCCTACCGTCATCGTTCGCACGGCGTTACGGCGTTCGAGTAAAGTATGGTGCCAATTGGGTTCGATAGTCGCCACTTGACGCAGAGGTACCCAGACGCCTGGCAAAGCTGTCGGCACTTGTATCGCACCTAGTTCGTCGGCGTTGAGGGTGTTGATTCCGGCCGTATAGAGCACTACCGGCACCGCATAAGACTCTTCATAGAGCGTCGTGATCGTCGCGCCTTGCGTAGCCTCCATCAGGTAGAGCGAGAGCATCGTCTCGGTGATACCGAGTCGGGTTGCTTCGTCCGCTTTGAGCACGATACGTGTGGACGCCGCTACGTTGTTATAGTCGCAGTGCACCCACTGCAGTTCGGGTTGCGCGAGCATGAATTGCTGAATACTGTCCGCGATAGGTTTCATCGCCTCCCAGTTTTCGCCTTTCACGCGCACCTCGAGCGGATTCTTCACCGCCTGATAGTCGAGTTGTTTGAACCGCGCATAGGCATTCGGGAAATAGTTCTCATACTTGCCGTTATAGGCTTTGAGCACTTGGCTGGTTGCCTTACTGGACTTGGTATTGACCACTAGCTGCGCGTAGTTCGTAGCCGGCGTCTGCGGCGTGTATGTAGCATGGAAGCGCGGGGAAGACTGACCGATGAACGCCGTCACACTCGTCACACGCGGGTCTTGGCGTAAGATGTTTGCCAGGGAGTCCGCCACCGACGCACTCTCTTCGAGGGTCGCACCGTCACGCAGGTGTATCTCAACCGCAAAGAACTCCCGCTCGGCTTTAGGCAATAGCTGGAGGTTAAGATGCATCAACAGGATCACACCCACTAAAGTCGCGCCGCCTAAGAGGCACCAGGCGATGACCGGATGGTCGAAACAGCGCTGTAAGATATGTCGGTAAGCGCCCTGCAACCACGTGAAGAACTTCGTCTGCACGCGTTCCACAAGATTCATTTCTTCGGGCTTGCGCTCGCGAATGAAGCGGAAAGACAGGAACGGCGTCACCCACGAAGCATAGAAGATACTTGCCACCAGCGCAAAGAGCACTGCCCAAGGGAAGAGCTGAACGAACTCACCCAGCGGACCGGTGATGATACGCGTCATAGGGAAGAACATGCCACAGATCGCCATCGTCGCGAGCGACATCGGCACGAAGAGCATACTCGTGCTCACGACGGCGGAGTACCAGCGCGAATGACGACGCGCCAAGAGGTTCGTATAGCCGTCTATGACGATGACCGAGTCATCGACAATCATTCCCAAAACGAAGATCAGTGCCGCCAGCGTCACCGTGTTCAGTTCGATACCCGTGACATACATCAGGCCGATACAGATCGCCGTGCAGACGGGCAGTCCCGTCGCCGCTACAAGAGCGGTACGTAGCGGGAAGAGCAACAGCATCACCGCAATCACCACGAGGATAGAAATCACGATGTCGCGCAAGAACGAGAGCACGGAGTCGTTGACTACCTTCGGTTGGTCAGTGATTCGATGGAATTGAATATCGGGCGGTAGCAAAGCCGCAGCTTGCGCTAACTGCTTATCCACCTCGTCGCCGAAAGCAACGATGTTATTACCCGGCACCATTTCCATATTCAGGATAAGACAGGACGCTCCGTTGAACTCTACATAGTTCTTCGGTGCCTGATAGCGGCGCTCGACGGTAGCAATATCTTTGAGACGTATGGTAGCCCCCGTCACAGGGTCGGACCACACGATCTGCTCCTGCAGTTCATATTCGGACAGGTAGGGAATCACCACTTGCAGCGCTCCGTGTGCATCGCTCTCGCCGCCGACGGTTCTCAGTCCTTGCAGCGCCATCTGCGCCTGCAGTGCGGACGGGTTGATGCCATAGCGTGACAGTTGTTCCGGGTCGATGGTGATAGCTATCTCTTCGGTCTGCTGCCCCATGATACGCAGTTTGCCCATTTCAGGGATAGCACGTAAATGCGAGCATACCTGTTTGGCATATTGCTCGAGTTCGCGCGGACTGCGCTCGGGACTCTCCACGGCGATGAGCAGGGACGAGGTATTGCCGAAATCATCGATGACAAGGGTCTGTAGCACGCCCGTAGGCAATTGGGTCTTTTGCAGGAGCGGTAGCCCCGCGCGGATCTTCGCCCAGGCAGCCTCGTTATTGACAGCCGTCATACGTAGCATCACGTAGATATACGCGAGGCCGTCTTGACTCTGGCTGAACGTCAGTTTCTTGTCAACGAATTCGAAGGAGTTGATATAATCCTCGAGGGGTATCGTCACCTGCTGCTCCACTTCTTCGGCCGTCGCGCCGGGATAGTAGGCAACTACCAGTCCTTGGCGGATGGTGAATTGCGGAAACTCGTCCTTGTTCATCTGCGGCAAGGACCAGATACCGAATGCCATCAGTACCATGAATAAGGCCATCACCAGTCCGTGACGCCGCATTGCTCCTTCTATGTGTGCACTAATCTTCAATGATCTTGCAGTCTTTATAGAGTTTCTGATATCCCTCGGTGATGAGGGTGTCGCCGGCTTGCAGGCCGCTCTTCACACGCACGCCGTCAGCCTGGTAGCCGTCGATGGTGATTGTACGACGCTCTGCAGTGCCATTCTCTGCGACCCACACGGTGTGTCCGTCGGGCGTGAGTAAGATACACTGCGCCGGAATGACGATATCGTTATTAGTCTGTTGATTGGGGTCGTCGGATTTTTGCGCTATTTGTACCTTCGCTACCATACCCGTCATCAGTACGTCTGTGCCGCCGGTGATATGTGCGACCACATCGTAGGTATGTGTGAGGGTATTGGCGGCGACACTCTTCTCGCTGATGGTGACGGGAAAGACCGCATTCACAGCCGCACATTCCACTTCGCCCTTCGTGCCGAGTTCGCGGATCTCTGCTTCGGGAACGGTAAAGCGTACGTTGAATCCCGAGATATCGAGAATCGAACAGATCTTCGTTCCGGGTATCACCGTCTGACCTTTCTCTATCGTCAGTCCATTGACCACACCGTCGCAGGGCGCAGTGAGCGAGCACTCCTCCAGGCGTTTCTTCGCCGCCGCATAGAGGGATTTGGCTTGGGCCAACTGGCTTTGCACTTCTACCATCTTCTGGTCCGACACTACGCCCTTGGCATGTACCTTGCTCACGCGGTCATAGCCGTCCTGGGCATGCTGGAGAGCCGCCTTAGCGCCTTGCAGGGCATTGAGGGCTTGGGTGTTATCGACAGCCAGCAGCACTTGTCCTTTGCGGACACGCTCGCCGTTCTTCACATTGATAGCTGTCACACGCCCCGCAGCCTCCATGCTCAGCGGCGTCTCGTGCGTAGGTTCGATCACTCCTACGTAGCGCGAGGTAGCACTACCGGTTTGCGGCGCTACGACGGTTGTCTTCACTTTGATCGGCGCTTGCGCAAACTCCTGATGCACCTGTTTGGTACAAGCCACCAGTCCACAGAGCGCGAGCGCCATCCATCCTATTTTATACGTTTTCACCATAGTTCTTTTTCCATTCGATGGTCAGGTACGCCACTCGGGCGATGAGGTGCGCGAAATACGCGATGTACAGCGCTTGCGCTCCCAACCACGTGAAGGTCGTTATATATCCTATTACGAAAGCCAACGCGGCCCAAATCATTGCGTTTCGTATCTGTACACCGGCGGTAGCTCCCACAAACACACCGTCCCACATAAACGCCAGTGCACTCACTATCGGCATGGCTATCAGCCAGCCCATATACGGCTTGGCAGCCGTTATCACCTCGCAGTCCGAGGTCATTGTGGCGATAAACGTATCGCCGAAGACGGCATATACCGCCGTAAAAAGTAACCCTACTCCGATGCTCCAGTTAAAAAGCAGACGGACTATTTGCCCTAAATCCTGACTCCTGTATCCTGCCTCCTGTATCTTCCCGAACTCCTTCCCTACCAGCGCTTCGCCGGCATACGCAAAGCCGTCCACGAAGAAGGAGAAGAACATAAAGAACTTCATCAGTATACTGCTCACGGCCAATTCCGTGTCTCCGTATCGGCTGGCGAGGGAGGTATAGCCCACATAGACGACCATGAAGCAGAGCGAGCGGATGAACAGATTTCCGTTCAGACTCATCATTCGCTTTAGTTCCGGCCACTTCATCGCAGCGAGTATCTCGCGCGTGCCGATATGAATGATGCCGTACTTGAGCACCAGGATCGCGACGGCGAGGAACAGTCCGCTATACTGCGCGACGAGTGTGCCGTAGGCAACACCTACCACTCCGTAGCCGGCATGCACCGCCAGGTAGTAACTGGCACCCATATTGACGGCATTCACGAGGATATCCGTCGCCATTGGACTCTTCGTATCCTGCATGCCGATGAACCAACCCTTGAAGGTGAAGAGCATCAGCGTAGCGGGCGCTGCCCAGATACGCACGTAGAAGTACTCGCGCGCGATGGAAGCCGCTTCGGCGGAGCAAGGCACGACAGCTAAGACGGCGTTGACGAAGAACCACTGTATCGCCCACACAAAGAGGGTCGCGAGCAGCGCCAGAGTAAGACTCTGCACGAGGATCTTACGGCATTCGTCTTTTCGTCCCGCCCCATACGCCTGAGCCGCGAGGCCGGAAGTGCCGATACGCAGGAATCCGAAGTTCCAATAGAGTAAGTCAAAGAGCATGGTACCGATCGCGATACCTCCGATAGCCGCGGCATCACTCAGGTGCCCCACTATCGCTGTGTCCACGATGCCGACGAGCGGTATCGTGATGTTCGCCAAGATACTTGGCACCGCGAGACGTACTATTTCGCGGTTCAGGCTCACAAGAACAATAAGATCATTAGTTGTCCCGTGAGTACCCGCAGGAACATCGTCAGCGGGTAAACGGTGGAGTACGCTACCGCTGCGCGGTCATTGACCGAGCTCTGCGAGGTAGCATACGCCAGTGCCGGCGGGTCGGTCGTCGAGCCGGCGATGAGTCCCATGAGCGTGAAGTAGTCGAGCTTGAGCCACAGACGCGCGATGACACCTATCAGGAGCAAAGGCACCATGGTGATGATCACGCCGTAGCCGATCCACACATAGCCGCCGTCCAGCAAGGTCGGGATAAAACTCTTACCTGCACCGAAGCCTACGGAAGCAAGGAAGAGCGATATGCCGATTTCGCGGATCATCAAATTGGCTGAAGTGGTGGTATAGGTCACTAAATGCCATTTCGTGCCAAATGCACCCATCAGGATTGCGATGATTAGGGAACCGCCCGCGATACCTAATTTGAACGGTTGGGACAGCCCGGGCAGTGCAAAAGGTATGGATCCTAAAGCCACGCCTAAAATGATTCCGAAGAACAGCGATGCCAGGTTCGGTGCATCCAGCTTCTTGGCGGAGTTTCCGAAGGCTTTTGCAATTTTCTCTACTGCCTCCTTCTCGCCTACTACCGTCAGACGGTCACCTAACTGCAGACGTAAATCCGGAGTTGCCAGCAGTTCGATACCGGCGCGGCGGACACGCGTGATGGTGATATGGAAAGCGTCGCGCACTTTCAGATCACATATCTGTTTGCCGTTGATTTTATCCTTGGTCACCACGATATGCTGGCTTACAAGGTGGATATTCCTCTCCTGTTCATCCCAATGGATATCTGCTTTCTCGCCGAGCAAGAGTACCGTACGTTCGTTCTTCTTATCTGTTACCAGCCGCACTTGGTCGCCTACGTGTAGCAGTGTCTCTGCGTCCGGCATGAACTCATTGCCATGAATGTCTAATACGCGGCTCACTACGATTGTCACATGCGTCAGCAGACCTAAGTCACGCACATGCAGACCGTCTATTTGCGGGTTTGTCAGCTTCATGTCGTAGTGCTCTACCTGCTGCACTTCGCCTTTCTCGGCCGTCACCTGCTCTTCCTCCTTGTCCATCTTGATTCGGAAGACCCAGCGGATGACCATCATCGCAAGCAGGATACCTACCACGCCTAACGGGTACGCCATGGCATAGCCCGACGCGATGTCGGGATTCGAGACACCCGTCAGGTCCTGATACGCCTGTTGGGCGGCACCCAGACCCGGAGTGTTCGTCACAGCGCCGAAAAGCACACCGGTCATCGTTGCGATATCTACACCGCTCAGGATGTGAATCACATACGCCGTAGCGCACCCCAGGAGCACGATACTCGCCGCTAACATGTTCAAACTCAGACCGCCTTTGCCGAACGAGGAGAAGAAACCGGGACCTACCTGCAAACCGATCGAATAGACGAACAGAATGAGGCCGAGGTCTTTCGCAAACGACTCCACCAACGGGTCCAGCGTCATACCGAAATGACTGCACGCAATCGCGCAGAACAAAATCCACGTGATGCCGAGGGTAATCCCCTTGAACTTCAGTTTCGCGCCCAAGAAGATACCCGCGGCGATCGCGATGGCAAGCACAAAAATGGAATGTGCTATGCCTGTACCAAAAAATAAACTACTAAACCAATCCAAAATATATATAATTTAAAATTTAAAATTAGAGTTGCGCACCTAACATGTTATACGCCTTGCCGTCGCGGACGATGACTACTTGTCCGTCACGGATTATTTTCTGTACTTTCACACCCTCTGCGGCGGTATTTTCCACTCCCTGCGGGTCAGTGCCTGCGGGCAAGCCGAAACCACCGCGTCCGTTCGCTTTGCGGATGGTATAGGTGATTCCGTTGTACAAAGCTACCTTATCATTGAACTCTCCACCTTTGAAGAGGATGGGTTTTTCTCCCTCGGCCTCAGCCATGTAAATAGCGTCCGGTTCGAAGTCCTCTGCCTTCTCCTCGCACACAGCCTGCTGTGCATCGTTCTGTGCATCAGCCGCCCAAGCTCCAAGCGTGTAGTCGATAGTATAGGTAGCTGCTTCGTCTGCCGTGAGGATGGTCTCCATCTGCTTCTCGTCGGATCCAAGCACGAAGGTTACATTATTGCTTGCCGGCGAAACAACGTTGCCGTCCTTATCCATGGAGTTGAACTCGCCGAATTTCTCAGGCAGTTTGTTCATCGCGCCGAGTGTCCAGCGGGCGATCTTGTCTTTCTGCTGAGAAGCGTCTTTGGTCATGATTAACTCGCCGTTCGAGTCATCCAGAATCGTATTGAGGAAGACGCATTTCGGAGCATTGTTCCAACTACGGCCGAGACTCATGACAGGCTTAGTGCCTTGTATATCCTCTGCGTACTTCACGCGGCAGGACTCGAAGACATAGCCCTTGTCGCTCGCATCCGCGTTGCTGGCTGTGATGGCATTCGCACCGCCGCCGCTCGCATTTCGTTGCTCACCTACGAGGACGTTGTTCTTGAAATAAACGCTTCCGTCGCCGCAGATGAAATCGACTGTTCCGTGAATCTCACAGTCCTCGAAATACTTGACTGCACCGACCTTGTTGCTGTAATAGGTGTCTTGGTGAGAGAGCAGTTTGACGTTCTTGCATATCGTCTTGGTACCCTTATCCTGGAGACTTACGCCGCGTGCACCCGACAAGCCGGCTGCGATGGCTGCGAAATAATCCATGTTATCCCAGAGCGTCAAGTCCTGCAGATAGGTGTTGGTCGCCGTGATGAGGAGCGTAGCAGTTGTCGAGATACCCTCTTTGCGATAGTCTGGTGTATTCTTGATAATCGTCCCTTCCATCGACTGTCCGATGATGGAGATATTATTCTTGCTGATGGTGGTCAGGCAGGTTTCGCCGAGGTCATAGATACCGTTCGGCAGGAAGATTTTCTCGCCTGCAGCCATCGATTCGAGTGCTAAGATCAAACCCGCGCCATCGTTCGGAGCGATCTCATAGTAGCCAAACTCGTTCTTCTTGGGCAGTTCGGCGATGTTATATACCTTCAGCGAGTGGATATAATCCGTACCCGTGAAATGGAACGTCAGGGTCGTTGCTTCTCCGGTATATTGGATGCTCTGCAACTCACCATCCGGCGTCACCTCTTTCTCTGTGGTCAGTTTGCCTACGACGTTTTCTGCGGCGTCACGCAGCTCGGTATCGCCGGTGTGCGAGTATTTGCATACACCTACTACGAGCAGTGCATTGCCGGCAACCTTCACGCCGAGCGTGTTGCCATTACCGAAAGTCCAGCCGTGTTGCGCATCTTTGTAACTGCCTCCATTGAAGACGAGCACTTCGTGATCCTCCGGATAGAACGATTTCTGACGGAAGTCGTAGTTGAAGATCTTGCCCATCGCTGCCTCTTCTATCTCAGTGGCTACCGCATAGAGACTGAGGTCTTCGTTAACAGCCGTGCCTTCCGCCACTTTGAGCGCAGTAGGCGTTGTGCCGTCAAACCAGCCGCGGAAAGCGCAGCCGGCAGGAACAGTGACGTCGGCTACACCGTATTTATATTTGAGCGCCGAACTGCCTTCGATGATTTCACTACCGATGAGCTTCTTACCGTCCGTGTCATAATATCGCACCTCTACTTGCGGCACAAACTCACACGCTTCCGCGAAGAAATACGGGAGATAGCCGTTTACCGTGAAACTCAGTTCTGCCGCTTCCTCCACGTTATAGAGCCAGGTGACGAATTTCGTGTAGCCGTTCCCTACTCCGCTGTTGTCGCAGCCGACTTTATTATCAATTGTCGCGAAATCCGCGCCGTTCTTCTTCACAGCGATGTTATTGCCGTAGCCGCAACCGCCCAGCGTGAATTTCACGGGGCCATCCACTTGTACGGTGATCGTTCCGCCTTGCAGGCCGTGCTGGGCGTCTTTGAAGACGAGATCGCTCAGCGTCACATTAGCCGGTTTTTCTGCAGGCTCCACCCATGTCGGTTCTTCCGAACGGAAGTCCACTTTGAAGTTCGTGAATGTACGTACTTCCTCTTCTCCGTTGATGGTACCGTTGATCTGTACATCACTCAGGCAGAAGAGTTTGCCGGCATTGAAACCGGATACATAGAAACGTACTGCTACTTCGCGCCCAGCATCAGCGGTGATATCATGGCGGTGGTGTAGCGCCGGACTTCCAGAGGTATTATTGTCACGCAGCAGATCTCCTTCCGGCACTTGTGTCGGTGTTGACTCCACACCGTCGACCACATAACTCCAATGGTAGGAAGCGCCATCCGTCCCTTGCTTAATAGCATCATAGTCGATGCTTGTCAAGGTATAAGTAACGCCTTTTTTCATCTTAACGCTGTACTCCACCATAACGGCCGGATCCACACCCATCTTGTTAGAGGCAGGATTGAAAGTCGCCATCGTCTCACCAGGGTTAGCGGCAAAATTATTACGCGAACCTTCAGTCAGCCCCGTGCCTACTTTGCGTTTGTTCTCTTTGATACCATCCGCGGCGTCCGAGGTTACCACGGCATTGTCCGTACCGTCCGCCCATTTGATAGTAGCGGGTACATTGTCAAAGGACCAGGCATTGATGCTCAACAAAGCACCTAACGCGAAAAGAATTGTCTTTCTCATTGTTTATAGTTGTTAGTTAAAATGATTTTCGGTATTTCTTGTGCCCACGGACCAAGGACGGCGTCGAGCGTATAGGCCTTCGCCTCTTTAGCCGTGAGAATGGTGTTCATCGGACGCTCCTGCGTGCGGAAGTGGAAGACCACCTCGTGCTTCTTGGGCGAGATAATCCTTCCCTTCACATCCCGGGTCTTGTATTCCCCGAAGCGGGCGGGCACGACGCGCATGCCGGGCAAGGTCCAGCGATGGATGTTCTTATTGTCCGTCAGGGCGAAATCGCCGGCACTGTAGTCGAGTGTAGTACGGAGGAACACGCACTTGGGATAGTTGTTCCAACTGCGTCCGAGGCTCACTACCGGACATTCGCTTTTGATTGTGCAGGACTCGAAGACATAGCCATAGTCCGTCTCGGCGGCATTGCTCGCGGTAATATAATCCGCACCTTCGTTACCCTGCCCGCGCCGCTCGCAGTACAGCAGGCAGCGGTTGAAATACACGTTGCCGTCGCCGCAGATAAAATCCACTGTGCCGTGTATCTCGCAGTCCTCGAAATATTTCAGTCCGCCGACTTGGTCGCTATAATACGTGTCCTGGTGCGAGAGCAGGCGCACGTGCTTGCACACGGTCTTCGTGCCCTGATCCCAGAGACAGACGGCGCGGCCGTTGTTGTTCGCGTAGTAGTCGAGCGCATTCTCTATCGTCAGGTCGCGCAGCACGGTGCCCTCGACATCGTCGGCGATGCGCAGCGTCGCGGTCTTGCTGATAGACTCCAGCCGGTAGTCGAGCTTGTTACGGATGATCGTGCCCTCCATCGACTCGCCGATGATGCTTATCCCGTCGGCTTCGATCGCCGTGAGCGTCAGTCCGCCGAGGTCATAGATGCCGTTCGGCAGGTAGATGGTCTTATGTCCGCTCGCATTCGCGTCCGCCAGCGCGCGTAAGAAAAAACGGGCGTTCTCCGACAATGTATCGATGTTCACCTCTTGGATATACGCCTGCTCTTCCCCTTTGTCCGCGTCGCAGGGAGACGGCACAAACACCTCGCCTTCCACAAACTCGATGCGCTGCAGCACGGCTTCCATGTTCAGCAGGCGGGTGATGAAGATATTGTTCTGCTCCGCCGTGAGCGGGATACACTGCGTGCCCGACTTGCGGATCTCGCAGGTCACGCCGACGCGCGTCTCTTCCAGCGGTGTGTCCCCACTCCAGGTATGCACCTGCAGCGAGGCGCGGTTGATGCCGCTGCGCGGACCGAAGGTCAACTTCAGCACACCCGCCACCGGGGCTTTCGTGAACCAGCACCAACCGGAGCTGTTCAGTTTGATACCTTTCAGGCCGTTCTTCACCCCTTCGGCATCATTGACGATGCCGCCGAACCGCAGTCCGCGATCCGGGTTACTCTGCGGCGGTGCGTCCGTGTAGTCCCAGAGCAGGTCATTCTCCCCTGCCCACAGGACCACACTCAGCATCACCACCGATAGGATGGTAAAGAAACGTCTCATAAATTATGCGTTTTTGCGGCGCTCGAGTTGGGACTCGAGGGCATTGAGGCAAGCATCGAGTGCTTCCTCGAAGCTGTCGGCGGTCTTCTCCGCGAAGAGGCCGGCGATGCGCACTTTCACTTCTTTGTTAGCGTTCGTCTGCGGCTTGATGACCGACATGCGGATGTCCACTTTGTCGTCGCCGTTGAGGTGGCGCTCAAAACGATTCATTTTCTTCTCAATAAACTGCTCCAGTTTCTCCGCCATTTCAAAATTGACGGCATTGATCGTTACGTTCATACTACAAATATTTAAAAGGTTAAACGATAATATCTCTTTGCGGGTGCAAAAGTACAAAAAAAAAATGACATACACAAGGGTGTATGTATTTTTCATGCATTTTTATGTGTATTTCATTCGTATCACCATACACCGAGACAGCGGCAAGGGGTCTTCTTCGGGTGTGACGCAGAAGCATCGTAGGGAGAGATAGCGTACGAGATTTTGATGCCTACGTCAAAGAGTGCCATTTGTGACACCAGTTTTTCTCCTTGGCGGTTAGCCTCTATTACGGGCGTTAGGATGCGCTGGAGCGGAAAACCGTCCCGCGTATCCGTGAGCATAATCATACTAATAGCGTCGCTCTGCGCGGGCGAATACTTGCTTAAACAATAATCGCCGTACACACCAACCATGATATACGAGTTGTGCGTGCGGGAGTTTTTGTTAATAGGTATCTTATAACTCAGTTCAGCCGTTGCCCACCATAATACTTTCGGTAGCGCCAGTTGCCCTTCGTTAACCATCGAGAAATTGCGCGAAGCGGCCAGCGGATAGGACTCTTCCACACGGTTGTCATACGCGGGGTAATAGACCGAAAGCGCCGCATTTTCCACGCTCTGTTTCCAACTGTTGGTCAGCGGGAAGACGGCTTTCGCACCTACCAGAAACAGGACATTCTTCGCCGACAGCGCCACTTGTACCGGCACGCCGACCGACCACGTCGTGTAACGCTCGCTGAGGTTGCCGATCAGATAGTCCACTTCCATCTGTTGGTTCTCTACATCAATCGTCGAGTAGTGGTCTTCGTAGTTGATTTTTCCAAATCCCGCCTGGTGATAGTCGCACGAGAGACCGATACGAAAACCGATCACGTAAGGCGAGAGGTAGTTATAATAGAGTTGTGCGCCGCCGTTCACGCCCAATTGCGACTGTACATACACCGGTTGGGACGACCAACCGGCAACACCGCCGTGCACACCTATCTCAAACAGGTGTTCTGCGTGCGCCAAGAGCGGAAGGATCAGTACTATGGATAGCATCAGTCGTCTCATGGTATAAACTTCTTTTCTGTCCATACTTGATCGCCCTGCTCGTAGCGATAGAGATAGATGCCGTGCGTCACTTGGTTTTCCCGAACAGGCACACCGCGGCTGTCATAGATAAACACGTGTACCGGCTGTTCTTCCTGTACTGCTGTGTTGATTTCCAGAATATTGGAGCACACCTCCTCGTCGCCGTCAAGCGTGAGTATCATCTGGAATGTACCGTGCAGTTCGTCAAACTCCGAATAGTCGTCTTCGTTGGCGCCGGGGATTGGTTCGCCGTTCTTGTACCACTGATATCTAAGTACCGTGCGGTTCGGGAACAGTTCGCGCACTTTCACATTATCGACAAGTAGCACCCAATTATATTTATTGACGATGATGTTCGCACACCGGTGACATTCCTCCACGTCCAATCTAAAGGGTTCACTCTCCGTGCGGCAATTAACGCGGTCGATATTTCCGCTGCCGGCAACAGCGACTTTATACCAGCCCACCTTATCGGATGTCACCTTATCGAATGAGAGTTCGCGCACAGTACCGCCATCAACAGCCGTCCATGTTTCATTATCCGACGAATAGAACCACTGGTACTCCAGCGGCTCAGGCATGGAACCATCATTCTCAAACTCAATTTCAAAAGAATAAGGATCTTTCTCACAAACGAGTTCCGGCGAGGTGATTCGAACGGGCGGCAAACAGATATGTATCTCTATATCATCGACCGCAAAGTCATTACCGGAATACGCTGTGACGAAATTATCTATCGTTAATCGGATAGCATCGACACCCGGGGGCACCGAGAAAGACATCCCCATCCGTTGCCACTGAGCAGATAGTTTCCATGCATCTGAAACTTTATAAAGACTCCAGTCGTACCCAATAGTATCCAACTCCTGTATGGCCAATATAGACTCGTCTTGAGGATTCGTTAATACCATTCGGATATGCGGGTAGGCATACTCAACACCTCTCTGCCAGTAAGATGCTATTTGATTAGCTGTTGTTACGTTGACCACATAAGCAGAAAAAGTCATTTCCGAGCCCTCACACAAGCCTTCAATCATCGTGCTATAGAACGGGACATTGTTTCCTAAACCGTCTATCTCCAGGAAATAGCCGCGGGTATAGTCATTCGGATATGTGTGGTCGTCTTGTATATGCCAAAGAGAATAATCAGGGTTCGAGCTATTTCTTATGCCTTTTTTAGTCAAATAGCAATTTCCTCCTAAACGATATTGGTTGTCCATTCCCGGAGGACGCGTACTTCCACGTTCCGGATCATCCGGATCATTCCCGCCGAAGTCTTCGCGGAAGAGAAGCCTTTCGTTCGAACACAATTCGTCTACAGGTTGTACGCATTCTTGCACCTTTAAGAGGAACGGTTCACTCATCGCGCGGCAGTTGACGTAGTCGATATTGTCACGGCTGGAAACGGCTACCCTATACCAGCCGGAATCAGCTTTTTGTATGGCCGACATTGTAAGCGTACTGGTTGTTTCGGTTAACTCCGACCAAGTAAGACTATCGGCCGAGAATAACCATTTATACTTTAGAGGTTCAGGGAACGTACCATCATTGGTAAAGTTAGCGGTTAGTGTCGCTTTCTCATTGGTACATAGTTCGTTTCCGCCCTCAACTGTTACCGGCGGTGCGCATAGACGTATCTCAATATCATCAATCGCGAAATCGTTACCTGTCGTACCCGTCGCGTTGTTGTAAATAGTCAATTGGATTTGGTCGAGACCGCTCGGCACAGTGAAATTCATACCCACCAAGTGCCACTCAGCGGACTGTTTCCAGCACGTATTATCTCCGGTATAGGAGTCATCGTATGGGATGTCTCCGGTATCGTATGTCGCCAATTCGGCTCCTGTATCGGGATTTGTCAACACGAATTTCAAACGCGGATAAGAGTATCTTCCGGGACTACCTACATACATGCCCCAAGTCATGACATTCGCCACATAGGCTGAGAAAGTCAGTTTGGAACCTTCGCAAAGTCCGTCAATAGTTGTCGAATAAAACGCTGCATGATCCCCAGCGCCGTCTATTTCCAGCAAATAGCCGCGTGTCAGGTCTCCAAAATGCGTGTGGTCATCTTGTAAGTGCCATTGAGAAGTACCATTACCATTGCAATATCCTTGTTTCGTCACCAGATATTTTCCCGCCTTCATACTGCCAAACGCGTCAGTGGTTGCCTGCTCATAACTCATGCCCGAAACCGGATCTTGACCTACTCTCGGATCCTCCGGATCATTTCCACCGAAATCCTCTCGAAAGAGCAGCGTCCCGTCCATACACAACTCCGTCTGTTGCGGCTCTTCCGGCAGCGACAAACTGTATCCTGACCCCTCGGCTGTTTTTGCGTAATGGATTATATGTGCGCTGAAACCCTCGCCGGATGAAATGAGCGTTCCGCTTTCGGCAGTAAAGGGTATCTGATAGACTACAAAACCGTCTGTCTCCATGCGTTGCACTCCGCTTTGAGAAGCGTACGAACTCAGCACTTGATTATTGTATTGAACTTTTGTCTCATCTGCCAAAGGAGTAATTACCAATAAGGCAAGTGTATGAGGAGCATTTTCACTCGTTTGCGTCTTTCCCCAACGCGCCTCTGTTACCATATTATCTACCGGAGCGATTTCTATCATTGCGGGATCACCTTTGTCATTATTGGCAGAACTTCCGGGTAGGTATAAATAGCAACATACAGGTTTGGAGGTTTCTATATGGCGAACCACCAAATCGGAAGAAGCGGAATACAGCGTTTGTGTAAACCATTCGCCTGCATTCTTAACGTGCCGCTCCTTTGTCCCATTCTCGTCATAAATATACACTTCGGTGTTATCCTCGGCAACGGTTATCTTCCAGTCGCAGAGCATCAGTCCCGCGCATTTAGGAATAATAAACTCCTTGCCCCAACTGCTTATAGGACGAGCTTGCTCGAACACATTATCTGACCAAGTTACAGATGAAGGATAGCGGGCTATGGTATTCCCTTGAAAAACAGCAATCTTTCGATCAGATTCCACCATAGTACCGGTAACATCATCCGCATAATTGACAGGTTGAAAGAGCAGAACTTGTCTCTCGTCGATAGGAAAAAGAGTCGTCTGTCCGGCCGGAATATTCTCATTCGTCGTCACACATGTCAAATCGACACGAGGTCTTACTCGAACTGTACTTCCGGTTTCAACTCCTACAACTGTGAATTGGGAATAAGTAGGCACATCATCAATCAACGAACCCGGTATTCCTTGAACCATATATTTCTTCCCCAACAAGCGCTTAGGAATGATTGCCGTTTCTGCCGAAGAAGTTGTTGCTATACTGTTAATATTGACAAAACATGCTCCTGAAGAATGAATAGACACACCCTTCAAAATAGCATCTTCCATGTTATCTATAAAAACTACCTTGCTGGTTCCTTGAACTACATGAAGCGTGTTCTGACCATTATTAACCGAGGTCGAAAAAGTCAAATCTATATCGTCAGGTGCAGATATAGAAATGGCACATTCCCTAAGGTTGGTAGGAACATAGGTGTTAGGTCCCTTCCAATTCCAGTGGTCAAGAAGAGTAAAATAAAAATCTTCCTGCGCATACAGCCCCGCACCAACGCCCAATAGCATCAGCGCAGTAAATAGCATTCTATGTATAAAACGCTTTACCATTTCTAAGTACACTGTCGGTTGTAGCGAATATATTTTTCCAACCTTTGCGACTGCAAAGGTACAAAGATTTTTTGATATATGCAAGAATTTAATACAAAATTATTCAATTATGATGCTTTCAGGGGGTGCAGCGAGGGTGTAGTCGGGGTGCAAAATACCCTGAAAGATCCCCGAAAACCTCGCACTTATCGCGTACTTATGACGTACTTATCACGCACTTATCACGCACTAAATTTTGCATGTTATTTCGTTTGTATTATATACTACGTATATAATACTGGAGAGATAATAAAAAAACGGGAAATGAAAGGAGCGGGCACAAAAAAAGCGTCGCACAACGTTTGCTCGAGAAAACTTCCTGAGAATAGGATTTGAGGCCTGCTTTTTCCTCTGTAATCCGGCCACCTCATCGCTACCCGGGGATTAGGAATGTAAACTAATCCAATGCACGGGGTCTCGGCGTAGAGTACCGGCACGCCATTAGTGAAGCATTTGCACTCGGTTAGTTGTTAGAGTTTTCCGGTTCCTATGCGTTGTACGACGCTCGCTTACATTAGAACTCCGCGTGACTCGCGACTACGTCGCTCGATGACGCCTACGTTCTATGCTACGCTCTTAGCTCGGACTATCCTCAGTCCTCGCTAGAAAACTTAGTATGGGTGTTAGTATATATTTCTTTTTTATTTTACCGCCGCCAGCCCAGGGTCAGGACGATGCGGTGGGTGGCAGTATTGAGATCGTATGGGTTATCAACGGCATTCTCATGGGCGTAGAGCTGCATGCGCTGCCAGCGGTATTGGTAAGCCGCTTGGACAACGAAATATTGTCCTCGATAGCCGATGCCTCCGGAGACGTATTGCGACCACCTGACGCGCTGGAAATAGACGTCCTGGCGGTGCAGCGTCGGATCCACATGCACCACGTTGTTCGAACGCGAGAAAGCGCTCTCGAAGGCATAGCCGGCGTTGATATACAGTCCCGGCACAGGGATGATTTCAAGGCCCATGCGCAGGCTATGATTATCGAGGGCGTTCGCCTGATGACGATAGTCATACTGGAACGCAATGAGGGCGTAATAGTTCACCTGGAAGGCCACCGAAGTACTGAGGTGCAGCGGCTGATGATAGTCATTGAACTCATTGTTCGTGATCCAACTGGTATTACGCACCGAGTCCGTAAGGGCTTGGAGGTCACCGTCGGTACTGCGGCGCAGTTTGCCCACAGACGGTGTCTCGAGGCCAAAGCCCAGGCGCAACCAAGCGGTCGGACGATAGATGAGTCCCGCCGAGAGAGCGGCTCCTGCGCCGGTGAAGAGCAGCGAAGTCCAGTTATTGTTATACCACGCTTTCTGCTGCGCGTTATAGATATCGAAGGTCTCGTCGTACTCCGCTTCGCCGGCAAAGGAGAAGGAATGGATGCGCAGCCCGAGGCCTACGTACCACTTATGCGCGATATTCATCGCCCAATCGAAGGAATAATTATTCACATAGCCCCACTCGCGCAGTTTCAGCCAGTTGGAGGCATTCATGCGCTCCGTGCAAAACGGAATACCGAGGTCCACGCCGGTGGAGGCAAAGAGTTTGCCGAGCGAAGGAATTCCCTCGAGGCCCTGGACATTATAGAGGCGATTATACGACTGCACACGATGGTACGAGAAGAGAAAGTTATGCGCCTGCACACCTACCCCGTCCACTGCGCCGGTCGGTATATGAATGACGATAGAGGCCTGCGGCGCCATGAAGAGGTTCGTTCGGCCTCCGAGGTTCGTGCCGCGCTGGTAGACATTGTCGATGGCATCATCGAGCGTGAGCATCACTTCGTGATGGCGATACAAGCCCAGTCCGGCAGGGTTGTCGAGCGCCGCCGAAGGATCACCGCCGATAGCCGTCATCGCACCGCCCATGCCCACATAACGCGCCGTACCCATGATCGACCGCTCGCCGAGACGCTGAGCGTCTTGGGCAAAGGAAAGTGAAAGGTAAAAGGTGAAAGGTGAAAGGAGCACCATCCACAATCCGATTATTCTATATATATACCTTTCAATTTTCATTTTTCACTTTTCATTTCTTGATACGGATGGTTACAGTGGTGTCTTGGATGTTGAGGTACTCGATACTTTGAGTAGTCGGAGTATTCGGAGTAGTCGGAGTAGTCTGATTAACATGCGTCACCGGAATACTCGGAGTAGGCAGATCGCCCTTCTCTACCTCAGGCGAATAGTAGGCATCGTCGATGGGAATGCTATTCGCGGTCGAGCAGGCGGCGAAAAAGGCCGCGCTGATAAGCAGTACTATGTATGGTTTTTTCGACATATCGGTATATCGATATTCCGGTATTCCGACCGATTAGATTTTGCGGAAACCGATGATCTCGCGAACCTCTTCGATCGTTTTCTCTGCACGGGCAGCGGCTTTTTCTGCTCCGTCGCGCATGACACGCTCGAGGAAAGCATCGTCGGACGAGTACGCGAGGATGCGTTCACGTATCGGCGCCAGCAGTTTATTGGCATCCGCCGCCATCTGCTTCTTCATGTCGCCATAGCGGATCTCCATGCGGTTATAGAGGTCGTTGTAGTACTCCGTCGCCTCGGGTCCGCAGAGCAGTTCGCAGAGCGTGAAGAGGTTTTGAATGACATCCGGTTTCTCTTGGTTGAGTTGGGTCGGTCCTTGGTCCGTCACCGCCCGCATGATCTTCTTGGTGACCGTCTTCTCGTCATCGCACAGATAGAGGCAGTTGCCTTCGGATTTGCCCATCTTTCCCGTCCCGTCCAGTCCCGGCACTTTGACCGCTTTGTCGGCAAAATGGAAGGAGGCGGGTTCTTTGAAATACTCGACGTTATAGATTCTATTGAATCTACGGGCGAAGAGTCGCGCCATTTCCATGTTCTGCTCCTGGTCCTTTCCAACGGGCACTTTGTCGGCCTTGTGCATCAGGATATCCGCCGCCATGAGGCAGGGATAAGTGAGCAGTCCGGCATTGACATTATCGGGTTGCTTTCGCACTTTCTCTTTGAAGGACGTTACACGCTCGAGTTCGCCCAGGTAGGCGTTCATATTGAGGTACAGATAGAGCTCGAGTACTTGCTTCACGTCGGACTGCACATATATCGGCGCCTTCTCGGGATCAATGCCGCAAGCGAGGTATTCGCTGAGGATGGTCTTGACGGAATTACGGATGTTCTCCGGCGTCGGATGGGTCGTAAGCGAATGCCAGTCGGCGATAAAGAACATGCAGTCGTACTCGTCTTGCATCTGCACAAAACTCTTCACCGCCCCGAAATAGTTTCCGAGGTGCAGGTTTCCCGTAGGGCGTATTCCACTAATAACTCTCTCCATTGATGATTTCAAATTTATGATTTCAAATTTCTACGGGTATTTGACGATAGATCGGTTGCGCGAGGGCCGTTAACGTAGTTGTATCCGATACGCCCGGAATAGCCTGAATCTTGGTGGTCAGGAGCGAGAGGAGGTGCTCGTTATCATGCGCAAAGACCTTAATCAGGATACCAAACGCGCCCAAGGTATATTGCGCTTCGACCACCTCCGGTATCTGCTGCAAAGCAGTAATAACCTGGTTGGACATTGAGGCCTTCTCCATCGTGATACCAATATAAACGCAGAGCTGATAGCCTAACATCTTCGGCTGCACATGGTAACTGGAACCGGTGATGACACCGTTGTCAAACATCTTCTGCACGCGCTGATGTACCGCGGCGCGACTCACTCCACATTGCTCCGCCACCTCCTTGAACGGTATACGGGCACTCGTCGTAATAATCTTAAGAATTTTGCGATCTAACTCGTCAATTTTTTCCATTATTTTGATAAAATGATTAAATTCGAGTGCAAAGATACAGTATTTTTTGGATATATGCAAATTTTTTTGTACTTTTGCCGCAAATTTTGTAACATTATGACACTTGACGAGTATATTTCCGGTCATTCGAGTCCTGAAAACGCCGTTTTGGAGGCTATCACGCGTGACACGTACGTTCATGTTTTGAACCCGCACATGCTGAGCGGACACGTGCAGGGTCGCGTGTTGAGTATGATCAGTCACATGATCCGTCCGAAGCGGATCTTGGAGTTAGGTACGTTCACGGGTTATTCCGCGCTGTGCCTGGCGGAAGGACTCGCCGAAGGCGGAAAACTGGTGACCATCGAGCATAATGACGAACTGGAAGAGACGATTAGACGCAATCTCTCGCGGTCGCCGTTGGGTGAAAAAATCGAACTCGTCATCGGCGATGCGAAAGAAATTCTCTCCGACCTAACGTTCGGAGCACACAACAAAGAAAATTTTGAACTCGTCTTTATCGACGCGGACAAGCGGGAGTACTGCGCATATTTAGATTTAGTGTATCCGCTCGTGCCGGTAGGCGGATTTATCCTGGCGGACAACACGCTCTGGGACGGACATATCATCGATCCGGCGTACGACAAAGACAAGCAGACCTTAGGTCTGAGAGCATTCAACGACCAATTAAAAGAGGATGACCGCTTTGAGCAAGTCATCCTCCCTTTACGCGACGGACTGACGATGATTCGTAAAATCAAGTAGTCCGTTTTCAGTATTCAGTTTTACTGCAAACAGTTATCGAGTGCCGTCTTCAGGGCCTGTTTATCCAAGTGCTGACCAATGAAGACGAGTTTCTGCATTCTGTCGCCGTATTGGTCGTCCCAGTCTTTGCGCAGTTGGGCATCATCCGCCATGAGTTGCATCAGCTCCTCTTTTGGCATGGTAGCAAACCACTCACCGGCTTTGCGCAGGTTGAACTGGCGACCGGCCTGCTCGAAGAGATAGCACATGTCGTATTCTTCAGCGAAATAGCACATTCCTTTGCAACGCAGCACGTTCTTCGGCCAGTGCGCCGCGACGAACTCATCGAAGAGCCCGAGGTCGAAAGGTTTCCGCGCGTAATATACATAGGTGTCAATACCGAACTCCGCGAGGTGATCATGCCCCTCATGGTCGTGCCCCTTTCCGTCTAGGGTTTCCCCCGTTTCATCGGGGGACACCTCATCGTCGTCATCGTCGTCTTCATCATGGTCGTGGTGATGATGCGCGTCTTCGACCTCCTGAATCCAGGTCGCTGAAGTAGCGGTGCGGTCGAAGTCAAAAAGGTGGGTATTGAGCAGTTTGTCGAGGTCCACGTCGCAGTAGTTGGTCTCGATGATCTCCGCATTCGGCTGGATAGCCCGGATGATGGATTTGATATGTTCCAACTCCTCGGGAGCCACTTCTGCAGCCTTGTTGAGCAGGATGAGGTTGCAGAACTCGATTTGCTCGATGACGAGTGCCTCGAGGTCTTCCTCTTTAGGCACATAGTGCGCCAAAGCATCGCCCCCATTGAACTCATCCCTCAGACGCAGCGCGTCCACTACGGCGCAGATACAGTCCAACACAGGCAGCCCGTCTTGGGCAAACTGCGGCACCATTTCCGCATAACTGCAAAGGGTCTGCGCGATCGGTGCGGGTTCGCAAATACCGGAAGCCTCGATGACGATGTAGTCATAGGCTTTTTGTGCGGCGAGGTCGTGCAGTTGCGAAACAAGATCCATTTTCAGCGAGCAGCATATACAGCCGTTTTGGAGGGCTACGAGGCTGTCATCGCTCTGGCTTACCACCCCGCCCTGTTGGATCAACGAAGCATCGATATTCACTTCGCCAATATCATTGACAATAACCGCAAAACGGATGCCTTTCGTATTCGTCAGAATGCGGTTCAAAAGTGTGGTTTTGCCGCTCCCGAGATAACCCGTGAGCAGCAAAACCGGTATTTTATTAATCGTTAACATAAGCAGCGTATTCCGGATAATATTTATCTACAAATTCCGACTGCCCGAAGCGTTCGCAAGTCTGGAGTACATAACTCAAGATAGCTGCTTCGCGACCGGTAGTCGATTCCATTACTTGACGTTGGCGGCGGTCGAGGGACTGCGCAAAGCGCAGGTACTCCACGCAGGTGTTCGCTACAACGTCCATGATAGCCAGTGCTTTCTCGTCCTGGTGGAGGAGGAAATACATCTGTGCCATGGAGGCGGAGGTGTAGTCGTAAGGCACGTTATAACCCGGCAGTTGTTCCTCTGCGAAATCGAGCACCTCAAGGGCTTTTTCGCGCTGCCCCTCACGAATGAGTTCTTCCGCCAATTGGGCGAACATCATACGGTGCGTGCGGCACATACGCATGAGGTTTTCGTCGATATAGATGCCCGGGATATTCATGTTACCATAAGCGAACTTGTGCATCATATTCTCGTACATCTTCTCCGTGTTCACGCGGGGTTGTCCGTCGCGGCTGCGGGTCGGGGTGATTTGATAAGTGAGACCCGTCAGTTCCATATACGGCTCGAGGCCCAGGTAATAGTCATTACCTACGGTCGCGCAGAAATAGATGGGTCGCTCCCATTTATTGGTCGAGAGCATTTCCATGATCATCATCTGCGAGCGGGTATACATACGCTTCTTCTGGAACATGATCTGCTCGCCGTCAGGGGTCTCCACATAGAGTTGGTCGGACGGCAAATAGTTATCCCCTTCGCGTGTCTTGGTACGCGGGTCATCGGAGCGGAGGAAGTTAAAGGCTTTCTCCACGGAGACAGGTTGTCCCAGACGGTTGTCTACGCGCGCTATCTCGTTCGAGCCGGGCATATAATCCTTATACTCCCAAGAGATAGGCAGCGCCTTCGAGTCGTAGTACGGGCGCTTCATCTGCGCGATGTACCAGTCTGTCTGAAGATACGAGAGGTTGCAGACGCGGATGTCCGTGCCGACCTCTTCCACCTCTTGGTTGTACCAAAGCGGGAAGGTATCGTTATCGCCGTTGGAGAAGAGGATAGCTTGCGTCTCGCAGGACTTGAGGTAGTTCGCTCCGAAGTCGCGGCAGCTGTAGCGATTCGAACGGTCATGGTCGTCCCAGTTCTGCTGCGCCATGAGTGCCGGAACACCCAAGCATATCAAAGATATGCAGACCGCTATCGCTGTTAGACCGGCTTCGCCTGTTAGACCGCTATCGCTGTTAGACCGCTTCGCTGTTAGAGCACTATTGATCCAGTCGATGAGGGCGAGTACGCCGAGACCGATCCATATACAGAAAGCATAGAACGAACCTGCGTAGGCGTAGTCTCGTTCACGCGGCTGGTAAGGCGTCTGGTTGAGGTAGAGCACGATCGCAAGGCCGGTGAGGAAGAAGAGCAGGAAGGTCAACGTGAAGTTCTTCCATCCTTCGCCTTCGCCCTTAGCGTTGCGCTTTCCGCACTGCCAAACGATACCGATGATACCGAGCAGCAACGGCAGGAAATAATAGACGTTATGGCCTTTGTTCTCTTTCAGTTCGGTCGGCAGCAGGTCTTGGTCACCGAGCATGGCATCGTCGATAAACGAGATACCGGAGATCCAGTTACCTTTGGTGATGTCGCCGTAGGATTGCAGGTCATTCTGACGGCCGACGAAGTTCCACATGAAGTAGCGCCAGTACATGAAGTTAACCTGATAGCGGAAGAAGAACCGAAGGTTCTCTCCGAAGGTCGGACAGTACTCCGTCTTCTGCTGTCCGCAGTACTCATAGCGGACGCGCTTGCCTTTGATGTTCGCCCACTCTTTATAAGCCTGCACATGACTGCCTTGCGAGGAGTACATACGCGGGAAGAGCATGCAGAACTGCTTCATGTATTGGTAGTCCGTCTTGTAGCCGGTGATGACATAATGATCCTTCTCGCCTTCCACCTTTGGCGCGGGCGCATACTGGGCATGTCCTTTCTTCTCCACCGGCACGCACATGTTTCCTTCGATACGCAACTCGACGGGAGCGTTGTATGTCTGGCCATAGAAGAGCGGACGGTCGCCGTACTGCTCGCGGTTGAGGTAGTACTTGAGCGAGAACACATTATCGGGGCTGTTCTGGTCCATCGGGGTGTCGGCATTGGAACGAATGACGAGGGCGGCATAAGAGCTGTAACCAATCAGGATGACTGTTAACATCAGCACTCCTGTGTTAAGCCAGCGCCAGAGGTTCTTGCCTTGGTCCTCAGCATACTCGATATCCGAGCGTTTCTTGGTGTAAAGAATCGCCCAGACGAGCAGACCTACTGTCAGGATGAGGCAAACCCACATACCCGTATTGAACGGACATCCGAGACCGTTCACAAAGGCCAATTCGAACCATCCGATAAGCGTCGGGAAGCCCGGGATAATACCGTAGAGGATGACCAGCAGCACGAGGCAGGAAGCCAAGAAAGCATAGATGAGGCCCTTCCACGAGAACGCATAACGACGGAAGTAATAGACGAGTCCGATCGCCGGTATGGTCAAGAGGTTCAAGAGGTGGACGCCGATACTCAGACCCATCAGATAGGCGATGAGGATGAGCCACTTGTCCGAGCCTTCTTCGTCCGCCTGCTCGTCCCACTTGAGGATGAGCCAGAAGACGACCGCTGTAAACAGCGAGGACGAAGCATATACTTCGCCTTCTACGGCAGAGAACCAGAAAGTGTCGCTGAAGGTGTACGCGAGGGCACCTACGGTGCCGGCACCCAAGAGCGCGATACCTTTCCATAGTTCATCGGGTTGCACGAGTTTCTTCGCGAGCGCCGTGATCGTCCAGAAAAGGAAGAGGATGGTGAAGGCGCTGGCCAGTGCCGAGAGGGCATTGACGCACATCGCTACGTGCGCCGTGTCCGAGGCGAAGAGCGAGAAAAAATGGCCCATGAGCATGAAGAACGGTGCGCCGGGCGGGTGTCCAACGTCCAGTTTCCAGGCGCTGGAGATGAACTCACCGCAATCCCAGAAAGAAGCGGTAGGTTCCATCGTCAGGAGGTACGTCGCTGCAGCGATCGCAAACACAATCCATCCGCAGAGCGTATTCCATAATTTGAAATGTTTCATTTTATCGTTGTTTTTGTTATCAAGCCATATTTAGGCAAAATCGGCTGCAAAGGTACAATAAAAAATGGAAAGCAGAAAGTGAAAAGTGAAAAAATTACGCATACATGTATTTTTTATCGAAAATATACGCACGCACTTGCACATATGAAAAAAATGTTGTATCTTTGCGGACTTTTTGGAATTTAGATTAAAAAACATATATTACAAACATGATTAACGTTGGAATTATCGGATGTGGTTTCGTAGGAGGAGCCCTCAAAAATTGGTTGGAGAACAACAACCCCGAGTGTAAGTTATTTATCAGCGACCCGTACAAGGGGTACAACGATGACCTGAGTGGCATCGATGTGGCTTTTCTGCAAATTCACGTGCCGACGGAAGAAGACGGCACGCAGGACTTGCGTCTAATGAAAGAGTTGATTAAGAACCTGCCGGACGTGCCGGTATTTGTTCGCACGACCATTCTGCCGGGTACGAGTGAGATGCTGTCGAAAGAGACCGGACACCATGTGTATTACATGCCGGAGTTCTTGACCGAGCGCACATTCATCGAGGACTTCAACAAGCAGACCATGGTCTTCACCGGAGCACAGGAACTGCTGACGAAGATCTTCGTAGGTAAGAAATTCACCGTCATGAGTCCGCTCGAGGCAGAGTTGACCAAGTACATGCATAACGTTTTCGGCGCATACAAAGTGACATATTTCAATGCCTGCAAGGAATACTGCGAGAAGATGGGCGCAGACTGGCGCAAGGTACATACCGGCGTACTGCTGTCCGGCTATATCAACGATACGCACACCTATGTTCCGGGGCCGGACGGCAAATACGGCTACGGAGGCAAGTGCTTCCCGAAAGACGTGAATGCGTTCGCAGAAATGACCAAAGGAACATCACTTGGCACTCTGTTGGAGCATCTGCACGAACTCAACGTCCATTTCCGCGGAGTAGAAGAACATATCTAATCATGAAAATAGCAGTTGCAGGAACAGGTTATGTAGGTCTCAGCATCGCTACCCTACTGGCCCAACACCATGAAGTGACGGCGGTCGATATTATCCCCGAGAAGGTAGATATGATCAACCGTCGGCAGTCGCCTATTCAGGACGAGTATATCGAGAAATTCTTTGCGGAGAAGGACTTGCACCTCACTGTGACCTTGGATGCCGAGACGGCGTACAAAGAGGCGGAGTATGTGGTGATCGCCGCGCCGACGAACTACGACAGTCGTCGTAATTATTTCGACACCTCGGCAGTAGAGAGCATCATCGAGACGGTGCTGCGCGTGAACCCAAGCGCCATCATGGTGATTAAATCCACGATTCCGGTGGGGTACACCAAATCTGTGCGTGAGAAATACCACTGCGAGCACATTCTCTTCTCGCCGGAGTTTCTGCGCGAGAGCAAAGCCCTCGAGGACAACCTGTACCCCAGCCGCATCATCGTCGGCACGGATAGGACGGACAAGCAGCAGTTAGCCGCAGCCGAGACCTTTGCGAACCTGCTCAAAGAAGGCGCCATCAAGCAAGACATAGAAGTGCGTATCATGGGCCTGACAGAAGCCGAGGCCGTGAAGTTGTTCGCCAACACCTACCTGGCGCTGCGCGTGAGTTTCTTCAATGAGTTGGACACCTACGCCGAGATGAAAGGACTGGACACGCAGTCTATCATCGACGGCGTATGTCTCGACCCGCGTATCGGCACGCACTACAATAATCCTTCGTTCGGCTACGGCGGTTATTGCTTGCCCAAAGACACCAAGCAGCTACTGGCGAACTACCAGGATGTGCCGGAGAACCTCATCGGCGCTATTGTAGAGTCCAACCGCACGCGTAAGGACTTCATCGCCGACCGCGTGTTAGCCAAAGCCGGGTATTACGACTACTACCAGAAAGGCGATTTCGATGCGGCGCAGGAGCATGACTGCACGATCGGTGTGTACCGCCTGACGATGAAGTCGAACAGCGATAACTTCCGTCAGTCGTCTATCCAAGGCATCATGAAACGCGTGAAGGCGAAAGGTGCGCAAGTCATCATCTATGAGCCGACCTTAGAGAACGGCACGACTTTCTTCGGAAGCGAAGTGGTGAACGACCTCGAGCAATTCAAACTTCGCAGCCAAGCCATCATCGCCAATCGCTATGACAGCTGTCTGGATGACGTGAAGGAAAAAGTATACACACGCGATATTTTCAAACGGGACTAATTGGCTGAGAAAGTAGAACATATCGGGAAGCGCGAGATAGCGTGGAGCTACGCCGGCACGTTTTTCATGATCGGCGCGGGAGTCATTCTACTGCCGTTTATCCTTCATGAAATGCCCCGAGAGACGGTAGGTATCTGGAATATCTTCCAGACTATCACCGTCCTGGTTATGTTGCTGGATTTCGGTTTCCGTCCGTCTTTTGCGCGTAACATCAGTTATATCTTCTCCGGCGTGAAGACGCTGCAGAAAGAAGGTGTGGCGCATGCAGCGACGGATGCCGAGGTGGACTACGGTTTGCTGAATGGCACGATCGAAGCCATGCGCCGGTTCTACCGATGGGTTGCTCTGGCGGTGCTGGCGCTGTTAGGAACAGTCGGGACTGCCTATTTCCTATACATCCTACGCAAGTACTCCGGGGATCATCAGGATGCCCTGATCGCATGGGTGATACTCATCACCATCAATTGTTACAACCTCTACACGCTCTACTACGACGCGCTGCTCACCGGCAAAGGCTACGTCAAGCGCATTCAGCAGATCAATATCCTGGCGCAAAGCATTTACGTCTGTCTGGCGATAGGACTGATCTATGCGGGTTTGGGTCTGACGGCGATCGTATCCGCACAGCTCACCTCTGTGCTTGTTCGCCGGTTCGTCAGCCATAAGGTCTTCTTCACACGGGAACTGAAAGCGCACCTGCAGACAGCACAGCCGCAGGACACCAGACAGATTCTCTCGGCCATCACGCCGAACGCCGTAAAGGTCGGCCTCACGCAGTTGGGCGGATTTCTGGTCAATAAATCGTCCCTGCTCATCGGATCGGTCTTCCTGTCACTGGAAGAGATAGCATGTTACGGCATCACGGTGCAGGTGATGGATATTCTGGCGCGGTGCGCGACGGTGGGTTATCAGGCCTATGCGCCGAAACTGGCGCAGTGCCGTGCGGAGAATGATATCATGGGCCTGAGGCGCTATTATATGATCTGCATCGGCAGTCTGTTAGCTACTTTTGCGGTCGGCGGCCTGGCTTGGTTAGGGCTCGGCGAATGGGCGTTGAGACTGATCGGCAGCCAGACGCAGTTTGTACCGCCGGCTATGCTGGCCGCGATGTTACTCATCAACACGCTGGAACACAACCATGCTATCTCCGGCGGATTTATCATGGCGGATAACAAGATTCCGTTCTTCATCCCGTCGTTAGTGAGCGGCGCCGCTACGGTGGTGTTGCTGTGGATCTTCCTCAGCCCGCTGCACATGGGTGTATGGGGACTGATCCTGGCGCCGGGTCTCGCGCAGTTGGCTTACCAAAACTGGAAGTGGCCCAGTATGGTTATTAAAGAATTATGGGGGAAATAGGCAGCATTGACATAGTATACGCCCTGATATACATCGTTTTGATGGCATGTATATTCTGGAGGCACCAACGTCAGATAGACTGGCGCTGGGGTGCCGGCAGTATCATCTTGCTCACCTACGTGCTATACCCGATTGTCGGAGCCTTTTGGTTTTTTGACCCGAACCGGCCCTACGGCGAAGTAGTGCCGCTGAGACTCTTCCCGTTCATCTACCTGGCGCTCATGGAATGGATAGCCCTCCGGCCGACGCTTCAATATGACCGGAACGATATTCAGAAGATAGAGCCTCCGACCATCCTGTTTTTGAACATATTCGCCATCATTTATATCCTGTGCACGCTCATGCAGATCCCGAACATCCTCAGTCACATGGCGGACGGCTTGCGCAGTATCATGATGGATAGCGATGCCGGCGCGGACCTGTATTATGAGTCCCAATCGGAAGACAGCAATTACGATGGCGCGATCAGTAATATCCCGGCGATCATCTTTAATATCTTCTCCCCGCTGGCCTTTTTCCTGTTCTTCTACTATCTGACCTTGGAGAAACGACGCTTATGGGCTATCCTCGGATTCGGCGTATGTGTCCTCATCAAGTCCTTCCATTCGCTAAGTAACGGTCAGCGTACGGAAGTGACGATGTCGGTGTTTAACATCATCATTGCTTATCTCGCCTTGAAACCCATGCTCTCCCAACAAGTCAAGCGCTGGGTACGGGTGATTCTTATCTCTTTGGCTGTGTTGATCACTATTCCGTTTATTGCCCTTTCTGTCAGTCGTTTTGGCGAAGAAGAGGGCGGTCTATTGGGAGGTCTCATCTACTATACCGGCGAAGCGCCGTACTATTTCAACAACTACGCACTGGATGCGGACGGCATCCGTTATGGTGACCGAACGTGCAACGTGTTCAAAAAGTTCATCGGATTGTCGTCACCGAACGGTATCTTTGATGTGCGTAATACGTATTACGACATGAAGATGGACGATTCTATCTTCTCCACCTTTGTCGGGGACTTCGTATTGGACTTCGGCGGCACAGTGACCGCTATCCTCTTTATCTTGTTTAGTATCGTCTTCTGCCTGCTTACCCGCACCAATGCGCCTAACCAGATACCGTTCCACCGCGCGGTCCTGGTCTATTTTGCTATGACGGTCTGCATGCAGGGAGGAATGTATTTGTTTAATTACTCTTTTGAGGCCAACTTGCAGATACTGGCGGTGTTTATCTTCTATCTGTTTTTCGGCTTGGAATACCTGTTAAGACATCGGCATCACGAACCTGTATGAGTACGCTGTTTTCCATATTGCTCCCGACCTATAAGCGTTCTTTCCTGAAAGAATGTATCGATAGTGTGTTGGCGCAGAGCTATGCGTCTTGGGAACTGATCATCGTCAACGATGCCTCTCCGGAAGACATCCGCAGCATCGTGGAGACGTATACGGATCCGCGTATTCATTACTACGAGAACAAGCAGAACATCGGTGCCCGACGCCTCGTCAAGCAGTGGAACTACTGTCTGAGCCTCGCCTCAGGGGAGTACGTCATCTGCATGGGCGATGATGACAAACTGATGCCGAATTGCTTAGCTACCTACGCCGAACTGATCGCGCGCTATCCGGAGGTATCGGTGCTGCATGGTCAGACCGACATCATCGACGCCAAGAGCCAACTCGTATGCCATACGAAAGCGCGCCCGGAGTGGGAGTCCGCGATGAGTTTGTTCTTTAATCGGACGTTTACCTACCGCCATCAGTTTATCGGCGATTTCTGTTATAAACGTTCGGATCTGCTCTCGGCCGGCGGGTTCTATGACCTGCCTTATGCCTGGGGCAGCGATGATATCACCGCTATTCGGGCTGCCGAAGCACAGGGTATCGCCAACACGCAGCAGGTCGTTTTCCTGTATCGCGACAATGAAGGCACCATCACCCGTCATTCGCATACCTTCGGCAAACTACATGCGATCGCGCTGGATACCTGTTGGAAGATCCGCTATCTCCGCCGTCCCACTCACAATGAGGTAGATGAGGAGTATCGCAAGACCCTTTGCAGGAACGTACTCCGCGTAGCGCTGAAAAAAGCATACTACGTGCTGTATCACTCTATAAAAAAACGCAGTTAACACCCATGGCTAAACGCATACTCATAGACGCCACCAACACGACGATCACTATTCCTAACGGAGGGTCGTTCTGTACGCAAGCCTACATGGAGGCTCTTTTGGCGCTGTACCCGGGTCGAGTGGACGTACTGCATCCGCAAGAGGCGCACATTCGCGATAGCCGCTATCGAACCATAGATGTGCCTCGACGGAGTCGTATGCAGCGCGTGCTGGGTTTCCTGCGCGGCCGTTTCTACCGCAGCGCTTCCTTCCTCGTGGACTATCTGCGGGCGCACCAAGGGGAGTATGAAAGGGTGATGATCAACACGGGATTATACGCCGGATGCAACATCCGGGCGCTTCATGCCATGGGTCTGAGCGTCGTGGTGTTACACCATAATTTTGAATCGGAGTACCGGATGGATAGCAAGTCGATCCTCACCCTGAAAGGTCGCACCGACCGGATAGTCCGTTATTGGGAGCGCAAAGGCTATCAAGGGGCGGATATCAATCTCTTCTTGACGCGCCAGGACCGCCTGCGCTTCGAGCAGGAGTACGGGGCACATGCACAGAACCACGTGACGAGCATCTTTGAGACGCGCGCGGAACGGCAAGCCCTGGTGCCCCACCCCGCTTCGAAGAGCGCGGTCATCACCTGTGCGCTGGGCGACATTCAGAACCAGGCGCCGCTCCTCCGTTTTGGAGAGCAGTACCTGCCGCTCTTCCGGAATATCTTGCCGGACTGGACGATTCACCTCATGGGCCGCAACCCCTCGAAAGCGATTCGGGAAATGGTACAACAGCACGATTGCATGCGCCTCACGCCGAACCCCGAGAACATCCGCGAATTGGCAGCCGAGAGTGATATCTATCTCTGCCCGATGGACGCCGGCGGAGGACTGAAACTGCGCCTGATGGACGGCTTGCGCTCCGGTCAGCCGGTGCTGGTGCACGAGCGCTCCGCACGCGGCTATGACGCGTTGTTGGACGCTCCGTATTTTTATACGTACCACGACCCTGAGAGTTTTGAGCAAGGGCTGAGACAACTCATACAATACATGCAATCGGCCGACTACTCGCGCGAGAAGATACAAGACAAACACTACGAGACCTTCGGCCTGGAGGTAGGCATCGAACGACTAAGAAAGATTCTAAATGAGAATATTGGCGGTTGACATATCGGGTAAAGTGGACAAGTACGATCGGGCGCTCTATGAGAGTGTCAAAGCATCGTTACAGGCAGAAGATCAGTTGGTCTTCGCTTGCCCCACCTATAGCATCCAGACGCAACTACCACCGCTCTCGCTGTGCAACCTCATTCCTAAGAAGCACAAACATAGCAAGCACCTGTGGAAACGAATGTTGAAGGTGGTAGAAGGTATCATCAATTACGGTAAGGTGGCCCGATATATCCGGCGGGAACAGATAGACGTAATGCATCTACAGTGGTTGCCTTTTATGGAAATATGCAGTCTGGAGAAGCACTGGCTTAAGTGGGTGCGTCGGAAGAACCCGCGCCTGAAGATTCTCTTGACCGTGCATAATATATACCCGCATAACTGTTCGGCGGCCGGGAAAGAGAAATACAGGCAGCGTATAGTAGCGATCCTTCCACTCATAGACTGCATCATCACCCACACACAGGACACCGCTCGTTCGATAAGTAAAGTCTTTGGCATACCGGCAGCACACGTAGCCGTTGTACATCATGGTATCTTCACGCCGCAATCCGTACCGGCGGAGAGCCCGAAGCATTCGGGTACGCGCCTCCTACTCTTCGGTCAACAATCGCACTACAAAGGTACCGACCTGCTCATTCATGCGAGCGAGTTGCTCCCCGAGGAGGTTCGCCGGCACCTGCACATACGAATCGTCGGATACACCGATAGCAAACTGTACAACACCTATTGGCAGCGTGCCGCGGACCAACATATCGAATGGCGAAACCAGTACCTCAGCGACCAGGAACTGTATCAGGAGATTCAAGCAAGCGACATCCTGATCTTCCCATACCGGGAGATTTCGCAGAGCGGCGCCTTGTTATTAGGTTTGTATTTTGAGAAACCGGTTATTGCCTCCTGTTTGCCGACGTTTATCGAGACCTTAGGAGACACCTACCCTAAACAGTTATTGTTCCAGAACGGCGATGCACAGGACTTAGCCGACACCATCACTTGGTGCGTAGGCCACTCCAAAGAGACGAAAGACCTACCGGCTATCCTGCATCATATCGTGGAGCAGAACAGTTGGGAAAGCGCTGCCCGCAAAACCATACAATTATACCACACCTTCAAGACCAACCACGCAGAATAATGATCACCTATCGACTCGCCACATTAGCGGACATCCCGTCCATCGCGAAAGTGCATCTTATGTGCTTTCCGGATTCGATGTGGGCATTCTTGGGCGAAGCGCTGATACGTGCTTTCTACAGCGAGTACGTCCAAGAGCAGAATATCTTCGTGGTAGCGGAAGAGGACCACTCGCTCATCGGTTTCTGTATGGGCTACGAACGGCCGACGAAAGCGCGCGAGCGGTTTATGCAGAAGAACAAAAAAGCACTCATCCGACGGGTACTGATCGGCCTTTTGAGTTGTAACAAACTCGTGTACTCAAAATGCCTGGATAACTTCCTGCCGAAAAGCAAAGGCTATGAAGCGACGCAAAAAGGCGACCTGCTATCTATCTGCGTCTTGCCTGATTTCCGCGGGAAAGGTATTGCCGATGCGTTGGTGCAGCATTTTGAAGAGCTCTTGAGAAACAGAAATATCACGGCATACACATTAAGTGTCTATACCGATAATATCCGGGCGATTTCGTTCTACAAGCGTCAGGGACTGGAGCCGGTTTTTGAAGGAAAGAACGAAATCACCATGGCAAAGCAAATGAAATGATGGAACTGGTTAGCGTCATAATGCCCACATACAACTGCGGTCGGTTTATCGCCGAGTCTATTCGCAGTGTGCTTGCCCAGACCTACACCAACTGGGAACTCATCATCGTGGACGACTGCTCGACCGATAACACCGCCGAGCTAATCGGCTCGTTTGCAGACAAGCGCATTCATTATATGCGCAATGAGCATAATTCCGGCGCGGCGCTAACGCGTAACAAAGCGCTGCGGGAAGCCCAAGGACGTTACATCGCTTTCCTCGATGCCGATGACGTATGGGCGCCGGAGAAACTAACCAGACAGATCGCGTTCATGGAGCAGCACGGCTATGCCTTCACCTACCACGAGTACACGGAGATAGATGAAGACTCCAAGCCCCTGCAAATCTACGTGAGCGGAAAGAAGCATGTGCGGCCGTTCGATATGTATTGCTGCTGCTGGCCGGGCTGCCTGAGTGTGGTGTACGATGCGCAGGTCGTCGGTCGCATTCAGATACCGGACATCCGGAAGAACAACGACTCGGCGATGTGGCTGCAAGCGATTCGGAAAGCGGACTGTTACCTGCTACCGGAGTGCTTGGCGCAATACCGGCGCCGGACAGGTTCTATCACACCCACCGGCGTATGGAAGAAGATCGGCTGGCACTATATCCTCTTCCGTCAGGGCGCGCAGATGAATCCAATCGCCGCAGCCTTTTGGATGGGCATGAATATTATTGGAAACAGTTATAAGAAAATACGATATGTCAAGCGAATTAAAACGATTTAATATCCCCTTCTCGCCGCCGGACATGACGGAGGCGGAAGTGAATGAAGTACGCGACGCCATCTTGTCCGGCTGGATCACCACCGGCCCGCGCACCAAAGAGCTGGAGCGGCAAATAGCGAGTTATGTAGGCACCGCCCGTGCGGCGTGTCTCAACTCAGCGACGGCCTGTCTCGAACTGGCGCTGCGTCTGTTGGGCATCGGCGATGGGGACGAAGTCATCGTGCCGGCTTACACCTACACGGCCTCCGCATCGGTGGTGTACCACGTAGGCGCAAAGATGGTGTTTGTTGATGTGCAGAAAGACTGTCTCGAGATGGACTATCAAGCCGTCGAAGCAGCTATCACCGAGCGCACGAAGGCCATCATCCCTGTGGACTTAGCCGGTATACCTTGCGACTATGACCAACTCTTCGCGCTCGTCGCGCGCAAGCGTGCACTCTTCCGCCCCGCGAGCGATATCCAGCGCGCCCTCGGACGCATCGCCATCTGCGCCGACGCGGCGCATGCCTTCGGGGCTTCACGGCACGGTAAGATGGTAGGCGCCATCGCGGACTTCACGTCCTTCTCCTTCCACGCAGTGAAGAACTTCACCACAGCCGAAGGCGGTGCCCTCACCTGGCGCACCATCGAAGGTATCGACGACGAAGCGCTCTATCATCAGATACAACTCTTCTCGCTGCACGGGCAGTCGAAAGATGCGCTGGCCAAGACCCAACTCGGCGCATGGGAGTACGACATCGTCGGTCCGTGGTATAAATGCAACATGACGGATATCATGGCGGCGCTGGGACTTGTACAGATGAAGCGCTACCCTGCCCTCTTGGCTCGTCGCCGCGAGATCATCGCGCGGTATGACGCCGCCTTCAAGCCCCTCGGCGTAGAGGTGCTGAATCACTATACCGACGACTACCTCTCGTCCGGTCACCTCTATCTCACGCGCATACCCGGAGCGAGCCTCGAAGAGCGCCAGGCCATCATCGTCAAAATGGCGGAACGCGGTATCGCCACCAACGTGCACTATAAGCCCCTGCCGATGATGACGGCGTACAAGAAAATGGGCTTTGACATCAAGGACTTCCCGAACGCCTACGCGCATTTTGTCAATGAGATCACCCTCCCGCTGCATACGCGCCTGACGGACGAAGAGATAGATTATATCATCGAACAATATACCGACATCCTGACACATAGATGACCCGCTTGTGCGACATAGTATTCAGCTTTTTCGGACTGCTTTTCCTCAGCCCGCTCTTGCTCATCGTCGCGCTGTGGATCGTGCTCGATGACCCGGGACCGGTGTTCTACCGCCAGCAGCGTGTAGGGCGTCACAACCTGGACTTCGGGCTGCTTAAGTTCCGCTCTATGCGTGTCGGGGCAGACAAGATGAGTCTTATCACCATCGGCGACCGCGACCCGCGCATCACGCGCGCCGGCTATTATATCCGTAAGTTCAAACTCGACGAACTGCCGCAGTTATGGAACGTACTCATTGGCGACATGTCGCTCGTCGGCCCGCGGCCGGAAGTGCGCCGCTACGTGGACCTCTATACCGAAGAGCAGCGCCAAGTGCTGTCCGTTCGACCGGGCATCACCGACTATGCCTCTATCGAGTATATCGACGAGAACAAACTCCTGGCGCAAGCCGCGGATCCGGACAAGACCTATATAGACGAGATCATGCCGGCGAAGATAGCGCTCAACAGGCGGTATATCAACAACCCCACACTGGGTCAATACTTTAAAATCATTTTTCTTACGATAGCTAAAATCATACGATAAATAACATGGCATTTTTCGGATTATTCAACAGAGAGAAAAAAGAGACACTCGACAAAGGGCTGGAGAAATCCAAAGAGTCGGTGCTCAGTAAGATCGGTCGCGCGATAGCCGGTAAGTCCACCATCGACGATGATGTGCTGGATAACTTGGAAGAGGCGCTCATCACCTCGGACGTAGGTGTTGAGACGACTCTGCGCATCATCGAGCGCGTGCAGGAGCGCGTCAAGCGCGACAAGTATGTCGGCACGGACGAACTACGGCACCTGCTGGTGGACGAGATAGCGTCCCTGCTGCAAGAGAACAATGTCGAGGACGTACTCGACTTCTCCGCGCCGCTGCCCGCCAAACCCTACGTGGTGATGGTCGTCGGTGTCAACGGCGTAGGTAAGACCACCACCATCGGTAAGTTAGCCTACCAATACAAGCAGGCCGGCAAGAAAGTGTACCTCGGCGCAGCCGACACCTTCCGCGCCGCTGCCGTAGAGCAACTCTGTATATGGGGCGAACGCGTCGGCGTACCCGTCATCAAGCAGCAGCAAGGCTCCGACCCCGCGTCCGTAGCTTACGACACCCTCCAGTCCGCCAAAGCCAATGATGCGGACGTCGTACTCATCGACACCGCCGGTCGACTGCATAACAAAATCAACCTCATGAACGAACTCACGAAGATCAAGAACGTGATGCAGAAAGTGGTGCCTGATGCACCGCACGACGTGATGCTCGTCCTCGACGGTTCGACAGGCCAGAACGCTTTCGAGCAGGCGCGCCAGTTCACGGCTGCCACCCAAGTCACCTCGCTCGCCATCACCAAACTCGACGGCACAGCCAAAGGCGGCGTGGTCATCGGCATCAGCGACCAGTTCAAGATTCCTGTGCGCTATATCGGCCTGGGCGAGAAGATGACAGACCTCCAAACCTTCAACCGCATAGAATTTGTTAAATCACTAATACTCTAATCTTATGGAAACATCCTGCATTACCCCGAAAGGAACTGAACTCCATCGAGTAGAATCCGACTTGTTAGGCGAACTCGAGGTGCCTGTTGATGCGTACTATGGTATCCAGACCAAGCGCGGTATCGACAACTACAAAGTGTCTAACCTCAAGATGTCCGACTTCCCGGAGTACATCATCGCTATGGGCTATATCAAGCTCGCAGCGGTAGAAGCCAACCACGAATTAGGTATCATCAACGATGAGATCTACGAGGCGATCGCACAGGCATGCCGCGAACTCATCGACGGCAAGATGCACGACCAGTTCCCCACCGACATGGTGCAGGGCGGTGCCGGCACGACGGTCAACATGAACGCCAACGAGGTCATCGCCAACCGTGCACTCGAACTCATGGGCCACCGGCGTGGTGAATACCAGTACTGCTCGCCCAACGACCACGTCAACTGCGCGCAGAGCACCAACGACGCTTATCCGTCCGCTTTCCGCTATGCCTTCATCCGCATGAACCGCGGACTCGAGGCGGAGCTCAAGAACCTCATCGCGGCGCTGCGTAAGAAAGGCGACGAGTTCAACGACTCCATCAAGATGGGCCGTACCCAGTTGCAGGACGCCGTGCCTATGACCAGCGGCCAGGAGTTCCATGCCTTCGCTAACAACCTCGAAGAGGAGATCGCCAACATCGAGCGCAACGTCAACCTGCTCTATGAGATCAACATGGGCGGAACGGCTATCGGTACGGGACTCAACGCCGCGGCCGGCTATGCCGAACTGTGCATCAAGAAGATGCGCGAACTGACGGGCGAACCCTTCCAACTGGCGAGCGACCTCGTAGAGGCTACGCCCGACACCGGCGCGTACGTCAGCTACTCCGCTTCGCTCAAGCGCCTCGCGGTCAAACTGAGTAAGATGTGTAACGACCTGCGCCTCATGGCTTCCGGTCCGCGCTGCGGGCTGCACGAGATCAACCTTCCGCCGATGGCACCGGGTAGCTCCATCATGCCGGGTAAGGTCAACCCTGTCATCCCTGAGGTCACCAACCAGGTATGCTTCAAGGTCATCGGTAATGACACCGCTGTCACCTTCGCTGCCGAAGCAGGCCAACTCCAACTCAACGTCATGGAGCCGATCATCACCGAGTGTATCTTCGAGTCCGTGACTTGGTTGCAGAACGTGATGAAGATCCTCCGCGAGAAATGTATCGACGGCATCACCCTCAACCGCGAGCATAACCTCGAGACCGTCAAGCACTCTATCGGTATCGTTACGGCGCTCAACCCCGTCATCGGATATAAGGCCGCTACGAAGATCGCCAAAGAGGCTCTCGAGACCGGCAAATCCGTCTATAACCTCGTGCTCGAACAGGGTCTGCTCAGCAAAGAGCAACTGGATGACCTGCTTGATCCCGCGCACATGCTCGCTGCGCATTAACAGGCGCACGCCTGCGCGCGTACGTATAATAAATAAGGTGACCGTTTGGCCACCTTATTTGTTTTCTTCTCAGCTCTTATCGACGAGTACCTGCACTTCCGCCACCGGAGCGTCCACCGCCGCCTCCGGAGAAGCCTCCGCTCGAGCGACTGCCTCCACCGCCGGAATAACCTCCGCTGGATCGGCTTCCGCCGGAATAACCGCCGCTGGAACGACTTCCGCCGTAACTGCTGCTACTGCTCGAACGACTCGGACTCGAGTAACTGCCGCCGGAGCGACTGCTCGAACTGCCGGAGTACGTGCGTGCGCCGGAGCTACTGCCGGCACTACGACTTGTGCTGTAGGTCGAGCCTGCCGAACGACTGCTGCTTGCCGAGCGAGTGCTGTACGAACTCGAACGGCCTGTGCTGCGGGTACTATACGAACCCGAACTCGTGCGGTTGCCGGTACTCCGCGAACTTGCTTCGCTGCGACTACCGGTGCTGGCGCTTGCGCTGCGGGTGCTGTACGAACCCGAACTGCGGGTCGTGGCACTTCCGCCGGTGGTGCGAGTGCCGGCCGTGCGGCCTTCTGCACTGCGCGTAGCTGCGGTGTTACGGCTGCCGTAGGTGCGGCTGTCGGATGCCGTGCGGTCGAACGAACCGGTACCGCGGGTTGTTGCCGAACCCGATGCCGTGCGCGTTCCTCCTACGCTACCGCTGCTGCGACGGATATCACCGGCGTTACGCATACCTGCGTTGCGATCCGAGAACGAACGGTCGGGATGTGCGGCAGCGTAGTCTCTACGCGATACATCGCGGTGTAAATCCCGATAGCCGTGGCGAACAGCTTGTGCGCGACGGAAAGAGCAGCAGGGGTGGTGATGATGCCATGCGTAGCAGTGATGCCAGTACCAGTCGTGCGCCCAGCAGTCATGTACGTACCACCATCCGGGCCAGTATCCCCAGTACCAAGGGCTATGCCATGCGTACCATGCGTCGCACCAGAACCAGTCGTATATTATCGGACGGTAAACGAATACCGGTTCGATGATGTAGGCCTCGCCGTAAACGTATTCATCGCCTACTATCTGAACGCTTACCTGGTCTTTCTCGTCTTTCTCAACGTAGATAGACGCAACGTCCTGATAGATATCTTTCGCCAGAACAGCTTGCAAAACGATCAGTCGCTTGTTGCCCTCGCCCGTCTCTATAACGCGCAGATAGTCTACTTGACCGTCCCCATTCAGGTCGAGGTTGCAGAATGCGCTATCCGGGTTGTTGAGCATCGTCTCGAACTCTTCCAGGTTCTTAGCCTCTGCAAAAAGCTTAGCTACAACCTTCAAGTCCAGGCCTTCGGAGATGTCCGAACTGTTGGCAGAAACCGTTACGGTCTGTTCAGCCCATGAAGCCATGCATAGCAGCATCAGCGTCATCAAAAGTGTAGTTAATCGTCTCATAATCGTAATTATTTAATGGTTCCTCGGTATCCCGATATATCGGTATATCGGTATCCCGATACTTTAGTCTTTCAAATATCGTGCCAAACTCTTACACCAGCTTTAAGTCGTGATGCATCTTCTCTTTTTTTGTGCGCATGTAGCGCTCGTTCCAGCGGTTCGGTTGGATCTCTATCGGCACGTTCTCTACGATCTCGATGCCGTAACTCTCCAGTCCTACGCGCTTCACGGGGTTGTTGGTCATCAGGCGCAACTTGCACGCCCCCATTTCGCGAAGTATCTGCGCGCCTACGCCGTAGTCCCGTTCGTCCGGACGGAAACCGAGATGCACATTCGCCTCCACCGTGTCTTCGCCTTGCTCCTGTAACTTATACGCACGGATCTTGTTCATCAGTCCGATGCCGCGACCTTCCTGATTCATATAGACGATCAGTCCGCGTCCTTCGGCCTCGATCATCTGCATCGCCTTTGCCAACTGCTCGCCGCACTCGCAGCGCTTCGAGCCGAACACGTCGCCGGTCATACAACTCGAGTGTACGCGGCAGAGGATCGGTTCGTCTTTCGTCCACTCGCCTTTGCTCAGCACGACGTGCTCCAGACCCGTCGTCAGGTCGCGGAAAGGCGTGAGCATGAACTCCCCGTTCTGCGTCGGCAGGAACACCGTCTCCCCCCGCTCGATAAGCCCATCATTAAGCGGCTTTGCCGCGCTCATTTCATCATTGAGCTCGCTCTGCGAGCGCTCATTAAGCCTGTAGGCTATCAGGTCCTTGATCGTGATGATCTTCAGCCCGAACTCTTTCGCTACTTCCTGCAGTTGCGGCATACGGGCCATGGTGCCGTCGGCATTCATGATCTCTATCAGCGCCGCCGCAGGTTGCAGTCCTGCCAGACGGGCGAGGTCCACGCCTGCCTCCGTATGTCCGGCGCGTTGCAGCACGCCGCCGGCTTTCGCGTACAGCGGGTTGATATGTCCCGGACGACCGAAGGTCTCGGGTTTGCTGTTGGGATCCGCGAGAGCCAGGATCGTCGCTGCGCGATCCGCCGCAGACACACCCGTCGTGCAGCCCTCGAGTTTATCGACCGTCACCGTGAACGGCGTACCGAGCATCGAGGTGTTATTCGCCACCTGGTGCATCAGGTCCAACTGCGCGCAGCGCGCCTCCGTGATCGGACAGCAGAGCACGCCGCGACCGTGTTGCAGCATGAAATTCACTTTCTCCGGCGTGATTTTCTCCGCCGCGATGATGAAGTCGCCTTCGTTCTCGCGGTCCTCATCGTCTACGACGATCACAAACTTCCCTTGACGGAAATCCTCCAATGCCTCTTCTATTGTATTGATTCTCATATTAGCCTGAATGCGAATAATATTTTTGGTATTTTTTATATTTTTTTCTTTATAAACTGAACAACGTTCTTCCAACCGTTTTCCCATGCCTCAGGGTTGAACAGCGGCGAGTCGGTCGCAGCCTTGTAGGTCAGGAAGATACCCGTCGGCAGCAGCACGAACGAACTGAGCCACATACCCGCCCAGCAGGGCCATAACGCTTCGCGCGCCATCTTATATCCCGTGTTGTCGATGATGTAATAGATGATAAACATCACCACCGAGATCACTACCGGCGCTCCTAATCCTCCTTTGCGGATGATGGCGCCCAGCGGCGCACCGATGAAGAAGAAGATCAGGCAAGCGAAAGCCAATGTGTACTTGCGGTATAACTCGATCTGGTGCTTGCGCACATAGCGCTCCGCGTCCTCGAGCAGCAGCGCGTTATACTCTATCTGATCGCGGTACGTACGCGCCCGCTCAGCCGCTATCTGCAGCACTTGCCTCTGGCGGAACGCGTCCAGCGAGTTCCACAGCCCTTCCCAATCGAATTTCTCTTTCTGCTCCTTCGTCACCGTCTCGGGCAGGGTCACCTGTCGTCGCGTCTCGCGTCCGAAATAGCGGTCGGTCAGCAACTGCGTACTCTGCTCTCTACTCCGCCCTTCAGCTACCACCCGCACCGAGTCGATCGAGTGCGTCAACTGCGCGACGTTCTTACTCACGTGCTGGTCCTCGAGGATCGACTCGTCGAAGCGGTTGAAGTCCGTTGAGAAATCTATCAGCAGCCGTTTGTGCGCGAAGGTCTCACGCCGGTACGGGATATTCTTCGTGCTCCGCGTCGCGCGCTGTTCTTTCTTGTTCAGGTCCTCGAACGACTCGCCGTTGACGAGGTCAAAGATCAGGTAGTGCTTGTCCGCGCTCACCGTCAGTCGGCCCGTGTCCGCCACCATCACCTTCACGTTCTCGAAGCCGTTCGAGTAGTCGTATATCATGATGTTGAGCAACTCGCCGCGGGAGGTCTTGTCGTGCACGTAGATATGAAATCCGCTGATGTCGTCGTAGAACTCGCCTACGGGGATGTCCAACTCCGGACTCTTCTGGCGCAGCGAGAAGATAAGCGCCCAGAGCTTCATCTGCGACTTAGGCAGCACGTTGTTGCTAAAAAAAAACGCACCTACGCTAAGGAACGCCACCGCTATCGCCAGCGGACGCATGATCCGGAAAAGCGATATTCCCGCCGCCTTCATCGCCGTCAACTCCGATTTCTCCGCTAAGTTGCCGAACGAGATGATCGAACTCAGCAGTATCGCCAGCGGCAAAGCCAAGGGCACCACCGCCGCCGTGGCATAGATAAAAAACTCCGACAGCACACCCAAGCCGATACCTTTGCCTACCAGGTCATCGACGTGGATCCACATGAACTGCATCAGCAATATAAAGATCGCAATGAAGAAAGTAGCAAAGAACAGCCCCAGAAAATTCCGCAGCAAATACACATCTATTTTCTTCACTCCTACCATTAACTTCCTAACCGCTTGAGGCGATTATACGAATAATATTTTCGGTATTTTTTATATATTTTTCTTTTATCCCTTAAGGTTTTCGCTAACGAAAATCAAGGGCAGCAAATCCGCTGCGGATTCGAACACCCAAATAGCGTCCTCGCCGTACAGCAGCACTTCCATCTTTCCGCCGTAGCGGTGCTCGGTCTCGATCATCACCTGTCGGCACGAACCGCAAGGCGAACCGGGTTCTTTGGTGAAATGCCCGCCCGTGAAGCAGGCGATAGCGAGCTTCGTCACCGGCTGCTCCGGGTACTGTGCGCCGGCGGCAAACAGCGCCGTACGCTCGGCGCATAACCCACTCGGGTATGCCGCGTTCTCTTGGTTGCAACCCGGGATTAACACACCGTTCCCTAATTTCGCCGCCGCACCTACATGAAAACCGCTGTACGGGCAGTAACTGTGCTTCGTTTGCGCTTTGGCCAACTCGAGCACCTCGCGCTGCTCATCCGTCAACTCGTCCCACTGATAGGCACGCATCTTCGTCGTCAAATTGTATTCTTTCATACTATTGATTTGGTTATATTTATTTCAGTGCACATCTTTGCGGCTGCAAAGATACTGCTTTTTTCTGACATATGCAAGAAAAAGTAAAAAAAAGACACCCCGAGGGGTGCCTTTCGCCATGTAGGCGCAGTGCTTACGCTCCTGCGAGAGCTGCGTCGTACGCGTCACCGCAGACTTTCCACAGATACGCCTTCATGGTCTTTTTGCCACCGGCGGTGTCCTTCTGTGCGAGGAAGTCGGCGATGTCGGTCGCCTGCTGCATCAGGTCCTTGCCGCGGGCTTTGACAGCTGCTGCAACCGAAGCGAAGCGCGAACGTGCTGCGAGCTCTTTCGCCTGCGGCACCGTCGAGCGAGTTACGGAACTCAAACCACGGATGTACAGGCGGTTGCAGTGGGTGTCCTCGGTTGCCGCTACGCGGTGAGTAGCCAGAATCATCTTCTGGTCTGCCGCGTGCTGCGACTTCTTGTTGTTAGGTTTGTTAATAATGTTACTTCTTCGAAGCGTCGTAAGACTCGGTGGTTCTCGTTTGGATCATGACCGAGGTGTCGCCGCGCTGGTAGAATTCCGACTTGTTCGTGATAGTACGAACGACGTTGCAGGACGTGAGTCCCATGGCGGCTC
>ONJT01000007.1 GCA_900318245.1 uncultured Bacteroidales bacterium
CAGCGCAAAGGAGAATCGGTATAACGATATACCGGTATAGCGATATAACGAAGTTATGTCTCACTAAACACCGGCGCTCAGTTTGCCGTGGCATTGTTTATACTTCTTTCCGGATCCGCACGGACAGGGGTCGTTCGGACGCGGTTTCTTATCAGCGATGATCGGTCCCTGATGCACCTGCTCACGGGTGTCTCTACCTGCGGCAGCCGCCATGCCGGAAGCCTGAGCGGCTTGCTGTACCGCATCTTTCTGGGTGCGGTAACGCGACATATCCATACGGCGTTGCTGCTGGGCCTGCTGCACGCGGTCGGGTTCCTGCTGGTGGATCTGTCCGCGGAGAAGGATCGCTATCGCGCGGCGGTTGAAGTTATCGAGCATGCCCTTGAAGATGTTGAACGACTCGAGTTTGTAGATCAACAGCGGGTCTTTCTGCTCGTAGGACGCGTTCTGCACGCTCTGCTTGAGGTCGTCCAACTGACGGAGGTGCTCTTTCCACTCATCGTCGATGACGAAGAGCAACATGCGCTTCTCGAACTCCTTGACTACCTCTTTGCAATGCGTCTCGGCGGCCGCCTTGAGGTTGACGGCGATGTTATACACGCGCTTGCCGTCGGTGATAGGAATGAGGATATTCTCGTACATCTGGCCCTTGGTCTCATAGACCTGCTGGATGACCGGATCGGCCACCTGCATCAGTTTGTCCATACGGCGTTTGAAACTCTCGAGCGCCGCTTCGGCGAGTTGCTCACTCAGTTCGTTCTTACGGCCGCGGTTGAAGGTCTCCTCGTCGAACGGAGGTTCGATCGCGAAGGTCTGCATCACGTCGTATTTGAGTCCCTCGTAGTCATTCATCGCGCGGGCTTCGGCGAAGATATTCTCTGCCGTCTCATAGATCATGTTGGTGATATCCACGCCGATACGCTCACCCATCAAGGCGTGCTTACGCTTTGCGTAGATAAGGTTACGCTGCTGGTTCATCACGTCATCGTACTCGATGAGGCGCTTACGGATACCGAAGTTGTTCTCCTCCACTTTCTTCTGTGCGCGCTCGATGGACGAAGAGATCATCGAATGCTCGATCATCTCGCCCTCCTGGAAGCCCATACGGTCCATGACAGAGGCGATACGGTCGGAGCCGAACATACGCATCAGGTCATCCTCAAGGGAGACGTAGAAGACAGAAGATCCCGGGTCACCCTGACGACCGGCACGTCCGCGTAACTGACGATCCACACGACGGGACTCGTGACGCTCGGTACCGATGATCGCCAAACCGCCGGCCTCTTTGACCTCGGGCGTCAACTTGATATCCGTACCACGGCCGGCCATGTTCGTAGCAATCGTTACGACGCCTGCGCGACCGGCTTCAGCTACGACTTGCGCCTCCTGCTGGTGCAGTTTGGCGTTGAGGACGTTATGCGGAATCTGACGCAGACGGAGCATCTTACTGAGCAACTCGGAGATCTCGACACTCGTCGTACCGACGAGCACCGGACGACCCTGCTCTACCATCGACTGAATCTCATCGATGACGGCGTTGTACTTCTCGCGCTTGGTGCGATAGATACGGTCGTTCATATCGTTGCGGGCGATGGGCTTGTTGGTCGGGATAACGACTACATCGAGTTTGTAGATATTCCAGAACTCCCCTGCCTCGGTCTCGGCCGTACCGGTCATACCCGAGAGTTTGTTATACATACGGAAGTAGTTCTGCAGCGTGATCGTCGCAAAAGTCTGGGTAGCACCTTCGACTTTCACGTTCTCCTTGGCTTCTACGGCCTGGTGGAGTCCGTCCGACCAGCGGCGACCTTCCATGACACGACCGGTCTGCTCATCGACGATCTTGACCTCGCCGCCGTCGATGATGTAGTCGACATCTTTCTCGAAGAGGGTGTAGGCCTTGAGGAGCTGGTGCACGGTGTGTACACGCTCGGACTTGATGCTATAGTTGGTAAGGATATCGTCTTTGCGTTGTTGTTTCTCATCAGCGCTGAGGGCGGCATTATTCTCGAGTTCCGCCATCTCAGAGCCTACATCAGGCAGCACGAAGAAGTTCGGGTCATCGGTCGTACCGGTCAAGGCATCGATACCTTTGTCGGTGAGCTCAATAGACTTGTTCTTCTCGTCGATGACGAAGTAGAGTTCGTCGGTCGCGATATGCATGTTCTTCTCGTTCTCCTGCAGATAGAACTCTTCGGTCTTCTGCATACGCACCTTGATACCGGGTTCGGAGAGGAATTTTATCAATGCTTTGCTCTTCGGCATACCCTTGAAGGAGCGGAAGAGGGCCAGTTCGCCGGCTTCGCGTTCTTTCTCGTCGGCGGAACCCATCTTCGCTTTCGCCTCCGCGAGCAGTTTGGTGGTGAGCGTCGTCTGGGTACGCACGAGTTGCGCTACGCGGTCCTTATATTCATCGAACATCTGGTCCTCGCCGCGGGGCACAGGACCGGAGATGATAAGCGGGGTACGGGCATCGTCAATCAAGACGGAGTCCACCTCATCGACAATCGCGAAGTTATGTCCGCGCTGTACGAGGTCGAGGGGCGAGGTAGCCATGTTATCACGCAGGTAGTCGAAACCGAACTCGTTGTTGGTTCCGAAGGTAATATCGCAGGCGTAGGCCTTACGGCGCTCGTCGGAGTTGGGTTTATGCTTGTCGATACAATCGACAGTGAGGCCGAGGAACATGTATATCGGTCCATTCCACTCGCTATCACGTTTCGCCAGGTAGTCGTTGACCGTCACTACGTGCACACCTTCGTGCGTCAGGGCATTGAGGTACACCGGCAGGGTTGCCACGAGGGTCTTACCTTCACCGGTCGCCATTTCGGCGATCTTACCTTGGTGCAGCACGACGCCACCGAAGAGCTGAACGTCATAATGGATCATGTCCCAAGTGATCTCATTACCGCCGGCCATCCAGTGGTTCTTATAGATTGCCTTCTCACCGTCTATCTCCACGAAGTCAAAACGCGGGTCGGCCGCGAGGTCGCGGTCTAACTGAGTCGCTGTCACTTCAACCGTCTCGGACTGCGCAAAACGACGGGCGGTGGATTTAACGATCGCAAAAGCTTCCGGCAGAATCTCCGTCAGCACTTTCTCATACACTTCTTTAATCTCTTTCTCGAGTTTGTCGACCTCGTTGTAGATCTTCTCGCGCTTCTCGATAGGCGTCGCTTCGATGGATGCTTTCAGTTCGGCGATGCGCGCCTTGCGGTCCGCTACCGCAGCCTGAAGTTTGTCCATCAGCGCCTGGGAATGCGCACGGAGTTCATCATTCGTCAACGCATCAATGCGCTCGTATTCCGCCTTGATCTGCTCGACAACAGGCTGGATAGCACGCATATCTTTCTGCGCTTTGTTACCAAAGAGTTTGGTAATAATCTCAATAAAATTCATATCTCGTTTTTCGTATTTACACAAAATGCGGGGGCAAAGGTACAACTTTTTTCCGATATATGCAAGCACAAAATGTGTGCCGCCGATTTTTTTCTGCCAAAATGGCAGTTTTTTACGCGTATGCTTGCGCATATGGAAGATTTTTGCTAATTTTGCGCCCGATTTAGTTTGCATTAATATGTGCTTATGAAAAATATAGCTTTTATCATCAACCCTGTTTCGGGTCCAAAGGAGACGCAGAAAGAGAAGCGTAAGTTGCCGAAAGTGATCATGCAGACGCTGGACGAGAGTCAATGGTTGCCGAACATCACGTTCACAGAGTACGCAGGACACGCGACGGAGTTGGCGCGCCAATATGCCCGCATGGGTTTTGACGCCGTGGTAGCCGTCGGCGGTGACGGTACGGTGAACGAGGTAGCGAAAGGTCTGAGAGACACGAAGACTGCCCTTGGTATCATTCCTATGGGTAGCGGCAACGGGTTTGCCCGTCACCTGAATGTGCCGATGCGTCCGCAGAAAGCGCTGGAGATGATCAACCATAGCGAACCGATTAGTGTGGATTATGGTTTGGCAAACGGCAAACTGTTTGTCAGCACCTGTGGCACGGGTTTTGATGCATTGGTAGCAGATAACTTCGCGGGCAGCAACAAGCGCGGGTTCATGACCTACTTGCAGAACGTGCTCAAAGAGGCGTTCGCGTACCAGCCGCAGAACTACCACCTCGTTGGCGATGGTATTGACGTGAACCATAAAGCGTTCCTGATCACGTTCGCTAATGCGAACCAATGGGGCTACGAGGCGATGATAGCGCCGAAAGCCAGCATCCAAGACGGGAAGATGGATATCATGCTGATGTCGAGTCACGCCATCCTTGCTAGCGCTTCGTTAGCGTTGAGACTGTTCACGGGTAACATCGATGACAGCCATTTCATGGATACCATCCGCGCGAAAGAAGTCACGCTGGAGCGCGAGGAGGCCGGCCCGTTCCACATTGATGGCGACCCGGTGGAGATGGAGAAAGATATACGCATCAAAATCGTTCCGGACGGGCTGAGGGTACTCGCAGAAAAAAGGTTTTAAGTCATGATTTTAAAAATCATCAATAAGAGTAAGAATGCGCTGCCGAAGTACGAGAGTGCGCAGGCAGCGGGCATGGATATACGGTGTAACATCGACGAACCGATCACTTTGGCGCCGATGGAGCGACGACTGATCCCGACGGGTTTGTTCATCGAACTGCCTGCGGGTTTTGAGGCGCAGATACGTCCGCGTAGCGGATTAGCGCTCAAGCGCGGGTTGACGGTGCTCAACACCCCGGGTACGATTGATGCGGACTATCGCGGCGAGGTAGGCGTGATACTGATCAACCTCAGCGGCGAGCCGCAGACCATCGAGCCGGGCGAGCGGATATGCCAGATGGTGATCGCCAAGCACGAGACGCCGGAGATCGTCGAAGTGACGGAGTTGAGTGATACGGAGCGCGGCGCCGGAGGGTTCGGACATTCTGGAAGAAAATAGCACATCGTTCGCATATTAACCCTTCGAAGGAACTCGCCCCCTGCTCGATGACTCTCGCGGACCCCAACCGCTCGAGACACCTCCGAGAGGGTTATATGCTCACTTATTATGAGAAAAAGTTGTAAACAAATATTATTGGTTTTGTGCTTGCTCTTCTTTCTTCCCGGGTATGCCCGAAAGGGAGAGAAGAAAGAGGTGTTAACCACGGAGCAGAAGCAGCAGTTCACGTACTACTGGTACGCGGCGATGGAGGCGATGGAGCACGGAGACTATCCGAAGGCTTTGGTGCTGTTCGAGTTCTGCGACGCCATCAAACCGAACGACGGAAAGACGCTGGACTACCTCGGGATTCTATACTTAGGTATGGGACAGGAAGAGCGCGCCATGGATGCGTTCAAGCGTGCCTTCGAAGCCGACCCGAGGGATTGTTGGTACCGATACAGTTCTGCGCTCTTGGAACAGAAGACAGAAGAGGCGATGGTAGAAGCCATGCATGTCAGAGAGCGAGCGTTGAAAGTAAACCCGGAGGACGAGGACCTGATGGAGCGGTTGCAACGGGTATACATCAGTCTGAAGGAATGGAAGAAGGCCTTGAAGATTCAGGACCGCATCGACGATGTCAAAGGTTTTGATGCTTCGAGTGCCGTGATACGATATCGCCTCCACCTCACGATGAAGCAACCGAAAAAAGCCTTGGCAGTCATTGACAAGTATTTGGAACTCGACCCAACCGACCTGCAGTTTTTGGTCTTCCGCGTGGAGGTACTGGAACAGATGAAGCCCAAACCGGCGGACCTGTATGCGGCGTATGACAAGATTCTGGCGATCTACCCCGGACATATCGGGATACTGAATAACTACGCCTATCACCTTGCGACGCACAAGGGCGACCTGCAGCGCGCAGAGCGAATGAGCGAACAGACTATTCGCGAAGAACCCAACAACGCGGTGTACCTCGACACCTACGGATGGATCTTGCACCTCAAAGGACAAGATGAGTTGGCGAAGTTTTACCTGAACCGCGCGCTGATCAATGCCCCAAATGAAGCGACAAAAAAAGAAGTATTGAAACACTTGAATGCGATTAAATAGATACCTCATATTGCTGTGCGCCGCGCTGCTGTTGGTAGCCTGCGGCACGAAGAAGAAAATAGCGGAGCGCCAAGAGCCGACGGTAAGTGTGCCCGCGTGGCATACCTGCCTGGTGCAAGGCGCACGGGCGACGGTAGCGACCGCGAACGACCGCTTGTCGGCGAACGTGACGATGCAGACCGTACACGACTCAATGCTCGTCATCAGCGTGATGCCGATGTTAGGGATGGAAATGTTACGCGTCGAAGCGACCCCGCTCGAGGTGATTGCCATCGATAAGTTGCATGGTCGATACGCGAAAGCAACCTATGCCGACATCAACCGCCGATTGACACCTTCGCTCAACTGGGACGTACTGCAACAAATAGCTACCGCCGAGTTACCTTTAAGCGAACAGAAAGCACGGCTGATGTACACCTTCGGTGACCAGCTGATTGAACTGGTGATCGACTATCCTGCGCGCAAACTTGATGTGCCGGTGAAAGTGAATCACGCACGGCTGAACAAATATACGGAAGTAGATATTACGAAATGGCTATGATAAAGGTGAAAGGTGAAAGGTTAAAGGTGAAAGGTGAAAGGTTAAAGGTGAAAGGATTGCTCATTCTCCTTTCAATTTTCATTTTTCAATTTTCAACTTGCCTTGCAGCGGATAGCGTGAAGGATCTGCAGAAGAAGCAGAAGAAGTTGCAGCAGGAGATTGAGCATACCAATAAGATGCTCAAGCAGACCAAGAAAGATGAGACGGCGACGCTGAATAAGTTACAACTCACGCAGCAGAACATCAAGAACCAGAAGAAACTCATTCGCACGCTGGACAACGAGATCACTGCACTCGACCGCGAGATGAAGGCACTGGGCAACACCCGCGACTCGCTGCAACAGGTGCTCGAAAGCTACAAAGAGGATTATGCCCGCATGACACGTCAGACACATTACGCCCGGCTGCAACAATCCCCCCTGCTCTTTCTCATCAGTAGCGACAGTTTCCAACAGTTAGCCCGCCGCGCGCGGTATTTGCAGGAGTTTGCGCACTTCCGCCAAGAGCAGGTAGCCCGCATCGCTCGTACACAAGCAGAGATAGACACGCAGAACGAGTTGCTGCAAGCCAATCGGGACGACAAGAAACAGGCGCTCTCGAAACGTAAGCGCGAACAGGACAACCTCAAGCGCGACGAACGCAAGCAGCAAACCATGCTCACGCAGTTGAAGAGCAAAGAGAAAGACCTGACCAAGCAGTTGAAGCAGAAACAGAAGAAAGTGGCGGAGCTGAACAAGAAGATCGACGACATGATCCGCAAACAGACGGCGAAAGACTCCAAGACCTCACTCACTAAAGAGCAGAAACTGATAGCCGGCGGATTTGAGGCAAACAAAGGACGACTCCCATGGCCCGTGGAGCGAGGCATGATCAGCGGCCATTACGGCAAACAGCAACACCCCGTCTATTCGCAAGTCACGATAGACAACAAAGGCATATACATTCAGACGACGGCCGGCATGAAAGCCCGCGCGGTGTATAAAGGTGAGGTGACGAGTTGCTTCATGGTAGGCGGCACTTACGCGGTGATCGTACAACATGGTAACTACCGCTCCGTCTATTCGAACCTCAGCAAACTGAATGTCAAGCAAGGTGATAAGGTGGACACCAAACAGACTATCGGCGTCATCTTCACCGACCCCGAACAAGACAAAAAAACAGAACTGTATTTCCAAATATACAAAGATAGAAACATTTTAAATCCTGAATTATGGATCGCAAAATAAGTCGAGCGGCTCGACACCCGCTTATATACATCGTTATCGCTCTTTTCGCCCTTGCCGGTTGTAAGCAGAATAACTGGATCGACTGGAAGACGCAAAACGAGATTTGGTTACAAGCCAACAAGTCCAAACCCGGCGTGAAGTGCACGGACAGCGGTTTGCAGTATAAGATTATTGCCGACCCCACGCCCCAAGATGCCCTACCGAACAGCACCAGCACCGTGGTGTGCGATTATACCCTCAAACTCATCAACGGCTGCGTGATTGAGACGGCTAATCAGGCCTCGTTGTACCTGCCGCAGATGATACCAGGTTTTGTCGAGGGCTGCCGGCAGATTCATAACAACGGCGACATCGAACTCTATATCCCTGCTTACTTGGGCTACGATGCCGACAAATACGACTCGGGTTCTTACGGCGAAGCCGAAGGAAGCGGCACCGAAGGAGGTACGGTCTACATTCCGCCCTATTCCACCCTCATCTTTACGGTTCATATATGCGGCGTCTCCGGCAACTAATCATAGTAGCGATCTGTATGGCGTTTTGCAGCTGCGACGGTCCTACCCGCAGCAGTGTGCCCACCTATCCGGTGCGCTTTGAGGTGAATACGAAGACGGTGTTTATCGACTTCACGCCGCAGAACCTCAATGCATATATCACGCTGGACCGCGACGGCTACAAAGAGAACGGCGTATGGAAACTACCCGCAACGGCTATGGACGCCTGGGGCTACGGAGGAGTAGTACTGTATGTCAGCATGGTCGGCTACGCGGCGTTCGACTTAGCGTGTCCGCACTGCGCGGCGCAAGGTCGCAGAAGTCCGTGCGAGATGGATGGTATCTATGCCGTGTGTCCGGATTGCGGCGAAGAATATGAGGTGGCTTCCGGGTACGGTTTTCCGCGTAAGGGCATCAGCAAAGAAGCCATGCTACGCCTTAACACCTACGTCACTGCCAGCGGAGACATAATACAAGTACGCCAATGATCACAGATAAAGACTTACTCTCTATCGGGCTTATCCGCCGCACGCGGTATAAAGACCTGCCGACTTTCGTGTTCGTAAAACGCGACGGACTGTTTGTGCCCTTCCGCTCGGAACAGATTGCCGAACTGGTAGGCGAAGAAGGCTTTGTGCTACGCAGCGATGTGCAGGACGAAGGAGACGGCACACTGACCTGGCAGGACTTGGTAGGTTATACGATTGAAGATGAGAGGAAAGTGGTCGGTAAGATCGCCCAAGTCGATGAATCAACCATCAACACTTTGGCTATCTTAGAAGACGAGCGGATGATCCCGCTGCACGAAGATTTCATTGTGGAGATAGACGAAGACGCGCGTATTCTGCGCGTAAACCTGCCTTTTGAGTTATGAGAAAACGCACGACACAAGAGATGGGGCGCCTGAGCGTAGCCGACTACCGCGCGGCCGACAAACTGCCGCTGGTGGTGGTGCTCGACAATGTGCGCAGCCAGCATAACGTAGGTGCTGTCTTCCGCACCGCCGATGCGATGCGTATTGAGCGTGTGGACCTCTGCGGCATATGCTGTTGTCCGCCGAATCCGGAACTACATAAGACCGCGCTTGGCGCTGAAGAGACTGTCGAATGGCGCTATTTCAAGGATACCTTGGAGGCAGTGCGCGCGCTGCAAGCAGAAGGCTACACCGTCTATGCCGTCGAGCAGGCGCATGATGCTTCGACACTCGAAGAAGTGGCAGCGCGTGTAGCCGGTAAAACGGCTGTGGTTTTAGGTCATGAGGTATTCGGGGTGCAGCAGGAAGTGGTGGATGCCTGCGACGCATGTATTGAGATTCCGCAATATGGCACGAAGCACTCGATGAACGTATCGGTGACAGCCGGCATTGTGATGTACAGACTTTCAGAGGCACTGCGATCATGACCCTTCTCTCTCCCGCAAAAAATAAAGAAGTCGCTATCGCGGCTATTCAAGCCGGTGCGGATGCCATCTATATCGGTGCGCCCGCTTTCGGTGCGCGCGAAAAAGCAGGCAACAGCATAGAGGAATTGGCGGAAGTGGTGCAATATGCCCATACGTATGGGGTTCAAGTGCTCGTGACCGTCAACACGCTGCTGCATGACGACGAGTACCCGCAGGCGGTGAAGATGATCGGAGAATTGTACCGCATCGGCGTGGACGCACTCATCATTCAGGACCTGCATCTATTGGATTTCAATCTTCCTCCTATTCGTCTGCACGCTTCTACTCAATGCGACAACCGCACTCCGGAACAAGTGGCCCGACTGCGGGACTTGGGATTCAAGCGTGTGGTATTAGCCCGCGAACTGAGTATTGAGGAGATACGCGCTATTCATGAGGCGGTACCGGATATCGAACTGGAAGCCTTTGTGCACGGTGCGCTGTGCGTCAGTTATTCGGGACGCTGTTATATATCCGAAGTACTGGCAGGCCGCAGCGCCAACAGAGGGGCTTGTGCGCAGTTCTGCCGCATGGCGTATGACTTGCTTGATGCCGAAGGAAATGAGGTATTGGACGAACACGGAGAACCGATTCATCAGCGCCACCTGCTATCACTGCAGGACTTGGACAGAAGTGCCTATTTGGCGGAATTGATAGAGGCTGGTGTGACGACCTTTAAGATTGAAGGACGACTCAAAGATGCGGAGTATGTGACGAATGTCACGGCATACTATCGCGAGAAGTTGGATGCTCTCACGCACGCATTCCCTCATTCGCTCACTCGCTCCTTCACGCCCGATCCGGAGAAGACTTTCCATCGCGGGGCTACGGATTATTTTCTGCACGGTCGCACGCGGCCTATGGCCAATTGGGACACTCCCAAGTCCACGGGCGAGTATATCGGCGAAGTGCTTGAAGTGCGCGGCAACACTCTGCGTGTGCGTCTGGAACCGGGCATTGTTCTTCATAACGGCGACGGATTGACAATAGGCAGCGAAGGATGCAATGTAAACGGCATGGACGGCAGTTTGGTGAAGGTCAACAAGGTGCTGACGGGAATCCGAGATACCAATATTCCGATATTCCGAAACCTCGACACGGAGTTTATCAAATCGCTACATAGCGAGCGGAAGATTCCGGTGAATATCGTTTTAAAAGAAACTAGCGACGGCTTTGAACTGAGTTATACACCTATAGACGGCAGGCTCACTCCCCTCACGGGGATAGTTGGGAAAGGACTATCTTTCGAACCCGCCCGCGATACGGAAAAGGCACTCGCTACTATTCGCACGCAGTTGGCCAAATTAGGCGACACACCTTATATAGCGCGCGACGTGCACGTGGAGAGCAAACCTTGGTTTATACCAATAAGTGTGTTGAATCAGTGGCGTCGGGAGACGCTAAAAGTCCTATGAACAAATGGAAAATGATCCGATGGCAAATAGTTTGATGACGTGCAAATACTGCCTGTTGTTTGAACTCGGGCACTGCCGTAAGACCAATCCTTATCCGAAAGACAAGGAACCTCGCTATTTGCGTCTTCGTAATGGTCAGAAACTGGCATTGCGTTTTGACTGCAAGCGATGCGAAATGCTGATAGATAAAGTGTGACATAGCGTCAAGACCATGTGGAAAAATTGACGGAAATGAAGAAAAAGGAGTGTGAAAGCGCTCCTTTTTACATATATGTTTGCATATATGAATTATTTTTTGTAATTTTGCGGCACAAAATCAATTTTGTTTAACCATTTAATTACATAAACAATGAAGAAATTTTTTCTTTTGTTCACGTTGGCACTTGCCTGTATCGCCTGTGAAAATCAGTTGGGTCAAACACCCGAAACCGATATGATTCACCTTTGGCCAGCCTCGGATAGCACAGGTTTGTATGGTTATATCAACGAAAAAGGCAAAATGGTCATCCCGGCACAATTCGATCATGCATATGGGTTTTCGTGCGGAAAGGCTAAAGTTCGGTTTGATAATTTCCGATATGCCTTTATTGACCGGCAGGGAAAGATACTTCATACTTTTTCTGTAGGGGAAGAATGTGACAGTTATTTCTACTATGGATGTTGCCGGTTGTACAAAGTTATGATAACTTCCACTGCCCTAGGTGTTGATGCTGTTCCGGTTACTATGATTGATGATAATTTTAACATCCTTTTTCAGGCCGATTCTCTCTCCAGATACTACACTAAATTGAACCCGATGACGAAAGACGGATTGGCCTTATCGAACTACGGATACTATAATAAAAAAGGGGAAATTATTTTTCCCCACAAAAATGATAGTAACCATTATTATAACTGTGCTGATTTCTGTGATGGTATTGCTGTGTATTCCACATGGTGGAAGGATGCTACTATACATACTAATTATGGAGCATTTAACACAAAAGGTGAATTCGTAATAGATACCCTTTATAGTTTCCTGCAATCAGTTGGTTGTAACAGACTGGTCTATCGACTGGAGACAGAAGGTATATATCCTCTCTATGGACTAATGGATACGGAAGGAAATATTATTACTAAACCTTTTATTGCGAAATATACGGATGATTTTGGTTTCTATGGAGACGGAGGTCTTCTGCCGGTAAAAGCAGAACTTGGTGGTAAATCTGGTTACATAGATAAAAACGGAACATGGATAATTCCGGCTCAATATGATTTTGCTTATCCGTTTTATGAAGGAGTAGCTTGGGTGACCAACGTAAATGAGAGTTGGAGATTGATTGACTTGAAAGGTAATGTAGTTTTGGCTTTGGATGATGTAGCAAAACAGCCTAATGAGATGTTTCATAACGGCCTATGTTTGATTAATGATTTTACGAACAAGCAATACATGTACATCAACAAGCAAGGCGAAGTAATTTATAGTTGGTCAAAGAAATCATCCAACAAACAAACTAATGCACCCGAAAAATCAGACCCAAGTTCTTTTGACTACGATGAGATGATGCTTCGTCTTTTTGAAGGCACCGAGTATTATCCATTAGCCGAACAATGTGCCCGCAACCGCCAAAAATTATCGGAAAGCGATGCGGAATGATACGAACGGAAAGAGCGATGCGGAATGATACGAACGGAAAGATAGTAAGGTAAATATCCCATTTTTGCAATATTAATGACATTTCCGAAGGCAAAAATTTGGAAATGTCATTTTTTTGTTGTACCTTTGCACTATCATTTAGCTTGTATGGCCGACAGTGAGCCGACGGTCAGCCGACGGTCAAGGCTAAGGTAAGGCTAAGGTAAGGTTCCTGTAAAACGCCCGAAGCGGGCGGGGTGGCCGAGTACTAAAGGATGTGGAAAAATTGACGGAAATGGGTGATTTTAGAGAAAAGAATGGCATATGCTTGCATATGTCATTTATTTTTTGTAATTTTGCGCTCGCATTTTTGCGATGTTATGAAGATAGCACTGATTGGATACGGAAAGATGGGGCATATGATCGAGCAGATCGCCCTGGAGCGCGGTCACGAGATAGTGGCGCGTATTGACATGGATGATGCCTTTGACTTGAACGACGCAGACGTGGCGATAGAGTTCACGACACCGGCGACAGCTAAGGAGAATATTTTACGCGCGTGGGCGCAAGGTGTACCTGTCGTATGCGGAAGTACAGGCTGGAACGCGCAGGAGCTGTTGGACGAAGACAAACGGATACATAATAAGCCTATGCTCGTGTGGAGCAGCAATTATTCCGTAGGCGTCAATATCTTCTTTGAACTCAACAAGTTCCTTGCCGAGCGCATGGAGAACCAACCGCAGTACACGCCGAGTATTACCGAGACACATCATATTCATAAATTGGACAAACCGAGCGGAACAGCGAAGACCTTGGCGGAAGCAATCGGCAGGGACGTGATGATAGAATCGATTCGCGAGGGAGAAGTGCCGGGGACGCATGAAGTGAAATGGGACAGCGAAGAGGACACGATCGTTATTACGCATATCGCCAAAGGTCGCCGTGGATTCGCGCTTGGCGCAGTACTGGCTGCGGAGCAGTTAAAACGTTAAACTGTTAAATCGTTAAATTGTTAAAATGAAATCATTCAAGGATAGAATTAATGAAGTGACGCGCGGAGGATGGATTCGCGCAGGAATTTGGTGCACGCTGTATGTCGTGTTCGTCTTTTGGGTCGCATGGGGCGACTGGAAGAGTTTGGGGTGGCTGGTATTGCTGCCGCTGATTGTGGATGCGTTTACGACGAAGTATATCAACTACGGCTGGTGGCGCAAATACAAAGACACCAAACCGGCGCTGTACACGCTTTGCAGTTGGATCGACGCGATTGTGTTTGCGTTGGTAGCCGTGTATTTCATCAACCTGTATATCTTCCAGAACTACCAGATTCCGAGTTCGAGTTTGGAGAAGACCTTGCGTGTGGGCGATTTTCTGTACGTGAGCAAGATGGCCTACGGTGCGCGTGTGCCGCAGACACCGCTGTCGATGCCGCTGATGCAACATACTTTCCCGGCATGGTTAGGTGGCGGAAAGAGTTATCTGGACAAACCGCACTGGGACTACAAGCGCTTGGCGGGTTGGACCAGTCCGCAGAAAGGCGATATCGTGGTCTTTAACTTCCCAGCCGGCGATACAGTATGCTCGAAGATGCAGAATCCCGACTATTACACCTTGCGCCATTATTACGGCGAGGCGCTGATTAAGAACCGCAAAGACGTGTTTGGCGAGATCATCGTTCGGCCTGTGGATAGAAGAGAGAACTACGTGAAGCGTTGTGTGGGAACCCCGGGAGACAGTCTGAGAATTGTGGATAATGTGATTTATGTGAACGGCAAACGCGAGCCGGAGAAAGAGGGACTGCAGTACAATTATTTCGTGCAGACTGACGGGCATCTTTTCAGCGCGAAGTACTTGGAGAAACTCGGCATCAGTCTCGCCGACCGCGTACAAGTAGATGCCACCACGTGGCATTTCCCTTTGACACAAGCCATGAAGGCGGAGTTGGAAAAGAATCCGCATGTGCTGGCGATTGCTATCGAACCCGAGGAACAAGGTGGTGCCGTCTATCCGCTGGGGCATAACGACTGGACACGCGACAACTACGGTCCGATTTATATTCCGAAGAAAGGCGATCGGATTTTGATCACCGAGGAGAACTATTGGATCTATAAGCGCATCGCTGATGCATATGAGTTCAAACCGATCGCGATAGGCGAGGAGTATGAGTTCGAAATGGATTATTACTGGATGATGGGTGACAACCGCCATAACAGTGCCGACAGTCGTTTCTGGGGATTTGTGCCCGAAGACCACGTGGTCGGACGGCCGGTGTTTATCTGGCTGAGTCTGGATAAAGACAACCATAAGATCCGGTGGAATCGTTTGGGTAATAAAGCAACTGGAAGATGATTTTACCTACAGCCTATTTGCCACCGCTGTCGTACATGCAGGCGCTGATGAGCGAACCGGCGACGATAGAAGCCATGGAGACGTTCGAGAAGCAGACTTTCCGCAACCGGTGTCTGATTCGCGATGCGAAAGGAGAATTGGTAAGACTGACTGTTCCGGTGGGCAAAGTAGAACATAAACAACTGACACGCGACATACAGATCAGTTACCAGACGCGGTGGCAACACCAACACTGGATCACACTGGTCAGCGCATACCAACACACGCCGTACTTTCTATACTTCGCCGACTACTTGCGGCCGTTTTACGAGAAAGAGTACAAGTGGTTGTTGGACCTGAATGATGAGATGAATGCGACGCTGGTAAGTCTGCTAAGGAAAGAGCGCCCGCAAAATTTAATAACGAGTTCGCGCACGACAGACTGGAGCGGACAAATATGGACAGATAAACATCCGTGGCAAACGGAGATAAGCGTGCTGGACACGCTGTTTGATGATTGAATGAGTGAAAATGAATATCGATTGGAGTAGTTTGGGATTTCATTACACCGAACCCGAGTATATTGTTCGGGCGGGGTATCATAATGGCAAGTGGGAAGAACCATATGCCACAACGGACAAGTACCTGCACTTGCACGTGTCGGCAACTTGTCTGCAATATGGTCAAGAGGCTTTTGAGGGACTGAAGGCGTTTCGCGGCATCGACGGTAAGATCCGCATCTTCCGCTGGAAGGAGAACGCAAAACGCATGGCGAAGAGTGCCGAAGGACTGTTCATGGCGCCGGTTCCGGAGGAGTTGTTTGGGAAGGCTATTCACTTAGCGCTGGAGAAGAACCTGGAACTTGTTCCACCTTACGGCACAGGAGCTACGTTGTATTTCCGACCCTTGCTGATCGGCACAACGCCGCGCTTGGGTGTAGGTCCGGGAAAGGACTTTGAGTTCATCGTCATCCCTTCGCCTATCGGTCCGTACTACCCGGGTAAGTTCCACTGCACGACGTTCATCGTCAATCGCTATGTGGACCGCGCGGCACCTTACGGAACAGGCCAATTCAAAGTGGGCGGCAACTATGCTTCGTCCTTCCGCGCGACGGAAGCGGCGCATATGATGGGTTGCGACTGTCTGTTCCTCGACGCCAAGCAGCATAAGTATATCGATGAGTGTTCGGCCGCGAACTTTATTGGGATTAAGGGCAATGAATATCTGACGCCGAAGAGCAGTGCAATCTTGCCGAGTATCACGAATGACAGTCTGATGACCTTGGCGAAAGAGATGGGTCTGAAAGTGACGCGGAGACGGATACGCTTGGAGGAGTTAGCGAATATGAGCGAAGCCGCAGCGTGCGGAACGGCGTGCGTCATCTCGCCGATCGACAAAGTGGTGGACACGGAGAAAGGCATTACCTACTCTTTCGGCGACGAACCCGGTCCGGTACTGAGCAAGCTTTACCACGCGCTAAAGGATATCCAGTATGGAAGAGCGGAGGACAGACATCACTGGTGTGAGATTATCGAGATACCGGAATAACGAAAAATAAAATAAAAACCAAAATAATTATGTTTAAGAATCAACCAAAAGGATTATTTGCGCTCGCGCTGGCGAACACCGGCGAGCGTTTCGGCTACTACACGATGTTAGCCGTCTTTGCGCTGTTCCTGCGCGCTAACTTCGGTTTGTCGGCAGGTGCAGCAGGTGCTATTTATTCGACCTTCTTGGCGTTTGTGTATTTTCTGCCGTTGATCGGTGGTATCATCGCCGACAAGATCGGTTATGGTAAGTGTGTAACCATCGGTATCATCATTATGTTCCTTGGCTACGTGCTGCTGGCTATTCCTATGGGCGGCATTGAGTACGGTAGTACGGCTGTTGCCATGACCGGAATGATCGGAGCGCTGGTGCTCATCTCCTTCGGTACGGGTCTGTTCAAGGGCAATCTGCAGGTGATGGTAGGAAATCTATATGACGATCCCGCTTATGCGGAGCGTCGTGACGCCGCCTTCTCGCTCTTCTATATGGCGATTAATATCGGCGCGATGTTTGCTCCGACTGCTGCGGTAAAGATCATGGCTTGGGCTCAGGAGTCGCTGGGCGTGAGTGTGAACGACAGTTACCATTTCGCGTTCGCTGTAGCATGTGCTTCGCTGATACTGAGTATCGCGATCTACTATGCTTGCCGTCCTTGGTTCAAGCACGTGGAGAACACGGCTAAGCAAGCCGCAGCCAGTGGTCAGAAAGTAGAAGAATTGAGTCCGGAGCAGACCAAGAAACGCATCGTAGCGTTGTGCTTGGTATTTGCTGTTGTGATCTTCTTCTGGATGGCCTTCCACCAGAATGGTTTGACCTTGACATATTTCGCCGATAAGTTCGTTAACCCGGTTATTTCGGGTGCACAGACAATGGCCTTTAATATTTGGAACCTCGTGCTGGTAGCTATCGGCGTGTATGCGCTGTTTGGTATTTTCGGCGAGGGTTCGAGCAAGGCCAAATCAATCTGGTCGTGTGTCGGTGTGGCGGTATTGGCTATTTTGGCTTATCAGTATATCAACCACCCCGCAGAGTTACACATCTCCGCACCTATCTTCCAACAGTTCAACCCGTTCTATGTAGTTGCTTTGACGCCGGTTAGCATGGCTATCTTCGGTTCGCTGGCCAAGAAAGGTAAAGAACCGAGCGCTCCGCGTAAGATTGCGTATGGTATGTTGGTTGCAGCCGCAGCTTATGCGGTGATGGCTTTCTGCTCGGTAGGTCTGTTGACGCCGAACGCACAAGAGGCTGCACTGGAAGCAGGTGAGAGTCCGCTGATGGTGAACGCGAACGTCCTTATCGGCACGTATCTGGTGCTCACTTTCGGTGAGTTGTTGCTCAGTCCGATGGGTATCTCGTTTGTCAGCAAGGTAGCTCCTCCGCAGTACAAAGGTATGATGATGGGTGGTTGGTTCGTAGCTACCGCACTCGGAAACTTCTTGGTATCTGTCGGTGGATTCCTCTGGGGCAACCTGCCGTTGTGGCTCGTATGGAGCGTATTCATCGGTGTATGCCTTGTAGCCGCTATCTTTATGTTCGCTATGATGGGTAAATTAGAAGACGCAACAAAATAATGGAAGAACTTATCAAATATTTTGAATCGCTCGAAGAGCGCATCGCTACTTTGGAAGCCGAAATAGCTTCGCTGGAGGCAGAACTGGACGAACTCAAGAGTCGCCCGGCGCCGGAGCCGCAGGTGATTGAGAAAGAGGTGGTCAAAGAAGTGGTGGTAGAAAAACCGGTAGCCGTTGCTGCGCCGGTCGTTGAACCGGAACTTCCGGTAGAGCCAGAACCCGTTCCGACTCCAGCACCGGCACCTGCACCCGTAAAGGAAGAGGTTGTTTCTCCAAAGGCGGCTGTGTACGGCAAGGCGGTGAGCGATATCCGTCAGGCGATCTCGCTGGGCGATCGGTTCCTGTACCAACGCGAGTTGTTCGGGCAGAACGCCGAACTGATGCAGCGCACCCTCGCCGAACTCAATGAGTTGGGTTCGTTCGACGAGGCGGTCGCGTACATCAACCGCTTCGGATGGGACACCGAGAGTAGTACCTACCAGCAGTTTATCGTAACTCTTCACAGACGTTTCGGCTAATGTTATATATCGTTCCGACACCGGTAGGCAACTTGCAGGACATGACGTTTCGGGCTATCGAGACGCTGAAGAACGTGGATCTGATTTTGGCAGAAGACACCCGCACCAGCGGCATTCTCTTGCAGCATTTCGATATCCACACGCCGCTGAAGAGCCATCATAAGTTCAACGAGCACGAGACGAGCGCGGATATCGTAGAGCGGCTGAAGGCAGGTGCGAATATCGCCCTGATCTCCGATGCGGGTACACCGGCTATCAGCGATCCCGGTTTCTTTCTTGTGCGCGCTGCGTCCGAAGCGGATATCGAGATCCAGTGTCTGCCCGGTGCGACCGCTTTTGTGCCGGCCCTGGTGGACAGCGGGTTACCAAATAACCATTTCTATTTCGAAGGATTCTTACCGCAGAAGAAAGGACGCCAGACACGACTGCAGTACCTGGCGGCGCTGGATGAGACCTTTATCATCTATGAGTCTCCTTTCCGCCTCGTGAAGACCTTGGAGCAGTTAGCGGCGGTGTGCGGCGAAGAGCGAAAAGCGTCTGTGACGCGCGAGATCAGCAAGGTGCACGAAGAGACGGTGCGCGGCACGCTTGCCGAACTGATTGGTCATTTCAAAACCACCCCGCCGAAAGGCGAGATAGTTATTTGTGTGAAAGGGAAAGAGGATGAGTGAAATGAAATCCTTGGCGAAGGACACCGCCATCTACGGGTTGAGTTCAATCATCGGTAAGTTCCTCAACTACCTGTTGGTTCCGCTGTACACCTACGTGTTAGCGCGAACGAGTGACTATGGTATCGTCACCAACCTCTACGCCTGGACCGCTCTCTTGTTAGTTCTTCTCACCTATGGCATGGAGACCGGATTCTTCCGCTTTGCCAATAGAGAAGACTATGATGCCAGGACAGTCTATAAGACAGCCTATATTACGCTGCTCATCAGCAGTGCGCTGTTTACGATGCTCATCGTCATTTTCCACCAGCCTTTAGCGAATGTCCTGGGTTATCCAGACCATGCGGAGTTTGTGGCGATGATGTTCGTGACGGTTGCCGTTGATGCCTTTGCGTCCATTCCTTTTGCGTACCTTAGAAACCAGAAACGGCCGGTTCTCTTTGCGGCACTCAAGTTGCTGTTTGTGGTGCTCAACATCGGATTTAACATCTTCTTCTTAGTCGTGCTCGGCAAGAACGATGTGTTCTATGTGTTCCTGAGCAACCTGCTGGCAACTACGATTCAGACGCTCTGTTTGTTGCCCTTCACGATGCCTAAAGGCGGTCATTTTGACGGCGTGGCACTCAAACAAATGTTGCGCTATTCCTTGCCGCTTTTGGTGCTTGGCGTAGCAGGCATCATGAATCAGACGCTCGACCGAATCCTCTTCCCCTACCTTTATCCGTTTGAAGACGCAGACGCACAGTTGGGTATCTACGGCGCGTGCTTCAAGGTCGCGATGGTGATGATGATGTTCACCCAGGCCTTCCGTTATGCGTACGAACCTTTCGTATTTGCCAAGCATAAAGACCGCAACTCCGTGGAAGCCTACGCGGACGCGATGAAGTACTACATCATCTTCTCGTACCTCATCCTGTTAGGCGTGATCTTCTACCTGGATATCTTCCGGTATATCATCTCCAGCGCCTATTGGGAGGGACTGCAGATCGTGCCGGTAGTGCTGTGGACGTATGTCTTCCAAGGAGTCTATTTCAACCTCAGTTTCTGGTATAAGTTAACCGATGAAACGAAGTGGGGCGCCTATTTCTCGCTCATTGGTCTGGTCATCACCCTTGTACTGCAGATCGTCGGTGTGCCGCGTATAGGGTATTGGGCAAGTTGCGGCAGTAGCCTCGTTTGTTACTTCGTGATTATGGTGCTCTCTTATGTGATTGGTCAGAAGAAAGCGCCTATCCCATACGATCTCAAAAGTATCGGACTATATACGGCACTGACCATTGGTCTGCTCGCCGTCTATTATGCGCTGCGCCTCTATTATATCCATAATACCTGGCTCCTCATGGCTGCCGGTACTGTGCTGATCGTCATTTACTTATTTGTATTAACCCGTAAAGATTTTCCTATACAAGATGTTCTCAGGAATCGTAGAAACCATGGCTCAGGTCGTAAAGATTGAGACCGAGCAAACCAATAAACATTTCACGCTGCGCAATCCCTTCGGGGAACCGCTGAGCATCGATCAGTCGATCGCTCATAACGGTGTGTGCCTGACGGTGGTGAAGATCGAAGGCGATCTCTATACCGTGACGGCGATGCAAGAGACGCTGCGTCTGACGAACCTCGACCTGCTGAAGGTCGGAGACTTCGTGAACGTAGAGCGCTCGATGCTGATGGGTAACCGTCTGGACGGACATATCGTGCAGGGGCATGTCGATCAGGTGGCGCGTTGTATCGAAGCCAAAGAGACCGACGGCAGTTGGTACTACCGCTTCGAATATGACAGCACTCGCGAGATGATCGAACGCGGCTATTTCTGCGTGGACAAAGGTTCGGTAAGCATCAACGGCGTGAGCCTGACGGTGTGCGAACCCGACGTGAAAGGTGACAAAGGTTATGTGTCCGTGTGCATTATCCCGTATACGCACGAGAACACCAATTTCAAATATATTGAGGTAGGCACCGTAGTGAACCTCGAGTTCGACATCCTCGGCAAATACCTCTCTCGCTATGCAGCAATATTAAATCAAAAATAATATGGATCAAAACAGTTTATCTTATCAATTAGGCCTCTCTGTAGCGCAATACCTGATGCAGTACGGAGAGAAAGAGCTCAATTACGATGAGTTCAAAGCGGGCATCGAGTTTGTGATGAAGATGTCCGGCGAAGCAAAGGCCGCTGGGGAGAAGTTCCTCGCGGAGAATGCAAAACGCGAAGGCGTTAAAACCACCGCAAGCGGTTTGCAGTACGAAGTACTGGAAGCTACCATCGGTCAAAAGCCGAAAGCTACCGACACCGTCAAAGTGCACTATGAAGGCACGCTCATCGACGGAACCGTTTTCGACAGCAGTTACAAGCGCGGCGAGTCTATCTCCTTCCCGCTCAACGGCGTCATCAAAGGTTGGACCGAAGGTCTGCAACTGATGTCGGTAGGCTCGAAGTACAAATTCTTCATCCCGTATCAACTGGCTTACGGCGAGCGCGGTGCAGGTGGTTCTATCCCACCCTACGCAGCGTTGATCTTCACAGTAGAATTGTTAGGAATTGAAACAAAATAAAATAAATGACAATGAGAAAAATTAGTATTCTGATGCTTGCCGTACTGGCGATGATTTCCTGCGGCAACAGTTACAAAGCAAAAGATGCAACCCTCACCAACGAGACCGACTCGATCAACTATGCCGTAGGTCTGTTGAATGGTTTGCAGATCAAGATGTATTATCTGGCGAACGACAGCAGTGACGAAGCTGTGGCTGAGTTTATCGACGCTCTGGAGAATGCGTATCTGGACAAAGACGAAGAGCTGAGCGATATCGCACAGGCCGGTCGTCAGTTCGGTACCTCCCTCAAGTCCTTTGAAAAAACAGGGCTGGCAGAGAATCCGGCATGGACAGTGAACGAGAAACTGCTCCTGCAGGGTTTGGTAAACGGTATCCACGGTGACTCTACCGTGATGGATCCCGATGCAGCGCAAGCGTTCTTCATGGCCGCTTATCAACAGGCAGCAGAAGGCACGGCCGACAAAGCTATCACCGGTAAATGTCCGTTCAAAGTGAAGACTGTTGAACTGAAGTCCTATAACGACTCGCTCAACTACGCCTTCGGTTTGATCAATGGTTCGCAGATCAAGTTATACCTCCTGGCGGATGACGAGGATGGCAAGGACACCGAAGAGTTCATCGACAACATCAACATCGGTCTGAAAGAAGACGTTCGCAACCCGCAAATCGTAGCGATGGGTAAGAATGTCGGCAAAGCAATCCGCGAGCAAGAGCCCGTAGGTCTGCTGGGTATTCCGGGTCTGGAGACGAACTACGATCTTATCAAGCAAGGTTTCATCAACGGTCTGTATAACTACACCGAGCAATTCGACATGCAGTCGGCCAGCGCGTATGTAGAGGCTACTATCTCGCGTCTGAAATTCGGTGAGGCCAAAGCAGAAGGTGAGAAGTTCCTGCAGGAGAACGCCCTCCGCGACGGCGTTCAGACTACCGAGAGCGGTCTGCAGTACGAAGTACTCGTACAAGGCAAGGGACCGAAACCGACGGCTGAGTCCACCGTGAAGGTTCACTACGAAGGAACCCTCATCGACGGAACCGTTTTCGACAGCAGTTATCAACGCGGCGAACCCATCGAGTTCCCGCTCAACGGCGTCATCAAAGGTTGGACCGAAGGTCTGCAACTGATGCCGGTTGGATCGAAATACAAACTGTTCATCCCGTATAACTTAGGTTACGGTGAGCGCGGCGCAGGTGGTTCCATTCCTCCGTACGCAACCCTCATCTTCACGGTAGAACTGTTGGCCATTAAGTAATCATGGGCGTCATCGCTAAGCAATCCATACGTGGTACGATCGTTACCTATTTAGGCATCGCCGTAGGCGTTGTTACCACGTTCTTCGTGTTAACCCGTTTCCTCACGACCGAGGAAATCGGGTTGGCACGGGTGCTTATCGATGCGGCTGTACTCTTCGTAGGTCTCGCGCAGTTGGGAACGAGTAGCAGCGTCATTCGCTTCTACCCCTATTTTCATAACGATAGCGAAGAAGACCACGGATTTTTCTTCTGGGCGTTAGTCGTTCCGTTTATCGGTTTTGTGCTCTTCGCCATCATCTATTGGGCATGCCGTGTACCGCTCGGCGCATGGTTCGGCGACAAATCACCGCTCTTCGTGGAGTATTACTATTTCGTACTTCCGCTAGCCTTCTTCATGTTGTACCAGACGATCTGCGAAACGACCTGCAACGTGTTGATGCACATCGTTGTGCCGCGAGCGGTGCGCGAACTGGTGGTACGCGTCGGCCTGCTGGTGGTTTATCTGCTCTATGCCTTCGACATTCTCTCTTTGGACGGTTTGGTGATCGGTATATGCGTCAACTACGCCCTCGCGGCACTGATCAACCTTTGCTATTTCTTCTCGCTCAAGCATATCAATCTGCGGCCGGACTGGAACTTCCTACGCGAGAACAAACTGCTCGTGCGGCGTTACCTCGTGTACACCGGATTCCTCATCGTCTCGGCAGCGACGACGACCTTAGCACCTACTCTCTCTTCTTTCTTTGTGACAGCGAAGATGGGTCTGGATAGTACTGGCATTTTTGCTATCGCGACTTACATGGCGGTGATGGTGAGTGTGCCGTTCCGGTCGGTTACAGCTATCGCTTCGCCGCAGTTAGCACGAGCAATCAAAGAGCAGAACCGCGAAGAAGGCTCTAAACTGATTCAACAAGTGACGCGAAACCTCTTGCTTATCGGCGGGTTTATCTTGCTGCTTATCTGGATTAATATCGACCTAATCTTCTATATTCTGCCCAACGGCGAAACCTTTGCACCTGCGAAAAACGTGGTGCTCATCTTGGGTGTCAGTCAATTGGTTTTGGCTACATTCTCTATTTGTCTTACGACGCTTAACTACTCGCGTTTCTACGCGCTCAGTCTGCTCCTCTCGCTGATCTTAACGGTCAGTGCGTTGGTACTGAATAACTACTTAGTGCCCTTATGGGGCATGGACGGCGCCGCGATCAGTAACGTCGTCTCGTACGGGCTCTATTACCTGCTTATCATCGCTACCGTCGTGCCGCTATGCCGCGTACACGTAGTAGACAGACGGTGGTGGCTGATCCTGCTGTTGCTCCTGGCTATCTTCGCCCTCAACTGGGCATGGCAGGCCTACTTACCGGCCCTCAATATCTGGGCAGACAGCATCCTCCGCAGCCTTGTACTCTTAGGCGGCGGAGCCGCTGTCGCTTACATAGCCAAGTTATCCCCGGAGATACATCAACAAATCAAAAAATAATGCGTTACTTTATTACCTTTACATATCGCGGAACGGATTTCCATGGTTCGCAAACGCAGCCGAATGGAAACACGGTGCAGGCTGAGATGGAGCAAGCCTTCGCCACCATCCTGCGTACACCGGTGGCCCTGACCTTTGCAGGGCGAACCGATGCCGGGGTGCACGCCGATAAGATGGTAGCGCATTTTGATGTAGAGAAAGCCGTTCCGGCGAACTTCGCCGCGCGACTCAATAACTTACTGCCCGACTCCATCGCCATCCGTGATCTCCGACATGTCACCGACGAGGCACATGCGCGCTTCGATGCGCTCGAGCGAACGTATCACTATCGCATCACCATGCGCAAGGATCCTTTTGCGTACCAGACACGTACGCGCGTCAAAGAGGGACTCAACTTCGAAGCCATGAATGAGGCTGCACAGATCCTCTTAGGCCAACAAGACTTCGCCTCTTTCTGCCGTGTACACACCGACGTGAAGACCACGCTATGCGATGTACGCGAAGCGCGGTGGGTGGTAGAGAACGAACACGAAGCGTATTTCGTCATCACGGCCGACCGGTTCTTGCGTAATATGGTACGCGCGGTAGTAGGCACCCTCTTTGAGGTCGGTCGGGGAAAGATGACCCAAGCCCAATTGGCTGATATCATCGCCGCAAAAAACCGTTGTAAAGCCGGTCATTCGGCGCCCGCAGAAGGCCTGTCCTTAGTAGAAATCAAATACCCTAAAAATCTATTCATATGAGAAAAATGACTCTCTTGCTGCTCGTAGCAGCACTCTTGAGCGCGTGCACCCAAGCACCGCAGTTCCAAACGACGAAACAAAGCGAGATCAACCGCTTAACCAAAGCCGCTTGCTTTGACATGCCGAAAGTGAAGGTACCTTCGTTCCCCAACCGCACGTTCAACATCATGAACTACGGCGCAGATCCTACTGGTGTAGCCTTGGCCACCGAGGCCATTCAAACGGCTATCGATAAGTGTACCGAAGCCGGAGGAGGAACGGTCATCATCCCGGAAGGTATCTATCTCACCGGTCCGATCACGCTGAAGTCCAACGTGCGTCTGTTCACCGAGCGCAACAGTGTCATCATCTTCTCCCACGACCTCGATCTGTACGAGATCTACGACGAGTGGTTTGAAGGTATTCCTACCAAGCGTTGTACCTCGCCGCTCAATGCGCTCGACGCAGAGAACATCGCTATCACCGGTTATGGCACCTTCAATGGTAACGGCGACTGGTGGAGACCGCTCAAGAAATCCAAGATGGCGCCGGGACAATGGAAAAAACACCTCAAAGAGAAAGGCGGCATCCTGGACAACGATATCTGGTATCCGGATAGCGCCTCGCTGCTCGCGCAGAGTTATTGCCTCGACCAGAACGTACCCGTCATCACCGACGACAGCCTTTGGCAAGTCGTGAAATCCTTCCTGCGCCCGGTTCTGCTCCATTTTGTGGGCTGCAAGAACATCCTTCTTGAGGGTGTAACGTTCGAGAACAGCCCGGCGTGGAACCTCCATCCGATGTGCTGCGAAAACCTCATCCTGCGTGACCTCAACGTGCGCAATCCCTGGTACAGCCAGAACGGCGACGGCGTGGACGTAGAGAGTTGTAAGAACGTGGTGATCAGTCGTTGCTCCTTCGATGTGGGCGACGACGCGATCTGTATGAAGTCCGGCAAGGACAAACCCGGTCGCGATCGCGGCATCCCGACGGAGAACGTAGTAGTTGATGACTGCGTCGTTTATCACGGTCACGGAGGCTTCGTCTGCGGTTCGGAGATGTCTGGCGGCATCAAGAATGTGCAAGTGAGCAACAACCTCTATATAGGTACTGACGTCGGTCTGCGCTTCAAATCAACGCGCGGTCGCGGCGGTGTGGTAGAGAATATCTATATCAACGGAGTCAACATGGTCAACATCCCGAACGAAGGCCTGCTCTTTGACCTCTTCTACGGTGGTAAGGGCGCTGGCGAAGAGACCGAAGAAGAACTCGCCGCACGCATGAACGCTGAAGCACCAGCCGTCAGCGAAGAGACTCCGGCCTTTAAGAATATCGTCATTGAGAATGTCAAAGGCTCGAATATCAAACGCGCCATCTATTTCAATGGTCTGCCGGAGATGAAGATCCAGAACGTCATTCTGCGTAATATCGCCATCAGCGCAACCGAAGGAGCGCTCTTCCGCCAGACTAACGGCCTCATCATCGACAACGTGGATATCAAGCCTGCTAAGGGCGAAGCTTTCCAACTCGCCCCGACGGTTGAGAATGTTAAGATTAACTAAAACATCTAGGATCCTAGGATTCCTAGGGAGCCTAGGTCTCCTAGTGTCCTGTTCCCCGCGGGTGGCTACGTCGTTCTGGCGCATTGGTACGCCGGCGGATTCTACCCGCGCGGGCTACACCGTCATTCACGCCGAAGGAAAGACGCGTCATTGCTATCCTATTACGGAATGGACGGATTCGATTCAGCCCAACTACGTAGGCAAAGGCGACACCTACCATCAGCTTCATCATCATGGCGTAGCCGTAGAGTCGGAGCACATGGCCTATCGTATCTATTTCGACAAGAAACAGACCATTGATCCCTATTGCAAACGTACGCCGCAACTCGAGCTCGCACAAAGCCACTGGTATCCTAACGACAGCCTTCTGGCTGCAGGCTACGGCGATGATATCCTTCGCGTCTCGGGAACGGTCGGCGTAGGTTCTGTCAAATACTGGAACGGCCAAAAGATGGTTCATATCGAACCCGTCGCCGAGCGCAGCCAACGCATCGTCTCTGCAAAAAAGGACCAGGCTACCATCGAGGTCGCCGTCAAAGGCTGGAATCCTAGGTCGCCTAGGGATCCTAGTATTCCTAGTCCCCTAGTCAATATGACGACCCGCTACACCATGTTAGCCGGACATCGCGATATGCGCTGCGACGTCAGCCTCAGCGAAGCGGTGGAAGGTCTCTGTACCGGTGTGCAGTTTATCCCAGCTAAATCTAGTGCTCCTAGGACGCCTAGTGATACTAGTATAATCATCCTCCCTAACGGCGTTCTTCTCGCCTCTTGGGGAACCGACTGGCCGGTAAACGATTCCGCCAAATACGCCAAAGAGACGGTCGGCCTCGCGGTCTTCATCCCCAAAGCCTACGCCGGCGCCCTCGTTCACGACAAGCAGAACAACCTCTGCCTCCTTAACGGCACTTCCCCACACTTCTACCTCACCTGCGTCGGTGCCACAAAAGAAAACCACCCCGTTGCTACGAATGCAACAGAGTGGCTTATCTATCTTCGCCGCTGGGCGAAACATCTTCGCTAATTAGAATACCGCATCCTCCCGACGCTTCGGAGCCTGGCTATGTGTACCGCTACCAGCCAAAGAATGGTCCATCATACGCTCTGTTTCTACGCAGATGATTTCTATTGTCGGTATGTAATACGTTTTTTTCATTTGCGGGTGCAAAGGTACTGCTTTTTTTTGATATACGCAAATATTTCTTAATATTTCACACTCTTTCCGACGATATCGTACATCTTACCTTCCGGAGTGACGAGGTAAATCGTGTTATTGATCAGCACTTTGCGTACGGACTGACTATCAGCGTTCGTCTCATCAATGCCGGTAGCGATTTGCGGTGCGCGAGCAGTTATACGTAAACCGTAACCTTCAGTTGTACCCTTTGCAAGATCAAACACGTACGGGCTTGCAGTCAGATCCCAAATCACTTGATCGTTATAGGTCAGATAGAGACTTGCGTCTTCTACCTCGTCCTTGACAGACAAGGTATATTGTCCTGCCTTAGGAGCGTACAAACCAAGCGTACAGTTCGCTTCTCCTCCGTTCAGCGGCATATCGATGTCGCAGAGTTGCAATCCATATGCATTCGCCCAGACCTGTGCAGTTTTAGCCTCTGTCGGAGCAGCAAACTTAGTCAGTTCACGACCGGCTTCATATACATTCAAGGCATCTTCAGAAGCTCCAACATACAGACGATCTGTTTCCTTCTGAGTCTCATTGGTCAGCGATAATGCGAACTCAGAAATAGATTCCATAGCCTGTTTAGGAGCACGAAGCGTATGATTGGCACCACTATGAGTATAAGTGATTTCTTTGTTTGCTGCAAGTGCTTGAATAAAATACGCAGATCCTACCACATAGGTATACTCATCAATATTCACCGGTATATAGGAATTCGTTCCATGGCTATATAACTGTACCTTCTCAATACCAGCCGCACTCAAATCGGCATATGCCATCGTTCCATTACCTAAACAGTTCCAACCACGTACATCGCTCTCTACGTCCGAGGAGTACGCTAATGACGTTGTCAACTGAGTATTGAATGCACCATCAGCCGTTTTCTTAAATCGATATACATTATCTTCATTGTTCGTAGTGATAGTGTAACATTGTCCCGGCTGCATAATACCGCGGAATTTCTTCCATCCGTATCCGGTCGCAACACGACGACTCTCAGAGAAGTCCATGATGGCATAATGTACCTCGTTGGTGATGGTTTGCTCTACGTGAGTACCATTATTGTAACGAGTTACACCATTCAGTGCATCTACCGGGAATGGTACCGTGAAGTCATACCATCCGTATGTACATTCATTCGTAGGATCAAGAGCCAACTCAAAGTATGCATTACCGCGGACATCCAAAGAAGCGGGATTGAATACCTGTCCGGACTTACCGGTATTATCTGCATCACCCAGTTGTGCCTCCAGAACAAAGTCATTTACCTTCAAAACGCCTTCGCCGAAGATCACTTTACCACCATTCTCCACACGGAGATTACCATATGCCGCACGAGTTTCACTATCGCTATTACCAATTCTCAACTTACCACCGTCTTTAATTATCACATTCACCTTCTCAGCAATAGTCAGCGAACCTACAGTCACCTCCGACGTGATTTCTACATCCGTATTAATCAACACCGGATCGTCTATGCTTGTAGGAATAAGATTACCTTCCCAGTTACCTTCTTCCGTCCAAGCAGTATTATTTTCACCCTTGAAGACGTAACCACCCGTCACTTGTACGCTCAACGGAATCTCTTTCGCCTCATACCAATCGTTATTATCCGGCACAAACAGAGCCGTTGCGGTATGCTTTCCCGGGCGCAGAATCGTAGTCGGCTCTTTCCATTCTACATGACCGGTCACTTCTACGTTCGGAATATGTACATAGTCCATCGCCGTTACCGAACCATGAATATGTGAGTTCTCCAAAGTTAACGGGAACTCAATTCCATCAGCCGACAAGGTATTACTGGTAACTACCGGCACATAACGCAATACGGTTAACTCGATAGGACCGCAATTAACTTCGTTATAGAAGTTTCCGTTCTGTGGAACAAAGATAACGTTGTGCGTTGTAGGACCTGGCACATCAATCGTGGCACTATTGGCATTCTCCCAGTTGAAACTACCTTGGATAGTCTGTCCGTTCACTTCCGCTCTACCTCCTGTAAGAGAAGCATCAGAGAGGACACGCCCCACATACATCTCTCCGCCTACTGGATTTTCCGCAATAGTAGGAGTCCAGCGGAGAATAGTAAATGTCCTGCTTTCCGATGCCGGCAGATACGTACCATCTCCGGATTGAGAAGCGGTAATAGTCACTTCACCACCTTGATGGAGAACCAAATGACCGACACCATTCACAGAAGCAATCTCGTCATTCGAAGAACTATACGCAACCTGCAAACCGGAAGAAGCCGTTGCATCAAACGTATAATCGGCATTTCCGTACATCTCTGTTACATTGAAGTCCCAAGTAATGGTCTGCGAAGCTTTCGACACCTGCGGTGTAACCATACAAGTAGCCGTAGTGTACCAATTCGTATTCTCCGGAGTAAAGGTTACTTCATAAGCGATGTCACCGGCAACCAATGCTGTCGAAGGGTTCGTCCAAGCGAATGTTCCTGCCACAGAAGCCGTACCTGCTTCCAGCCAAGTCGATGCTGCCAAAGTAGCAGGCAACGTCACCGCGGAAGCTGTCGGCGCTTTAGTAATTGTCGGAGTGACTTTTTCTATATGGAACGTGTACGAAACAGCCTCTGCGTCATAGTACTTATCGTTACCTGCCGCACTTGCTTCAATCGTCACATCACCATTTTGGATGATCGTCAGCGCACCGGTTGCAGCATTCACGGAAGCCACATCGCTACCTGCCGTTACAGCATAACTTATTGTTCTACCCGCCGCTGCAGCAGAAGTAACAGCATCGAAAGTCACATTATCCGTCGTCAGAAGATTTAATGTTGACGGATTCCACGTGATTTGTTGATGAAGTCTATCCACGTCTGCAGACAGATAAACCAGCACCGTATCCGTCAAGTTGTGAACAAGCAACGTATCTTTATACAGATCCACATCGTTCGAGAGGAAGCGCACACGTACGGTCGCGTTACCCTTATCACCACACTCATTTCCGATAGTAGCGTCCGATACGATGGAGAATTTATCGCCATGCTTCAACTCGACATCCAATTGGTCGGTAATGTTCGAGTAGTTAACCGTAAAAGTCTTCTCTACTGCCACACCCGGTTTGGCCTCTGTGGTAGTTAGATTGATACTATGCGTCTTCTTATTCTTCGTATTCTCCAACTCCAGATAACGAGCCAAAGTCACATACGCGTTCGAGAAAGCATGGATACCCGTTGAACCGGTCTTCTTGAAGATCTTCACTTGCGTAGCTTCACGACTCATCGGGATTGAATCGAATGCCTTGCGATGCGCATAATTCAAATCCAATGCCAATCCATCATTGCCCGTAATCTCTTGCCACTCACTATTCACGTATTCTGCAACGAACAAATTTCCATCTGTCCAATCCTTTATTACATGAATGGCTTCTCTCCAGGCTTCAAAAGAGAGGTATCCGGGTTCACCTGTCAAGTCATAAACAGTTTCCACACCAGAGAACGAGTTAATCTCCGTAGCCATCGATGCCGATTTATTCTCCAACACCCACTTTTCACAATCCAATGTCGGTTCACGAACAATCACGTCACGTACTACTGTCGCCTCATACAGCGAATCCGTTATACCATTAATATGTGCGGTCAAAGTCGTATTACCTTGGCCAACCACGTGCAGTTTATTGCCCTCAAGCACTTTTACTACTGCCTCGTTTCCACTCGTGTAGGATATAGCACGGTCCGTGATTTCCACTTCTTGTTCGGTCTCCGGATCATAGTAACTAACCGTTGCATCTAACCCAAAGTCCGGCGTATTCTTCTCCGACAATACCGGGTCATCGGACCATTTCAAACGAGTGAAACCCTGCGTCCAATGAATATGCTGAACCGCCAAGTTCGTTACCAGCACATTAATCGAAGAACTATTGGATTTATAAATCAAGTTCTCCGAACCATCATATGAAGCGGTAATAGTTGCCGTACCTTTCTTAAGCGGTTTGAGTACATTACCTTCTACGTCAACTACCATCGAGTCACTCGAAGTATAAACCAACTCCACGATAGCCTCTGCCGGATCGGTCACATTCTCACCACGCGACATCGGGCTTAAGTTCTCCTTCCATGTAATGGCCGGAGTCACCTTGTTCGTCGTACCCGTCAAAGGAATTCGTTTAAGCACTGTTGTTCCTTCCGAAATCACCAAATCCGCATTATGCGTACCGCCTGCTGTGTGAATATAACTTACCTCTACCGACTCATTCAACGCAAACGAATCCTTTTTCGAACTAATCGAACTCGGACTAACCGAATACTTGCCGTCTCCGCCTTCGATACTCAAAGTCAACGGATTCAAGTTATACCAATCGAACGTAAAATTCTTTTTAGTCGGATTAGAACCTGCGTCAGTACTTCCGAAATCTAAAATCTCCACATTGCCATCAATCGAAAGTTCCGTACGCTCCGTAATAGTCAAGTTCTTTACATATCCCGCAAAGTTACCGGTATAGCAGATACGAACCATGTCGGTATTCGGCTGCAGGTCCTTTGAGATATTTCCCGGATTACTGCTTTCTGTCTCTTCCCACAAAGTGCTATTATGCCAATTACCATTCTTAGTATGTTCTACCATATACCAGAATCCATTTGCTCCTTCCAAGACCTTACCTTGTGTCGCAGAATTGGATGTAAGACCGGTGGTAAACGAAATCGTTTTTGGAATACCCTCAAACTTAATATCTATATACTTATCGTTCCAGTTCCATGCGGGAGAAGATGTTATTCCTGTGCTGCTTCCACCCAAACGGATCGCATTATCGTTACCACCAACCCATGACACATCTCCTTCCGTATTTTTTCTAACAGCAAGATACGTCTCATTACTCTTCACCTCCACTTTAACGTGGTTTCTCAGTTTGAGCACCTTAACGGTCTTGGTCGCTGTCTTTCCCTCGTACTTATAGGTCGGTTTCTGAATAGCCGTAATTGTCACCGCATTATCAGCCGTCTCCGCGGTATGCAAAGTGGTACTGTCATTCGTTACCGTTACTGCCGACTTATTGGACTTATACGTGATCGCTCCATCCGAAGTAGAACGAACAGGATTCACGAATGTTGTGTTGAAGTTCAATGTATCAGGCAGACCACTCCAATCAAACGTCGGAGTATACCGATTTACATTGATCGTACGCGTGATTGTATCTCCACTCCATTTATCCGAGTTCACTTGAGCAATAGTCAATACGGCCGAACCTTTACCTTTAGCTACCCACTTGCCATTCTCTTTCGCAATAACACTCGTCTTATCGGAACTAATAACTACCGGCACATTCGTATCGCCATTAACCAACTCATAAATCGAACTCTCCGCCACCGAGTCATCTACCATCCAAACAGTATTATCATCCACCAACGATGACAATTCTAATTCTGTTTCATGCTTGCTCACATAAAGGTGCAAATTACATTGGTGCTGGAAGGTAATGCCATCTCCCGGTTCATTAAAGAAGAACGTCTCATCTCCTGCTACCGTTGCCGTCAATACACCTGTCTCATTATTATAGGTAAAGTGCGAAGGAGTTTCCGGATACGCAAAACCGTCAGTGATCTTATCGAATGTAAACTGCGCCGTCGAATCAATCTCCAAATAGAGATTCGTCGTTTGGGTCTTGTCCAACAATACACCATTCAAATAAAACTCCGGAGTCCGCTTCACCTCCAAGTCATACTCGTGAGAAGCAGTAACAGATTTATAGTAACTCGTCTCCTTTGTTGTTACATGCAGCGTCGCCTTCGTCTTTTGGGAATATTCGGTACTAACCATAATCTGCATGGTATCATTCATGTTTTTCGAGAACCATGAAGGATTATCGAACCAATACCAAAAGCCCACCTGCTCCGACGGTACATCAGTATTATTATACTGCACCTTTGCCATATTATTCAACTTATCTCCTGAATAAATATGGTCATCTTCACCCGTCATGGCAAATACCACACTCGGCGTACGCTTATTTACGACGACATTAAACTCCTTCGAAAGCGCTCTATATTGCTTTGTGCCGGCATAAGTCACCTTAACACGATATGTACCTGTAGCAGTTGCCGAGAAATTATAACCCGAAATAGTTGCGTTCGATGTGCTCGCATATCCCGACTTCGTTACTTTAGCAAAACTTGGAGTAGCATTACTATATCCGCTATAGTTAGAAACAAGCGTTCTCAAGTCCAAATTTACTACATCCCCTGTCTTCGAGATATCCACACTTCCATTCGTCACATTAAAACTCTGAAGTCTCGGATTTACCGTAATAGTCAAGTTGCTACTCGTAGCAGATTGTGCATGGCAATCTTTCTTTGCATCAATATATGCGTTTACAGTATAAGAACCCGAATCGGTAGCATAGAAATATGTACCATCAAAAGAACCTCCTGACTTTGCATAAGTCACTAACGGACGAAAATCTGTCTCATCCGAAACAGAGAAATAATTAGTTAGGTTTACCTTCTTTTTATCGTTTGTATCTAATGTTACATCCACACTCGCCGTCGTCGGATTAACACCCGGGGCACTAGGAGTGATTGTATAGGTAATTGTTATATCCTTTATGTAATAATCAAATGGGTATAGTTTGGCATCATTTTTACATTTAACAACCATTCCACTGCTAAGTCCATTAGAATTCTCAGCCGAAAAATCATGCCAGCCGCCAACAGGATCGATTGTTCCTATTGAAGTTGTACTGCCATTAAATACGATTTTACCATTAGAGGAAGACAATGCCTGTGTATTATAAGCCCTAACCTTAAATGCAATTTTTGTAACTTTAATGCTACAATCATCATTCTTCGTCCATGTGAATTTAAACGAAGCCGAACTTTTTCTGCTAATTGTTCCAAGACTATATCCATATATAGATTCCTCAACCGTTTTATCCCCGGAAAACGTAAACGTCGCATGGTTACCACTCATGACAATCTTTCCACTACTAATATCGCTGGAAGAGTTAGCGGAAGAAACGCTATTTGCCCACACACTCGTTGAGAAGCCACATAAAGTAAGCAGCATCAGCAGGGTAAGTGCTGGTTTTGTACTGGTAATCCTAGACTTTAGTCCTGAGAATAAGCCGAGAACATCCTCAGAATTATTTACTGAGTAAATCTTTTTCATATCTTTCTATACCTTAAATTTCTTGTTTGTTATTTTTTGCATGTCGCTGTGTCGCTGTGTCGCTCTCCTTAAAACTCGCATGACACTTTGACACTTTGACACTTTCGACACTTTTTGCCATTTTGCAAACTACATTTTACAAATGTACGATTTTTAAGATTGAATGTACATTTTCTAAGCCATAGTTTCCAAAATCGAGTGCAAAATTAATATTTCCAAATGACATACGCAAATTTTATACGCGCGCAAGCGCACGATTAATAATAAGGTATAGCCGAATCTTAAAAAATGTACTGTTTTAATGTTGTAAAAAGCAGAAAAGTCACTTTTTTCTTGCATATGTAGAAAAAAAGCAGTACTTTTGCACCGGAATTACAATAAAAACGATGAGTAGAGCAGAAAAAGCGATGTACCGCAGGTGGGTATATATGGCTGTCGCAATCATTGCCGCAGTCGTGTTGTTGCATCACCCGGTGTGTAATTTCCTGGACGACAAAGGCATCTTGTACGTCCGCAGTTTTTCTATGACGCAGGAGCAATTTGTGGTTACCCAGACCGATCTGGCGACCAATGTCAGCGCCACAACCGCGACGATGTCCGTGAAAGGCCTCTATTACTGCATCATGGCCATGATTGGCGGCGTCATCCTCTGCTTCTTGTGCTTCTTTAGCAATAAATGGCGTATTATCCTCGCCGTTCTAACCGCTTTTATTGCGGGCTCTTACTACGTCATCTTGGTCTATTATATATCAAAAATAGCCGATCTGCATTACGCGACCGTCTATCCGAACATCACGGCTATTCTACCAGCCGTAGTATGCCAAATGATGCTGCTCGTTAGAAAGAATATTTTCGACGAGATTGCTTACGCAGAAGACCATATCCCATACCAAGTATAGCCATCATCAACCATACTTGCCAGCCGTCGTCTATCGGACAACGGCAGTATCCGTGTTCTTCATCGCAAGTGCAGCCGTCTAATGCGTCGTGACCGCAGACTGTGCACACCCATTTCGTACCATCCCATACCCAATGACATTGATCACACACACCCGGAGGAAGCAAATCTTTCTTCGCGTACGCTGCGCCTCTCTGCTGCATTCCGGCATAGGTCTCTTCCGCCGATCTACCGCCCGAAACAGACGAAGCAGAAGTGATAAATCCTTGTACTACCGGCGGGATATACATCGAAGAATTGGTGTTATAATTAATTCCTCGCGACGAACTACTTGACGCGCCGGAAGAAACCTGGCCATAACCTCCATTTCCTCCCATTCCTCCGCTATTCACCACTGTCACACGTGCCGAAGATGTCGTCGCTATGCGCGTATTGCTCGTGCTCATCGGAGCTGCCGTACTCTTCATCTCTATCTGCGGCGCAGACACCGGGGATGAGGACAAAGACAACGACGATCGGCGAACAGAAGGAACAACTACCGACGGCGCAGGACTCTTATAACTCGAGCTATAAGTCATCGCCGGCCGTACGTACACCTCCGTCTCCAAATTCTTGGGCATCATCATAACGTAGAAGATACATAGTGACCAAATCACCATGCACACACCAAGTAAGAAAAATATGAATGCCCGACGACTCTGCATACTCAACTCCCGATTAACGACTTACCACAACACCCAACATGTTGTATATCAAGCCGTTCTTCATCACAAACAACCGGCCGTCCTTAATGAATTTTCTACTCTCCGCGCCATCGCCCACTTTCTCCAGATCTGTAGTGATAGCCGGCGCATCATTACGCTCCGTAATATAGAAACGATCTCTAATCTCACTATTCGGTTCGGCAAAGAACGTATATTGCGTGCCTTCCTCGATCGCTATCGTCTCCTGGGCCTGAGCGTCAAACAACGACCACTCCGTCTCTCCGCTCAACGCCCCGAACGTCAAGGTATAAGCCGTCTCTTCGCCCGTACGCACGCCTATCTTTGTTCCGGCAATATGATTCGTCGCATCTACCGCCAAAGCATCTTCGCCTTCAAGCGTGAAGATATTTAAGTTACCCTGCATCAGTTTATGCGCATCATAACCATTTTCAAACGCCGCGTCATATTCCTCAGACTCCAGCAAGTACACCTGATCTCTCCATCCATCCGCTTCTACCATTACGCAAAGACTTCCCTTCTGTTGCTCCTCAGCGCGTTTAGCGCGTAATGGCGTATTTTCGTGCGAAGCTTCCCACACCAAACGCTTGTAGTTAAGCGTCAGCGTACTGCCATTCGTATTCGTCTTTACATAAAATCCTTGCATCGCCGGAATAACGTACGGCAATTGGAAAGTTCCAACCATCGTTCCCGCCTTATGAATAGGAATAGCAATAAACTGCCCGGCAGCATTACCATCAAACTCCGTTAACTCCGTTAACGTCACATCATTCTTCGAACCCGTATTGAACAGATAAATCGTTGCATCAACACCCGTAGAGAAATCGGTGTCCACAAACTTCGTAATATCTATCGGAGCCGTGTAACTGTTAGCCAGCACATTGATGCCCGGCTCTGCGGACGTAGCCGTATAGGACAAATTTAACACCTGATCGCCATTAGACGCTAATTGGCCCTTATGCTCAATCAGGATTCCCGCAGGATCCATATACTGCGAAGTCGCGTAGCCCTCAAACGGTTTCAAGGTCAAAGTCTTACGTTTATTCTTCCATTCACCGGAGTCTTCATACCAACTATACACCCAACTATTGGGGAAAATGGTCTTTGCTGCCGTGCCGGCAACCATCGGCGAACCCACATACTGATACGAACCCACATTATTGCGATCGTCTGCCTTCATGTCGAAATACGCTTTCGAATACATCTCTGCCGTAGCGCTCGGCATCGTCGTACAACTCGGATCAATCAGCAGCACACCTGTTTGACCTTGGTTGGTACCCGTCGTTGCGGCCTGCAACTTAAAGTTGTCTACACTCGCATTCTTAATACCTCCGGTGCCTACTTTCAGCACTCCCTCCGGAGCAACTGTCACTTTATTCGTTCCTTCAATCGTCACGCTCTTGGCAGTTGCATTTCCTGTAATAACCGCATCATGACGAATAAACACCTCATCGCTAAGGGATGGTAATGTGCCGGGCAACCAGTTGTCTGCGTTTCCCCATTTTACCTGCTCACTTGCTCCACCGGCTCCGGTGCCTTTGAAAATAAACTTCGGAGTTAGGGTATAGGTAATGGACAGATTCTTAATAATATAGTCATACGTGTAGGCCAAACTTAAAACACTCGTTAGTGCATTTTTACATTCTATCTGTATCCCACTCGTAAAGCCTCCTGCTTTTGATTCGGAAAATTTTGCCCAGTGACTATCTTCTTCAAGAACCCATATAGTACCAGCGGTTTTGGTATTTCCGTTAAAGACCACTTTTCCGTCATTCGTTCTTGACTCACTGGATGTGTATGCACGCACCCAAAAAGAAATATTTGTCACCACAATCGTATAATCCGGATCTACATCCCACGATAAGGTGACGTATTTCGAACTATTCCATCCTACAGAACCTAAATCATACGCGTCCAATTGAAGAGCACCGAAACGCGTCTTATACTTAATATCCATTCCGGAAAGAGTGAACGTCGCACGATTTGCGGCATCCTTGAGCACTACCTTTCCGTCCTTTATATCCTGATCGTGATGTCCGGCCGTCGAAGTAACAGTCTCAGCAAAAGCAACTGTGACGGGCATAAGCACGTACAGCATCAGCATCCATATATATCGAATTTTAAGCATTTATGTACCTATTTTTAACAGACGAACCAAAAAACGGGCGCAAAATTAATACTTTTCTTCGAAATACACAAAAAATCGCACGCTCGCGCGTACGATTCATAAGGAAGTATAGCCGTTTCTTAAAAAACGGCAACTTATATTTATAATTTTTTCCCCTTTTTATTCTATCACTCCTGCTTCACGCCAAGAAGCGATAGTAGCCTCTACGTCACTCATCGCCTGCTCCGGCGAAACTTCGTATTCTGCGCAGAGCGATTTGCATAATTCGGCTGCCGTAAATTCGCCCTGAGAAACACTCTTTTCTTCTGCTTCTTTCCAAAGGAAAGCGGCCGTCTCATTGAGCGTGATCATCTTGTTAAAATTGATGAGCGCCATTGACTCGCCTACCAGAATAAATTCATTGCCTAACTTGCGCAATTTAAAACCTTCAATTGTCTTCATAATGATGCTTATTTTTCAGTATTCCGGTATAACGGAACAACGGTATGACGATAAATTTTTAATAAAAAACCTCGGATTGGCAGCAGTGCATGCCAAAGTCTTCCTCGCGTAAGCAGTTTGGCTCCTCCCTTCGGATTTTCTATCCGTCGTACTCGACCAATTATATCCGATCTTCGGCATGTTTCTTCGCCTTGCAAATTGCCGTCTCCTTGTAATACAAGGAGTTCTCCTTGCTCGTCGTGCGCTATTCGCACGAGTCGGTGCAGCACGTAAGTCGTCTGTCCGCTGGGTTGTATAGCCCGCACAAGGAGTATATCTCCGCATCGCGGAGCACGAGTAAGCGGAGCCAAAATCACACTATCGTGATTTCCCTCTATGAACGGCCGCATACTATTGCCGGAAGGGGTAAAACGCACCTCCTTCTCTTCGGCTAATAATCGTGCCAATTCCGGAACTAATATCTCGTTCGCTATCTTCATTTATTCGCTTACTACCCGCAAACAATGGCAAGGACTATAGGCATAGTGAAAACTCAAAAAATTGATTGCATCCCCGCTGTTTACTATCTTTAGATAGTAGTTGCCTTTCGCGGGCATAGGAGCGTTAATCCCATAGGGGACAAACATGTCTGAAGAAGTGATATCGGTCCAAGTGCTATTATCCGAGGAAATTAAGATCTGCACGTCGATCGGTGCGGCACTTGATGTATGCGTCACCACTAGACGCGTAAGATTCTCCACAGCCGGCGAAGTTTGCACAATGCCTCCCCCTGCCGGTAAGGCGATACAAAACGCCCCCGCGTATAATCCAAAACTACCGTCATCAGAACAAGTATAGGTAATCTGATCGGTAACACCTACCGTATAATCACTACTGGCCCGATAAGGGAACGTCAATGTACCTCCGTCAAAAATGTGCGTAAAACTCTCAGCCCTGCAATACGCAGCGCTGAGAGTGCACATACTTAGCAATACAATTGCTATCTTTTTCATTTATCGGATACGCTCACCGGTGATAGTGAATTCTTCGTCACCGCGGATGATCACAATGCGACCTTCGCGGATCACTTTAACTGCCGTCGGTTTTGCAATCTCGACATCCTCAATGCCTTGGCCGCCGCAACCGCTAACCGCACTGTAGTCGCTCAACTTAGCACCGGCTCCGCCTCCGATCTCCAAATCAAAGTACTCCGTACCATTGATATTGTTGGTCGAATAAGCGCCGAAGACGTTGTAGGTGGCCGCGCGGAACACCAATGCACGACCGGTATTGGTAGTCGAGTTAACGCGCCAGGAACCTTGCGTGCCGGCCTCGATAGCCCATGTATATGCCGTGTTAGCCAGACTTACGTTGGTTTTTGAGCCATTGGAAAGGTATTTACCGCCTGTCTGGATGGTAAATCCGCCGGTGACAGGAGTCAATACAAATTCAGCAGCTTCTGCTTCGCTGGTCGTAGGCTGCACCTTATTGGCACTGTTTACCGAACTGGTAGCATAATACTTCGTTCCGTTTACATTCGCGTAAATCTTGAACGTTCCGCCGGTAACGCCGTCAAAAGCTGCCTCACCGCTTCCACTTGTTTGGGTAGCAAAGATCGCATAGAACTTAGCGCCTTCTTCTACGTCATCGCCTGCTTTGACTAACTTCGGAGCGACAGCCTCGCTCTCATAACTTGCGTTCGCGCACCATCCGATGAATACGCGATCGCCGCAAGCCGAAGGCTCATCACTCGGCAAAACAACCTTTCCTAAGTCCGTACATTGATTGGTCTCAAAGAGCTTTCCATCCGAGAACCACTGTACATCGAACGGCTCGATAGGCTCTACCGGTTCTTCAATATATACCAGCGTGATATTACTTCCGCTTTTCTTGATGTCCTTCAGCGGTTTGCCGCTTACACCTTCCCATGAGTTCTTCAGCGACGAACCACTACCGTACGGCCATACGTTCTTTGTGCCATAGCTTTCTCCAATGCCCGTACCGGAAGGAATAACCAAGGTGAAATGCGGGTCACCGTTGCTGGTGTTATTCGGCGCATTGTTCGCCCACATGTTTTTGTTGTAGTTTACCTTCCAAATCAACATACCTGCAGCCGGAAGATATTTGTCCCATCCCTGCTGCTGACGGCACTCGATATAGTAATTCAGTCCGTTCGTTGTAACACTCTGTTGCTTACCGGTAGAGTTAATCTGGTATGCCGAATAACCTTCGGTACCAATCGGTTTCATCTCTACTAAGCGGCCTTCATTACCCAGGTTTTCCGGAGTGTACCAACCGCAGAACGCTTTCTCCCATGCATTGTAGTTAGGCGGGCAGTGAATATTACCGTTATAACTACCGCCATCCATTACATCCCACTCGTTCGGAGTCAGACTACTTTCATAGTTGGTCGAATAGTCGGTATCGTAATGATCCGGCAAACCGATGACGTGACCGTACTCGTGGCAGATAATACCGATACCTGCGAGCGAAGAACCGGACAACTCGTTCGACATAGCATAGTTATGTACGAGCTTGCCATCGAACTTACACTGCGTTTCCGAATAGGTACAGTTGCCATAATAACGGGAACTCGCGATATCGTAACTGTGCGGCCAAATGGTATTTGCATCGCCGCCATCCGCTTGTCCTTTACCGGCATAGACAACATATACGAAATCTACTTTACCGTCGTTATTCCAGTCATACTGAGAGAAATCAATCTCACTATCCATCTTCTCACAAGCCTCAATGATCACATCGCCCGAATACTTGTCATTGCCTTCGCCGCCATCATCCTTGCCGTAGTACGCGTAGTTATGATCCAGTGTAACAGGACCATACACATCCAGTTGCAGGTTGTACTTTCCGTCCGATTGATCGCGGAAATACTGGCCTATAGAGCCGTAGTTCACATTATTGTACTTGTTTACCGTACAATTCGTAGAATTACACAGTTCATCAATCACTGCTTTGGTGGTAGTCGATTTGAAGGATTTGTCACTGTAATTCACCATGATTACCACTCCCTTCGGCGGCAGATACGGCGTGTAGCCGAACTCTGGGGTCGTTGCTTGGCGGGTGCGTTTTGCTTTCGCAGCTACGCGACGTGCCTTGGCTACTTCAGGCGTCGGAGCCTCTCCAACCACTTGGAACTGGCCATCCACCTCACGCAATTCTTTTCCTTCACGGTTAATGAAGTAGTGATAATACTCATCACCAAATTGCTGTACCTCGATCGTGGTACCGTCGGCTTGCGTACGGGTTTGCCATCCGCGTCTCGCCGGCACTGCATACGCCATCATCGCGATGACACATACAATGATTAAAGATACGATTTTTTTCATCTTGTTGAGTTAAATTTATTGTTTTTTCGTTAAATATTTGTGTTTCTTCCATTAAATGTTCTATATGTATTTCCACAAGTGGAAAAGTGTGCAAAGTTACGGCTTTTTTGGCACATACGCAAATTTTTTGACCGAAAAATGTAATATGCGTGTATTTTTTGACGAAACTTGTGTAAATTTGTTTTTATCTCCATTTAACTATTGCGTATGTGCGCGAGATTTTGTATCTTTGCCGTGTTTTAATTTATTGTGCCCCAAAAATATAGTTCAAAAACTATACCATCTATTACTAATTAACCTCAAAAATTCATTTATTATGAAGAAAATTTTCTCATTAGCAGCTGCTGTATTAGCTTCGCTAAGCCTGTTTGCAGCGGCAGAAGATCTGAACTTCAGTGAGCCAACGGAGTTACCGGAAGGTTATGTTTATTCTACCAAAAACACCCCTGTCATCGCAACGGTAGGCGACAAGTCGTCTGTGTATATTACGAATGGCGGTGGTGGATCGGTGGTTGCGGCTTGCTTTACGGAAGACGGATTTGATGCCTCCAAAGGCCAACGCTGGATGGGTTTTGTGAACGAAGACGACGGTTGTACCTTAGTCATCAATGTTTATTCGAACAAGAAAGCTTTCACGCTCTACAACGACAAAGCAGAAGCACAGGCCACCTTCACCAATGCCAACAAAGCATGGGAAGATTGGACCATCGAGAACCTCCCTGCCGGTAAGTATATCTTAACCGCAGCAAGTTCGCAATGCTATGTTTCCGCGATGACTTTTAGCGGCGGAGCACCTTCGACAGACCCTGTTACAGAGATCACTGTGAGCGGTCCGACGACGGGTGTTGTAGGTATTCCTGTTACGTTCGTTGCTAAAGCAAAAAAAGCTACTTCTATTTGGTGGACCGACAAATACGGCACAAAATTAAGCGAAAACGGCACGTTAGTGTTGACTCCGGAAGCAGCAGGTGAGTTCACTTATACCGCTTGGGCGGAGAATGAATTCAATGAGTCCCCTGTTACGAAGGAGCACACCATCACCATCTCTGACAAACTCTGCGGCGAGTTGATCAAAGCAACGCATACTGGTGGCAAGACGGCGAGTGTAGAAGGCGTTATTGGCGGAACAGCGGACAAGAACACCGCAAGTGATGGTAAATTTGGCAGTAAAGGTCAATTCTTCGGTATCACGTTAGCTTCGGGCGCTTTCCTGGCAGGTGACGAATTGAATGTACACACCACCAAAGCTGCAGAGCAAGGCACTCTTGCTATCTATGCCGACAAAGCAGGCGAGACACTGCTCTTTGACTCCGAATCGATGGGAGTTGAGGGAGATAATATCATTGTCCTTCCGGCAGCTTTGAACGAAAAATCCACGCTCTATATCTGCCGTACTGAGACCAACACATGGAACGGCTTTGTGGACTTCATCGCGGTAAACCGCGCATGCGGAGCAAGCAACAACGCCAACATGGCTCGCGTATATGCGCAGACAGGTCCGGACGAATTCCATGATTTCGCACGTGAAGGAGATGTTTTCTCCATTGAAGTTCCGATGGAGATTGGCGGCATCACCGAAGCCCCTGTATTCTTCGTATTGGAGCATCCGAAAGCTACAGCTAACGAGACCAGCCCGTTCAACGCTCCGATTCCTGAAGTAGGTGCAGCTCCTATCGAGAAGATTATCACCGTAACAGCGGAAGACGGAATTACCACACGTGACTTCACGCTTCGCGTGGCTCGCAGATCTGAAGCCAGTCATGATGCTACCCTGAAGAGCCTTGCAGTAGAAGGTTTCACCCTTAATCCGGCCTTCGATCCTGCGGTACTGGAATACACGATTACCAAGCCTCACGGAAGCGCTAATCCGGGTACAGACAAGCTCGTTGTAGAGCCAAATGACGACAGTGCTCACACTGAGAAGCTTGCCGAAGGCGATGACCTCAAAGTGGTAGTTACTGCAGAAGATGGCGAGACGAAATTGACCTATGTGATTCATATCGTAGAGGAAGCAGCAAAGAAAGACCTTCTGGAGGTTGCATTCAGCAACGGTGTTCATGGCTTCATTACGGCCGGCAACATTGATGTTCCGTTCCTTGAGGGCGAAGCAGAGCCGACGTTTGTCAGCGCTACTTTCTGGGAGCCTGACGGCGAGCCGAAAGCAGAGATGGTGGATGGCAAGTTGGTTGTTACCGGCATTGACGGTCAGCAAGCGGAATATACTATTACGTACCATGCCATTACTCCGATGGAATACTCGACTGAGGAGGTTGTATTCGACGCTGTTCCTTCGTATATTTACTCCGTTTACGGATTTGACGCAGACAAGGGTGTTAAGTTCGCAAAAGACGTAGAAGAGGCGAAGAACCACCGTATTTCCGAAGGAAAAGATCGTATCTACATTGCCCTTCCTGCAGCTAACAAGGTACTTCTCACCAGCGGGACCGGCGCTAAGCGTCCTGTTAAGATTCTCGTAAATGGCGAAGAGAGCGCTGTCGCACAAACAGCCGCTTCCGACGAAGCTATTGAGATTATACTGAGCAAAGAGCATGCTAATTTCATAGGTATCGAGAGCAACGGCAGCAACGGTGACGGCGGCTTTATAAAGCTGCAGCTCAGCGAAGAACCGGGTCAAGGTATCGAGGACCTCGATGCTTCGGAGCACGCTGTAAAATTCCTCCAGAACGGACAGATTTTGATCCGCCGCGGAGAAAAAATCTTCACCGTGACCGGTCAAGAGAAGTAATTGGCACACCAGCTATAGGTTAAGGAAGAACAGCTCGCAGCAACGCGGGCTGTTTTTCGATGATAAGGGAGGATTAAACAAAAGAGCAAAGAGGCAACAAAGGGATAGCAAAGAAGTAGCAAAGGAATAGCAAAACGCCCAGATCCAACCCCGAAAATCTCGCACTTATCTCGTACTTATGACGCACTTATCTCGCACTTATCTCGCACTAATTTTTGCACCTTATTATCTTGGTATTATATACTATGTATATAATACTGTAGTTTATGCAACAATGAAAGAAAAAATAAAAAACGCGCGAATATTTGCATATATGCAAAATTTTTTGTACTTTTGCGCGATTTTTGTATTTTAAGGGTAAAAAGGACTGTTTATGCAAATATTACGACACATAGGAGAATATACGTTACTGATGGGCAAGGTACTCCGTTTGCCAGACCGTCAGCGAATGTTCTGGCGGCAGTACAGCCGTGAGTTGGAGAAGCAGGGATTGCAGAGTTTGCCAATTGTGCTGATCATTTCCGTTTTCATCGGTGCCATATTGACGATTCAGGCAAAGACGAACACCGAGAACCCGTTGCTTCCTACCTACACAGTAGGTTTGCTGACTCGCGAGACTTTGTTGCTGGAGTTCTCGAGCACTATTCTCTGTCTGATATTAGCGGGCAAGGTAGGATCGAATATCGCGTCGGAGATCGGTACGATGCGTATCACGGAGCAGATTGATGCGATGGAGATTATGGGCGTGAACAGCGCCAACTACCTGATTTTGCCGAAGATTCTGGCGTTTGTAACCATGATGCCTATGCTGGTGATTATCTCCACCGCCGTAGGCCTGGTAGGCGGATGGGCGGTAGGTGCGTTCACGGACATCATCACGGTGCATGATTACTTGATAGGTGTGCAATACGCGTTCAACCCATACTACGTATGGTACGGAATCATCAAGAGTCTGGTGTTCGCCTTCGTGATCACGAGTATGAGCAGTTATTACGGTTATTTCGCGCGCGGAGGTGCGCTAGAAGTGGGTCGCGCGAGCACGAATGCCGTAGTAAACAGCAATATAATGATTCTATTCCTCGACCTCATCTTAAGTAAATTGCTATTATGATCGAAGTTAAAGACATAGTAAAGAGTTTTGACGGGAACGTGGTGTTGGACCATGTTTCTGCGACGCTGCGGGACGGGGAAGTGAACATGATCATCGGTCAGTCGGGTAGCGGAAAGACGGTGTTTATGAAATCGCTGATTGGCCTGCATTCCGTCGATAGCGGACAAATCCTCTACGACGGCCGCGACTTGGCGCGAATGAAAGAGCGCGAGATTCGCGAGTTGCACCGCGAGGTGGGCATGCTTTTCCAGGGATCGGCGCTCTTCGACTCGATGACCGTAATGGAGAATGTACTCTTTCCGATGGAGATGTTCAGCCGTCAAACACGCGAGCAAATGCAAGCGCGCGCGGAGTTTTGTCTGCGACGCGTAGAAATGCCGGAGCGTGTATGGCACCTGATGCCGAGCGAGATATCCGGTGGTCAGCAGAAACGTGTGGCTATTGCCCGCGCGATCGTATTGGAGCCGCGATACCTCTTCTGCGACGAACCCAACTCGGGTCTCGATCCGAAGACCAGTCTGGTGATCGACGCGCTGATACAAGACATCACCCGCGAGTACAAGATCTGTACCATCGTCAACAGTCATGATATGAACTCCATCATGGAGATCGGCGATAACATCATCTTCCTTAAAGGCGGCAAGAAAGAATGGCAAGGCAGCCGCCATGAGATCATGGCCAGTGAGAACGAAGCGCTCAACGACTTCGTCTTCGCATCGGATCTGTTCAAAAAAGTGAAACAAGCAAATAGTTAAAACATATGAAAAAGATTCTCTTATTGGTAGCCCTGATGGCTACAATGGTTTTGGGCGCGCAGGCTCAAGAAGTAGAGGCCGCTCCGCGCCACAACGTCCCGGCTTACCGCGGACTGATTGTTCGCGACCTGCCGAACGGATACCAGTTGCGTACCTACCTGCGCGGTGATGAACACTTCCATTGGTCGATGACCGAAGACGGATGGCAGATCATCGAGACCTCCAAAGGATGGTTCAAATACGCCAAACTGAATCGCAAAGGACAGGTCGTTTCGCACTGGCGCAAAGCGCACAATGCGGAAGATCGCGGTCGCTGCGAGAAGAAATGGTTAGAGAAACACGGAATAAAAAAAGTAGTTGCATAACTACATAATAATAGGTATTATGAAAAAGTTTATTAGTCTGATGAGTTGTTTGGTCCTCGCCGGGATGGTGATGGCTAAACCCGCGTACCGCGGTCCGATCGTTCAGGTCGCCGAAGACGGTACGGAAAAAACAGTGTATCTGCATGGTGATGAGCATTTCAGCTATATGACCGATGAATCCGGTGTGTGGTTGGATGAGACGACGCTCAAACCGATGACGGCCGCGCAGAAACAATTCCGCATGGCGCAGAAAGCCAAAGCACGCCGTGCGCCGCAAGCTACCGAAGCTACCCAAGCCGGAGGCGCACCGAACCTCGCGCCGCATGGACTGGTGATCTTGGCGAACTTCCAAGATAAGACCTTCGGTACCGATAAGGCCACGATGGACTCCATGCTGACCGGTATGAATTTCACGCGTAACTATTCGTACAAGAAGAAAGAGGGCGACAAGACAGTCACCATCAAGATCAAGAGTAAAGGCAGTGCACGGCAGTATTTCTACGACCAGAGTTATGGTCAGTACAATCCCACCTTTGATGTGATTGGTCCGGTGACGGTTAGTCAGAACTTTGCCTACTACGGCGAGCCGGTGAAAGATGCGCAAGGGAATGTCACCGCGCACGATAAGAATCCGCGCGAACTGATCAAAGAGGCATGTAAGTTAGCCGACGAAGCAGGAGTGGATTTCTCCCAATACGACAATGACCACGACGGATATGTGGACTTCGTGTACGTCATCTATGCCGGCTACGGCGAAGCGGATGGCGGCGGCGCGAACACGATCTGGCCGCACCAATGGAGTATGGCGCCCTTGGCTATTAAGATTGATAACAAACAGCTCGGTCGCTATGCCTGCGGATGCGAGTTGAATAACATCAGTAAGGTATACGACGGTATCGGTACCTTCTGCCATGAGTTCAGCCACGTATTGGGTCTGCCGGACTTTTATGTAACGGCTGATATGGACAATCCTCCTCATACTTTGTGCGACTGGTCCATCATGGATTACGGTCCATACAATAACGATGGTAACACCCCACCCGCTTACTCGGCATACGAGCGCTTCTACATGGGTTGGTTGACGCCGCGTCTGTTGGTGGATCAGGAGAAAGTGACGTTGCATAACATCAACGAAGGCGAAGGCGAATCACTCCTCATTTCGGAGAATAACCAATTGCCGTCGAGCGGTTGGAATCCCCTCCCGAGGATATTCTACACACTGGAGGCACGCGTTAAAAAAGGCTGGGACGAGTTCCTGCCCGGCGAAGGCATGCTCATCACCAGAATCTCGTACAACCAGACAAAATGGCAGGGCAACTCGGTGAACAACGATCCGAACAACATGGGTGTGGATATTCTGGAGGCAACGACGAACTACAGCAAGAAAGGTCTCGCTACGGATGCTTTCCCCGAAGGGGCAACAGAATGGACACTTGTGGAGGACCATGAGATCACGGAGATCAAGCGCAATATGCGTAGCGGATCGGTGATCTTCTACTATCGTGGGAACCCGCAGGGTATCGAAGATATTGAGGACGGCAAAGCCGCACAGAAAATTCTGCGCGACGGTAAAGTAGTGATCCTTCGCGGAGGTGTAGAGTATGACCTCAACGGACGTAAATTATGAAAATCATCAGTTATAATCTCAACGGCATCCGCTCGGCCATCAACAAAGGTCTGCTGGATTGGTTAGCGGCTGAGAACCCGGATGTCTTTTGTATCCAGGAGAGCAAGGCACAGCCCGAGCAGATCGACGTGCTGGCCATGCAGGAACTTGGTTACCGCAGTTATATCCACTCCGCGGAGAAGAAAGGCTATTCCGGCGTGTGTATCTTCACCAAACGTGAGCCCGACAAAGTGGTCGCAGGTATGGGCAATCCCAAATACGACCGCGAGGGGCGCGTGCTGCGTGCGGACTTCGGAGACGTAACCGTCGTGAACGCCTATATCCCGAGTGGCACGACGGGAGACATCCGCCAAGACTTTAAGATGGAGTTTCTCGAGGACTTCCTCGTATGGGTGAACGAACTGCGCAAAGAGCGCCCGAATATCGTCATATGCGGAGATTATAACATTTGTCATAAACCCATTGATATCAACCACCCCGAGCGCCAGATCGGTGTATCGGGATTCCTGCCCGAAGAGCGCGAGTGGATGGACCGGTGGGAAGCCAGCGGACTGGTGGACTCTTTCCGCGTGTTTGACCAGAGTGCTGAGCGATACAGTTGGTGGTCTTGGCGCGCCGGTGCTCGTGCGCGTAACGTAGGTTGGCGCATCGACTACCACTGGGTAAGCGAGAGTCTCAGACCGCGTCTCAAGGATGCAAAGATATTAACCGACGCCGTACATTCGGACCACTGTCCGGTGATGGTAGAGATAGACTAATATGGATATATTACGAACCGAACACCTGGTAAAGAAATACGGCAAGCGCACCGTAGTGGACGATGTGTCCATCGAACTGGAGCAGGGCGAGATCGTCGGTCTGTTAGGGCCTAACGGCGCCGGTAAGACCACGACTTTCTATATGACGACGGGACTGGTGGCGGCCAACAAAGGGCGTATCTTCCTCAACGACCAAGAACTAACTTCGCTGCCGATGTACAAGCGTGCGCAGTTGGGTATCGGCTACTTGCCGCAAGAGGCCAGCGTGTTCCGCAAGATGACCGTCGAAGACAATATCCGCGCGGTGCTCGAGATGACCACTTTCACGAAGGAGTACCAGACCCGGAAATTAGAGAGTCTCATCAAGGAATTCAACCTCGAGCACGTACGCCATAACCTTGGCGACCACCTCAGCGGTGGTGAGCGCCGCCGCACGGAGATCGCGCGATGCCTGGCTATCGAGCCGAAGTTCGTGATGCTCGACGAACCCTTTGCGGGTGTCGATCCGATTGCCGTGCAGGAGATCCAGGATGTCGTATGGCGACTCAAAGACAAGAACATCGGTATTCTCATCACCGACCATAACGTCGATGAGACGCTTATGATCACCGACCGCGCGTACCTGCTCTTCGAAGGACGCATCCTCTTCCACGGTACGCCGGAAGAACTGGCCGCCAACCCCACCGTTCGAAAGAACTACCTCGGCCGCGACTTCGAGTTAAAGAAAAAGACCCGCGTAGCATAAGGCGGATGAATCGCTTCATACTACATATCATTGCTATCACAGCTGTCGTGTTGAGCGCCTGTACGGACAATACGCCTACGGTAGCTGTGCGCGTCAAGGAGTGCGCCGCCATGCCGGTTCCTCGCGCCAGTGCAGCAGCATGCGCGCTGGACGGCAAAGGATATGTATTCGCCGGACGCGATGCGAACGGCATCTATCTCAATGACCTTTGGCAGTACGACCCGGGTACGGACAGTTGGAAGCAGTTAAGTGCCTTCCCCGGCAAGGCGCGCGTGAAAGCGGTGATGGCTGCCTACGACGGAGCGCTCTATATGGGATTAGGTTTCTCCGGCGAGAAGGTCTACGTAGATAGCTGTTACCTGCGGGATATATGGCGCTATACGCCGGCCGATGACCAATGGACGAGGCTGGCGGATTGTCCGTCCGCTAACACCGTCAGCGGTGTTCCTTGCATGGCCGATGGGCGTATGTATGTGCTCTATAGCACCGGCTGGTCGCAAAGCAAAGATATCATCTATTTCGATATAGCGAATAATCACTGGGGGAATATCCCGGATACCGGCAAGCGCCCCGGGGCATGCTTTGGTGCAACGGGAGTGCCTTTCGCCGGACGATTCTACTTTAGTACGGGTTTAACCTGGGAGAACACCAAACAGTGGTATGAGGTGGACATCGCCAATGACCGATGGACTCCGCTCGCGGCCTACCCCGGCAAAGGGCGGGAGTTATGCGCCGGCTGCGCCACCGAAAACTATATCTATCTCTTCGGCGGTCGCTATTTTGCCGGAGAACATACAGGAGGAGAAGTGTTTAGCGAGTTTATGCGTTATAACGCGGACTCCGATCAGTGGGAGCACTGCGGCGCTATGCCGTGCGGCAAAGGCGAGAATATGATCGCTTTCAGTATTAACCATATAGCCTATTTTGGTCTGGGAGAAGACGAGAAAGGCACCCTTCATAACACCTTGTACCGCATTGAAGAATAGGCTCTTATCCATAGTATGTCTCCTGTTATGCGCCATGAGCGCGTATGCCTGGGACTGGTGGCCATTACCAATGGCCCAACCGGATACATGCCGCGATACACTCTTCTATTCCGGCGGCGTGAGTGCGGTGGCATCGTCACCAAGCGGTTCTCCAACCTGGATACACGGCAACCGAAACGGAGAAATCTCTACCCTGCCCTATAGCGGAAACATCCGTCTGGGTATCATCAAACCCGCCACACGTCCGAACCGCTGGTACGATTGGGATGGTGCTGTGGTGTTAAACGGACGTATCGCCGGTTCGAACACCGCCGTACAAGGCACCGGTTTCTTCTCTTTGCTCTACGCGCACGCACGCTTGTACGTGGTCGACATCACGGTCGGCATCAAACCTTGGTATTCTCCATTCGGCGATGCCGAACTGACGGCCGGGGACCTGTTGTTCTCCAACAATGCGCATCCTGTCCCGCGTATCTCCGTCGGCATCGACAACTACACCGCTTTCCCAGGTTTATACGGATATGCCGAGATACGCGGAGGACTGACTCAAGGATGGTTGGGCGATAACAATCCCTATGTATCCAAGACGCTACTGCATCATAAATTCCTTGGTGTCCGGTTTGGCGGCAAATTGCCTGTCAACCTGGCGTACGAACTACACCATGCGGCCCAGTGGGGCGGATATGAGAACGGCGTGGTGGACTTAGGCAATGATTGGAACAGCTTCATGCGCGTCTTTAGCGGAAAGCAAGGAGGGTCCGCTCGAATAGAGCAACTGAACTCGCAGGGCAACCATATAGTCAGTCAGATACTCTGTCTTACGGCGAAAGGTGAGAAATGGCATGTCGATCTCTATTGGCAGGATCTTCAAGAAGATGGCGTCGTGCATTTTATGGGTAGCCGCAGAAATTCCAAAGACGGTCGCTGGGGTATCCACGCGGCGCAAGACGTATGGCCGTTTATTTCCGGCTTCACCTTCGAATGTATTCAAATGACCGATCAATCCGGTCCATGGGAAAACCGGGACGGTATGGTGTTTGGTGGCAATGATTTCTATTATTCGAATGGGGTGTACAAGCAAGGATGGACCTATTTCGGCCGGTCTATCTGCTCGCCCCTCTTAAGTCCGGACAACAGCCGGGTCTGGGCCTACCATGCCGGCATAAAGGGTGATATCTATGGTTTTAAGTATCGCGTGCTGTGCACCTATGCCGATAATTACGGCACCTACTACGTACCTCTGAACAACCATAATACCGCGGTACTGTTGGAGGTGCACAAGACCGTTCCTCAAGCCTGGGGCCTGGATTTCGGCTTCGCTTTAGGAGGTGATTTCGGCACGCAGTACGGTACACGTCTGGGAGGCATGATCACGATTAGTAAACGAGGTTTAATAAAAAGTTGGTAAATATGAATTTTGTCGAACAATGCAATGCAATCTTCGCGCAAGCGGTAGCAGACTATCATCGCACGAACGATGTCGATGCACCGATGCCGCATCCCTTTGCGGAGGGCTCGATAGAACAGGAGTTGTATTGCAAAAACTGGATTGATACCGTTCAATGGCATCTGGAGGATATCATTCGTAACCCGCAAATAGAGCCGATAGAAGCGTTAGCTATCAAACGGCGGATTGACAAGAGCAACCAGGACCGCACGGACCTGGTAGAGCGGATAGATAGTTATTTTCTGACGCTTTACCATGATGTACAGCCGAAGACCGATGCGCATATCAACACAGAGAGTCCGGCGTGGGCCATTGACCGTCTGAGTATCCTGCATGTGAAGATTTGGCATATGCAAGAGCAAGTCGATCGCACCGATGTCAGCGCTGAGCAACATGAGAAATGTATGACCAAACTGGCGGTACTTAAGGAACAACTGGAAGATTTGACCACCTCTATCAGCCAATTATTGGAAGACTATTCCTCCGGTACGCGTGTTATGAAAGTCTATCGGCAAATGAAGATGTATAACGATCCTACGCTGAACCCCGTTTTGTACGGGAAAAAGAGTTAGCACATTACACATTGAAACGGCTACTGATCATACGATTTTCCGCGCTGGGCGATGTGGCACTGTTAGTGCCTTTAGTTCGTGCGGTCGCTATACAACATCCTGATATACAGATTACGATGCTTTCGCAGCAACGTATGGCGGACTTGTTTGCCGACATGCCGGCGAACGTATCTTTCCACGGGGTCGATCTCAAGCACCAATCCTTACGCGAGATAGTCGCCGGTTTAGGACGGTTTGACCTGGTAGCCGATATGCACGGCGTATGGCGTTCGCTGTATATACGTACTATCATGCGTTTACGCGGGGCAAAAGTGAGAACCATCCGAAAAGACCGTTTTAGCCGTTTTTTGCTAACGCATCATATAAGCCGTAAACCGCTGAAACACAGCGTGTTACGGTATGGCGAGGTGTTACATGGTCTAGAACTGCCTGCTTCCGCCATGAAGCACTCTTGCAAGACGGAAGGCGAAGGTATCGGTATTGCGCCTTTTGCAGCGCATCAGGGTAAGATATACCCGCTGGAGCGAATGGAGCGCGTGGTGGAATTGCTGAGTAAGCAGGGCGAGAAAATCGTCCTCTTCGGCGGAGGAGAAAAGGAGAAAGAGATATTGGAGGCTTGGGTCACCAAATACCCAAACGTAGAGAGCGTCGCCGGTAAATACACCTTAGGCGAAGAGATGGAGCTGATGCGTGGGTTGCGTGTGATGGTGACGATGGATAGCGCGAACATGCACCTGGCCTCGTTGGTGGGTACAAGAGTGGTTTCTATATGGGGCGCGACACATCCCGACGCAGGATTTATGGGGTACGGGCAAAGCCAGAATGATTGTATTCAACGCGACCTGCCTTGCCGTCCCTGCTCTATCTACGGAAAGAAAAAATGTAAATTCGGCGACTATCGGTGTATGGATATAAAGCCAGAAGAGGTAGTGGGAAAGGTGAAAGGTGAAAGGTGAAAGGTGAAAGGTGAAAGGTGAAAGGTGAAAGAGGGAAAGAGTGAAAGAGTGAAAGTAAAAACGGTCATAAATCCGAAATATGAGCCATTACGCGAATGGATACTATCCATCCCTGCGCACTTTGCCACCCAAGGCGAAGTGATATATGATGCGCGCAACCAGATACGCATGTTTACTACACCGGATGGCACAAAAGTATGCGTAAAACGTTTCCATGCACCGAGGTTCTTGAATAAATATATCTACCTTTATCTGCGTGACAGCAAGGCCCGACGCGCCTACCAAAACGGTCTGTACCTCATCGCTCATCACGTGGGCACGCCGGATCCGATAGCATATATAGAGGAATATAGCGGTGTAGGACTCGGTTACTCCTACCTCATCACCCGGTTATCGGCATTGAAGCACCTTCACCGCGAGTTCACGCAAGCGTATACGCCGGCGCTGGATGCCACCATTCGCCCGCTCGCCCGCTTTGCGGCGCATATGCACGAAGAAGGCATCCTGCATCTTGATTTCTCGCCGGGAAATATCCTGTGGGACCAAATCAACGGCACCTACCAATTCGAGATCATCGACATCAACCGGATGGCATTCGGTCGTGTAAGTATGAAAGCCGGATGCCGCAGTTTACGCCGGCTATGCGCACGAAGCAGTTTCTTCGATGAGTTTGCCGACGAGTATGCGAAAGCGCGGCATCTGGACCCGGACCAATGCCGGCATTGGATACATTACTACCGGAACCGTTTCTGGCATAACGGACGGAAAGCCAGATATCAGTATGATTAAGCATCTTATCCATAGGCTTGCCTGTTGGCTGCATATCCGCCGACGCATGTTCATTGTCCCCCAAGAAGGCAAAGAGCATGCTGTTCGCATCTCCTATGCCGTCACGGTATGCAACGAGGCAGAGCAGTTAAAGAGCCTTTTGGAGTTTTTGCAGCCATACGTCCAAACAGGTGATGAGATTGTGGTTCAGGCAGATCAAGCGAACGTGAGCGATGCCGTACGGGAGGTAGTAAAAGCACACCCGGGTGCGCGGTATGCAGAGCACGAGTTGCGTTTCGATTTCGCGCAAACCAAGAACCATCTAAACGGGCAATGCCACGGCGATTGGATTTTCCAATTGGATGCAGACGAGCGACCCTCGTCCTTTCTCATGAGCCATCTCAAAAGCATCCTTTGCGCCAATACGGATTGCGAACTGATAAAACTTCCCCGCCTCAACATGTTTGTCCGAGAAGGGAAAGAAGTGGAGGAGAGTCATGTCGCATGGCCCGATTATCAAGGTCGTCTGTATCGTAACATTCCTCAGCGTATCCAATGGCATCGCCCGTTGCACGAGAAGATACAAGGCTACAAAGCTTATACCTACCTGCCCAAAGACGACCGATATGCCATCCTTCATATCAAGGACAAGGAGCAGGACCGACAGAAATGGCAAACCTGGAAAGAGCATTACCGATGACGATCGCTTATTACATAGCATCCCCGACTTGGGGCGGAGGCGAGCAGTACGTGTTCGACCTGGCCCGCCATATGAAGGCGCAGTACGACGTGCAGCCTTTCTTCCTCTTTCCCGCCCACAGCGATGAAGCGATGGTTGCGCGATTTGCGCAGATAGGCGAAGCAGCAGTTTTCCCCTATGCGGGCAAGATCTGGCGGTTCAGTCCTTTCGCCGGACGGCAGTTAGCCAAACTCTTAGACGCGCACCATACTGATATCCTGCATATCAACAGTCGGCAGATTTATTTTCTCGCCGCCTGGGCCAAGCGGCATGCGAACCATCCTTTCCGACTGATCGCTACGCAGCACCTGGCGCGCCCGGCCAAAACCGGTGTCCTATGGCGATGGATCTATCGTCAGATAGACAATTTGATTTGCGTCAGTCAGTTGGTGCGCGAGACCTACCTGCGTCCGCTCAAAAGCGATACCTGTTTTCAGGACGTGCACGTCGTCTATAACAGCGTTCCTGTTCGCCGCGAAGAGGCCACGGCGCAAAAACCGGATGCTACCCTGCCCCGACTTCTTTTCCACGGCCGCATATGCCGGGAGAAAGGTATCGAACCGCTCTTCCGAGCGCTGAGCCAAGTGAAAGACCTGCCCTTCCACATCACCTTCGCAGGAAACATCGCCGCGGAGGATGAAGCCCTATGGGAACGCTTGTTATCCACTTCGCCGGTGCGTGACCGAATCGAATACATCGGTTTTCGCGAGGACATCCGCTCCATCATGCGCACCTGCGATATCGGCGTCTCGCCTTCGCTCGCGCGCGAGGCGGGTTCGCTCTCCCTGATGGACGACATGTCCATGGGTTTGGCGATCATCACCTCTTCGTCCGGTTCTCAACCCGAGATCATTCGTCACGGCCACAACGGTTTGCTCTGCCCGCCCGGTGACCCGCAAGCGCTGGCTGATGCCCTTCGTTCATTACTCACCGATCCGGAATTGATGAAACGCATGGGACAACAAGCGCAGAAGGATTTCTTTGCGCACTATACCTACGAGGCGTTTCTTGAATCGATGTACCACCTTTACGCTCCTGCCGCATGCTGAATTCCGAACAAATAGTCATTGCATACGATGCCAAGCGCGCCTTCCTCAATCAGCGTGGGTTAGGCAACTACAGCCGTACCTTGCTGGCGCAGCTGAAGCGTTATTACGGACACAACCGCTATATCTTGTGTACGCCCGAGGACAGGCACTTATACCCTTGGCTCTGCGAAGCACCATTCGAGCAAGTGATGCCGCAGGGCGTATGGTCTATCGCACCGTCTGTATGGCGGCGGTATGGTATCACGCCGGCGCTCAAGCACCAACATATCGACCTCTATCACGGGCTCAGTCAAGAGTTACCAAAAGGCATCGAGCGTTTAGGCTGTAAGACCATCGTGACGATGCACGACGCGATCTTCATGCGCTATCCGGAGTTGTATAGCGCCACCTATCGCGCCTCGTTTATCCGGCGAAACCGGTCCGCATGCGAACGCGCAGACCTGATTATTGCGATCTCCGAACAGACCAAGAAAGACTTCATATCGTTCTTCGGTGTGCCGGAGCACCGCATCCGCGTGGTGTACCAAGGTTGCAACGAACTTTTTTGGCAAGACCTTGCGCCGCAGCAGATCTCCGCGGTCTCTAAGCGCTACCAACTGCCGAGCACCTATGTCTTATCCGTCGGAGCCTTGGAGGAACGAAAAAACCACGTCCGACTGATTGAAGCGATGGCGGCGGCACATATCGACTTGCCCTTAGTGATTGTAGGTCGGGGAAATGAACGACAGGCACAACTTCTTCGGAAGACGGCCACCCGTTATGGGGTCTCGCTGCAACTGATAGAGAACGCCCGCACGGAAGACCTACCGGCTATCTATCGCCGGGCCTCCGTCTTTGTCTATCCGTCTTTGTTCGAAGGTTTCGGCATCCCTATTCTGGAGGCGGCGCGCTGTCAGACGCCGATCGTCACCAGTGCCGGCACCTGCTTTGAAGAGATTGCCGGAGAAGGAGCGCTCTACGTACCTCCCACCGATGGACAAGCGATTGGACAGGCTATCCGAGAGACACTGGAGCATCACGAAGAGACCAAGACCAGAGTACAGACGGCACTTGCTGAAACGGAGAAATTCCGTGCACAGACTATTGCGAAGAACCTGATGCAGACGTATTATGAGACGATACACGGACATATTGGGTAGCATCCAGTTTTATCTCTTTCTCGCGGTAGTAGCGCTGCTGCCCTTCCCCCAGATTTTTCTGCGCTATGCGTGCGTATTATGGTTCGTCGCATGGGTGCTCGAAGGCCGGTGGCTGCGAAAAACCAATTTCCAATCTCCAATCTCCAATTTTCAATCCGCCATCCCGTTCCTTTTATTCGGCCTCTGGTACGCATGGAAACTGCTCTCGGGCTTATGGGCAGCAGACACGGCGGCATGGGCGTCGCAGGCGGAGCGGTATATCTCCTTCGGCGTAATGGTGCCGGTCGGTTTATGGGGACTGAACGAGCGTTATGACTGGCGGCTGGCAAGCAAAGTGCTGGTCATCAGTTGTGTCTGCGCGGCGGTCTTCTATCCTATCCTCTTGACCGTCTTGCTGTACCACCGCGAGATCATCGACGCCACTCACTGGGTGGCGAACTGGGACTATAGCTCCACGGACTGGTGGTATTTCTACCAGATCAACCTCTCGCATGTCAAGTACCGCTTAATTCTCGACAGCGTACTGATTGTAGGCTTCCTACTGGCTACCCGGTTGTGGTTTGCCGAGCGAAAGGGACTGTGGGGCGCTGTAACGGTGCTCTTAACCGGTAGCATCCTCTTGTCCGGTTCGCGCCAAGCCTTCATCACACTGGTCGTCATCGCCGTGATAGCCTTAGGTTTTTGGCTCTCGCGCCGCATGAAGGGTTATTACGCAGCGGGCATCATCGTCCTTGCCTTGGTGGTAGGCGGAATAGTGATTTCCCTTCACCCGCGCATCCAGGCGATGGATATACAGTCCGAAGAACGGATACAGATCTGGGAAGCGGCTTTGCAGCACCCGGCGGAGTATATATGGGTAGGATTAGGGGGCGGACAAGACGGCGTATCACTCCTGCGGGCGCACAGTCACAACCAGTACCTGCAGGAGTTGCGCGAAGGCGGTATCGTCGGTCTAATACTTTTCTTGCTGGCGTGGATCTCCGTCCCACTCTGCGCGCCGAAAAAACAAAAAGAACTCGCGATTCTATTCACGGTTCTCTTCGCTTGTAACATGTGTACCGAGTGCATGTTTGCCAAGTACTGCGGAGTGGCCTTATGGTCGGTAGGCTTACTATTTCTTTTGCTGCAGACCGACGCTGCACGTGAGCAATAGTCCGCGCGGTGTACAGAGACTGAGCGGATAGCGCTGATCTACCGTGCCTTTGCCTGTCGCGGCGTCATAGGCCATACTATATTCGTTCAACTCGGTAGCAAAATCCCATACGTTATAGCATACGGCTTGTATCTCGAACGGCACCCCTTTGATGGTGTTGCGGTATTTGAGGCGCAGGTCGAAGTTAAAGAACGAGTCGGTGCGTTGACCGAAATTACCGTCAGTCACATTGATGCCGCGGGTGTATTTGGCCCATGTGATAGCTTGCGCATGCCCGGCGCCGTCGTCATACAGATAGGTGCGGTGACTCGAGATAGGTATGCCGTCTCTGAACTTACCGCTCAGGCTCAGTTGCCAGTTCTCGGTGATGTTCACGCCTAACTGCAGGCGGGCGATGAAGGCGCGGTCCTGATGCATACGCGCGAGGGAACGCACACCGGCGTCCGGCTCCTGCAAGTTGGTCTCGACGAGCTTCGCGTTCGGACTCGCCAGCGACTCGTCGAGGACTTGCACGTCTTCGGTCTGAATACCGTTGCCGATCGCCGCAACACCGGACTCCATATAGCTCTGCCAACTGAAGGACACAAACACTTTTTTGCCGTTATACGTGTACTTGATGACGTTCGAGAGGAAGACAGGCGAGTTAAAGAATCCCGCACCCGTCGGCGCTGCCGGACAGACCTCGTAATAGCGCTCCTGCGGTTTCATACGGTAGATATCGTAGCTCAGCTGCTGTCCTTCTTCCTGCGTCACCGTGATAGGCTCGTAGCTGTCCGCACTCTCCGGCGCCAGACGCACCGACCAGGTGTTATAGTATTTCTTGAAACTCGACAGCACGCTGATCTCGTGCCGCCCGATAGTAAAGACAAAAGGAATATCCAGGGCTACGTATTGGGGTTGCCAAAGACCCTTGCCCAAGCGATGGTATTTACCTCCGGTAGTGGTGAGCAAGGTGTTCGTCCCGGCATAATACACTTCGCCGTTCAGGTAGTTATTGCTCAGGAACTGTATCTGGTCGTAGGTGTAGGGCACGCGGTAGTTAGCGGCGATGATATCCATGCGGAACCACTTCACAGGCTCGATATGAAAGGCGATCTTCGCTTCCCAGTTCGGTGTGAAGAGTGATTTGCCACCTACGAGCAGCCCGTCGAAAGTCGCCGCCACTTCGCCACTCAGTTGCAACCACGGCAGCACTTGATGCGCGGCCTCGAGGCGTACGGCGTTCTCCAAGATACCGCCGCAGAATCCTTCCGACGACCATTGGTAGTCGTATAGTTGCACGGGGTTCGGCATGTTATAGCCCTGCAGGTAGACGCGGTTGGTCCATTGTTGTTGACCCGGGCGGAAGACTAACAAGGAGTTATAGCCGTCCACGTGCAGGTGCAACCACGGCTGGATCTGATAGCGGTAGTTGACCGCCCAGTTCAACTCATGATGATGTCCGTCGGGATACCAAGGCGACAGCGCCTCGGCTTCGATGTCGATGAAGTTACGTTCAAACTCCAACTGATGGTGCGTGTTGCGCTGCAGACCGTAGGTCAGACCCGTCGTAAGCGTGCCTTTCCGACCGAGATCCTTCGTGCCGTAGAGCGAGAAAGAGTGGCGCAACTGCTGCGCGATCTCGTTGTCGTTATAGCCGAACTCACTCTGCCCGTCGGCGCGATACGCGGCGCGGAAGATATACGAGAGTTGATCGAAGACTTTATTCGGGGCTACCGGCAGTTGACCGTCCAACTGCAGCTGGTAATAGTCGGCGTCGTACATGCCGCTGATGCCATCATAGCCATAGCGCTGCAGGCGTCGGCGGCCATAGGTAGCGAAGGCATGCTGGGTGTAGGTCTTGCCCTTCGACGGGATACCATATACCACGTCCACACTGCCTGCGCCAACGATATGCTTGCGCATGTTCAGCGGTCGGTCGTCCTTGCGGCGCTTGATGGCGGAGTTACCTTCCTGCAACTCCTGCAGCCACTTGGCGAACAGACTGTAGCCGCCGACGTTACCGCCCTGACCCGTCACGCGTACATGATAGTCGCGCAGGCTGTCCTGCTCCCACTCCACCGTGCCGCGGTTATAGTCAATCGTCATCGAGTGGGCGAACATATCCGGCGTATAGAACGCATCGCCCGCCATCACGCGGCTGTCCACGCGAAAACCGTCCAGGTAGTATTTGTTCCAGCGGTAGGAGTTGCCGTTGATGGAGAACATAAACCCTTCCGGCGTGCCCCACTCGCCCGTCGTCTCCGTCATATAGGTCGTGAAGTCGCAGTGGTTATCGAGGTAGTGCTTCAACTCACCCCATTGGTACCACTCGCGAAACCACTCCGCGGTCACGGTGTCGCGACCGAAGTTCTCGGCTGCGCGGGCAGGCAGGGCCCATAAGGCCAAAGCCATCAGACTATATTTACATGCGGAACGTAAAGACATAGTTCATACTGAAATTCCAAATCATCACGCACCCGATCGCAATCAGTTTGCTAAGGTAGAAATTGAGCTGCGCCTTCTCGTGCAGCAGCCATATGATGAGGTTGTTCAAGCCCAGTCCCACCAGCGCGATGAGCACGAACGTGCTGTACTCGCGGGCGATCTCCACGCTCTCGCTATGGAAGGTCCAGAGGCGGTTCCAGAAATAGTTATTCGTCGCCGCAAGGATGAAACCGAGCGAGTTGCTCACGTATTTGTTCCAGCGCAACTTCTCTTTGCAGAGCCAGGTCACGCCGAAGTCCACAATCATCCCGCTCGCCCCGACGATGCCGAAGCGGATGAATCGCATCACTATGGTCCACCACGCGCTATTCATGCAGGTCCTGTTCGGTTAAACAATCCGTGATATATACTTGTCCGAAGCGCCGCACGCATGCCGGTTGGCCTATCAGTTCGCGCTCCAGGTGCAAGAGGTCGTATTGGGTATAGCGGTTGTATTGGTTGCGCACCAGCACCGCTTGGTCGTCATAGAAGAATCGGTAGAGGGACGGCTGTTGGAACGATCCGTCGAAGACTACAGGCAGTCCCTGCGCCTCGGCGTGTATCGCTTCGCACTGCGCCTGCTTGCCCGTCAAACCGGTCTGCGGCGGCAGGATATTCAGCATCAGCACAATCCGGGCTATCACTAAGAGTCCGGTGAGAACTCCGAAGGCGGCATAGAGGCCGCGTCTCCAAAGCCCTTCTTCTTCGGTCAGCAGGATGATCGCCGGAAGGCTCGTCACCACCGTCCAATGAGGTTCGACATGCCCGCGGAAGGACATCAGCAGAAAGAAGACCTGAAAACCGAGTACGGTCCAAGCGAGGGTGCGGCGGAAGAGGTCTTCGGTGCGGAAGGCTTTGATACTCAGCCAAACCATCAGCGCCCATACGAGCGGATTGAACACCGCCCATTGGTTCGGGATATACTCGAAGGTGAAGAGCGGTCGGTAGGCCTCGGCACGCGAGACGAGATGATAGGTGAAGGACGGGAAGTTGTGACTGTACTGCCACCATAGATGCGGCACCATCAGCACGGCGGCAATACCTACCGCCATCCATGCCCGCTTGTCTTTGAGCAGTCGCCAATTGGCCACCACCGCCAAACCAATCACCAGCACCGCCATGTACTTGCTGTACAGCATACCCGCCATGCTGATTCCGAGCAGCGTCGTCATCGACCATGAATGGTCGGTTAGATACCGCCGATAGGCGTAGTAGAAGAGCGCCGCAAAGAACAGCAGCGGGGCATCCGGTGTCGTCAAGAACCCATACGCGCAGAACATCGGCATACTCGCCGCGACGAGCAAGAAACGTGTCAACGTTTCTTTTACACTATACACCTTACACCCTACACCTTCCTCTATTGTCCTCCAAACGACCCACACCGTCGCGACATGCATTAAAACGGTAACAAGCCTGACACTCAGGTTTTTGAGTATCAAGCTTGTAGTCGGTATGAGTGCGCCGGAAATGGCGGTCATCAGTCCCACCATCGGCGGGTGGTCAAAATAGCCCCAACTGAGGAACTGTCCGTAGAGCCGGTAATAGGCTTCATCCGCGTGAATCTCGCAGAAGAGCGCGCACAGCAAATCCAGTATGCCCCAGACGAGCAACCATGGCCATATGCGCGTTCTCTCACTCACTAATTCACTAATTCTTTATATCCCAAAGAGGTTCCGGAAGAAATTCTTCTTATCGGCAGCGCCCGGGACGATGTTCGGACTGCTCTGCAGTTGCTCGATCAGTTTGCGCTCGTCTTTGTTCAGTTTCTCGGGGATATAGACGCCTACGTTGATGAGCAGGTCGCCTACACCGTAGTTGCGTCCGTACTGGTCGATACGCGGCAGACCTTTGCCTCGCATGCGGAGCACCTTACCCGGTTGGGTACCCGGCGTGATGGTGATCTTCACATCGCCCGTGAGCGTCGGTATCTGCACTTGTCCGCCGAGCACAGCCGTCGGCATATCGAGCAGCAGGTTGTATATCAGGTCGCTCTCTTGGCGCACGAAGTCCTTGTGTTCCTCTTCCTCGATGAGCACGAGCAGGTCGCCGTTGACGCCTCCGTACGGCGCGGCATTACCCTTGCCGGGCACGGTCAGTTGCATTCCGCCTGCCACACCCGCAGGGATAGTGATAGTGATGATCTCTTCGTCGCGTACGACACCCTGGCCGCCGCATTTCGGACACTTGTTCTTGATCACGCGTCCTTCGCCGCCGCAGGTCTCGCATTCGGATTGCACCTGCATCATACCGAAGATACCGCGTTGCTGACGGATGACGCGTCCGGAACCTTTACAGGTCGGGCAGGTCTCGGTGTTACCGTCGGCGCTACCGGTACCGTGGCAGTCCTTGCATTGCACGAGTTTGCGCACTTTGATCTTCTTCTCGCATCCCTGCGCTATCTCTTCGAGCGTCAGGCGCACCTTGACGCGCATGTCACTGCCGCGATGTACACGCGGACCGCGACTGCGACCACCGCCACCCATGAACATCTCGCCGATGTCGCCGATGTCGAAACCTGCGCCCTGGAAGATATCACCGAAATGGGAGAAGATATCCTCCATCGACATGCCGCCGCCGCTGAATCCGCCTGCGCCACCCATGCCGGCGAAGCCGTATTGGTCATAGCGCTGCCGTTTTTGCGGATCGGACAGCACCTCATACGCCTCAGCCGCCTCCTTGAATTTCTCCTCGGCTTCTTTGTCGCCGGGGTTCTTGTCAGGGTGGTACTGAATCGCCTTCTTGCGGTAGGCTTTCTTTATCTCTTCGGCTGTCGCGGTCTTCGGGACCTCCAGCACTTCATAATAATCACGTTTCTCTGCCATGTTGTGTAATGTGTAAGGTTTAATGTTTATTCTCCGACAACGACTTTCGCGAAGCGGATGACTTTTTCGCCGAGTTTGTATCCTTTCTGCGTGCAGTCGATGACTTTGCCTTTTTTGTCCTCGCCGGCGGCGAAGGTCGTCACGGCCTCGTGCTCGTCGGTATTGAAGTCCGCACCTTCGGTCTCGATGGCATGCACGTTATTGGCTGCCAGGAAGGCGATGAACTTGTTATAGATCAGGCGTACGCCTTCGTCTTCTACGACGGCCAAAGCCCGCTCGAAGTCATCGACGAGCGGCAGCATATCCTTGAAGATACGCTCACCGGCAGTGGCCATGAGGTCGAGCTTCTCTTTGTTGGTACGCTTGCGGTAGTTATCGAACTCCGCCATCATCCGCAGGTTCTTGTCCTCCAGTTCGGCCTTCCGTTCTTCCAACTCCGCCTTCTGCTCTTCCAACTCCGTCTTCTGCTCTTCCAACTCCGCGATACGCGCTTCTAATTCTTCAATCTTTTCTTTATCTTTCTTTGCCATAATACATTTTTTTACACTCTGACATCGTCAAATAGTGTGCCACACGCGCCCAGACTGCCATTTTGGCAGATGTCTGTGCAGGTGTGGCACGTTTTGTCGGATGGGGGGGGCAAGGTTTACTTCTTTGCCGCAAGGGCACGATTAGTGTACCCGTTGTCCGTGGATCGTGAAGACCTGGTCTCCTTTGAGGATATAGACATTGCCGTCGCGCACAAGTTTCATCGCCTTGTTTCCGGGCACTTGTATCTCGCTCGGCAGGTCGGTCGTATCATCGTTGGGTTTGTACACTGCCCGGATGGTCAGGCCATCGGCCATATCGCCGGCTACGAACTCCCAGCGCAGGAAGGTGAATCCGTCGATGGCCGGAGCTTCGGGCACATGGAAGGTCAGCACTTCGCTGCTCAGTTCAGCGGCGTTCTTATCCAGATAGCGCACGTTACAGTTCACCTCGTCCAATACGAGCGGTTCCGGCACGAACGCCGCGATAGCGCCTTGTGCGATCTCTGCCGTGCCGCCGTAGTTCATCAGGTATCCGGTCACTTGGACATACGCACCCGGCACCAGTTTCAAGGTATCCGCTTTCAGGATCGTGGTCTTGAAGGCTACGAGGTCTCCTTCCGCTGCGTCCTTCGTGTCGGCCATTTTAAAGGTAGCGACGCCGTTTTTGTACGCTGTAGTGATGCTCTGGATATAGCCGGTGAATACGGAATAGTACAGTTGCTTGACTCCGGCGCTCATGTATTGGACGGTGGCGGCAGCCTCCGCTATGGTCGGTGTTTCGGGAACGAACGTACTGGGTTCGAGCACTTCGAACGGGATGTTCGTGCCGTCATTCTCGATGATGGTGTTATTATAATTCTTGATCTTGCAGGTGATGCGTACTTTCGCGCCATAGCCTACTTCGGCGTTCGTGTTAGGCACACCGCGATAGATCTCGAACGCGCCCTCGTTCTTGCTGGCTGCGGTACTGTACGGGTTATCGGTGATCCACAGCGTCTCATTGCCGTAGTCTGGGTTGTAGAAGGTATTGATATTGGATACATAACCTACGATGACATACTCCTCGGTCGTCTTCGCGTTGTTAGCCAGTGCGGCTCCTATCTCCATCGCCTGTGCGACAGTGATCGTGCCGTCCTGCGGGTCATCGGTCGGGTCGTCGGTAGGAGGATCCTCCGGATCGACGGTCGAACCTCCTTCTCCGTTCCATCCGTTGCTCACGCCCGGCACGAAGGTCGCGTCGGAAGAAGCAACCAGTTTGGACATATCCAGCGCCTCACCGGCTTTCTCGCCCCAGATAAACTCCGCGAGATACGGGTAGTCGATGAAGGGGTTACGGTTATGCTGGAAATTCGACACGGCATCCATGCGCTTGATCTCTTTTTCCGAAACCGGGTCTTGGCGGTGCCACTGGATAAGGATCTCCTGCTCCCAGGGTTGGAACTCGAGGTAGTTATCGTTCTGCATAGCGAAGTAGGAGCCTACGTCGCTGTTGTTCGTTCGCCAGCCGTTGTACTTGCTCAAGACCTCGTCTATCTCGCCGTTGGACCAGTGGCCGTAGCACGTAGCCATATAGAAATACGCGCGAGCGAAGTCACCTTTGTACTCATCCTTCGGTTCGAACACCCAGAAATCGACATTCAGCGTCGGGTGGTGCATCTTACCTACCTTGAGCGAACCCGTATTGTCTTTGAGATTCGACTCAGGCACGCCGAGCGGATAGTTACTACGGGCACTGTTCGCCGTGGAGTTCGAGGGGTTGAGGTGGTAACAGTCTTTGTACGCATCGTTTTCCGTTCCGCCCCACCAGGACTTCGCAAAACTATGCTCGATATTACATCCGGAAGCTACCGTACCCGGCGAGCTGACATAGGACCAATCGTCGCAATACATGTCCATCATGTATCCCTCGTCGTTGCGGTCGGAATAGAAGAACACTCCCCATGTGGAGTTGGCTCCGGAACCGTAAGGGATAGCGGTATGGTCGCGGATAAGGGATTTGAGGGCGTCCTTGAGGGCACCGTCTTTGAGCCCGTTCGCCGAATTATAGAAACCCGGCGTGAGGCTTTCAGCAAACACGCTGAACGACAACAGACAAAGGAAAACTGATAAGTAAAAATGTTTTTTCATGTGTGTGTTTTTTATATTAATAATACGTGAAATTCATTTTGCGCGGCAAAATTACTGCTTTTTTCTGACATACACAAGAAAAAGTGAAACTATTTCGCAACGGCCCATTCGGGCGTGTAGGGATTGGAGGGTGAGCCGAGGTGGTCGTTGTTGACATACTTGAAAGTCTTCTTCGCCACAAAGATACGCTTGAGGTCCGGGGAATAGAACTTCAGTTGCACATCCTCTCCCTGCTCCGAAGGCGAGATATAGAGGTTATAACGGCCGTCTATATAGTTCTCCGAAGTCGTGACACCGCAGCAGTCGCTGCCGATAAAGGCCGCGAGGATGCCTTCGGATTGCGCGAAGGATACTTTGACTACCGCTGTCATAGAGGAAGTCATATCGTTCTCCACCGTGATGACCCAATTGGGATTCGGAGTATCACCCGGGTTAACGACGGGGTCTGTATTCTCGCAGCCTGCTCCGATGAGCAGGACTGCAAGAATAATTGCAAATTGGAATTTGAAGATTGGAGATTTACTCCATCTTTTTACCAGTGACATCATATTTCTCATTGTTTCGGATTATTACTACGTGATCGTTTTCGATAACTTTATAGACGCCGGTTCCGTCGGTCGGACGCAGCATCACCGGCGCTTTGAGGCTACCGGCATGGGCATTCGGGGCGTACATCAATGGTGAATTGATTAATGGTGACGCATCTTCGGTGCTTAATGGTGTAAGCACGATGCCGTCCACAGTCTCGAAGCGGAGGGTGCCGGACTTGTCGCTCTGGATCGAGAGGAAATAGAGCGCCTCGTTATCGATAACAAGCGGGGTGGCTACGGCGGCGAGTTCATCGCTGATGAAGACGCGGATCTCCGGCCTTACGTCCGGAGCACCTAACGAACTATTCTCCAGACGGGCAATCATGGTCATGTTTGTCGCGGCATGCGGATTGGTAAACAGACCTGCTTCGCCTGCCAGACCGTTAGCACTGACAGACCGCTTCTCTGTTAGACCGCTTGCGCTGTTAGGTGAGTTAAAGAAGCGGATCTTCACGCTGCCCGGTGCTAAGCGTCGCAGGAAGTAACCTTCACCCGGCCGGAGCGAAGTAAGGTCCCCTACCCACTTCTTGTCTTCAGAGAAGTACGCGAAGCGGTTATGCGCCTTGATGAGGTCGCCTTGCGAAGCATGGTCGTAGTAGTCGCTGAGTGCTTTCTGAAGCGGCGTCGCTTCGCGGGCCGGCAACCGTGACATACATCGAGTCGGCAGGCAGGTTATTTCCACTGATATGCATCGTGTTGCCGTCCCGGCTATAAATCATATAGGTGTAGATATAGCGCAAGTAGTCGAAGTCTCCCACGAATCGGCCCAACGAATCGGAATAAATGGTGAAATGACGTGTAGCGGGGTTCTTCATCAGGTCTCCTTCTGTCCAAGGCTGGTCAGCCGTCATGATCTGATCAATCTTTGCTACGTATTGACGGAGGTCGAGGTTGAAGGAAGTCCAGTTCCATCCCGCATCCAGTTTGATGGTCTGCCGCTCGTTGCCGTTAGTAGTGAGGTTAACGGGTTCGCTGTCTCCACAACCGTATACCGCGCCGTGGGCGAAGACGATATCGCGGTCTGCAGAGAGGTCATAGACCTTATCGGTAGAAGCTTGCCACAAGCGGAATTGGATCGGCTTGCCGTTCATCTCTTCTTTGCCGAAGACGGTGATGAAGACGTTGGACTTGTTGGTGACATTGTCGAAGTCCACATTCGCCATACCGACGCACTCATTGTTGCAGAGCGCGATGACTTTGTCATTCGGGTCGGAATCGAAGACATCTCCGATCTTGACTTGTCCGCAGAGCGACATGTTATACGGGAATTTGCTTGTCTCGGGTTCTTCGTACGGGCATTCGGTCGTCACCTCAACCTCGATGAGGAGCGGTTCGGACAGTCCTTGATCGTCTGTCAGATAGACCACATGGTTATGCAGACCGGGTTTGAGAACTTCCTTGACGGTGAAAGTAACCGTCTTCTCATCCTCTGCTTCGAGTGTACCTTGTGCGGGCGAGACGGAGAGCCAAGTAGGCAGACAATGCTGTTGAGGTTAGCATAGACGGTCCACATGACAGGCGACGGCAAGCGGTTGCCGTTGAGGTCTTCAACGTCACGTACGGTGAGGTACATCGTGCGTTTGTTGATCTCACGCGGTTGGGTCTTGATGTTAATGAGTAGTTCAGATTCCTGATAGGTCCAGTTGAACGGCAGGTTGGTGAGCAGTCCCCTATCGCGTACAGGCGCATAGTTGCTCTTGTCGGCTTGTGGCGTGAGGTCGTCGATGAGCAACGGTTGTACCTTTTCTACCACTTTGCCGTTAGCGTCGCGGAAGACGCGTTGGTTATCGGGGCTGAAGACTTGCTCCATAACGCCGGAAGAATTGCGTTTAACGCGCGAGAAAGTAAGGAGGTTGATTAGACCCATCTCCTCGCCGTTAGGCGTCTGTTTGCCGTACTCGGCGATGAGTTCCGCAGGCAGCGCCTGCTCGAAGAGACATACATCGTCGATGTTACCCTCCAGTCCGTCTGCCATCCAAACGGACGTACCGGCAAGTGCACCGATACCGATGGTGGGGAACATAAGGATGAGTCGGTTGTCGATATAGAGCGTACCGCTGTTGTAAGTCTTACTGATAACGAGCACGCAGTGATGCCAATTGCCGTCGGTCAGGTTGGCAGAAGCGAAGGCATCCACGTCGTCGGCCGTAAAGCGGATAGCCCCGTCGCTGAACGCGAGCTGCATGGTGACAGAGTCACCCATTGCGGTGCCGAA
>ONJT01000017.1 GCA_900318245.1 uncultured Bacteroidales bacterium
TGAATGGGAGATCGCTACGCCGTACGTAAGCGTTACGGACGCTGCCGAGACCCGTACGTTCTACATGATCAAGGAGGCATTCAATGTCGCCCAAATCAAGAAGAACGCTACTATCACGCTTCTGCGTGATATCCCGAACGTATCGGAGAGACTCAGTTATGAAACCCAAAACACGACTTGTACGCTTGATTTGAACGGACACCTCTTGGCTGGCGAAATTGACAGTTTGATTTATGTCAACGCTCCGGGTGCTACCTTCAGTATTACGGATAACACCACTTTGAAGTTAGGCAAGATCCGTACTACTAAAACGAGAGCAATCTTTGTGAAAGCCGGTACGGTTGAAGTAAATAACGGAACGATTGAAGCGACTCCGGCAACGGGAGCGGCATACGCCATCTACGGAGCGGCTGCGGCTACCATCAATATTAACGGCGGTTACTTCTTGGCGCAAGGCAACAGTAGCTCGAAGTGCGTCCATGCAGCAGGTACCTACGCGATAACGGGCGGTTATTACAACATCAATACCGGTTTAGCAAACTATACCGTAGATGCGTATCCGTTTGCTAATGACGATCCGGTATATAAATGGGTAGTAGAAGCTGCTTGGACAATCATCTTCAAGAACGGTGAGACCACTCTCCAGACGCTGCATCTGCATCCGGGTGAGATGCCTGTTTATACTGCTGCATTCCCGACTCTGGATAATCATCAATTTACCGGTTGGAATCCGGCTGTTGCAGCGGCAACGGCTAATGTAACCTATCAGGCGCAGTTTGCTGAGTTGGAAGGAGAGAAGAAGTGCGTTACGTTCAATGCAAACGGAGGAAATGCAACATTGCCGTATAAATATGTTACTTCGGGTGATCCTGTAGGTGATCTGCCGACGGCAACCAAAGCAGGTCATACCTTCACCGGTTGGTTTACAGAAACTTCTGCCGGCACGGAGGTTACATCGTCCACTACGGTTTCGGCTGACGTGACCTATTATGCGCACTATGCGAAGAATTCGTACACGCTGACTTGGAATGCAAATGGCGCTACTATCACAAGTGCCGATGATGCTTATACTCACGGTTCTGTTGAGTATGGCACTGCTATCATCGTACCGTCGGTATCGAAAGAAGGTTGGACCTTCGACGGTTGGAATGTTACTCCGGCATCTACCATGCCGGCGGCTAACACGACCTATACAGCACAATGGACGATTCCGTACACCGTACAGCATAAGCAGCAGAATTTGAATGATGCAGAGTATACGGTATTTGAGACGGATAACTTCACCGCTAAATCCGGTGAGTATGTCACTCCGGCTGTGAAGACCTACGACGGCTTTATCACTCCGAAAACGCAGACGGTTCGGATTGGTGAAACAATGGAGGTAACCTATCAATATGCGCGTCGTGAATACACCATCATCCTTGATGCTAACGGCGGTGAGTGCGCTACGGCTTCGATAGAGGTGCTGCATGGCGCAACACCGACCCTGCCGGAAGCAAGCAAAGAAGGTTATACCTTCGACGGATGGTTTACGAAAGCTGTCGGTGGCGACCAGATAACGAATGAGACCGTTATTCAGCGTAATATCGGTACGCTGTATGCGCAGTTTACCGAGGGTAATCCTACGGAAACGGTTCTCATTGCCGGTAATGGCGAAAGAGTTACCATCACCGAGCCGAATACGGAGGCAGATGTGCTCATCGTGAAGAAAGATGGTGTAGCCACCTTCACTACGGGAGGCCTGACGGTTGAACGTCTCATTCTGGAGTCCACCGGTAACCAATCCGGTCAGCTCGTCGGAGTGACGGCAAGCAACCTCACGGTAGAGGACGAACTGTTCTTCGACTTTATTCCTAATGGAGAAACGGGTACGCAGGCACGCACGTGGTATGCAGTTGCAGTACCTTGGGAGGTTAATGCGGTGAATGGTATCTTCTGGAAAGAAGGAAACCGTCATCTGATTATCGGCCGCGACTTCGACCTCATCTATTACGATGTAGCAAAACGTGCTGCTGAGGGCGATAGCCCTGCATGCTGGAAATACGTACAGCATGATGTCGATAAGATCATGCATCCGGGACGTATGTATATGATGTACTTCGATCCGGGATGGAAGACTATCCGTTTCAAGGCTAACAACAATGCAACAGCCTTGACGATGGCAGAACCGAGCGTAACGACTCACTCTGCTGCTACAGGAAATGCCAAGGACGCTAACTGGAACGGTATAGCCAACCCCGCTGTTTATCACGCTTATCTGGATGCGGGAACAAGTTATGGACAGGTTTTGAACAATGGTAGTTTGGATAACTACCAGAATCATGAAGGAAGTCCTGTTTACAGCACGGTAATGTTGAGCAGTTATAAGTTCGTGGTAGGAAAACCGGTATATGTACAAGCAGAAACAGCTACCGAAGTAGATATTCGCGCAGCCGTATCACCTTCGCTTGCTCCGCGTCGCGTACGTGCAGCCGGTGTGCCGGAAGGTGCTGAGGCTGTTTACCAACTCACGATTGCGGCAGAGGATCGCCCGAGTACGGATAACCTCTTTATCCAGACGGCAGAGGAGAAGGCTGACGCTTATGTGATCGGCAAAGACCTTGCGAAGGGTGGTGTAGCGAAGAACAACGCACAGCTGTGGGTAAACCGCTACGGCGTGAAACTGTCTGTGAACACCGTTGCTGCTATCAACGGCGTACACGAGTATCCGCTCGGTCTGTCTATCCCGACGGCCGGAGAGTACACGATCGCTATCGAGAGCGCGATGGGCGCTACCGAGGATCTGTACCTCACGCGTGACGGCGAGGCAATCTGGAACCTGAGCAACGGCGCTTATGTCGGCTCGTTCGAGAAGGGCACGCATGATAACTATGGATTACGCGTAAGCGCTCATGCGCCGCAAATCACGACCGGCATCGACGAGGCTGTCGTAGATGCCAAGGGCGAGACGCGCAAGGTGGTTATCAACGACAAGGTATTCATCATCCGCGGCGAGAATGTATATAGTGTGGACGGACAATTGGTAAAATAAATGGTACATGGTAAATGATAAAATGTTAAATGGCTTTATGGAAAAGAAACAATATATAGTTCCCGCAGTGGAAGTGATGACGGTCAGTACCGTATTGATGCAGAAGACAGGTGAGGCGAGTCTTCTTCCCGGACCCGGAGGTGCGCCCAAGCGCAAAGAGACGGAAGTCTTCTGATGAAGGAGTTAAAGAGTTAAGGAATTAACGAATTAACGAGCAAAAGCCGCATGTACGTGAAAGCGTATGTGCGGCTTTTTGTTAAGTAGAGTTAGCAATTTCTATTTTTTTGTAAAAATATTTGCGTATGTCGAGAAAAACCTCTACATTTGCGGCGGTTTCAAAATGTCACGAAATGGTGTACATAATGGCTAATAAGCAGAAGAAAAATAGCAAATGTCTAACAGATTGTTTTAAAAATGCCAAATGAAAAGGCAAATTGTTTACATATAGTTATTTTTTTATTCCCTTTCTGCCAACCTATTCGCGCAGGCGTGAAAATGCTATAGGGGGGACTCGAACTTAAAATCAAATCGAAAACAAATCAAAAATCAAAAAATATGAAAAAGGTATTAGTTAAAAGTGTAATCACGACCTTGTTATTGTTTTTAGGGATGTCGCAAATATATGCGGGCGACTACTATTCAAAATTATCCGTTACTATCAATGGATCAGGAGGAAAAGTTAAGTTGGCACGAAATCAATCGGATCTTGCTGATTATTCTCAGTATGTGACTACTGGTCCTAATTTGGATGTTAAAACTTCGGCAGGCGCAACTGAATATTTCTGGCTTGGAGCGGCTCCTACGGCACGTGGCTATAAGTTTACGGGATGGTCCAATACGAGTAGATGTACTATCACTTCTGGTACTGCAAGTTCTCCTCAGATACAAGTGAGTGTAACAGCCCCGGCCTCAACGTGGAAGGTTTATTTAAGTGATCAAAGAACAAGCGCAAGCATTAAAGCAAATTTTGCCGCTGATACGGAGGTGTTGCAGGCAAAATATGAGTCAACGCCAAACGGCTCCTACACGGTTACAGGTCCTGATGGATATGGGACTGTTACTGTAGGTAATGGTTCTACCTATACAACCTATAGTGGTGATATGATAACATTGAGTGCTACGCCCAACCCTGGAACTACATTTATCCGATATTATACTATTGATGAATCGGGAAATATCACAACTTTAGGAGAATTATATAAGCCTATTCAAACGGTCAACATAACCGGTTCGGGTACGGTAGAGGTTTGTGCAGATATCACGGATCAACCATTTGCTATCGGAGCACGCACATTTGCGACTTTAGATGCAGCGTTGCAAGCGGTTAAGACAACTTCTTCGAAGACAATATTACTAATTAGTAATGCTGTTGTTGATCCGGGACAGTATACCATTCCGAGTGGAGTAACATTATTGATCCCTAGAGACGCGTCTCAGACAACTCCGATGACATCATTAGAGCGTGCTAATGTTACGACAGCAGCTACCGGTGCATATCGTAAGTTAACCCTCTCAACCGGTGCGAATATTCAAGTGTATGGAACAATCGAATTGGGAGGCAAGCAGGCTGCTGGAGCACAGGGCGCTACAGGTGCCGGTATACCTACAGGTACATATGGTCAGATTGATCTGCAAACCGGAAGTAAGATAACTTTGAATAGTGGGGCGAAACTTTATGCGTGGGGTTTTGTAACCGGAAGTGGCGATATAGATGCGCGTCGAGGTTCAAAAATATATGAGCAATTCCAAATATACGACTGGAAGGGAGGAACATTTGCTTCGGCCATGATTAATAACTCACAAAAGGTGTTTCCTATCAGTCAATATTATATACAAAACGTAGAGGCGCCTACTACCTATCATCCGGGAGCGGAGTTAATTAGTGCAACTAGTATTAACGTGTCCAATGTGATAATCGCTTGTAATACGATAAAGATAATTGGCTCGTTAAACTCGGGGGCAATGTTTTTAATGGATGAGGCGGATATGTCAGATAATACATGGGTACGTAAGAAATACGATCCGACAACCGATCAGCAAGTATATGATGTCAATAGCTCGGCATCTCTTGGATCTATGGTCATTTCTTTCGACATGAGTGTATTTGATTGGGCGACTAAACTAATATTGCAACTCGCGGGAATTAGCGATGAATTAGATTTTGATTCAAGGAATTATGTACTTCCGGTAACTAACAATCTAAAAATTCACCTTCTAACTGGCGAAATGGGGATCACTCAAAGTACAGTAATGCTTCCTGGATCGGAAATAGAAATTGACAAAACTTCTACGGTCACTATTAATAATAATCAGACACTTTATGTTTATGATGCGGATGATTGGCAGCCATATGTAATGGGTGGCAAATATGCGATTCCTGTACGCCATGCTCCTTCTGCTACAAAAGATGCAGCACATGGAAATTTACAAGTTCCTGTTGCAAGAGCGGGGTCTTGGGCAAAAAGTAACGGTGTATGGTGGTACTCTCTTAATAAACCAGAAGATGCAGCAATTAATGTGCACGGTACATTTGATTGTAAAGGAAATCTATATACAACAGGTACTACCGCTACGGTAGGTGCAAATATTTTCTCTTCTGTTAGTGATGCAGGTACTATTCAATTCACAAATAGTGCCGGAAACGGAGGAAACGTATATCAATGGCATCAAACAAGTAGCGAAGCTTCTGAATATGTTTCTGCTACCTGTACTGCGGCTAAATTAAAAAATGAAGTGTCTAATCCCATATACACTCCGACGGCTGGTACAGCATCGGGAAAATCATTCTGTTATCTATTCATGGGAGATGTAGATCCTGTAACAAGTGATCCTTTGGGCAAGTGGGTTAACTTGACCACGGACGGATGTTTTGTGTATGACAACGAAGGTATCTATTATGCCAAACCAGCGGATTATGTGGCTTTGAAAAACGGAAAGACTGAAAATGCAGATCATACCTACAGTTCAGCAGATGATACCCGCCTCTTTATCTTGTATGGTGATTGTCAATGGTGGGAAGTGACTTATCATGAGCAGAGCGGATTGTATTATTGTGATAAAAACGGCATATATTATTACTATGATGATTCCGACCCGAGACCTGAATATCAAGAGTGGAAAGAAAAAAGATGCGTCATCACATGGCAAGATTGGGACGGAACTGAGATTCTCTCATATGATTTACCATATGGAGCAACTCCGGAGTATTTAGGTTCTTTCCCTACTCGTCCGGACGATGTCGGTTACTATACGTATGACTTCACTGGTTGGGCGCCTGCTTTCGCGCCTTTGACTGCCGACGTGACGTATGTGGCGCAATATGAGCGAAACCCCGTCATGTACACTATTACTTGGCAAAATGCGAATGGTACAGAGCGTGAAGTTGACTATTACAAACGTGACGAGATGCCCGTTTGCCGTACTCAACCGGCTGATATGAGTGCTTTAGAGTGGAGACCCGCGGTTGCTGCCGTTACGGGTAATGCTACCTACCGTCTTTATCCAAAAGACAATGTAGGCCCCTATGACATCAAATTCGTTAACTGGAATGGTGCACAAATAGGCGCTACGCAAAGCGTTGCAAAAGGAAGCATGCCTAATGTACCGGCAGATCCGGCCAAACCGGCATTGGATGATGTCGAATTTATATTTGCAGGATGGTCTCCTGAAGTAGTTGCGGCTACTGCTGCTGCAACATATACCGCTACCTTTACCGAGCAGCCGATTACATATACCATCCTTTGGAAGAACTACGATGGTACAACGCTGGAGACCGATGAGAACGTCGCTCCGAATGCCGTACCGCAGTATAATGGCGCTACGCCGGTGAAGCCTTCGGATGAGACCTATCACTATGCGTTCAGCGGATGGACGCCGGAAGTGGAACCCGCAACGGAAGACAAGATCTATACAGCGACTTATGCGGCTACGCCGAAGGATAAGTCGGTTAGCACGACGGAGACGGTGGAGAGCGGCAAGCAACAGACGGTCACCAACCTGATTATTGAGACGACAGGAACACTGACGATCCCGAGTACGTCGCGTATCAATGCTACCAACCTCATCCTTGAGGCAACCAGCAATGCTTCCGGTCAGTTGATTACCAACGCCAATACGAGTATCAATGTCACCGGCAATGCGTATTTCGACTGGACGCCGAATGGCGAGACGGGAACGGCAAGTCGTACCTGGTATGCGATCGCTGTGCCTTGGGAGGTAGATGCAGAGAACGGAATCTTCCTGAAAGAGACGGGTCGTCACTTGGTAATCGGTCAGGACTTTGACTTGATTTACTACGATGGTGCAACGCGTGCTTCGCAGGGTAACAAACCGACTTGCTGGAAATATGTGCAGCACGACGAGAACAAGATCATGCATCCGGGACAGTTGTATATGATGTACTTTGATCCGGGCTTCAAGACGATTCGTTTTGCGAAGGAGAGCGGTGCAGATGTCATGTACATGGGTTCGCTCAACGTATCGCTCTTCTCGGAGAGTACCGGAAATGATGATAAGGACGCAAACTGGAATGGTATAGCCAACCCGCGTACATACTTCGCTTCGCTGAGCGCAGGAAGTGCTACTTATGCGCAGGTGCTGAATAACGGTAACTTGGATGACTACTTCGGTAATAGCGCTAATCCGGTATACCAGACCATCAACCTCAGTGCTTCGCACTTCACGGTAGGTAAGCCGTTGTTCGTTCAGGCTACGGGTAATGATGCCGTTATAGTAACGAAGCAGACGAGCGCCGGTATCGTGAATGCCGCTCCGCGCCGTCGTGCTGCTGCGGCTGAGTTGCCGAAGGGTATTGACGCCGTTTACCGCCTGGCGATTGCCGGCGAAGACCAGCCGGAAGCTGATAACCTGTTCGTACAGGTAGCCGAGGACGAGAAGGCAGACCGCTATACGATTGGCCTGGACCTTGTGAAGGGCGGTGTAGCATCCGGTCGCGCACAAGTATGGGTGAACCGCTATGACGCGAAACTGTCGGTGAACACGCAGGCACTGAGCGAAGACGAAGCTACTTATCCGCTGACGATCCAGGTGCCGGCTAACGGAGACTATGTACTGAGCGTAGGCGCGAACGAGAACGAGGACTATGCATTGTACTTGACGCGTGATGGTGAGGCGATCTGGAACCTGAGCGAGGGAGCATATACGGCAAACCTCGAGAAGGGAGCGAATACTAATTATGGATTACGCGTAAGCGCTCGCGCACCGCAGATCACCACCGGCATCGACGAAGCCGTTGTTGACGCGAAGGGCGAGACGCGCAAGGTATTGATCAACAACACGGTATATATCATCCGTGGCGAGAATGTATATAGCGTTGACGGCCAATTGGTAAAATAAATGGTACATGGTAAATGATAAAATGTTAAATGGCTTTATGGAAAAGAGAGAATATATGATTCCCGCAGTGGAAGTAATGACGGTCAGTACCGTATTGATGCAGAAGACGGGTGAAGCGAGTCTCCTCCCCGGTCCCGGCTCCCTTGCCCCCAAGCGTAACGCAGAACCGGAGGTATTCTAAGAAAGAGTTAACGAATTAATGAGCGAAAAACCGCATGTACGTGAAAGCGTATGTGCGTTTTTTTTATCAAAAAAAGTGTCTAATATTTCTTTTTATTGCTCAAAATGATCAATTTATATATATTTTTTGGGATATAAACTTGCGTGTATGAAAAAAATGCAGTACTTTTGCAGCCGTTTTTTTCGGCGCATGTGCATACCTATCGCATATGCGAGCGCTTGAAGAAGAGAAATTAAAACAAAAGATATGAAGAAAATGAGGAAGTTATTTTTTAAATTATCAATGCTGCTTTTTGTGTTCACAATGAGCGTGAATGCAGCGTGGGCGGATGAACCGCAGAAAATCTATTTAGCATCGCTTAAAGCCCAGATGGCCCCGGAATCAGCCGGGTCCGGTCAAGTGCAATTGACTTGGTTGGATATCAAAGGCAAGAAAATGACGAGCCAAATGGCTAAGCAGGTTCAGCCGATAAACCCTGTCGGACCGGATGAGACGGCACAGGTGCTCGGTGGTACGCTGTGTGCGATGGATGGTGTGGAAGTGGATCTGGTGGAAATGGGTGGCTCCGGTTCTCAGATCTACATGACTTCCTTCCTGTATTTCCAGGCGGATGCAGAGCCCGCTAATGGCTCCTATTTCTCACATTGGACATTTAGCGATCCCAAAATCACCCAATTGGATACTATCGGTACGCGTAGCGGAGGTTACTATTTTAAAGTGTTGCCGGATTCCGCGAATAATGCTTTGTATCCAAGCCCAGCGGTAATGACCGTTGCGCAGAAAGTAATGGCTGCGCCGAACAATATCTATGCGGTCTTTAACAAATATCTATTGTCTAATCCGCAAGCGGGCAATGGGTCATTAAGTGCAACATATCCCAATTCAACTCAATTCAACGTGACTGTAGATGTGGAGGGCGATTTGAATTCCTTTGACTTGCAGGACGTAGCGCTGCCTAAATTCTCGGAAAACAGCCATAGTCAATGGAATTATGTTATGCAAGGAGTGACTACTACCCTGATTTCTGAGCGGAAAATGAAAGTGACTGTGCCTGTCACCTTTACTACGTGGGAGGGTATCACGGCTGACACGTATAAAACGACAATAACGATAAAAATGGCAGGAGAGAACCCTTCTACCCTGAACATTCCCTTAACCGTAGAGGTTAGACCCGTAAGTGCCAATGATGCCAGTGTGACCATCAACGGTGGCGAACCTACCGCTTACGCTACGTTAGCTGAGGCTGTAACTGCCGCAAACGCTGCTTCCGGCGATGTCGTACTGACTCTGCTGCGTGACGTACAGGTAAAAAGCACCACCACTCTGACGAACACGATGACATTGGATTTGAATGGCTATGAACTATACACGGATACCGTAACGTATGCTGAATTTAGCCAAGGTAAAGGCATGGTAGGCAAGCCGGTACTGAAGGTAAGTGCATCCGGTAAGACTATCACCTTGGTATATAATAAGGTAGGCGGAACTATTCATACCAAACCTGCTATCAGTATGGGCGGATTCGGTACGTTCATGGCCGATGGTATAGGTGTAGAGGTAGAAAACGGTACGTTGGTACTGAATGGCGGAACAATCATTGCTGAAAATGGGGTTGTAGATTATGAATTATCCGGTCAGCAGATCCTTGCTATCGCCGTGAAGGTAGATGCGAACGGAACCTTGATTCAGAATGGTGCTACCATAGAGGCTATTTCTGCCGGTCCGAAAGCGTTCGGTATCTATAACGAAGGAACGGTAACGGTTAATGATGGAAGTGTATCTGCTACGGCTGATTTCAATACCGCGATGGCTGTGATGGCCAATAACGGTTCTACTACCACTATCAATGGCGGCTCGTTGTATTCGCTGGCTAAAGAAGTGGAAGGTACGGAAGAACGGAAAGATGGACTCACTTCTACGGCTATTGCCACGTGGACGAACTCTTACGCAGTTAGCGCCCAGCCCGGTAGTACCGTTACGGTAAACGGAGGAACGTTGTTTGCTGAGGCTATCAATGCGGACCGTGCTTATACAGTGGCCTGTCTGGCCGGTTTCGGCGGATCGCTGACGATTAATAAAAAAGCCGTTGTACATGCCAAGTCGCCGAATACTATGTATTCCTTCCCGATTGCTATCATGGGCGGTCCTGTGACCATCAATGGCGGTAAATATATCGGTGAGTGCAAGTCTTGGCATACGGGTAATGATACGATATGCCCGCCTGCTTTTGGCGTGGACTTTAAATACGTAACCTTCAAATCCGGGTATAGCCAGACGGAGAAGTTTTTCCATGAGGATGATGGATTCCCAACATCCTATTCCCATCCGACCTATACGAACTATAATATCGCTTATGGTTTAAAGGAGTATAGCGAAGGATTCCGTTATATTGCTGTAAGCGAAGAGAATACAACTCCTAAAGAGGCAGGTGTGGCTGTTGCTCGTATCGGTTCAACCGGTTATACAACGCTTGAGGATGCTATCGCGTACGCGAATAATAATACGGATAAAGAGTTGGTTATTTTCATGACCAATGACTATACGCTTCCGGCTGGTAACTATACCATTCCCGCTAAAACGACACTTGTCGTTCCGATGAGCGATACGCAGGAGAGAGAGACGAATAAGACTTGTCCTCGAATAGTCTTTAATGATATGCAAACTACTCATCCGTATGTGAAACCATTTGAGTTCCGCCGTTTGACGTTCGCCAATGGAGTGAATATAGACGTGTATGGAGCAATCGAGTTAACCTGTACTCAGTTCTCAAGCAATGAGTCTTATACCAGTCAGCCTTACGGTGCGTATGGCCGTTTGGTGATGGAAGAAGGGAGTCATATGACGCTGCAAGGCGGTTCGGAACTCCGTGCGTGGGGATACATGACCGGTACCGGTGAGACCGATGCTCGTCGTAACGCTACTGTGCGCGAGATGTTCCAGATGGGAGACTGGAAAGGTGCATTCACATCTGTTGAGATTACCGGTATGGCTCCCGGCGTTGTGGCGGATCATAGTGACAAGAAGATATTCCCTGTAACGCAGTATTTTATTCAGAATGTAGAATCTCCGGTTAAATACCACCCGGGAGCCGTTCTTACTACGACGGCGACCGTGTCAGAGGGATTGACTGGTAGGTTGGCTGTAGCCATGTCGGCTAATGACATCAAGATTGTCGGCGTGTCCGGACGTGACGCGTCCATCTTCTTAATGAACGATGAAGCGGACTCCGAGAATACATGGGTACGCAAATGGTATGACGCGGAGCACGATTTGCAGGTATATGATATTAATAGTGCTGCCGATATTGGTTCGATGTTACTGGATATGGGCGAACTGAATATTCCAATCGGCAACTTCGGAACCATTCCGGTTCGTCTCAATTCGGCCAAGTTCGATCTGCCTATTACTTCTAATATGAAGATTCACTTGCTTACGGGATCTATGAACTTTGAGCAGAATACCAGTCTGCTTCCAGGGGCCGAGGTAGAGGTGGATAAAGGTGCAACAGTTAGCGTATTTATCAGCGATGAGGATGCCGCTAAGTTGGAAAGATGGCATGCTGCAATTGAGGAAGGCGAAGAGCTGAATCCGGCAGATACTGTCCTTTATACCGGTGCGCTCTATGTATATGATCAGGCTAACTGGGATAAATATGCATATTGCAAGATAGTAGAAAAAGACGAAGATGATAATTGGAATACGACTACAGGAACGGCATATACGAAAGTGGTGCGTTATACGCCTTGGGATGATGAGGTCGGTGGCCGTCCGTTTACCCGTGAAGAGCAGGTATGTCCGCCGTCTGCTTCCATCAATGTGCATGGTACGTTTGATACACGAGCAGGTTATGTATATACTTCTGCCGCAGGGGCGAATATCTTCTCGCAGAATGCCGATGCCGGTACGTTCAAATTTAATCAGGACGCTTCGGTGGCAGGCAGCAGAACGGTATATCAAGTAGAAGGAGTAGGCACGTTTGTTCCGCGCCCCTTCACTTCCGCCAAACTGAAGAATAAAGTCGGTTATGCAGAGACCTCAACCGCCAAGGTGGGTGATGCATATTGCTACAAAGATGATAAATGGACCATCTTGAAGATAGACGATGATAATAACTGCTTCATGGTGGATAACTATGGAACCTTCTATGCGAAACCGAAAGACTATATCTCGGTAGTGGCTACGAAAGACGGAGAAGGAAACATTACAGGAAACGCGGATCATACATTCTGCGACGCAGAGGGACAGAATCGCTTGTTTATCCTGATTGAAAACTTCTGCCAATGGTGGGAAGTAGAGAAAGTAGGTAGCCTGTACCATTGTATCCATCCGAGCAACGACACCTATTATTATTGGGACGAGTCTGCAAAAGAATGGAAGGTAAAGACTTTCACTATCAAATGGCGCAACTGGAACGGTGAACCGGTGTTGACAAATATAGATGATGAGAATACCACGGATTCATACGTAGTTGCCTATAACACGAAGGTGGAATTCCTCGGTACAAACCCGACGCACGTAGCGAGCGCAGATTCTACTTTTGACTTTATCGGATGGAAGCGCGCAGGGGACGCAACGATTTATAACAATTTCAATCTGCCCAGAGCGACCGAAGATGTGACCTATATGGCTATCTACGAAGCTAAACTGCGCAAATATACCATTACCTTTGAAAATGAAGGTGAATCGCCGATCGAGACACAATTCCTACCGCTTGGCGCAACTCCTCAATGCGAGAACACGCCTACCAAGATTGGTCATATCCTCCAATGGAAACCGGCTATTGCTCCCGTGACAGGCGATATGACTTATACAGCAACTTGGCTCGAAGAACCGCCTACAACCTGTACGGTTATTTGGCGTAACTACAATGGTGAGGTATTGGAAACAGATGAAGAGTTTGCACTCGGCACACAGCCTGTATATGACGGTGATACGCCGACCAAAGTGGATGCTAACTCCAACTATACGTATTCGTTTGTAGGTTGGAAACGTGCGGATGACAATACGCTCTACACGGCTTCGACGCTGCCCAACACCACGGAAGACGTAACGTACGTAGCACAATTCGAGCAAGCGATCAAGACCTATAAGGTTCGTTTCTATAAGGCTACGGTAGACGGCGGTGCTCAGTTGGGAGCAGACCAGTATCTGGCTTACGGTGCAACGCCGGTTGTTCCGGAGTATAGCAAAGCCTCCACGGATGCCATGACCTATACGCTTGTATGGACTCCGCTCGTAGGAACCGTAACGGGTAACCAAGATTATCACGCTTCTTTTACCGAGCAGACACGCCAATATACCGTAACATGGAAGAACGACGATGGTTCAACCATCACGACCGATTATGTGAACTATAACGGCACTCCGGTTTATTCTTTTGCTACACCAACCAAACCGGCTGCTAACAATAAGATCTATACGTTCAGTGGTTGGTACCCGGCTATCACTTCCGAAACCAAAGTGACAAGTAATCAGATATACACGGCTCAGTTTGAGGAACGCGATGCAGAGCTGGAAGTTAAGACGGCAGAGGTCCTCAGCAGTTCGGTAGACGTACAGACGATTACGATAGAACCGAATGGCGTTCTGACCGCTAATCCGGGTGTCGTCATAAGCACTGATGTGCTGGTATTGGAAGCAGACGGAGATCTTTCCGGTCAGTTGGTAGCGTCAAAAGTGAGCGCGCAGGAGGCATACTTCGATTGGATGCCGAATGGTGATGCCGGAACGGCAAACCGTACCTGGTATGCGATTGCTGTGCCTTGGGAGGTAGATGCAGAGAACGGAATCTTCCTGAAAGAGACGGGTCGTCACTTGGTAATCGGTCAGGACTTTGACCTCATCTACTATAGCGGTTCGGAGCGTGCTTCGGTGGGCAACAAACCGTCCTGCTGGAAGTACGTGCAGCACGATGCGGTTATCTATAACAGTCCTGTGAACGTATCGACCTATTCGGCATCTGACGATAAGGACGCCAACTGGAACGGTATCGCTAACCCGCGTACGTACTACGCTTCGCTGAGCGCAGGTAGCGCAACCTATGCGCAGGTACTGAATAACGGTAACCTGGATGACTACTTTGCTAACCCGGGTGCGCCGGTATATCAGACGATCAACCTCGGAGAGTCGAAGTTCACGGTCGGCAAGCCGCTGTTCGTTCAGGCGACGCAGGCTACTCCGGTGGTAGTGACGAAAGAGACGACCGCGGTTATTGTGAATGCGGCTCCGCGCCGTGCACGCGCTGCTGAGTTGCCGCAGGGTATCGCGGCCGTATATCGCTTGGCCATTGCGGGCGCAGACGAACCGGAAGCTGATAACCTGTTCGTACAGGTAGCCGAGGACGAGAAAGCCGACCGCTATACGATAGGTCAAGACCTTGTAAAAGGCGGTGTAGCATCCGGTCGCGCGCAAGTATGGGTGAACCGTTATGACGCGAAGCTGTCGGTGAACACGCAGGCACTGAGCGAGAACGAAGCGACTTATCCGCTGACGATCCAAGTTCCGGCTAACGGAGACTATGTACTGAGCGTAGGCGCGAACGAGAACGAGGACTATGCATTGTACTTGACGCGTAACGGCGAAGCAATTTGGAACCTGAGCGAGGGAGCATATACGGCAAACCTCGAGAAGGGAGCGCATACTAATTATGGATTACGCGTAAGCGCCAAGAGTCCGCAGATCGCTACGGGCATCGACGAGGCTGTCGTTGACGCGAAGGGCGAGACGCGCAAGGTATTGATCAACAACACAGTATATATCATCCGCGGCGAGAATGTATACTCGGTTGACGGACAACTCGTTAAGTAAAGAATGAAAGATTGAAAGAATTAATGAGTGAAAGGAACGCGATTATGGAAAAGAGAGAATATATGATTCCCGCAGTGGAAGTGATGACGGTGAGTACCGTATTGATGCAGAAGACGGGTGAGGCGAGTCTTCTTCCCGGACCCGGAGGTGCGCCCAAGCGCAAAGAGACGGACGTCTTTTAAGACCGGGTATCGTTCTTCGATCTGTAGTGAAAAATCGCATGTACGTGAGAGCGTATGTGCGGTTTTTTTGTTACAAATTCTTCTTAATTTGGAATATCGTAATTTCGACCGCTACCCTAAGAGGGAACCCTTCGAAATTACGTTCGCACGCTTGTGCGAATAACAAGTATTTACCGCTAAAAATGCAAATAAATTCGATTTTTATCGTCAAATCCTTGTGTATTCCAAATATTTGTAGTAATTTTGCGCCGGATTTTATGTACATTGCCCGAAAAGGCACAGGTTTTGTGTGTAAAAAAGTAGGGAATAATGGCAGAGATAGCACACATAGAGCAGTTTGATTATTTGCGTTTGTTGACGCAAGTAAAGCGACGTGTGCAAATAGCTCAGCAGCGTGCTGTATATTCCGCAAACGATGAAATGTTGCGGATGTATTGGGATGTGGGGCGCCTTCTTTCTGAGGCGCAAAGTCAAATCGGTTGGGGAAGTGGAGCACTTAAGCGGTTATCCGCAGATATGCGCAATGACTATCCGGAGATAAAAGGATTCTCGGTTCGCAACTGCCAATGCATGATTCAGTTCTACAATGAATATAACGAAGAATTGACGCAGCCTAAGGACAGCAAACTAATTGCGCAACTACCGATTGCGCAATTGGAGAAACAAAATACGCAATCCGCGATTGCGCAATTGCCAAGATATAATTTTTCATTGCCTGTAACACATCTGCCTTGGACACATAATATCATCCTCATCCAACGGGTGAAAGATATCAAAGCACGATATTGGTACATGATACAGTCTATTACCAATCATTGGACACAGGATTTTCTGGTGGATGCTATCAAGCAAGATTATTATAAGCAGCATGGTGCGTTAGCAAATAATTTTGATTTGGCTCTCCCTCAATCGGAAGCGGAAGAAGTTAAGGCAATGCTGAAGGATCCGTATTTGTTCGACATGCTGACATTCAAAGACAAATTCGATGAACGGGATATTGAGTTAGGCTTGGTTAAGGAGGTAGAAAAATTCCTGCTAGAGATGGGTACCGGTTTCGCATTTATGGGCAGGCAGTATCATTTAGAAGTCAGTGGTGACGATTACTATATTGATTTGCTGATGTATAATACGTTCATGCACCGTTATATGGTAATTGAGTTGAAGAACACGGAGTTTATACCGGAATATATAGGTAAACTAAACTTTTATTGTTCGGCAGTGGATGATATATTGTGTCGGGAAGGAGACAGTAAAACTATCGGTCTATTGTTGTGCCGTACTAAGGACAAGATTAAGGCAGAATATGCGTTACGTGACATCAGCAAACCTATTGGGGTGTCGGATTACGAATTGGGCAATGCATTGCCTGCAGATCTCCGCTCGTCATTACCTTCTGTAGAAGATATAGAGCGCGATTTAAGTGAAGATAAATAAACATTAAAAACTATACGTGGACGAGATAACGGTCATACAGCGCAAGATTTACGAGATTCGCGGGCAGAAGGTGATTCTGGACCGTGACTTGGCGGCTTTGTACCAGGTGGAGACAAAAGTGCTAAATCAAGCGGTGAAGCGTAATATAGAGCGTTTTCCGGAGGACTTTATGTTCCAGCTAACTCCTAAGGAGTTAAAAAATTGGAAGTCACAATTTGTGACCTCCATTCCGATTTAATCAATCGTTGGCAGAATTGCAGGCTAAGCCAAAGCAAAAGCCGATGAATCCTGTGGGATTTAATTCTCCGATATATAAAGAAGATAAATAAACATTAAAAACTATACGATTGAAGTACAACTTATACATAGATGAATGTGGGGATAATAACCTGAAGAACTTTGATGAGCAATTTCCGATCTTCACGTTATGCGGAGTAATAGTTAGTGAGGAAAAACGCGAGTGGTTAGAGAAAGAAGTACAAGCATTAAAAGAAGAGTTCTGGGGAAATCAATATACGATTCTACATTCCCGTGACATTCGAAAGTGCCAGCGTGGATTTGAGATATTGTTTGATTTAGATGTAAAGAAACGATTTTATGAGCGCATCAATCAAATCCTTGGAACATCAGGAGTGTATGTAATAGTTGCATGTGCGATATTGAAAGAGCCCTATATTCGGAATTATGGTCGCCTAAACGACGTCTATGCACAATCGCTATCCTTCGTGTTGGAACGCACGGTGTTCTATTTGGATAGCCTTAATGCGACAGAAGGGATAGAATTGCGGACGGTAGTGGAGCAAAGAGGAAAGAAGGAGGATGAGAAGTTGCGTTTGTTCTATAACCAATTGTTGGACAACGGAACTTACTGGGCAAGTGCGGAAAGACTGAAGAAATATGCCAAGTCATTTGCCTTGCTTCCCAAGAAAGCGAATGTGGCAGGGTTGCAAGTTGCAGACTTAGTGGCGTACCCGATAACGCGCCATATATTGGATGAGAATGAGCCGAATATGGCATATGATGTAATAAAGGAAAATATTTATACGGAAAACATGAAGCAGGTGGGCATAAAGATAATCCCGAATACATAAAAAAAGGATTGCCCGAACTGACAATCCTTTCCAACCGGGGACACCCCAGTCCAGAATTCCGACTCGCGGAATGTTCTTTCGGCTGCAAAGGTACAACATTTATTTGAAATAGCAAAATATTTAGACAAAAAAAATACAAAAACATGCATTTTTTGCATGAAACATCGATAAATAAACATTAAAAACTATACAATTATGAGAAATTTTACAATTTTTAGGACGGGTTCGCAGAGAGGTGTGAATACGTTCATGTCGGGAGAAGGAGCCATTGAGCACCCTATGAGCACCCATTCAGCACCCTTTGGGACCAGCTGGACGGCCCGTGGATGGCGGTACATTGCCTCGATCCTAATGATCCTGACGCTATGCGTAGGGAATGCAATTATTGGAGGAAGCACGGCGAGTGCAGCAACTTATTACGCGACGGGACGAGCTATTGCAGTTAGATTTGGTGGAGATGATGCATCTTATGGTACTGTGGGATGTACTGCGCAAACAGGAACAACAACTGCTGCTGTAAAAGCATACACGGAATATAATACCGGAACTTATAGTACTGACATGACGTCATCTGCCACCGTCAAAAGCCTTACTTATAATGGGTGGATGTATGTATGTTGCTTTGCCAAAGCAGATACAGAAAACGGATATAGTTTTGTGGGCTGGTTTACGGATGCGGCTTGTACAAAACCAGCTCCGAATGCAGAAGGTATAGCAGCTGGCGCAACTTGGTCGAACGTCAGTACTCAGTACTACTACAAGGTGAATAGACAAACCGGCATACCGCAAGGTAGTAATACAACTGCTCAAACAGCTCATGTTTTCGGTCCGTTTTATGCTAAGTTCCAGAAAAATTCTACCACAAAAAACTACAGGCCTCAGCTAACGGTTACATCGGCAAACAATAGATATGGTCAAACTACCGTTGGTACGAGCGACGTAACGGCAGGTTCTGTTCAACACACAGAAAAAACAGTTAGTGCGACGATGGCCGATTCAGAGGAGGAATCTGTGTCTCAAACGTTTAATGTCAAGGCTGTAGCATTTCGCGGTTATCAGTTTAGCGAGTGGACGGGTATTTCTAATTTAAGTTCTGAGGATAAGAATGCGGCCCACCATGCTTTGACTTCATTTATTGTAACCCTTAACAAAGATATGACACCTGTTGATGGTTATATTACGAATAGTGATGTGGTTACTGCAAATTTCGTGACAGAAACCCCAAAGCACTTCAAAATCAAGAAGGACATCGCTAATGCGGGTACGGTAACGGGTAGTTTTACGTATCCTTGTGCAACGACAACAGGGCAAAATGTGGTAAATGGCAATACAAAACCTTCGCCCATGGCTTTAAATTCTATGTCCTTGCCGGAAACAGAGATAGAGGGAAAACGGTATCGCAGCAATCCGGCAGATGAAGAAGCCGGTGATGTTCTCTTTTATTCTGCAGATATAATCACTTTAACTGCGACAGCTGCGGAAAAATATCAGTGCTCGGGTTGGTACGCGCGTCGGGAAGGGAAGCCTGATTCGTTGTTGACTACAGACCCAACAGTAACAACCTCCCTGACAGAGGATAATATGACCTTTGTTCCAATCTTCGCGTTGGCTAAGAGCGGATTGCTAATCGATGAGAATGATAATTTCTTGGTAGGTAATAGTACATGTACATCTTTGGAGCAAGCCATCTCTGCTGCTACTCAGGGTCAACACAAGACCATTTTGCAGTTGCAAGACTATACTGTTCCGGCAGGTAACTATACCATTCCTGCCGGCGTGACACTATTAATTCCTTATGACGAAGATCAACTTGTGCCTTGCCCTTCTGTCCCTCGTGTGGGAAATGAGAACGCAACGTCCGGAAGTGCTTACAAGACACTTACTTTAGGTTCGGATGTGAAGATTGATGTGTATGGTACCATAGAGGTGAGTGGTCGACAGGCAACCGGAGTTTCCGGTGCCGGAGGCGAAGACGGTATCGGTTGCCCGACCGGTGACTACGGATGTCTGTATATGGGTGCCGGCAGTTCCATTACGTTGAACGACGGCGCATTGTTACGCGGATGGGGATTTGTGTTAGGTTACAGAGACGGACAGGGTAAGTATCAATGTGAGATAGATGCGCGTCGCGGTTCTCGCGTACAAGAGCAATTCCAGATAATGGACTGGAAGGGCGGTACCTATACAATGGGCATGACCGACGGTATCAACTCAAATGTTGCAAATCCTAACTCTTATAAAGTTCTGCCAATCAACCAATATTACATCCAAAACGTAGAAGTGCCCGTGAAATACCGTCCGGGAGCGAAATTGCAAGCAAACGCGTCGGTGTTCGTGAACGGAACTTTCTATGGAATGAAGTTAAACAATATTACCTTTAATATTGACAATGTCGGAATCATCGGTGTAAAATACAATGATCCGAACGTAGCAGATGACAGCGCCATTTTCCTAATGGATAATGAGGATGATAGCGAAGATACGTGGGTGCGCAAGTATTATGATGTGGTCAATGACAAACAAGTGTACGAAATAAACAACGCCGCATCTCTCGGTAGCCTTACGTTGAATGTGTTGGGAGTCAATGTCAGTTCAACGGAATATAAGTTGCCTATCACCAGCAACTTCAAAATTCATTTGCTGTACGGCAATATGACGGTTACACAGCATACTGAAATATTGCCCGGTGCGGAAATAGAGATAGATAAAGAAGGCGCGTTGGCTATTCCCCAAAATGTTACCATGTACCTATGGGATTCGGAAGACTGGGGTAATTTCGTAAGTACGACGCGCGTCACTGAAAGCACCTTTGCGTTTGGTCGAGGTACGACTGTTAAGTGGCGTCCGGGTGGTCGTCCGACAGTTCGTAGAGATTCCAATGGTGAAGTAATTATTGGAGACGCAAAACTGACTATGCATGGTTCGGCATATATTGAAGGCTATTTGAAGAGCACAACGCACGGAACAACCATTACTTCCACGATAGCAGATGCGGGAACGGTTATCTTCTATAACAGTACACCTGCCGATGCAAACGCCGGTAAGGTATGGCAAGTAAGAAGTTTGCCGGCAGATGGTTCTCATGCAAGCGGTTTTATTGGCGTTAACTGTACTTCCGCGCAATTGACGAACGAAGATGGCACATTAACCTCAACGGCAAATACCGTAGCCACAGATGAAACCCCCATCTCCTACTGTTTCATTGATTTTGACGGAGACGGAGACGGAGAATGGAAATCATTGGCAACGGATGGCTGCTTCGTGAAAGATGAGGATGATGTCTATTACATCAAGCCGCAGGAATATGTAGCCATTAGTCAGAGCGCTGCGCCTGTAGAGGAGGCTGATCATACGTATCGTGACCATTATGCAGGGACGAATCGTATCTTTATTCTTGCAGCAGGAGGTGACTGCCAATGGTGGGAAGTACAGGCCGTGTCTGGTGAGCAGGGGCTTTTCGAGTGCATCAACGAGAATAATCACACGTTCTTCTACTATGACGAGACTGCGGGTAACTGGCTGGAGAAGAAATTCAAAGTTAGTTGGGTGAACTGGGATGGCTCTCCTGTGAACTATACGAATTCGGAAAATGAACAAGTTAACTACTATATGGTGACCTACGGGACGGTTCCGACATGGAAGAGTAACAACCCGACGCGAGCTGCAGATGCGTCGCACGAATATACGTTCGATGGCTGGATGCCGACACCTGCGGCTGTGACCAAGGATGTAACCTATATGGCGACGTTTAAGGAACGCGACCGTATGTACGCGATTACGTTTAACGACGAGAGCGATGAACTGATACAGTTGCTCTATTGCAAGTTAGGTGACATTCCGGCATGTACGAAGTATGATGCTGAGGCGAATGGAAAAGAGTGGAAGACAGCGACCGGTGAACAACCCTTAGGAGCTGTTTCTAAAGATGAAGTATATAAACTGTTCACCAAGGATGTGACCGGTCCGTTCACTATTCGTTTCGTGAACTGGAATGGCGAAGAGTTGCAGTCCGGAAGTGTGGCGAAGGATGCTACTCCGACGTATAATGCAGCTGCTAACGGCACTCCGTCCAAGCCAGCAGATAATAGCCACTCGTATGTCTTTGTTGGGTGGACGCCGGCTATCGCACCTGCTACGCAGAATATGACCTATACGGCTAAGTATGAAGTAGAGCAGATTTCCGGTTTGAACGTGAATACGGCAAGTACGCTTACTTCCGATATGACCGTGCCTGAAGTACGTATTACTACTACCGGTTCGCTGAATATCACCAGTACGGCTGTGCTGACGACTACCAACCTGATTTTGGAGGCGACCAGCAATGCTTCCGGACAGTTGGATGCCCTGGCAAACAGTAATATCGTTACGGTGAATGCTTACTTTGATTGGAAGCCGAATGGTGAAACCGGAACGGCAAACCGTACATGGTATGCGATCGCTGTGCCTTGGGAGGTAGATGCGAAGAACGGCATCTTCCTGAAAGAGACGGGACGTCATTTGGTAATCGGTCAGGACTTTGACCTCATCTACTATAGCGGTTCGGAGCGTGCTTCGGTGGGCAACAAACCGTCCTGCTGGAAGTACGTGCAGCACGATAAGACGATCCGCTTCGTGAAGAAAGCCGGTTCTGCGGTGCTCTACACCGGAACAGTATCTGTTAGTGAGTTTGGTGCATCGGATGACAAAGACGCGAACTGGAACGGTATTGCTAACCCGAAGACCTATTATGCTTCGCTGAGTCTGAGCGCAGGAAGCGCCACCTATGCGCAGGTGCTGAACAACGGTAGTCTGGATGACTATTTCGGCAACAGCGAGAATCCGGTATATAAGACGATCAGTCTCGGAGAGTCGAGCTTCTCGGTAGGTAAGCCGCTGTTTATCCAGCCGACGCAGGCTACGACAATCATAGTGGATAAGTCCGAGAATGCGACTATTACGCCTGCCAGTGCGCCGCGCCGTGTACGTGTGAAGAACCTGCCGAAGGGTATCGCAGCGGTTTACTGCCTGGCGATTGCGGGCGAAGATCAGCCGGAGGCCGATAACCTGTTTGTACAAGTTGCAGAGGACGAGAAAGCCGACCGCTATACGATTGGCCAAGATCTCGTAAAAGGCGGTGTAGCATCCGGTCGCGCACAGGTATGGGTGAACCGCTATGATGCGAAGTTATCCGTTAATACGCAGGCGCTGAGCGAGAATGAAGCCACCTATCCTTTGACGATCCAGATTCCGTCCAACGGCGAATATACGCTGAGTATAGGCGCTGTGGAGAACGAGGAGTATGCGCTCTACCTGACGCGCAACGGCGAGGCAATTTGGAACCTGAGCGACGGAGCTTATACGGGCGCGTTCGAGAAAGGCACGACGAGTGAATACGGCCTGCGCGTAAGCGCTCGCGCACCGCAGATCACCACCGGCATCGACGAAGCGGTTGTTGACGCGAAGGGCGAGACGCGCAAGGTATTGATCAACAACACGGTATATATCATCCGCGGCGAGAATGTATACTCGGTTGACGGACAATTGGTAAAGTGAAAGGTGAAAATTGAAAGGTGAAAGGAAAAATGGATATGAAAAAGAGAGAATATATGATTCCCGCAGTGGAAGTGATGACGGTCAGTACCGTATTGATGCAGAAGACGGGCGAAGCGAGTCTCCTCCCCGGCCCCGGAAATGCTCCGAAGCGCAAAGAGACGGACGTCTTCTGATGAGCGAAAGCCGCATGTACGTGAGAGCGTATGTGCGGTTTTTTTTTGTTACAAGTATTTACCGCTAAAAATGCAAATAAATTCGATTTTTATCGTCAAATCCTTGTGTATTCCAAATATTTGTAGTAATTTTGCGGCGAAAATTATGTGACGAAAATTTCGTGACGAAAATTTCGCTATTGATAAAACACATAAAATCAGTTAATTATGGCAAATAAAGAGGCAGTTCTTAATCCGTTTTCTATCACGTCCTATATAGGGCCGGAGTATTTTTGTGATCGCGACGAAGAGACCAAAGAGTTGGCGGGAGCATTAGCCAACGGTCGTAATGTGACGCTAATCAGCCCTCGCCGAGTGGGTAAAACGGGTTTAATTCATCATTTCTTTCGGAGTTTAAATCCCAAAGAAGTGCAGTGTTTCTATGTGGACCTGTACAGCACCTCTAATCTGCATGAGTTTACCAAACTGTTTGCACAAGAAGTGCTGACCAAGCGTGTTACGCCTTTCTCGGAACAAGCGTGGTCTGAGATTACGCATTTCTTTGGCGCGCTACGACCGGTATTCAGTGCTGATCCGGTAAGCGGAATGCCGCAATGTACGATAGATGTTCAGCCTCAACGAGAGGAATGGACTTTACAGCAGATTTTTGCGTACTTGGAGAAGTCTGCGACACCTTGCTATGTGGCTTTTGATGAGTTTCAGACCATCGCTGAATATCCGGATGTGAAGATGGAGGCGTTACTCCGCACCTATATCCAGCAGCTGCATAATGTGCATTTTATCTTCTCTGGCAGCAAGAAACATATAATGGCCGAGATGTTCTCTTCCGCTAAGCGCCCGTTCTACCGTAGTACGCAGATGATGCATATCGATGTGATCGATGAGCAGGTGTATTATGTGTTTGCTGCCAAGCACTTGTCCGCGCATGGTCAGCACATGGATGTAGAGACGTTCCACGACCTATACACGCTGGTGGACGGCTATACATGGAATATTCAAAGTTTGCTCAACCGCCTTTATCAAAGCGGCGTGGAACAGATCGACTACAATAGAGTGCTTATGACCCTCAATCAAATATTGCAAGAAGAGATGCCATCCTACCAGATGATATGTCGTTTGGTGACGGATCGGCAGTTGCAAGTCTTACAGGCTGTCGCGAAAGAAGGAGCGGTGAAAGAGCCGGGTAGTAATGTGTTCTTGCAAAAGTACCGACTCGGAGCGTATAGTACAGTTCGAAGCGCAATGCAAAATCTATTGGAGAAAGAACTGCTATACCAAAACGATGATGGAACGTATGTGGTATATGAGAAATTCTTTGCGCTTTGGCTAAAACAACGTTAGCAGAAAAACGATTTTGCCTATTTGAGATAGCAAAATGTTTCTTTTTTGCATTTTTTTGTCATAAAATTTGGTGGTTTCAAAAAAAAATGTTAACTTTGCACACTTTTTTAGTGCAAAGATGTATTTATCAATGAAAAAGTTACAATATATAATACTGGTAATAACGCTCGTTATCGCGGGTGCGCAGGTGCCGTTGCAAGCGCGTCAGGGCGACTCGTGCGGCGATCCGATTGAGCTCCATCCGGAGTTTAGTCAGACGATTATGCAGGCAGGCTCGTACTGGTATGTAGCCAATACGACAGACCTTCCGATGACGATTACTTTCCATCCCGGTATTCAGTCGGCTCAGGCTCCCCATGTGGAGTTGGATTTCGGTTGTACGCCGGGTTACTATGATGATCCGATCTTGTGTAACTTGTTCTGCGTCAGCAAGCCGGCGTATATCTCTCTGCCGTACAGCCAGGATATTCCGAAGGCCTATGACGACGACGGAAATGTGATTTACCGCGTGGAGTTCGGCGAGTTTTACCGCGATATGCTGTACAGCCAGGGTATTTCCTACAACGTGCCGGTATATATCCACGCTACGTTCTACTGCGGCGGTGTGCTGGAGATGACGCCCGATGCGTTCGGCAACTGTATGGACGGCGCGAAATTCATGCAGCTGGGCGACACGGTCCAAGTGGCGGCTGCGGATACCAAACGCCACGTGGTTGTGCCGTATATCCAGTGGAAGATGGATTCGATTCGCTATGTATGGCATGGCTCGAAAGATTGTATCCTCGCGATTGGCAGTACGTGCGATATTAACCCGCTGGATCCTACGGATCCGCATATCATCGACGGTGGTCCGGATCACCCGATTGCGCCGGGCGGCCAACTCAAAGTATCGAGCGAGTTGATAAAGAAATATCTGACGCAATATCAGAACGAAGCAGGTATGTTCTATGCGAAGTTCTATAGCGAAGAGCCGGGTTATATGAAGATTGAGCGTATCCCTGCTCCGGCTCCGGGTTGCGGCGCAAAATTGATGCGTTTGGGCGAGCTGGCACAGATCGAGCGTAATGATATCGATGCGGTGTACGCGATTCCGAGCAGCTGGGATGAGTCGATGCAGTTCACCTCGCCGACCTCGCATATCCTGAAGATGTACATAGGCAAGACATGTGATTTTGCGCTGGAGGATGCGATTGCCGTTTACCAGTATGACCGTATAGCGAACGGCCACCAGCTGGATATGCAGGGAGACGAGCTGAAAGCGCTGTGGGAACAGAAGCTGAAAACGGAGAACTACCTCTATATCCGCTTCGAGTGCTCCGACGAGACGACCGTTCGTCCGGCATTGTGGACTCCGTCGGACTGCGAGAAGAACACGCAGCGTATGACGAAAGGTCAGCGCGAGCAGATAGGCGCCAAGTCGAAAGTGGTATATAGCCTGTACTACCCGGACTGGAAGGGCGGCGACCTGTCGCTATCCTGGGATAACACGCAGAGTAACTGCACGTTCTATATAGCCGATACCTGCCAGGTGCCCAACAACGCCAACGCGCCGGTCTTCTACAGCGAGACCATCGGCAAGCGCGCTACGTTCACCGTTCCGCAAGCGACAGTGGACAGTTGGGGGTCGAAAGCGGATCCGGACGGCTATATATACATCCGTTTCTATTCGCAGGCAAAGAGCTATATCACCATCTCAAGCACGGCTCCGGATGAGGAGGATAATCCTTGCGAGACGTATACCAAGAACAGCGAACTCGTCGCTTTTGACAGCGTGCTCTGGCGCGGCCAGATGTACTACGAGAGCGGTGTGTACAAGGCCTATGGCACCTTGGATCCGGAGACGAACTGCTATGACTCGATCTTCACGCTCGACCTCAACGTGCGCCATACGACGCATGAGACGATTACAGAGGCAGCATGCGACAGCTTCGTCTATAATAGCAAGACCTACCGCGAAAGCGGTACATACAGCGATACGATCCTTATCACCGCCGGAAACCGCAAGATCACGACTCTGGAGCTGACGATCAATCATTCTACGGAAGCCAGCCGGACCGTCATGCAATACGATCCGTTCACGACAGCGAGCGGAAAAGTGCTGACGGAGAGCGGCGTATATTTGGATACGATTGCCAATGCAGCGGGTTGCGACTCGGTCATTACGTACAACCTGACGATTTACACAACGGGCGAAGTGGTGATCGAAGAAAGCGGATGTGACAGTATCGTCATCGAAGGGGAGCGTTATACCGAGTCGGGCGAGTATGTCGATACGCTGGATATCCCGGGCGGCGGTCGCGTGATCCGTACGTTGCGTCTGACGATCGGCCATACTTCGTACGCTACGGAAAATCCGAAGGCTTGCGGCAGTTATACTTCGCCGCGCGGGGTGCAATATACCGAGTCGGGCGACTATACCGAGAAACTGACTAACGTCTCCGGTTGCGACTCGATCATCTCGCTGCATGTGACGATCGGCAAGACTACCTACGGCGAACTGACTTTTACCAGATGCGTACAATATACTTCGCCTTGGGGCAAGGTGTATACCGAGTCGGGCGACTATACGGAGACCGGTACCAACGTCGCAGGTTGCGACTCGGTTGTAACGCTGCATCTGACGATTATTCCGGATTGCAACACGTACGACACGGCATATTTCTGCCGCGGCTTCAACAGCGAGCACGAGGAACTGATGGCTGACGGCATGATCCGCCGCTACCGCCCTTACGTATTTGAGTCGCCGGCGGAGTGGGATTTTATGGAGGGCGTGATTGTGGAGCGAGAGCATGACCGCACGTTGGTGGATCTGCGCCGCGCGGAGAAGAACCTCTATGCGCACTATGTAGGCGAACGGACGCCGATCAGTTCTATCCGCTGGAGCGTACAATATGACGGCAAGGGTCAGTACGAGCCCCTGGCTGTGACGAATGAACCGCAATGGATTGCTGCCGGACACGTGGCGGTGCAGATTAGTTTCCTCTGCGGCGAGTTATATAATACCGAGTTCCCCACCGATATCGACCATGTATCGCAGGAAGCGGTTTCGGTCAAGCGCATCGAGAACGGCCGCGTGGTGATAATCCGCGGCGGCGCGAAATACGATATGTTCGGAACCAAAATACAATAAACGATCATGAAAACGGCTAAATGGATCTTAGGACTGTTGCTTCTGCTCTCATCGCTGCTGCCGCTGTACGCGGTAGAGAATCCGACGTCATGCGCCGAGGATGATTTTTGGCATAAATACAAGGATTCGCTGCCTGATACCTACTGCGAGTGCACCTATAACACGACGCCGTTTGTGTTCCCGATAGACACGGTACTGACCGAGCCGGTATGGTTCTCCGCGAAGATGGATGATATCAAGCAGGGTATGTCCGCGTACTGGTTCTCGGATGACTCGGTAGTGCTGGAGGTCTATGCGTTCTGTATCAGCCACCGTCCTACCATCTCGATGATCGTTCCGCCGAACCGGATGTACGAGATGCCGGTGGATGAGATCAATAAACGCATTGATGAGCTGCCCGGCAGCGCCGAGTACCTCAAGACGCTCGAGCCGCGTATCCGCGCCTATACGCTTCATGGCGGAACGGGTCACGTCTATTGCTATCCGTACAACCACGGTCCGCACGCGACCTGCGAGAAGGCGATGGAGTTGCGCTCCTGGATGACCTATGTATGCGAAGAGCCGGAGAACGTATATCGTCTGCCGGCGAATACAATCCCTGCGAAAGGCAAAGCATTCCTGCGTTGGATCCAGAAGCCCGCGCATGCCAACATAAAGAGTAAACCGGCCGATATCCGCCTGACCTTGGATAGTTGCAACGGCGAGGAAGTGGGCCGCACCACGTTGACCGACTCGGTGCATGTATATGTATTTGACTCTACTATGTTAGTAGACGCGCGCAAGGCGGGACGCGACGTGTGGGTGCACGTGTCGCATGAGGAGGGAATCATCGGTCGCTTGCGCTATTTCGCCAATCCGAAATATGCGGAGGGCATGCCCGATATCGATAATTCGATATGCCTCGGCAAGACGCTGACCGTCAACGGCCGTGAGTATAGTTCGGACACGACGTTTATTGAAGGTATCTATGTAGACCGCGATACGCTGTCCACCCAGCATGTAACGCTGACCTTCACCGAGCCGACGCCGATATACGACACCGTCTTGGTAGACCCGAAGGACCTGAAGCGCGGCGTAGTGCATGAGATGACAGGCGCAGTGCTGTTCAACTACGGCGACACGATCATCGATATCGTGGCTCCGAAGCAGTGCACCAAGCGTTACCAAGTGACCGTGAAAGACCCGACCCCGATTGAGAATGTAGATGCGGACCGAAAAGGCGCCCGCAAACAGATACAAAACGGAAGAATAATCATCTTTGTTGATGAGCGAAAATACAACATCGTAGGACAACAAATTGATTAGAAATCAAATAACTATTAATTAACTCTATTTATTAACAAACAACAATCAATCACATGAAGAAGTTTTTCTTACTAACCATGGCGTCATTGATGACCGTTTTCGCAATGGCTATCGGACGTAATGATGGTAGTACCAAAGCCAATGCTATTGACTTTGATTGGGACCTGGGAAATCTGCACACAGCCGGTACCAAGTGGTACCGTGTTGACTTGGCTCCCCTCTACGAAGAGGAGAACCCCTCGTTGACGCTGTATGTGACGAACCCGAGTCGTGACAATTCGGTGGAGGCTAGCATGACAGCGACTGTTGCCGGTGAGACGGAGACGAAACACTACACCGTTTCTCCTCACGAGCACCAGATCTATTCCGCTAATGCTTCCGTACTCGTGCGTCTGCATCAGACGGAGATTTACCTCACGCTGACTACCGATGGTGATGTGCTCTTGAGCGCTAAAGTGTTCGAGTCTTCGGATCTCGATGAGACCTGTAAAGACGCCAAAGAACTCAAGTGGGACACCGAGGCTACCCAAACCAAGGGTTATGCAGCATGGTGGAAGGTGGATTTGAGTCAAATCAAAGACACGGTTAAGTTTGCAAAGAAAGATGCGAAAGTGACCCTCACCAATGCCGGTAAAGGTACGGTTAACGTGAGGGCCGGTCAGTCTCTCGACTGTCCATCGTCCGGTTTAACCAAGCGTAATTTCACGCTCGCTGCCGGTGAGTCCATCGAGGACACCATCCCGCAGAGCATGATCCTGAATGTGTACCCGGATGAGCTCTATTTCAGTATTGAAAACCTGGAGCAACCGGTGAAGATTAAAGTGGAAATGGTGGACCAGCCCGCTGTTCCGGTTATCCCCGGACCGAGTGAGATGGCTGCCGTTGAGATCAAAGCTAATTCGGCGGACACTACTATCCAAGGCGCAACCATTCCTGCCGGCCAGACGCTGTACGCATTCAGCGTAGCTGACATGAATTCGCTCGCCAAGTACGAGCCGGAGTTTACGTACCGCAACGAGAACGGTGTTGCTGCTCATGTCACCACCAAGATGGCATTCGAGCGCCCGGCATTCGGTACTACTAACACCAGCTACACAATCGCTGCCGGCGAAGACGAGATCGTGGTTTACAAAAAGAACATGTTGGAAGGTTTGACAGGTGTGGATTCCATCTTCCTGCTTACGATTTCCGACCAGCCGATTACGTTCCTGGCCCGTTTCAAACACGTACGTGAGGGTAAGGCTTGTAAGACCAACATCGACTTTAACTGGGAGACCGGTCATACCCAAGAGGCTCGTACCACACAGTGGTATGCAGTAGACATCTCGGAGCCCCGCAGCAAGGTAGAGGATATCGTTGTTCACTTGGTGAACCTCGGCGCTGCTTCGGCTAAGATTAAAGCATCGTTGGCATTCTCCTGCCCGTATATCGACCTGCAGGAAGTATCTCAGACTGTAGAGGCTAACAAAGAAATCGTTCGTACGCTCCGCTATTCGTCGTACGCTATGATGTCCGACACCGTATGGATCGGATTGGAAACCAGCCAGGATCTGAAGTTCTGGGTAGGCACCAAGCCGGCACAGACCAAAGAACCGGATAAGGCTTGTGAGCAAGCTGTTCCGTTCAACTGGGAGTCCGGCGTTGCACAAGCGAAGGACGATACCGTATGGTATAGAATTAATATGAACGAAGTGCGCGAGCAAGCCGCTAAGTTCCCGACCGTAGTGGTACAGAACATGAGTGCTGACAACGCTGTGAAGATCAAAGCTGAGCTCTCTCTGGAGTGCCCGGATTCAATCGAGAACCAGAAGCGCGAGTTGACGATCGCCGCTAAGGGAACGTTCACCAAACAAATCTCGCGTAACCTATTCGAGAACATCATCCAAGATGAGATCTTCCTGCGCGTCATCGCTTCGGAGGACATCTCGCTGCAGATCCGTCTGACCGAAGAGGCTGAAGGTAGCAGCTGCTCGTCCGCTATTCCGTTCAACTGGGTATCGGGTGCTACGCATCCGGCTAATGCCGATCTCTGGTATGTAGTAGACTTGCGCGATGTAATGCAGCGCGGTAATGATATCGTAGTCAATGTTGAGAACCGCGATAATGCGAAGAGCCAAGGATCGGTAGGCGTATTGTACTCCTGCCCGGGTGAGGATCCTTCTACGATAGATTTCACGATGGATCCGAAGGAGCTTCGCAAGGTGGACATCCAGAACAGTATGCTCGATGCATTGACCGACAGTCTGGTATATCTCAATGTAGAGTCTAACACCTCTCTCCGCGTTTGGATTGATACCCTGGCAGTAAAGCCGTTTACGCCGATCACAGGTGAAGGTATCAACCTGATTCCGGTGATGTGGGACAGCACCTATGTTGTAGATGTAGATACCATCTGGTGCGTAATTCCGAAGTCGGAGTTGGATAAAGTACGCGAAGCAGAAGAGCGCGTGAAACCGGTAGCTCATCTGTGGAACTTGGGCCCGACCGAGAACAAGATCAAAGCTGAGGCTGCGTTTGCGTTCCCGATCACGAAGGGTATGATGGAATCGGTAATCACGCTGAAGAGCGGTGCGCATACTGCGGATACGATTCCTGTAGGTACATTCGAGCAATTCCTGAAGAAAGACTCGATTATTCTCCGCGTAACGCGTCCGAGCCACAGCGGTAAATTCCAGTTCAAGGCTGAGCTTATCAAGGCCTTTAGCGGTAACACCCGTAAGGATGCACTTCCTGTTACTATGGATCAGCTCTATACGCAGGGTGCTAATACCGAGATGTGGTATAAGATCAAGACGGCTGACCTGAAGAAGCCGGATCTCTATAACAAGGTTCTGTACGTAGCGGCTAAGAATGCCGGTAAGGGTGACACGGAGATTCGCGTAGAGGCTTACGACGGCTTGAAGTCGGAAGACGACATGCTGATGAACCGCGGTAAGAAAGTCATCAAGAAGGGCGAGTCGAGATCGCACAACATTCCTGCACAGGCTATCTACGGTGTAGGTGATGTAGAGCTGTATATCAAGGTTCGTACGACCGATTCGATCGTCTTCTCGACGAAGTTCAACGGTGAGTATGCTCCGCTGGCTACCATCGATCCGGAGCAGCAGAATGCTAAGTTGATTGTGCCGAACGTAGAGTACACTATCGAAGGTGACAACCAAGCGCACTGGTATCAGGTATGTCTGCCGTATATCCAGAATAACTATAAATATACGGAGACGATGAGTCTGACTTATGAGTTGGACGGCCAGGCTACCATCGAGGGAACCGCTACGTTCCAAGATACGATGAAGTGCGCAATGCCTGTACGCTCGCGCGTTATTAATAAGAGTGGTAAGCACTACAAAGGAACCAAGTACGTAAGCAAACTGATTGAAGAGGCTGTTAAGAAAGCCGGTTATACGATTTCGCTGGACGAGACCCAACCCGCTTATATCGACAGTCTGCTCCATCGCTTCGTAACGAAGGATTCCGTAACGCTATATGTTCGCTTCAAGACCGATAACACGATCAAGTTCAAGTTGCATGCGCTTCAGACCACCGGTGACGATTGCCTCAACGCAATGTCGTTCGACTGGGAGCACGGTAATGTGAACCCGAAGAACCTGTTAGGTAGCGGTAACTCCTGGTATGTAGTTGCGCTGGATACCACGAAGTTGTATGCTGAGGGCAAGAGCTTGCGTCTCCACGTAGATAACTGGTCTAAGGAGAACGCAGACAAAGTAAAAGCTTCGCTCTACTTCAAGTGTGGTGATCCGTCGCAAGGCGATATCTCGACGACGATTGCGAAAGACTCCTTCCTGACGAAGGATATCTCTCTGGACTTCATCAAGGCTTCCAGCCCGCAGTTGATGTTCATCGAGTTCAACTCGTCTGAGGATACCCATATCTGGCTCGAGAAGATCGATTACAAACGCGACACTGTTTACGCTGACACCACGTTCTTCGTATGTAAGGGCGGTGACGTGCTGGGTAAGACCATCAACGCAGATACCGTTTGGAACGATACGATTCGCAACATCAAGAGCGAAGACAAACTCGCGATTTACGACTCGATCTCTACCGTTTACGCCTTTGTTCTCCGTGAGCCGAAGGCTTATGACTTCTCCGCTCAACTGGGTGAAATCCACCGTGGTGAAGCGCTCGACCTGACAACTGCTGACACGTGGTTGAAAGCACAGTATGCTGCTGATGACAACGATACGATTCAGACGCTGTCAAGTATCAAGTGGCAATATGCGGTTTATCCGAGTGAGACCTTCAAGGATATTGACTTGACGAACCAACCGACCGTAACTTCGGAGCGTATCAAAGTAAGATACTTCGCATTTACGGAGTGTACGGAAGGTCAAGATCCGGATCCGTCTAAGGGTATCGTAGTATATAAGAACTATCTGAATACAGCGCGCGATACCGCAAAGGTAGACACCTGTAACTACTATACATGGCCGGAGAACGACTCGCTCTATCTCGAGTCTACCACGGCTAATCCTGACTCGGTTGTCTTCCCGGGCGGTGTAAACTGGGGTGATAGTATCCTCTACTTGAGCCTGACGTTGAATAACCCGGCTAAGATGGACCTCAAGGCTGTTGCTAAGTATGGTAACCGTCTGTTGCTCATCAATCGTTGGGACTTCGCTAAGTACGGCTTCGCAACCGATTCGATCTACACCTCCGGTGGTGCAGTGAAGGTTGAGTGGTTCGAGATGTTGGGTGCAACTCCGGATCCTGAGAATACGGATAAGTTCTTGGTTGAAGGCTATTCGTATAACAAGGCTGATGGTTCGCCGCTGGTAGGTACCTTCTACGCTGTTGTAACGGTAGATAACGGAACCGCTTGCGGTCTCTACGGACGTACGAATACGCTCGTTTGTGGTGCACCTGCCGGCGTTGCTCCGCTGCTCGCTCCGAGCATCGTAATGCCGGGTGAGGACATCAAGGTACTCAACCTCAATCCGGACCAAGAGACCACGATCCGCATCTTCACGACCGAGGGTCTGCTCCACAATACCTATAAGGTAAGCGGACAGGAGACCTTCACGATCAAGGCTGCGAACGATCATGGCTTCTACCTGGTAGAGCTCTTGAGCGGCGACGAGAAGTCCACTTTACGTTATATTGTTAAATAAGAATAGGAGGTAGCTCTATGAAAACTATTAAATCAATTTTAATTGCAGCCACCCTGATTTGTGCAACGGCCGTTTCGGCTCAAGAAGCACAAACTCCGAAACATGAGTTTAAAGTGGCTATCGGAGACTCCGTAATGATTAAGCGTGAGTGTCAAAAGTACTGCACGGGTGAGACTCCTTCTGTTTGGGTATGGGATAAAGTTCATACGGTTCGTCAGTTGGGTACCAAGCGTTTCCCGGACGGCGTGCTGTTGATGAACATCTATTCCTGGATGTGCGAGGACTGCTTGATCCCGGTTAACGGTCAGGCAGAAGAGAAAGCCGAGCAGGCTAAGAAAGAGCAAGCCGGCCAGAAAAAGGCATACGAGCAGGCAGTGAAGGACGGTAAGAAAGCCGAAGCTGCTAAGGCTGCTGAAGAAGTGAAGAAAGCAGAAGAGGCAAAGGCCGCTGAGGCTGCAAAGGCTGCCGCTGCTGCAACTGCTGCTGCCGCCGCAGAGCCTGTTAAGGCTGAAGAGGCTAAGGCTGCAGAGCCTGCAAAAGCAGTAGAGCCCGCTAAGGCAGAAGAGGCTAAGAAAGCTGAAGAAGCAAAGGCCGCTGAACCTGCTAAGGCTGAAGAGGAGAAACCTCTTGCTGCTGACGGCGTAAAGCACGAGGCCGCTAAGGGTGACTCTATTCACTCGAAGCAGGACTTCCGTCGCGGTTACGATCGCTTCACGATCGGCGTACGCGGCGGTGTGGCTTCGCAGTTGCACCAAGCTGTTTCCGGCGTGAATGCACATTGGGGTATCGGCGGCGACGCTCTGCTCGACCTCCAATATGCTCACTACTGGACCAGCGACGCTCGCAAGATCGACCTCGGTCTTATCGTAGGTCTGAGCGCTGGTTATGCGCAAGGTAGCTTCTCCGGTGCGGTTGACTCCACCTTCACCAAAGGTGACCTCCGCTACTCTGTAGAGGCACAGGAGATCAAAGAGACGGACCATCAGGTTCAACTCGAGATCCCGTTGATGTTCTCATTGATCCATGACTGCGGTTTCTTCTTCAACGTAGGTCCGCGCTTCATGCTCCCGGTTTACACGCCGTTCAAGCAGACCATCAACCCTGCAACCACCACCATCGCTGCTTATAACGGTGAGACCGGTGTAACATTGGTAGACAACCCCGTTACCGGTCAATACAAAGGCGAGCAGCCGAAGGAGGGTAATGACCTGCAATGGAAGATTAACATCATGCTGACCGCAGAACTCGGTTACGAGTGGATCCTCAAGAGCGGTAACTCGCTGGGTCTGGGTGTATATGCTGACTACAGCGTATACAACTCCCGTAAGGTCCTCGACGCTGCTAAGCGTGCTTCCTTGCTCGACATCGCTAACCCGCCGAGCACGGGTGGAACAGCTAACGTATCGGTATTCGCCGCTACGGACACCTATGCAAGTCGTGTTGGTTACTTCGATGCCGGTATCAAGTTGGCTTACCACTTCAACTGGCCGAAGAAAAAAGCATCGCGCGAGGTTAAACTGTTCTAATGCGCATATGACGATACTATGTATCGAAACTAGTACATCGGTTTGTTCGGCCGCCATCTGCAAGGATGGCGAGCCGATGAACCAGTGTATATGCCGTGAAGGTAGCAACCATGCCCGGTTGCTACCTCGCTATATAGAGGAATTGCTCTCGTTCGCGCGGGAGCAAGACCTCTCTATAGAGGCGGTAGCCCTCTCCGAAGGACCCGGATCCTATACCGGACTCCGTATCGGAACCAGCACCGCCAAAGGACTATGCTACGGTCTCAACATCCCCCTCATCCCCATCCCTACACTCGAGGTGCTTAAAGAGGCCTCTGGCGTCAAGGAAGGCATATTAATGCCTATGATTGATGCGCGCCGAATGGAGGTCTATACGGTCATCAATGGGGAGACCAAAGCCGTAGTCGTTGAGAACGAAGACAGCCTCTACGAGGGATCCGAAGACGTGTATTTCTTCGGCGACGGCGCAGCCAAATGTGCGCAGGTCTTCACCCGCCCCAACTGGCACCACATCCCCGACATCGTCCCTGAAGCGCAATTCATGGGTGTGTTGGCGGAACAAATCACCAATCACAAATCACAAATCACCAATGCCAAATCTATTGATTTGGCCTACTACGAACCGTATTATCTGAAGGAGTTCATCGCGGCGCAGAGCCATGTGAAAGGACTGAAATGAAAATCTCCAATCTAAAATATAAAATCTCCAATCTCATCATCCTCTCGATGATGATCCTCCTTTCCTCATGCTCCACTCAGAAAAACACCTGGGCGACCCGGTCGTTCCATCAGACGAAAGTCAAATATAATATCCTTTACAACGGTAATGTCGCGTACGAAGAGGGCCTGAAAGCCATCCGCGATGCCAATACCGATGACTATACCCAAATCTTGAACCTCTACCCGGTGTCTAACCACCAAGCAGCCGAATCCAGTGCTTCCCAGATGGATAAGACCATCGAGAAATGCCGGAAATGTATCAAGCTGCACTCAATCAAAGCCAAACCGAAACGCGACCCGAAAAAGGCGAGCGATCCCAAATATAAACTGTGGCTCAAGTCCGAAGAGTTCAATGCCAACATGGGACTGGCATGGATTCGTCTGGGCGAAGCGGAGTTCCATAAAGGGGACTTCCTCGGAGCCGTCAGCACCTTTAACTATATCATCAACCATTACTCCAACGATGCCGACATGATCGCGCAGTGCCAGTTATGGATTGCGCGTGCGTATGCCGAGATGGGCTGGCAATACGAGGCGGAAGACATGCTGCAGCGCGTCAATATCGATGCGCTCACGAAGAAGCACGCGCGCCTCTATTCGGCCGTCAAAGCCGATGTGCTGCTCAAAGGTGAGCATTATCATGAGGCGATACCCTTCGTGAAGATTGCTATCCCGTACGAGAAGCGGAAGATATACCGTCCGCGCTTCGCGTATGTGTTGGGTCAGTTGTATGAGTTGGAGGGCAATAAGCAAGAGGCTACCGATGCGTATAAGATGGTGGTACGCCTCGCGCCGCCTACCGAGATGGACTTCAACGCGCGTGTGCGTATCGCGGAGATGGGTGGCAAGAACGCCATTCGCCAACTGCGTACCATGACCAAGCAGTCTAAATACCAGGACCGTCTGGATCAACTCTACGGCGCGATGGGAAATATCTATTTAGCTCAGAAAGATACGGCGGCGGCGCTGGAGATGTACGAGAAAGCCATCGCGGAAGCTACGCAAGCCGGCATGGCCAAAGCATCTGTCCTTGTGCGCGCGGGCGACTTATATTATGAGATGTGCGCGTATGAGAAAGCCCAGCCGTGCTACCGCGAAGCGGCTACCATCCTCTCGATGGAGCACCCCGACTATGCGCGCGTCCAGAAGCGCTCCGAAGTGCTCGACGAACTGATAGTCGCCTATAATCAAGCCCAACTGCAGGACTCGCTGCAGGCGCTCAGCCAAAAGACCGAAGAAGAACAGCGCGCGATAGTGGACCAAATCATCGCCGACCTCATAGAAGCCGAGAAAGCCGACTCGCTCAGGCAGGAGCAAGAAGCGCGTGATATCGTCCTGGGCCGAAAAGGCGGCGGACCGCGAAGCGTCAATACCTCGAATATGTTAGGCGGTGGCGGACCGCAGAAAGCCGAGTGGTACTTCTATAACCCGCAACTGATGCGAACCGGTCAGATGGAGTGGAAACGCCGCTGGGGCAACCGTCCGCTCGAAGATAACTGGCGTCGCCAGAACAAACAGGTCGTGGCGTCGTATCCCGAGGAGATGATGGTCGAAGGTACGGACACACTCGATATGGCGATGGATTCCGTCTCACGGCCTGCACCGATGGAGACCGACCAGCATAAACCCGAGTATTACCTCCAGCAGATCCCGCGTACGCCGCAAGACTTCGCCGCGAGCGACAGCCTGTGGCGCGAAGCGATGATCGCGCTCTATTATATCTACCGCGACAAGGTGGAGGATGATCTCCTGGCGGAAGAGACGCTGCATGCACTCGTCGATCGCTTCACCGGTCATCCCTCGCTGGACGATATCTTCGAGGACCTGCGCCTGCGCGCTCTGCGCAATGATGAGGCCTATATCGCCTCGATGCGACGCATGCTCGCCGAGCAGGATTCCCTCTATGACGCTGTCTACGATGCGTATAAGCATGGCCGCTTTGCGGAGGTAAAATCAACAATCACCAATCATAAATCACAAATCCTAAGTGACCAATGGTCACTTGCTCCCCGCTTCCTCTTCCTCAATGCCGTCTCCGTGGCGCGTACCGAAGGACAGGAGGCTTTCGTCGCCGAACTGCAGGAACTCGTCAGCCGCTATCCGACAACCGAATTAGGATCGATGGCGAAGGACATGCTCGCGATGATGGGGCAGGGTATGGAGAGCCAGACAGGCGGTTCTACCGGCTCGTTGGCTGACCGCCGCGGACAGGTAGAAGAAGAGACGAAAGAGGCAGAAGAACAGGAACAGCAATGGAGCGAAGACCGCAAGCAACCGAGCATCGTGCTCTTGCGCTTGCCCAAACCCGACGAAGAAGCACTCAATGAGTTGCTCTACCAAGTGGCGCTCTTTAACTTCTCGCAGTTCCTCATCCGCGATTTCGACCTGCAGAAGATGCCGGTACTGGGCGACGGATGTGCGCTGCGCGTGAGTGGTTTTGCGGATATGGATGAAGCGGAATGGTGGGTCGACATGATTCGGAAGAGTACCGATATGCAACCCGTCCTCATCGGCGTCGAGATCCAAGCTCTCGCCGAAGTCAACCTCCCGCTCGTCCGCTGACGTGATTCCACAAAAAAACAGCCGAAGCTGTTGTTTTTGTCGGGAAGACGTGATTCGAACACGCGACCTCCGGTCCCCCAGACCGTTGCGCTACCGGGCTGCGCCACTTCCCGCGCTTTTTGAAAGCGGGTGCAAAGGTACTACAAAAAAATCAAATATACAAGATTTTAACGAAAAAAGTAAAAAATATTTGTATTATTTTAGTTTTTGGAGATAAAATATTGTTGTTTGCACGTTAGTGCGAACGTAATTTCGGGGGAATTCCGTAGGAAGGCGGAGTCCGAAGGTACTACTATTTTAAAATAAAATGACAAAAAAATTCTACATAGAGACCTACGGCTGCCAGATGAACGTGGCGGACAGTGAGGTAGTGGCGGCGATTATGCAGACCACTGACGCCGTGTTGACGGAGCAATGGGAAGAGGCAGATATCCTCCTGCTTAACACCTGCTCTATCCGCGATAATGCTGAGCAGAAAGTCGAAGCCCGTCTCCGCGAACTCAAGGCCCATCTCCATAATCGAAAATCGAATATCGATAATCGCGATAAGATCATCGGCGTCATTGGCTGTATGGCCGAGCGTATTGGTCAGGAACTCATTCAGGACTTCGGTGTGGACTTTGTGGCGGGTCCCGATGCGTATCTCGATATCCCTAACCTGCTCGCGCAGTGCGAACAGGGCCATAAGGCGATGAATGTGGAGCTGAGTACCACTGAGACCTATCGCCAGATCATCCCCGCCCGTATCGGACGTTCTATCAGTGGTTTTGTCTCTATCATGCGCGGTTGTAATAACTTCTGCTCCTATTGTGTCGTGCCGTATACCCGCGGCCGCGAGCGCAGTCGCGACGTGGAGTCTATCCTGCGTGAGGTCAAAGACCTGCAAGCGCGCGGATATAAAGAGGTCACGCTCCTTGGTCAGAACGTCAACTCGTATCGCTATGAATCGATAATCGATAATCGCACATCGGTAATCGATTTTGCCGACCTGCTGGAGATTGTTGCAGAGGCGGTTCCGGACATGCGTATACGCTTCACGACGAGTCATCCGAAGGATATGTCCGACAAGACCCTTGAGGCCATCAGCCGCCATAAGAACCTCTGTAAGTTCATCCACCTGGCGGTGCAGTCCGGCTCGAACCATATCCTCAAACTTATGAACCGCAAGTATACACGTGAGTGGTACTTGGAGCGCATCGCTGCTATTCGTCGTATCTTACCGACCGCTGCGATAAGCACAGATATCTTCTGCGGCTTCCACGACGAGACGCTCGAGGATCATGCCCAGACCCTGAGTCTGATGCGTGAGGTGGGTTTTGACTCCGCGTTCATGTTCAAGTACTCCGAGCGACCGGGCACCTATGCCCAGAAGCACCTGCCGGATAATATCTCCGAGGAGGAGAAGGTACGCCGTCTCAACGAGATCATCGCGCTGCAGAACCAACTGTCGCTCGAGTCCAACCAACGCGAGATAGGCAAGACCGTCGAGGTGCTCGTCGAGGGCTTCTCCAAGCGCAGCCATGACGACATGTTCGGCCGCACCGAGCAGTATAAAACGGTCGTCTTCCCCCGCACCAATCAGAAGATCGGCGACCTCGTCCAAGTCACTATCGAGGACGCCTCCGCCGCCACACTAAAGGGCAAAATAGCGCAAAAATAATGAAAAAACGAAATTTTTTGCTTTTTCTTTCGAAAAAATTTGGTCATATCAAATAAAAGCAGTACTTTTGCACTGAAAACAATAAATTTTCATAGTTAAGGTTTAGGTTTAATGGCAATAGGAGGCTGTGAAGTTTCCTATTGTTTTTAGAAAAAAGCTAAAAAGAATAGTAAAACATAGTTCTATTGTTTTTAGAAAAAAGACGAAAACATTAACAAAACCTTGGGGCATAAGCCTTATTTTTTTATGATTGAAGAAACAAAAAATACAACCACGCAGGTTCCGGATTTGACGGACCCGGAGGAAGTTCGCAAGGCTATCATCGCGAACGAGATACTTACTCGTAAGTATTGATCAATGGTGAAAATGATAAATTGATATACAATATGGCAGTAACGTACATGACCGAAGAAGGTCTGCAAAAACTTAAAGAGGAGCTCCAGTTCTTGGAGACTATAGAGCGCCCACGTGTGATTGCCGCTATTGCGGAGGCACGTGAGAAGGGTGATCTGAGTGAGAACGCCGAGTATGACGCAGCGAAAGAGGAGCAAGGTATCCTCGAGAGCAAGATAGCGCATATCAAAGCCAAACTGATGGATGCACGCGTGCTCAAGGCCGACGATGTAAAGACCGACGAGGTACAGATCCTTACGCGCGTTCGCGTTCGCGTTCGCCAGACAGGTAAGGAGAAGACCTATCAGTTGGTGACCGAAGGTGAGGCTAACTCGCTGGAAGGCAAGATCTCGGTGACGACCCCGATCGCTAAAGGTCTGATGGGTAAGAAAGTGGGAGACGTAGCTCAGGTGCAGGTTCCCGCAGGATTGATGGAATACGAGATCCTCGAGATTTCATTGTAAAGAGTGAAAGAATTAAAGAGTTAAAGAACTATGACAATCTTTACACGCATCATCAAAGGTGAGATCCCGAGTTACAAGGTAGCCGAGGACGACAAGAACTATGCGTTTCTGGATATCAATCCGCTGGTGAAGGGTCACACGCTCGTAGTGCCGAAGTTATCGGAACCGGAGAGCGACTATCTCTTTGACCTGGAGGATGCACAGTATGCGAGTCTGATGCGCTTTGCCAAGAAGGTGGCGAAGGGCCTGAAGGCTGCTACGGGTTGCAAGCGCGTAGGCGTAGCGGTATTAGGTATGGAGGTAAACCACGTTCATATCCACCTTATCCCGCTGAACTCGGAGAAAGACATGCTCTTCTCTAACCCCAAACTCAGCCTGCCGGCAGAGGAGATGGCCATAATAGCCAACTCTATCGCAGAGGCGATAGAGAAGGCTTAAGGGTTATCGATTAGGGATTAGCGAGTTAGGGCTTTCGCAGTCAATGCCGCCAAGCGGGCATTATTGAGCACCAATTGGATATTGGCATCCAGACTATCCCCACCGGTCAGTTCTTTGACCTTAGCAAGCAAGAACGGCGTACATTGTTTACCATGTACGCCTTTTTTGTCGGCTTCGCGCAGGGCCTGCTCGATGGCGGCGTTGATACGGTCGGCCGGCATGGAGTACTGCTCGGGGATGGGATTGGTGACGAGCATACCGCCTTTGAGTCCGCAGTCGAGTTTGGCTTGGAAAGCCGCCGCTAACTCTTCCGGCGTGTCGATACGGTAGTCGACGCCGAAACCGCTATGATGGGTGTAGAAAGCCGGCAGTTCATCGGTGCCGAAACCGATGACGGGTACGCCTTTGGTTTCCAGGTACTCGAGCGTCAGACCTAAATCCAAGATCGACTTAGCTCCCGCGCAGATGACCATGACGGGTGTCTGCGCCAGTTCCTCGAGGTCGGCGGAGATGTCGAAAGTCTGCTGCGCACCGCGGTGCACACCGCCGATACCACCGGTGGCGAAGACTTTGATACCTGCCATAGCAGCAATCATCATCGTAGTGGTGACCGTTGTCGCGCCGTCTTCTTTGCGCGCTAAGAGCACGGGCAGGTCGCGGCGCGAGGCCTTGATGACCGCCTGGCCTTTCTTGCCTAAATACTCGATCTCCTCACGCGTACAACCCGCTTTGAGTTGGCCGCCGAGGATGGCGATGGTAGCCGGCACCGCACCGTTGTCGCGGATGACTTGCTCCACGCGCAGGGCCGTCTCGACGTTCTGCGGGTAGGGCATGCCGTGGCTGATAATCGTTGATTCTAATGCAACAACAGGCTTGCCTTCTTCCAATGCTTTCGCCACTTCCGGCGAAACAGATAAAAATTTATTCATAATTATAGTAATATATTTGCGATGTCTGGATTGACGGCCTTGGGGGTCATGAGGGTAGCGCGGGCCGCCATGAGACCGTATTGGGCGGTTTGCGGGAAGGGGATATTCTTCGCCAGCGCGAAGATGACGCCTGCGAGGAAGGCATCGCCGGCACCGGTGGTGTTGACGATCTCACCCGGCAGGGCGGGAAAGAGCCATTCTTCGGCGGCATTGCGGCAATAGACGCCTTCGCTGCCGAGCGTGATATAGACATGCGCCACACCCATATCCAGCAGTTGCTGCGCCGCCTCGGCATAAGTGGTCGTGTTGGTGACCGCCAGCGCCTCTTTGAGGTTGAGCTTGAGGGTATGGAGGTAGGGCAGTTTGCATTTAGCGAGCGCATTGACGACGCGATGGGCTTTGGTGGTACTCACGCCGTCGATAAAGAGCGGCGCGGTGCTGTTCTCCATTAGATAGCGGATAGCGTCCTCACTGATATTGGTGTCGGCGACGATATAGTCGGAGTGGTTAATCTCGCCGATACGCTTTTCGAGCCATTCGGGCGTGATCTCGCGGATGGCGTCGGTGTCGGCTACGGCCGCAATCATCTCACCGCCGCGGTTGTTGAGGCACAAGTAGATACCGCTGCGCAGCGGAGCGATTTTCTCCGAGAGGTGAATGTCGATACCCTGCTGCTTGCAATAGTCCTGCAGCAACCCGCCGAATAGGTCGCCGCCGAAGATCGTGAACAGTTGGGCCTTGGCACCCAAGAGCACCAGGTTATGCGCGATGTTACGCGCCACGCCGCCGTAACCCACGTCGATATGACCGGGATTGGAGTCGGCCGCAATGAAGGTGTCGGCCAAGGTAGCCGATAGATCTACGTTCGCACCGCCGATAAGGGAAATACGTGTCTCCATGATTCGAATATGATTTACGCTGCAAAAGTACAAAAAAAAAATGACATGCGCAAGAGCTATGTCATAAAAAACAAAGAAGGTTGTCTCCCGACAACCCAATCTTTTTACTTAACCTTAAATCTAATACCATGAAAAACACGGTGCAAAAGTACTGCTTTTTTTCATTCCCACCAAATATTTTTCAAAAAATATGTTATAAAACATAAAATTGTAAAGCAGATTTTGCAAAATGCGCCTTTCGTGGTAGGATAGGATATTTTATTCGTCGCCTAATAAATCCGGACGGCGCTCTTTCGTATGCGCCAGGGATTGCTCGTACATCCACTCTTCTATCTTGGCCTGATGGCCGCTGAGCAGGATGTCCGGTACTTTCCATCCCTTGTAGTCTGCGGGGCGGGTATAGACGCCTGCTTCGAGCAGTCCGTCCTGAAACGAGTCATTGAGTGCGCTCTCGACGTCTCCAAGTGCGCCGGGCAGCAGTCGCACGATGGCATCGGTCATCATCGCCGCCGGCATCTCTCCGCCGGTCAGCACGAAATCGCCGATTGAGTACTCCTTCGTAATTAGGTGCTCGCGCACGCGCTGGTCGACCCCCTTATAGTGGCCGCAGAGGATGATGATGTTCTGCTTGAGCGAGAGGCTGTTCGCCGCTTTCTGGTCAAAGCGCTCGCCGTCGGGAGCAGTGAAGATGATCTCGTCGTAATGGCGCTCGGACTGCAGGTGGCTGATGAGGCGGTCGATGGGTTCGATCTGCAGCACCATGCCGGCACTGAAGCCGAAGGCATAGTCGTCGATCTTACGGTGCTTGTTGAGCGTCCAGTCACGCAGGTTATGCACGTATATCTCACAAAGACCTTTGGTCTTCGCGCGTTGGATGATCGAGTGGTTGAGCGGGGACTCTAACAACTCCGGACAAGCGGAAATGATATCGATTCTCATTGCTAATTGCTAATTGATGATTGATGATTTATGGCACGGGGTCGTAGCCGGAACCGCCCCAGGGATGGCAGCGCAGGATGCGCTTGATGCCCAGCCAGCCGCCTTTGAAGATACCGTATTTGAGCACAGCCTCCACCATGTACTGACTGCAGGTCGGCGTGTAGCGGCAGGACGGCGGGGTGAGCGGAGAGATAAAGATCCGATAGAAGTAGACAGGGATCAGGAAGATCTTCCGCAGCACTATTTTCCACTTATTTTGTTCAGGGCTTTGCATACGGCTTTCTCGATCACGGCAAACGACTGTTCCTCTTTATCCATGTAATTGAACGCTATATAGTAGTGCGCATCGCCCAGCAGGTCTTGGTGGAGGCGATAGGCCTCGCGCATGAGTCGGCGCAGGTGGTTGCGTTGCACGGCGTGCTTGAAGAGCGATTTGGGCGCCCAGACCAATACCAAGGTATTGGTAATTGGTGATTGCTGATTGCTGATGGGTGCCCAAGTCACGCGCAAAGGCCACGCCGTAAAGCGCTTGCCTTCGCGGTAGAACTGCTCGATACGCAACTTACCGCAGAGTTTGTTCTGTTTCGGGAACGTATTAGGCATTCTTCTCCAGGTAGTCCGCGATAGCCATCGGCAGGGAAGCGAACTCCTTGCCTTGACCGGCTTCTATATCGACGCGATAGCCTTCTTCCTGTAGCGCACGGATGGTGCCTTCGCCGAAAGCGGCGATGAGCGTCTTGCCTTGTTGCCACTCCGGGAAATTCTCCTGCAGTGCCTTGGCGCCGGCCGGCGTGAAGAGAGCAATCAGGTCGTAGTCAAAGGGTTTGTCGGCAGGCCAAGGCGTAGTGACCGTGCGATACATGACCGCCGGCGTGACATGTATGCCATTCTCGGCAAACATATTGATCTGGTCGTTGGTGTGGATATCCGACACTACCATCAGGTATTTCTCGCTCGGACGGCGGTGCATAGCCGGCAGCAGGTCTTCGAACTTATTGCCCGTCTCGGGGAAGAAGACCTTGCGCTTGCGGTACTGAATAAACTTCTGCAGATACAGGCCCACCTGCTCGGAACTGCAGTAGTAATGCATCGAATCCGGTACATTCAGGCGCATTTCTTCGCACAGACGAAAATAATGCTCGATGCCCAAACGGGAATTGAGAATGACCGCCGTATAATCCAACGGATTGATACGTTGCTGACGAAACTCGCGGGCTTCCAGACCCTCGATATGAATGAACTGATAGAAGTCGCATTGCACATCGAACTGGTCTGCCAAGCGGGAGTACGGATTATGCTCCGTCGCCGGCTGGGGTTGCGAAAAAAGAATCTTTTGTATCATAGGTAATTAATCGTTTGCGAACTTAGATAGAGTATCAGACCCAGGGGCAGCAACTCCAGGGTACAGAGATAGAGGATGAAATAGAATACGGCCCGCGGGGACTCAATGAAATGTCGCGAGGCGCGGTATATCCATAACGCGAAGAAGACCACGGCCACTGCGCCCAAGACCCAGCGGCTGGCGATGGCATTGCCATACCGCATCAGCACCAGTACGCAAGGGTAGAGAATGCATGAAGTGATGGTGATGATATTCGCGTAATGCTCATAGGCCGGCGTGAAGCGGCGGGAGAGCATGAAGGTATAGTCCACCAATACATCCCCGAGCATCTTCAGCAAGGTGACCAGGAACACTACGCCGCAGATAGCTACGAAGATGTCGAAGGAGAACGGTCCCTCTTGATAAAAACACAGGTAGAGCGCCATCGCCAGCGTGCCGATACGGAAGAGGGTGATCAGGAACTGACTCAGGTAGTTGGTCGGCGCATCCTTATACACACGCTCCGTACGCATACGAAGCGAAGCACCGGTCTGACTAATCACACCCGGTTGCATCATCTCGCTTAGTAGCGCACACAGCATGAGGAACAGCATCGTCCAGCCGCACCATGCCGCACTCGCGGGAGTGAATATGTGCATTACGCCTTCCATACGAACAGTTTGTCGCCTCGATGAAGCAGTTTATCGGTTTTGAGGGAGAAAAACTCCCCTTTCTTCACGCATTTCGTCGGGCGTCCGTCCGCGTCGCGCATCCCTTCTGCGCGGCACTCATAGACACCGGTCGTCTCGCCCGTGATAAGCAGGTCAGCCCCTTCGTCTATCGCATCGACGGCTTCCACTAGGAACTCCGCCACACTTAGTTGTTTGAAGAAATTGGTGCACTTGGCTGCGTAGATCTTCGTGCGGGTCGCTTTGTTGCCATACGAATGCGTCCACTCGCCGAGCCGCTGGCCTTGGTAATAACCGTCCCAGAAACCGCGGTTGAAGACGCGGCTGAGGCGTTCGTCCCAATTCGCTATCTTCGGTTCGATGACGGCGTCATTACTATACTCGCCATTCTGCCAAGCTTCCACCGCTTCGCGGTAGCAGCGCACGACGGTGTCCACATATTCGGCGCCGCGTGCACGGCCTTCGATCTTCAGCACCCGCACCCCTGCGTCGAGCATCTTATTGAGGAAATGGATGGTCTTCAGGTCTTTGGGCGACATGATATATTGGTTGTCGACGTCCAGTTCGAGTTCGGACGACTTGTCCTTGACGGTGTACCCGCGTCGGCAGACTTGTACGCACGCGCCGCGGTTGGCGCTGAGGCCGTAGTTGTTCAGGCTGAGGTAGCACTTGCCGCTCACCGCCATGCACAGCGCACCGTGACAGAACATCTCGATACGAATCGGTTGACCGCTGCGGCCACAGATATGTTGCGATTGAATATCGCGGTAGATAGACGCCACCTGCTCCATGTTCAACTCGCGGGCCAGCACGACTACGTCGGCGAACTGAGCATAGAACTTCAGCGCCTCGGTGTTGGCGATATTGAGTTGGGTGGACAGATGGACCTCCTGATCGATGGCGTTCGCATATTGCATGACCGCGATGTCGGAAGCGATGATGGCATCCACGCCTACGGCATGCGCATGGTCGACGATCTGTCGCATCAGCGGCAGGTCCTCGGGATACATGACGGTGTTGACCGTCAGGTAGGTCTTCACCTTCGCCTCGCGGCAGCGCGCCACGATGGCGGACATGTCGTCGGTAGTGAAGTTGACCGAGCTGCGGGCGCGCATGTTGAGGTGCTCAATGCCGAAATAGACACTGGTTGCACCGGCTTCTATCGCCGCTGCCAGGCTCTCCCAGCAGCCGACTGGCGCCATGATCTCAATATTTGAGATTGATGATTTCAAATTGATGATTTATGATTTAGGAGCACCTCCGCAATCTGTACTGCGTTTAATGCGGCACCTTTGCGGATCTGGTCACTCACGCACCAGAAACTCAGTCCGTTCTCGTTCGTGAGGTCTTTGCGGATACGTCCCACAAACACCTCGTCTTTGCCGCTGAGGAACAGCGGCATGGGGTATATCTTCTTATCCGGTTCGTCCATCAGCACGCATCCCTGTGCGCTGGCGAAAGCCTCGCGGGCTTGCGCTACGCTGATCGGTTGCTCGGTCTCCACCCATACGCTCTCGCTATGCGCGCGAAGGGAAGGCACACGTACGCAAGTAGCGCTTACCTTCACGTCCGAGTGCATGATCTTGCGCGTCTCATTGTACATCTTCATCTCCTCCTTGGTGTACCCGTTGTCGGTGAACACGTCGATATGGGGGATAAGGTTATACGCGAGTTGGTACGCAAACTTCTCAACCGTCGGTTGTTCGCCGTTCAGCACCTGACGGTACTGGTTCTCGAGTTCCTTCATCGCCTGCGCGCCGGCACCTGAGGCCGCCTGATAGGTGGACACATGCACGCGCGTGATATGACTCAGGCGTTCGATAGCCTGGAGGGCTACCACCATCTGAATCGTTGTGCAGTTCGGGTTAGCGATGATGTTTCGGGGACGAACGAACGCATCGGCTGCGTTCACTTCGGGAACAACCAGAGGCACATCCTCGTCCATACGGAAGGCGGACGAGTTATCGATCATGATAGCGCCATAGTGGGTGATATCCTCTGCGTACGCATGTGACACGCTCGCGCCCGCGGAAGTAAAAGCAATATCGACGCCCTTGAAAGCGTCGTCATGTTGCAAAAGGCGAACCGTATGTTCTTTGCCTTTGAAAAGGTATGTCTTGCCGGCACTGCGCTCCGAACCGAAAAGGCGAAGTTCGGAGACGGGGAATTGCCGCTGTTCGAGAACAGCGAGCAACTCCTGTCCGACGGCGCCCGAGGCGCCTACGATAGCAATTACCATACTTAAGCTAATGCTACGATAAGCTCACCTTCTTTCTCAGTGAAAGTCAGTTTGTTCTCGCGTGCGAGCCATCCGAGGGCCAATGCCAACTCGTCGTTCTTCAGTTTGGTAGCTTTTTTCAGTGCCTTCAAATCGAGAGCACCGTTCTGCAACGCACCCCATACCAGGCCTGCGTTTGCACCAATTTTTGCGATCATAATACCTTAAATAAATTTGTTTTGACTAATAGAGTGAATAATGGTCACTCCTCCCATTTCTTAAATACCAGACAAGCGTTATGGCCTCCGAAACCGAAGGTGTTACTTAACGCAAATTTAATATCGCGTTTCTGCGCCTTGTCGAAGGTGAAGTTAATGCGGTAGTCGATGTTCTCGTCCGCATCCTCCGGATCGTGGTTGATGGTCGGCGGGATGATACCGTCCTTGAGGGCCATCACACATGCGATAGCTTCTACGGCACCCGTCGCGCCGATCAGATGACCGGTCATCGACTTGGTTGAGTCGAGGTTCATGTCATACACATGCTCGCCGAACACGCGCTTGATGGCGTTGACCTCCGTCACATCGCCGAGCGGGGTAGAGGTGCCGTGCGTATTGATGAAATCAATCTGCTCAGGTTGCAGACCCGCATCGCGCAGCGCCAGACGCATCACACGCTCCGCACCTTTTCCTTCCGGATCCGGTGCGGTCATATGATACGCGTCGGACGTCATGCCTTCGCCTACTATCTCCGCGTATATCTTCGCGCCGCGCGCTTTCGCGTGCTCGTAGTCCTCGAGGATGAGGCATGCTGCTCCTTCGCCTAACACAAATCCGTCGCGGGACTTGGAGAAAGGACGGCTGGCGGTCTTCGGGCTGTCATTGCGCGTCGAGAGGGCGTGCAGCGAGTTGAAACCACCAATACCGGTGTACGTCACATCGGCGTCCGCTCCACCTGTCAGCAGCACATCGGCATGACCGAGACGAATCTGGTCAAAAGCCGAAGCTACGGCGTGCGAGGAAGAGGAGCAAGCGGTGGAAACCGAGAAACTCGGACCACCCAGCCCGAAGCGGATGGAGATATGGCCGGCGGCGATACTCGGGATAGCCTTCGGGATCATGAACGGATTGAAGCGCGGTACACCGTCGCCTTTGGCGAAGTCGATGATCTCTTCTTCAGTGGACTGCAGACCGCCCATACCGCTACCCCAGATCACACCTACGCGGCTGCGGTCCTCTCGCTCGAGGTCTAAACCACTGTCTTTGAGTGCCTCATCGGCTACACACACGGAGAACTGGGCATAACGGTCCATCTTACGTGCCTCCTTGCGGTCGATGACTGTGGTGGGGTCGAAGTCTTTCACTTCGCCCGCAAAATGCGTCTTGAAAAGACTTGCATCGAAGGCGGTGATCAAGTCGATACCGTTCTTACCTGCCACTAAGGCTTTCCATGTGTCCGGAGCGGAATTGCCCACAGGCGTAAGCGCCCCGAGACCCGTTATAACTACGCGTCGTAATTGCATGAGAATAGGATTGTATTATATAAAAGCATACGAGTTTACAGTATTAGCCGTAAACTCGCAAACTCAAGTGAAGAGGGAATTATTTCCCGTTGACTTTCTCTTCTACATAAGCGATTGCGTCGCCTACGGTACCGATCTTCTGAGTGTCCTCATCCGGAATGGAGATTCCAAACTCTTTCTCAAACTCCATGATCATCTCTACGGTGTCCAGAGAATCTGCGCCCAGGTCAGTCTGGAAGTTAGCTTCGTTAGTTACCTGAGACTCTTCTACGCCAAGCTTATCAACGATAATAGCTTTAACTTTTGCGTCAATTTCTGCCATAATAGTATATTGATTAAGTGATTATTTTTCAAATGTGGGTGCAAAATTACTACTTTTTCGCGATATATGCAAATTTTTTTGCATTATTTTATGATTTTGCTATCTAAATTTAGCACAATCTTACCCAAATACTCTCCGCTCTTGGCCATTTGGCATACAGGAATGCTGTCTCCGTCCAAGTTAGCAACGCGTAAATTATTATATAATTTATGGGTGTGTCCGCCGACGACTACATCGATGCCGCGAGTGTGAGAAACGAGGGCGGTATCGCATACATCTTCGGGTGCTTTGCCGAAGGTTCCCATATGGCTGAGGCACACCACAATGTCGCATTTTTCTGCGCGCAGCAGATCGACCTGTTCTTGGGCAGCGGCGTAAGGCTCGAGGTACTGCGCCGGCAGGAAGTTCTTGTCGGAGATGATACCCTTCGGGTCACAACCGAGGCCGAAGATACCGATCTTCAGTCCGCCTTTACGCACAATCGCGTTGGCTTGCACGATGCCTTCGAGCGCTGTGCCTGTGAAGTCATAGTTGGCGCATACGATAGGGAATTTCGCCGTCTTGAGCACCGCCGCGAGTGTATCTAAGCCGTTGTCGAACTCATGGTTTCCGAGCGTAGCTGCATCGTAACCCATGCGGTTGAGAGCCGCTATCTCTATGCGGCCGTGAAAGAAATTGAAATACGGCGTACCCTGACAGAAATCGCCCGCATCGACCAGCAACAGGTGCTTATCCAGCGCGCGCTCCTGACGTATCAGACCCATACGGCGCGCATACCCCGCGCGGTCATTAGCCTTGGGCTCTACCTGCGAATGCGTATCATTCGTGTGCAAAATCGTCAGATGATCCTGGGGCGTGCAAGCCATCGCCAGCACTGCTACCAAGCAATAAAAGAATACGTTTCTCATAGTATGTATACACTTTATACTTAGGCAAACCGCTTACTCAACTCCTCGTCTGTCACGAGCGAGACGATGGTCTTGCCGTCGGCTGTGCGGCGGTAGTTAGGCAGCGCCATCAGTCGCGTGACTATATCGCGCATCTCGCTGTCTGTCAGCGTCTTACCGCTCGGGATAGCCGCCTGTTCAGCCAAGGATGCCGCGATCTGTTTACGCCATTGCTCTTGGGTGCTCGCCCCGCACGTGCGCACCTGATGCAGGATATCTTCCAATACCGGTATCGGCGATTGGTTCACGATCTGCGCCGGCACACCTTGGATACTATAGCTGTCGGGACTGAGTTGCTCTAACTCAAACCCGATGGTGCGCAAGTCCGGTAATATCTGCTCAAGGAGGATCATTCTGTCGGGTTGGAGGGACAGAACCTCCGGGAAGAGCAGTTGTTGCATCGCCCCTTGCGCGTGCGCTAACTGCTCCAAAAACTGCGCGTATAACACGGCTGCGTGCGCGCGGTGCGGATGAATGAGCAGCAGCCCTTCGTCCGTAGACAGGAAGATATACCGCCCGTGCTGCCACATCGGCGCTGAATCGATATTCAGAGTATTCGGAGTAATCCGATTATTCGAGAGCCCCTCGTAGAGAGATTCCCAACCCTTGACGGGTTGCTGCCGATCGGGATACATCGCGCCGCGGGTATGGAAGGGGTTATAGTGCGGATCGACGGTCACTTGCGGTCGCTCCACCGGGCGATCAGTAGGCAGCGGGATGTCGATGCTTCCTTTGGTGTCGAAATCAATCTGCGGCGCGAGGGTGAACTTACCCAAGGCTTCGCGCACGGCTGCCATGAGGATCTGGAAGATCGCCTGTTCGTCCGCGAACTTGATCTCCGTCTTCGTCGGGTGGATATTGACGTCGATGGCTTCGGGGTTGATCTCGAAATAGAGGAAGAACGAAGGCTGGTAGTCCGCCGTCAGCATACCTGAATAGGCATTCTGCACCGCCTTAAGGAAATACGGATGACGCATGTAGCGGCCATTGACGAAGAAATACTGCTCCGCCTTGCGCGTCGCCGATTCCGGCTTGATGACAAATCCGCGGATGGACACCAGGTCCGTCTCGGTATTGACATCCACGAAGTTAGAGGTAAACACATTGCGTTTCGGATTGCCGAAGACCGCCTCGATGCGCTGTTTCTCTGTGCCGGCCGGCAGTTCAAGCACGATCTCGTCGTTATGCACGAAAGTGAAGGCCACTTTCGGATAGACGAGCACGATATGGTAGAACTCCGTCAACAGGTTGCGCAACTCCGTCTGGTCGGACTTGAGGAACTTGCGCCGCACAGGGACGTTAAAGAAGAGGTTGCTGACCTTGATATTTGTGCCTACAGGGCAGGAACACACCTCTTGGCGCACGACGTCCGAACCGTGTATCTCGATGAGCGTACCTGTCTCATCTTCCGCCCGCCGCGTGGTCATCTCCACTTGCGCGACGGCGCAGATAGAGGCCAAGGCCTCGCCGCGAAAACCCATCGTGCGCAGACTAAACAGGTCCTGCGCTTCCCGTATCTTACTCGTCGCGTGGCGCTCGAACGCCAGACGCGCGTCCATCTCACTCATACCGAAGCCGTTGTCGATCACCTGCAGCAGCGTGCGACCGGCATCACGAACGATAACCTGAACACGGGTAGCACCCGCGTCGAGGCTGTTCTCCACCAACTCTTTCAGACACGAGGCAGGGCGCTGAATGACCTCACCCGCCGCAATCTGGTTGGCGACACTGTCCGGTAGAAGATGGATGATATCCATAGGAGAGGGATTAGGGGTTAGCGATTAGGTATTAGAGGAAGATATAGAACCCGATGATCAGCATACCTAAGAGAACGAGGAGCCACACGAGGCGCGATTGTTTTTTCTTGCGCAACTCAGTCATGTTCTTCTCGTGCTCTTCGCGAAAAGCCCCGCGATGAAGACGCGCAAGTCTTTTATCCTTGCGCGCCTCCTTTTCCTCGTCGTAGTAAATGGGGCGATAGTCCCACTCACGGGGTTTTTGTACTTTTGGAAAAAGTACCGACATTATTTATTACTTAACGATAGCTTGGAACTCAGCTTCCTCAGCGAACTTAGCGAACTCGATGTCCTGAGCTGCGCGAGCTTTGAGCGAAGCGTCCTGTGCGATAGCCGACTTGAGGTTCTCGAGCACAGCAGACTTATCGTTGGTGCGAGCAGCTACCACAGCCTTGAGGTAAGCGGTCGTTGCATTCGGCTCTTTCACGTTAGCCAAGGTCTTAGCAGCACCTGCGTAGTCCTCGCTGAGGATCTGCTGAACAGCTGCGTTATTGGTTGCGTTCTGGCCGTAAGCGTTCTTAGCAGCAGCGTAGTCACCCTTCTTGGTGTAGAGGGTACCAAGCGCAGCATTGAGGTTACCCTTCGTGCCTGCTGCCTTGCCCAGATATTGCTCTGCCTTCTCGAGGTCACCGTCAGCCATGGCTGCGAGACCTGCGTTGTAGTTCACGTCCGGATCATTCGGCTGGATCTCCAGGGCTTTGTCGAAGCTACGACGAGCGTCAGCGATCTCACCAGCCTCCAGATAAATCTGGCCGAGGCTGTTCCAAGCGCGGAAGTCGTTGTATTGGTCGATAGCCTTCTGGTATATACGGGCTTTCTCTGCTTTGTTGTCAGTCAGCGTAGCTGCGTAGAGCAACTCCTCAACACTCAGTTGTGCCGGGTCGTTCTGAGCCAACTCGCGGATCTCGTCATCGCTCTTACCGATCAGGTCGGTGGTGAGGATGAGGCGGCTGCGACGGAGAGCCGGGAGGATCTCCTCTGCGATAGTGCCGTATACGTTGCTCAGGTTCTTGATCTGTGCCTCACGCTCCTCGGGATCGCTGTACATAGAGAGCACGCGGAGAACGAGGTCCTTATCCTGCATGTTGCTGTTCTCCATTGCTTTCTGGAAGCCTTCCCAATCTTCTGCGGTGATGTTCGACTCGATAGCGGCGTTGATCTTGTTCTTCTTGAGGTCTTTCTGGAGGAACTTAGCAGCTGCTTTCTGACGGTTCTGGGCGAGTTTCTCGTTCAGGTCCATACCGCCATCCGGAGATGCATAACCGGAAACCTCGATCTTGTTGATCTCTTTGCGCTCAGCATCGTTAGCGTCCTTGATAGCAGCCTTCAGGGCTTTTACCTCGTCACTCTTCGTCTCTTTCGAGCGGAGCTCAGCACTCTGGATGAGGAACTTGATGTCAGCCTCAGTCAACTCTTGAATCACGCGCTGGAACTTATCCGGGGTAGTAGCGCTCTTGTTGTCGCGCGCATCTGCCAACTCATCGGTAGCGATCACGCCATCTGCAACCTTCAGGTCAGGAATCTCAATCACTTTCTTTCCTACACGTGCCTCGAAGCGCAGATAGAGCTCCGATTTGCGCATAGCGGGAACATAGTCGAACGAGCAACTCTGACGATATTTGCCGCCCTCTTTGTAGTTCACGGTCTTACCGTTTTCTTTTGCCTTCTCACCTACGTAGGTAACAGGCTCGCCCAGTACCTCTTGGCCCTCGAACTTGAGAACCGGAGTAACTACGAGCACACCTTTCTTAGCGAATTTCTTCTCCGGGAAAGTGCCGACGATCTCAGCGTCCACTTTGTTACCAACCTTTACCAGCGGATTCGGATTTACACTAAGCTGCTCGGGGTTCGGCAGCGTTTTGTTACACGAAGCCAACAATGCCACTGCAGCAATGAGGCTCAGGAATAAACCTTTCTTCATAATGTTATTAATTTGTTAATTTGTGTTGTTTGTTCATTTCCTAATGTGTCTCTCACACATTTTGCGCCGCAAAATTACAACTTTTTTTTGAAATACGCAAGAAAAAAATGAATTTTTTTAGGTTATTGCTTGTTGACGAGTGCTTGCACGCGTTTTTGGGCCGCTTTCTGCAACTTGATACAGAAGAATATCAGCACGAAGAAGCATATGCCGCCGGCTACGGGATCGACCGAGCCGCTCATCGCCAATGCGTCATAGACGCCGTGCGCCATGACGGGCATGATGAACATCTTCGCTGCGTTCTTCGGCGTACGCTCCACGAAGTGGTAGATCGAGTAACAATAACCCATGATGATTGCGAACGCATAATGACCGGGAACAGCGAGCAGCGCACGCATCGCCGCTACCGTGAGCCATCCTTCGCCGCTCTGCAGCACGTACGCTACGTTCTCGATGGCGGCAAAACCCAAACCGACGCATACCGCATAGACGATGCCGTCGAAATGCTCATCGAAATAGGGGTTTCTGCGAAGCACCAACCAAAGGATTAGCAGCTTTGCTGCTTCTTCCGGTACAGCGGCTATAAAGAAAGCTTGCGCGGTGGTGCCGAAGAGGGTAGAAGGAAAGCCCTGCCAAAAGAGCACATGTGAGATGCCGGCCTCCACAAAAGCCGTAGGAATACAAATGATGATACCTCCTATCAGCGCCCGCAAGAGCCATGAGATAGGTTCCTTCACCGGGTCGCGAAAATAGATGTACGCTCCTAAAACAATCACTGGCAGCAAGGCCGCAAGAATCATCCAAACCATATTATTTACTGTCTAACGTTTCGTATTGAGAAATCAATAGCACTGCGCGACAATCCAGTTCACCAGGCGTTTCGGCAGGAGACGGTCCAGGAAGCAGAGCACAGCGTATGAGAAGCCGCCGACATACTGCGGCGCCGGACAACGACGGGTGGCGATGCGGTACAGTTGTTGCGCCATCTTGCGCGGACTCATGCCTCCCTGCTCGTCTTTCTCCATCGTGGCGACCGCCTTATGGATATTACCGTATGCATCCATCCCTTCTTCGGACTTCTTCCGCGCTGCGGTGAAACCTGTGGACACGTCGCCCGGCATGAGGACACTGACGTAGATGCCGAACTCACGCACTTCGTTCTGCAGCGCCAATGCTAAAGCATTGATAGCGGCTTTCGAAGCGCTATAGAAACTCTGGTAGGGAATACTCAGGATGGCAGCTACACTGCTGGTGAAGATGATACGGCCGGCTTTGCGTTCACGCATGTGAGGGAGCACCGCCTGCACGCTGTTGAGTGCGCCGAAGAAATTGACCTCCATCTGGCGATGGGCATCTTCCGGCGTAGTGAACTCAATAGCTCCGCTGATGCCGTAACCCGCGTTGGAGATGAACACGTCGATGTGGTCGGTTTGCGCTAACACTTGCTCCACCGCCGCCTTGGTCTGCTCGGGTTTGGTGACGTCGCACGAGACATGCGTAATTGCATCCGTCGATTGGCCGCTGCGCGACCACTCAAAAACCCGCCAACCACGCTCGGCGAAAACTTCTGCCGTCGCTTTACCTATACCCGACGACCCACCTGTGATAACTACTGTCTTCATATCATTGATTGTTCTGCACGCAAACCGCGTGCAAAGGTACAGCAAAAAAATGACATACGCAAATAAAACGCAAAAAATTTGCATATGTCGCGAAAAAGCAGTACTTTTGCAGCCGCAAAAGTTTTTAGAACACTGATATGAGTTTACAATGTGGAATAGTGGGCTTGCCGAATGTGGGCAAGAGTACCCTCTTTAACTGTTTGAGTAATGCCAAGGCGCAGAGCGCGAACTTCCCCTTCTGCACCATCGAGCCGAACGTAGGCGTCATCACCGTACCGGACGAGCGTCTCATCAAGTTAGGCGAGATTTGCAAACCAGAGCGAGGCGTGATTCCTACGACGGTGGAGATCGTCGATATCGCAGGTTTGGTGAAAGGCGCCAGCAAGGGCGAAGGATTAGGAAATAAGTTCCTGGCGAACATCCGCGAGACGGATGCGATCATCCATGTGCTCCGTTGTTTCGACGACGAGAACGTAGTGCATGTGGACGGCACCGTAGATCCGGTACGCGACAAAGAGATCATCGATGCAGAGTTGCAGTTGAAAGACCTGGAGACGGTGGAGAGTCGCATTCAGAAATGCGAGAAAGCCGCCAAAGCAGGTGGAGACAAAAATGCCAAACTGCAGTTGGAAGTGCTCGTGAAATATCGCGAGGCGCTGTCACAGGGCAAGAACGCCCGCACGGTGGAACTGGACAACAAAGACCAGGAAGCTGCAGCGCGTGATCTGTTCCTGCTGACCAACAAACCGGTGATGTACGTATGCAACGTCGATGAGGCGTCGGCCGTGACGGGCAATGCGTATGTGGAGAGGGTCAAAGAGGCAGTGAAAGACGAAGAGGCACAGGTGCTGGTGCTGGCAGCGAAGATAGAGAGCGAGATCGCGGAGTTGGAGACCTACGAAGAGCGCCAGATGTTCCTCGAGGAGATTGGTCTGCAGGAGTCCGGTGTGAACCGACTCATCAAGGCCGCCTACGCTTTACTCAACCTCCGTACTTTCCTTACGGCCGGTAGCGACGAGGTGCGCGCGTGGACTTTTAAGGCAGGCGCGAAAGCACCGCAGTGCGCAGGGGTGATTCATACCGATTTCGAACGCGGCTTCATTCGTGCCGAAGTGATCAAGTACGCCGATTTCATCGCCCTCGGAGGTGAAGCGCAATGCCGTGCCGCCGGAAAGTTGGCTACCGAAGGAAAGGACTATCTTGTGCAAGACGGCGATATAATGCATTTCCTGTTTAATGTATAACGTAATAACGGGATCACGTAATTACGTAATAACGAAGAAACGAACAAATGGATATTATCAATAACTTGTTAGCGTGTGGATGGTGGGTCGGTGTCGCGTTCATCGTTATCGGCTTTGTAGCTTTGGTCAAAGGTGCGGATTGGCTGGTGGATGGTGCGTCAGCCATCGCTAAACAATTCGGCATTTCGGATATCGTGATTGGTCTGACCGTAGTGGCCTTCGGCACTTCGATGCCGGAATTCGTAGTGAACATGGTGTCTGTCGCAGAAGGATCCACGGAACTTGCAATCACTAATATTCTGGGTTCGAACATCATCAATACCTTCGTCATACTCGGTTTGACCGCCTTGGTCTATCCGATTGCCTCGCAGAAACGGAGTCGTGATTTTGATATCCCGATGTCTATCATCGCCGGTGTACTGGTGTTGATCTTTGTAGCTATCCAGTTGCCGTTCGGCGAAGAGACCCGTGGTATAGGTCGTATCGGAGGTGTTGTGTTGTTGCTGCTCTTCGGCTATTTCCTTTATAATACCTTCCGTCATGCCAAAGAACATCCGGAAGAAAACGAGTTGGCGAATGAAGAGGTGAAAGCAATCCCGACAAGACGTGCGGTGGCACTCATTCTCGGCGGACTCATCGGACTTTGTGTGGGTGGAGAACTGATTGTGAAGAGTGCGGTGGATATAGCCATGCGCATGGGCGTGAGTGAGGCAATTATCGGCCTGACCATTGTGGCGCTTGGTACTTCCTTGCCGGAACTGGCAACCTCCGTTATTGCTGCAACGAAGCATAACTCCGATATTGCATTAGGCAACGTCTTCGGATCGAATATCTTCAATGTGTTCTTCATACTCGCGACCAGCGCGACGATCCATCCGCTACCGGCATACGACGGTATCGAACTGGACGCCATCATGGCAGCCCTCGGAAGTATCATCGTCTGGATGGCGGTGAAGATCGACAAGAAACGGAAGGTGCAGCGCTGGGCAGGTGCCCTGTTGCTACTCGTCTATGCGGGCTATCTGACCTATAGGTTATTGAATATCTGACGCTCGCGATCGAAGAGCCAACCCCATTTATTGAAATAACGGCACATGTTCTGGATATGAATCCGGAGCATGTGTTTATTCTTATAGGATTCGCGTGCGTGCGCATGCGTGATGGTCCATTGCGGGTAGTAGAGCGTGAGATAACTGCGATGGATTGTACGAGTGAGGTCGATATCCTCGGGGTACATGAAATAGCGCTCGTCAAACAGTCCCGCTTCCACGGCGGCTTTCGTACGGAGTAACATGAAACACCCGCTCAGGTACGGCGCATTGACAGGACGCGTTAGATCCAGGTCGCGCAACTCATATCGCTTGTTACGGCGCGCCATCAGGGCCGAGGGTAAGAACCGACGACCGAACACATCGAGCGGACTCGGGAGACGTTTGGCTAAGAACTGCTGCGAACCGTCGGGATTCACCACCTTCGGCATCAGCAGGCCCACCTGCGGATTGGCCAGCATCCAGTCGTGCATTGCGTCGATATCTTCCGCTTGCACGTGGATGTCGCTGTTCATCACCAGATGAAACGCCGTCTTATAGTATGCACTCTCGCGTAGCGCGATGTTATGCGCCGTGCCATAACCGAGGTTGGTCGGCATCGCCATATACCGCACTTTGTTGGACTCGAACGGCGATTGCTGCGACTTGATTTGTTCGCGCAGCCATTCCTTCTCGCTGTTGTCCAAGAGGTATATCTTACGCAGATTCTTCACGCGCAGCAGTTCTTGCACCAACGGCAGCACTTCCTGCTCCCAGTTGGGATGATAGAGTACAATGGATATATTCAGCATAGTTCTTGTTGTTACCGAATGAATTGACGTATCTTACGTACTTGCTTGCACAGCACCGTCAGGTATCCCGCTCCGATGCGATTTTTCTTCAATACGATATAGTCTTCTTGGGTCTTGGACAACCGCGCCCGGGTATCTCTGTTGCTGGTTCCGCCCACTTCCATCCGCACCAGCACCTGCGGCAAGTAACAGGTTGTGAAGCCGCACGTGAAGATACGAAGGATCATGTCGTAGTCCGCCGAGATACGAAACCACTCATCGTACAAGCCTACCTGTTCATACACTTCGCGGCGCACGTACATCGTCGGGTGGGGAGGCATCCAACCGTATTTGAGCGCGCGGGGATGGAACGCATTGCTTTGCCACTGACGTACCACTTTGTCCCCTTTGCAGTACTGCAAATCCCCATATACCACATCGACCTTCGCCGTCTCAAAAGCGTTCGCTATGTGCGCGATTGTATTGGCGTTATAGAGCACGTCGTCGGAGTGCAGAAAACCGATCACATCGCCTGTCGCCATCCGGATTCCTTTGTTGAGGGCGTTGTAGATGCCGTCGTCTTTCTCGGATACCCATCGTACGTCCTGATGCGATGCAGCATACGCTTCTATCATCGCGCGTGTACCATCCATCGAAGCACCATCCACAAGGATGTGCTCGATATCCGGATACGTCTGTTGACGTACGCTATCCAAGGCGCGACCTAAGGTCTTCGCGCTGTTATGCGTGATGGTTATGATCGATATCTTCATACACTTGTCTGGTTTGTTGATAGGTCTTGTCCCATGAGAACTGTTTGGCATTTTGTATGCCGTCCTCTATGAGGGTTTGTGTAGGTCGGGATTGCAGTTCGCGTACTATCGCCGCTATCTCCTTCGCCATCCGCTCCGGGGTATCGTGCTGTACAAGCAAGCCGTTCGGTCCGATCACTTCCGGGATGGAAGAAGTACGTTGGGCTATCACCGGGCAACCGGCTTTCTGTGCTTCCAGAACCGGCAGACCAAATCCCTCATAGTCGGAAGGATAGAGTAGGCACAGCGCTTCGTTATAGTAGCGATTCAGTTGCTCGCGTGTGATATCGGGTGAGGCCACTTGTACCAGCGGTAGGCCTGTCTGCTGCGCCACCATGCGTGCTACATCCAGACGTTTATACGCCGCTTTGCCGGAACCGACATAGAGCAAGTATCCTTGTTTTTTTACCGATGGAATCGGAAAAAACTCCTCCCCTACGCCGTTATATACTACATGCACCTGCTTCTCATCCAACCAAGGATATGCGTTCAGCACATCGCGCTTCGTATGCTCGCTCACGCATATCACCGCCGCGCTATGACGAATCGCCCGCTCTTCTTCCCATAGATGAACCGCTTTGGCAAAACCGTGGCGGTAGAAATGATAGGTCAGGTCATGTATGGTAGTGATATTTTTTACCGATGGATCCGGACAAAATCGAAAATACGACGAGTGGAATAAGGTCGGACCGGCGGGTTTCCAATCGGGTATGCGGTAGCGCTCCAACCAACGATACGACATCTGCGTATAATCCAGTTCCGTGACCTCCAACCGGGTATCGGTTCGGGCACGCTTGAGCAACTCGTTCCAAACGACCGAGATGCCGCCGTAGCGCTGCAGCGAATAGATAATATTATCGAATACGATTTGCATATCGGTTGTCCGGTTCCATATAGTTCCCTTCGCTCCATTCGTTCCAGGACTTGAGTAGCACGAGTTGGTTGTGTTTGTGATCCACGATCTGTCTGATAGCCTTCACGTGAGCGTCGAAGGCCTGCGGGTGCGCGTCGTGTAGCACGAGCGCTTTGTTCTTGCTACGCGGCGAATGGTCCCAATTAGGCAATAGGGTTGGTACTACATCTTCCCGCTTCATGATGGCAGAGGCGAATACGCGGATAGCTCGCGCGTAGTCATATACCAAGGGCGAACGGCCGCGTAGATGGCGGATGAGCGAGGGAAGGTGGCGCAATCCCAAACCTATATTGCGTTTCACATCTCCTATGGGTACAATGTTCACCGCATCAAATCCCAGCGCACGGATCGCATCCGTCTCGCGGCTGTATAGTGTGTGGCCGACAAGAAAAAGTCCGTTGAAACCAGCGTTTCTTGCCATTTCTTGCCATTTGGCTACCCATGCTTTGCCGTCTGGGAGTTGGAGCGGTCGATAGACTACCAAGAGCGGTTTGCCGTCCACCTGTATGTAGCGTTTGTCGCGTAGCATCGGTAGGATCGCCGCAAAATGGGCTTCGTCGTCTCCTTCGGGATAGGTCTGCTCGATCAGCAGTCTGTCCGGTTGATCAGGATGATCCATCCAAGTCTTGGCGTACCAACTCTCATTCGCCCAAGCGATGCAAAACGGGAAATCGGGTTGACCGCTTTGCAGCACTTGTTGCAGCGGTTGTTCCAACAGCTGCTTGCCATCAAACCAATAATGCCAATAGCAGAAGCCTTCGATACCTGCCTCTCGCGCCAGTTGTGCCTGCCGCTCGCGGATAACGGGGTCCAACAGGTTATAATAGCCTAATTCACCGGGCACCACAGGTTGGTGATGTCCCTTGAAGAGCGGTTTGGCTGCACGCACACGGTCCCACTCGGTGAAGTCTTTTCCCCACCAAGCGTCGTTCTCCGGAATGGAGTGGTATTGCGGCAGATAATAGGCTATTACGCGCATAGCAGTTGGGTTATTTGTGCGTCAAAAGACGAATCGTTGATCAATTGTAATGCTTTCTTTTGTCCGGCTTGGGCGATGGTCTGCCGGAAATCCGGATTCATACATTGCGTCAAGAGTCGGTATAGGGTCTCGGCGTCATCCGGAGAGAAAAAGAAAGTCTCTTTGCCGTCTTCAATCAGCTCATTCATCCCTGATCGGTTGGTTTGGATCACACATACACCGGCCTGCATCGCTTCGAGTACTACCAGCGGCATCGTCTCGCGCCAGGAGGGCAAAACGAGGATGTCTATCTGATGGTAGAAAGCACTCACGTCCAGCGTTTGCGGTAGGATATGCAAAACGGGTTCGCGTAAGGTTGTCATCTGCTCAACAAACCGAATATCTGCTGCTCCTCTCGCTCCGCACAGCCATAGGGACGTATTCGGGGTATGCACGTGCAAGCGCTCGAAAGTGTGCACTAATAGCGGGATATTCTTTCGTGCTTCAAAATGACCGATAAAACCGATGCGAATGTCGTTGTGCGGTGCAGAATCTTCCGATTTCATCGGGTGTATCTGCTTGATGGGATTATATAGTACGGAGCCGTCAATAGGTATGTTTAAACAAGCTTCCCACCCTTGTTTCTGCCGGCGGGAGATGAAAAGGACATGCGCGGTTTTCGTCAGCCGGCGATAGAGCGGACGCAAGGATGGATGAAATCCGAACATGGCATCTGCCGTCTCATGCCAGTGCCATATGTGGCGCACGCGCGTGCGGCGGGCGAGGTCTGCTCCGAGGATAGTGATAGAGGTGTTGGAATAGATGGTATCTACCGCTTCGCCCCGCACATACGCAATGAGTCGCCGTAGGGTAGAACGGTTGAAGGCGCGCACCCAGGGCGTGCGCAATGCATGCCCGCCTATTGCGCGATAGGGCAAACAGAGGATGGAGAGATTCGGTAGTTCAGCAACCATCGCTTCCAGCCCTTCGTCCGGTACAATAGATGGAACGACCAGTGTCACACGCGCACCACGTGCGACACAAGCACGTATGGCCTGTACCATCACCGTCTCGGCGCCATGTGCGCCGTGGGCATGCGATATAAATAGGATATGCCTCATTGTCGTTCGTCTCTGAAGAAATGGTTACTTTGCTCCAGGCGCTGCTGACCCGAACTCGGCCGCGGATGGATAGTATAGTCAATCACATTCTGATACGGGTTATAGGCTGCGGCTTGCGGATATTCCAAAAAGATGACGCGGGAGAAAGCAAAGCAGTAGAGTCCGATGATCAGTAGTCCGATCAGTCGCTCCAGGAACAGCGGCAGCACTTCGAGCACCATCGGCAGCAAAGCGATGATGCCGATGAAGAAGAACAGGCGCACGCGGTTGCTGACTTCGATGAGTTCGTAGCAGTAGTAGTATAGTACGAGACTCAGCGCGAATAGGTTGAGCATGATAGTGCCAAAAGGCAGCGCGTCAAGCTTTTTCTTAAAGCATAGCACGACGATTAGGATGAGCAGGTTCAGTACATACCCGACGGATATCCCGCGTGCGGTAGCGAACATCGCTTCTTCGGTATAGTATGCTGCTTTCTCGGCGTAGTTGTCGCCAAGCCATCCTGCGACTGTCAGGAAGATCGTCTTGATCCAGGGTACTCCGGTAGCCATCAGTATAGCGCCTATGCCAATGACGGCGATGTATATCCATGTAGGTATTTTCGCATGCAATACGAAATAGAGAGGAAGCATCAACACCGCGACACGATGGAAAGTGCAGGCGATGAGGATGATGATCAGGTACGGAAGGAGTTTGCGCTGCTGGAGATATTGCAAGGAAAAGAAACACAGCGCGACCGCTGTAGCCTGACGGATGTAGATCATCTCGAGATTGAAATACAGTAGACCGAAATAGCAGAGGAGCCCCACCACCGGGTACTTGGTGTACTTCGGAAGCGCGCAGGCGATGAGGGTGATATTGATGAAAGCGACTATAAAGAAGAGATGTTGTACCGTGCCTCCGAGTGCTTTGATGGCTGCGCAGAGTAGTACAAAGCCTTCCTCGACCGGTTGTTGCATGAATAAGGAAGGGTTACCGATGAGTCGGCTCCACGAAGGGAACTCGGCGAAGAGTTGCGCGTATACATTCCAGTCACCGCCTGTCTCGAAGCGCAGACCGGCTACCGCAATCAGCATGAGCGCAGCAATACCGCTCAGCAGTTGGGAGCTGAGTTTGTCGTGCATCTGGACGTTCAGTACGGTGAGCACGAATAGGATGAGAAAGACTATCAAGTAAAACATCTCTCTGTTGTTGCACGCGTTCTGCGTGCAAAGGTAGTGTTTTTTTTCGACATACACAAAAAAAAAGCCCAAAACTTGCGTTTTGAACTTCTTTTTTGCTAAAACAGCGTAGCTTATGCCTCTGCTTTCTCAGCGGGAACTTCTTCGCCCTTAGCCTCTGCTTCTGCAGCAGCTTCCTGCGCAGCCTCTTGAGCGGCAGCAGCCAACTCAGCAGCAGCTTCAGCGCGTTTCTGAGCGATAGCAGCAGCTTTTGCCTTGTTGGTCTCTACCTCTTGAGCGAGGAGAGCCTTCGCAGCAGCAGCTTTCTTGTCTGCCTCAGCAGCACTGATCTTACCATTCTTAGCATCCTTTTGAGCTTTCCAAGCGTCGAAACGCTTCTGAGCCTCTTCTGCACTAAATGCGCCTTTTGCGACACCACCGTTGAGGTGCTTCATCAGCAGTACGCCCTCGTTGGAGAGGATGGTACGGACGGTGTCAGTCGGTTGTGCACCTACGCCTACCCAATACAGAGCGCGATCGAAGTTGAGGATCACTGCTGCGGGGTTGGTGTTCGGGTTGAACGAACCGAGACGTTCGATAATTTTGCCGTCACGCGGCGAGCGGCTGTCTGCTACTACGATATGGTAGAAAGCGTAGTCTTTGTGACCATGACGAGCCAAACGAATCTTTGTTGCCATTTAGACTTTTGTTTTTTGTGTTAATTAATGTTAACGTGCTTCTTTCACGAAAAAGCGTGCAAAAGTACTGCTTTTTTTTGAAATGACCAAATAATTTAGGTAAAAAATGCAATTTTTACCTCATTTAATGGAAAATGCCAAGTGGAGTGAGCGAGCCAAATCGGCATATTGAACCATCTGTTCATCACTCGGCATAGGGTGGTTTGCCAACTCGCCTAGCACGCCGTGCGGCCGAAAACGCAACAACCGAACCGGTGCCTTTTTCCCGATGAAATCGAAGGTTTCTGCGATATGACGCAAGATGGTCTCTACATCTACTCTTTCCGGCAGACACACGATACGCACCTCCGTCAATAGGTCGTGTTGTAATAGCCAAGCGAGATTTTGCTTCACGATGGTATTTTCTTTAGCTTGCGTAAGACGTTGATATACCTCGGCATCCCAGGCTTTCACATCCAACATTACCCCGTCGCAGTCCTCCATCAGTTCGGGGAAGTGCTCAAAAGGAATAGTGCCGTTGCTATCTATGAGGCAAGTCAGCGGATGATTTGTTTCGCGTGCAAGTTCTTTAACGGCTTGGAAGAGCGCCGTCAGAAAATCCGGTTGCAGCATACATTCTCCTCCGGAGACGGTGATCCCGCGAATAAACGGGATACCTTTGCGCACTTCCGCCAGCACTTCGGCGACGCTCATTTCGGTCGCTTCGGCATCGTGCATTGCTTGCGTCTCGGGGTTATGACAATAGGCGCAGCGGATGTTACATCCCTGGAGGAAGATGGCTGTCCGGTTTCCCGGACCGTCTACGGTAGACTGCGGTATGATCTTACGAACGAGTGCCATCAGACTCCGCGCACTTTACGGTTTGCCAGGTGGGCCGAAGCGTAGGTCGGTGCACCGAGTTGGGTGGTGTTTTGCAGCACTGTCTGGCCGTCATTCCACTTCTCTATCTCCGAGCGCTTGACCAGGTATCCGGTGATACGTACAAGGTCCGAATCCGAGGCATAGAACGCGATATATTTCTGCCCGAGCGAGAAGGCACCTTTGACGATATCGAGGATGGCCGCAGGATTCTGTTTACCGGTGATATCGAAGGGTAAGATATCCGAGCAACCCGTCGGAATATACCGATGAAATCGGGAAGAATGGCGCAGGTGATCGTATATCGACTCGGGTTCGTCGCCCACCGGGATACGAATGCCGGAAGTGATGCCGTGGTCGCTGTCGATACCCACTTGCGCATGCAGCAACAAGCGGTGGTTGGCGATCTCGCAGTACGGACATTCGTAAGCATCGACGAACGCCGTGATAGCATCCATGATCTGTTCCGCCACTGCATCGGCTTCGGCGTCCGAACCGTATTTCTTGCCTTCGGGAGCGAATTTATTGGCGGCTTCAGCGAGTCCTACCAAACCGAACATAGCTACGAATCTATCGCGTTCCACGAATCCTTCTTTGGCCAGGAAATGACTCTCGAAGAAACCGGATTGCTCGACGATGAAACGGATGCGCGCGGACATATAATCCGCCATACACTGCATCGCTTCGGGCAGGAGTTTTGTCAAGAACTCCTCTTTGCTCTCCGTCAATGCTGCCAGACGAGGTAATACCAGGCGCGTGAGGGTATAACTGCCGCCGGCAATAGGCAATATGTTATAGCACGACGAGATACCGTAGCGGTCGTAGGTCTTGGCGTTCAGCACATCGTTGCATATTGCGGGATTAGCGACGCATGGCGAGGTATAGATAGCCTGCTCGGCGAAGTCATCGGGCGTGATAGACGGGTCGTATTTCAGCGTGAGGTTCGGAACCGCTTGCTCTAACTCGCGGTCTACGTCAAGGATCAAACGCCCGGCGCGGGTGGCTTCCGGACCTAAGTTGGCATGGCAGAAAGAGTCCGTGATGGTACGGTCGAGATAGATGAGGAAATTGCGTAATTTACGCTTCACCACTTCATCGCTCAGGTCGGTGATGAAGGGTTCGATGAGTTTGTCGAGATCGCCGAGGAACACCGGATAGGTGGTGATAGACGGCACGTGCCGATAGAGCACCTGCAGGAAGGTGAGTAACTCGTCGAAATCCTGCGGCGGGTCCAGTTCGAGGAACTTCACGCCATTACGCACCGCTTTCTCGTAGTCCGGCATGATATAGCGCGGACGATAGGGAGCATTGCCTTCGTTGAGGTTGCATATTGCGCCTTTCTCGAAAAAGAAACGGGTACGCTCGGGCATCGGGATTACCGATAGCGTGTCTTCCGCCGCATGCGCCAGAGCTACGACTTTCTGCTCATAACTCAGTTGCTGCGAAGTAACGATGGAATAGATATCTGCCATGATATAGATTGTTTTGCGCTGCAAAGGTACTGCTTTTTTTGCACATGTGCAAATTTATTTAAAGGAAAACGCGCGAGCGCAAAGAAAACAGAATAAGAAAACGCACCGAAAACAATTTTAAAAGAAAAATATATAGAAAATACCTTTGAATGATTTGGAACGAGGTTCCTTATGTGCTTAGGCGGTAATAACTCCTCGAAAACAAGCTTTCGGATAGTTATTACCGCCTAATCCCACAACTCTGCGAGTTCAATCATTCAAAGGAGAAAATATCAAAAATATTTTTTCTTACTCACAGTGACACAGCGACATAGCGACACAGCGACATGAACAAAAAAGTGTCAAAGTGTCAAAGTGTCACGACAAAAATTGCAAGCGGATGAAGAAGGTGTGCTAGGGACTTTCTCGGGACATGATCCCGTGATGATAAGGACTAAAGTCTAGGATTACCCCGTAAATGGAAGGAAATGGGTAGGTAATTGTCAGGATAATGACTAAGGAATATCTAACCAATATCTAACTAATAACTAACTGTGCTTACGCTAAAGCTCAGTACGATTCGCGATAAAATCGCTCAAAAACAATAAAAAATGCACTGGCGAAAGTGGCGATAATGGCGATATCGCCATGCAAAAAATCACTCTGCATTTAATCATCTTTCCTTGGGTGTTGAAGATGTGGTCGCCGCGGAGGATGTTTGCCAGATATCCCAGAAACTCCGGACCGCTACGCTCATCTTGGATGATTTCGAGTGCAAAGGTATAACAAAAAATGACATTCCCAAATTTTGGCGTTCGGAAATGTCATTAAAATTATATAATTATGATTTTTATTTTACCTCTTGTCCTTGGAGAGTGTAAGTGTGATCGCCTCTTATTATGAGAATCTGACC
>ONJT01000011.1 GCA_900318245.1 uncultured Bacteroidales bacterium
TGGCAAATCGGCCTTACTCCACATCCCGATGTTAAATCGACTGCAAAGATACAACAAATATTTTTAATAAACAAATAAAATTTTAAATATACAATGGCACAAGAAACATTAGATAGCCTTATTCAGGTGATGTTCACGCTATCACTTCCTGAGCAAGAAAAAGTAATTGAGCGCATGCAAGCTAATGTGCGGCAATTAACTTCGAAATCTACTCCATATACGATGGAAGAAATTGACGCGCGGCTTGATGAATCAGAACGCGACATTGAAGAAGGTCGCTATTACTCGACCGAAGAAGTATTCCATCCCCAATATGCAGTTGCTATATGAAATCGGTCTGGTCAGAGCGTGCTAAGAAGTCATTACACATCGTTGAGGACTATATTCTACGGGAGTTTGGCGAAAACCAGCGTGCAGAGTTTATGACTGAAGCCGAGAAAGTTGCTGTCCAATTGGAAACGTTTCCGACGATGGGGAAGGAAGAACCAATATTAGCTCACCGCAAGAAACTCTATCGTTGTTGTATGATCACTCGAAAAAGCAAGATGATTTACCATATAGATGAGAAACGAGCATTGGTTGTTATTTCGGATGTTTGGGACATAAGAAGAGCTCCAAAAACAGCATCGAAAGATTTGTAGTTCATAGGCAAACAAGATATCAAGGCGGTAATCCATCACGGGTTACCGCTTTTTTTTGTAAAACACAAAAAATATTTGCATATGTCAGAAAAAAGTTGTAATTTTGTGCCCGCAAATAAAATAGTACTATGGAAGTCATTAAAACACCTATTGAGGGGCTGCTGATTTTGGAGCCGAAAGTGTACCGCGATGCACGCGGGTATTTCGTAGAGACCTACAACGAGCAACGCTACCGCGAAGCGGGTATCGATGCGCATTTTGTGCAGGACAATCAGTCCTGCTCCACCTACGGCGTCGTACGCGGTCTGCATTTCCAGCGCCCGCCGTACACGCAGGCGAAACTGGTATGCTGCACCGTCGGCCGCGTGTTAGACGTAGCGGTGGATCTGCGCAAAGGCAGTAAGACCTTCGGGCAGTGGTTCAGCGTGGAGTTGAGCGAAGAGAACAAACGGCAGTTTTTTATTCCGCGCGGGTTCGCGCACGGGTTCTCGGTGCTGAGCAACCAAGCTATCTTCACCTATAAATGCGACAACCTCTATCACCCCGAGGCGGACGGCGGCATACTGCTCAACGACCCGGACTTGGCGATCGAGTGGCAAGTGCCCGAAGAGTTGCGGATACTGAGCGATAAAGATAAGAAGCATCCGCTGCTGAAGGATTTGGAGAATCCTTTCAGCATTGAAGATTGAAGATTGAAGATTGAAGATTTGAGATTTGAGATTTATGAAGATACTTATTACAGGGGCAAACGGCCAATTGGGCAATGAGATGCGCGTAGCGAGTGCGGCGCACCCGAAGCATCGTTACTTCTTCACCGACGTAGTGGAGGCGGATGACGTGCACGTGCTGGATATCACCGACGCGAAAGCGGTGAAGGCATTCGTAGAGGCGAACGGTATCGACCTGATCGTCAACTGCGCGGCGTACACGAATGTGGATAAGGCCGAAGACGACGAGGTGACCGCGAAAAAGATCAATGCGGAGGCATTGGGTGTGTTAGGCAGTCAGGGCGTGAAGGTCATTCACGTGAGCACCGACTACGTCTTCTCGGGCGACGAGCATGTGCCTTGCCGCGAGACCGATCCGGTAGCTCCGCGCACGGCGTACGGCCGAACGAAATACGAGGGCGAGAAAATGCTGTTGGCGGCTTGCCCGGAGGCAGTGATACTCCGTACGGCGTGGCTCTACTCGTCCTTCGGCAATAACTTCGTGAAGACGATGATTCGGTTGGGACGCGAGAAAGAGCAGCTTGGCGTGGTGTTCGACCAGATCGGCACACCGACCTACGCAGCGGACTTGGCTTGGGCGATCTTCACCGTCATCGAGCATCATGTATGGCAGCCGGGTATCTACCACTTCACGAACGAAGGTGTGTGCTCGTGGTTCGACTTCACGATCGCGATTCACGAGTTGGCGGGTATTAAGAGCTGCAAAGTGGTGCCGATCCTGTCGGAAGAGTACCAGTACAAGACCCCGCGGCCGCACTATAGCGTGCTCGACAAGTCGAAATTCAAGAAGACGTTCGGCGTAGAAATACCTTATTGGATGGATGGACTCAGACGATGCATGAAATTATTAATAAAAGAAAAATTATATTATTAAAAGAAAAATTATAAAAAAAATCAGTAGTGTCTACTAAAAATAAACAAAAACAAAGATAAACCCTTTGAGTGCTTTAGAAGCGATGCTTCTTTGACAAATTGATACTAAAACCTGCTTGTAAGCAAGCTTCCAGACAGCTTTTACTACCAATTAGCCAACTCTAGCGAGTATAAAGCACTCAAAGACATAAACAAAAAAAAATTTTTCAAATCAAATCCGTTCACTCAAAATGTCAGTATAATTAGCTTAATACCAGCAATTTAAAACTCCTTCGCAATATTTTAAGTGGACAGTAGTGAAAAAAAATATTTTTTGAATGAAAGATATTCTGCGATTTCTGACGGAGTTGTCGGTGAACAATAACCGCGAGTGGTTTGCCGAGAACAAAGCGTGGTACCAGGAGTGCCACGCTCGCTTTGTGGAGTTCAGCGCGGAGTATATCAAGCGTCTGGCGGAGTTGGACCCGAGCCTGGCGGTGCTGGAGCCGAAAGACTGTATATGGCGCATCTACCGCGACGTGCGGTTTAGTCACGACAAGCGGCCGTACAAAGAGTGGTTCGGGGTGTTCCCTGCGGCCGGCGTGCCGGGTAAGCCGAAGACCTGGGGCAAGAAATCCATGCGCGGCGGGTACTACGTACATATCCAACCCGGTCAGTGTATGTTCGCCGGCGGTATATGGGACCCGGGCAAGGAGTTATTAGACGCCTTGCGCAAAGAGATAGAAGCGAACTACGAAGAGGTGGAGGCGATCATGGGCGCACCGAGTTGGAAGAAGTATTTCGAGCAGGACTTCGACTATATGTGGGGGGCTTTGAAGAAAGTGCCGGCAGGGTTCGACCCGAACTTCGTGCATGCCGACTGGTTGAAGCACAAGACCTACACGTTCTCGACGCCGCTGACGGACCAGCAGGTGAGTGCGCCGGACTTCATCGACCGCATCGTCGAGATAGCCGCAGCCGGCAAGCCGATGAATGACTTTTTGAACTACACGTTCGAGGAGTACGGAGAGTTCCCCTCGCGGTGTGGATAAATAACAAAAACATGGCCTGATAGTTCAACGGATAGAATAAGAGTTTCCTAAACTCCAGATCCGGGTTCGATTCCCGGTTAGGCTACAAAGATAAAGCTCAGATTTGGGTTCTTATCTCGGCTAAAGCCTCGAACGATTATTGGCAGAGCCAATTCTCGATTCCCGGTTAGGCTACAAAGATAACAAACAATTAAAATAGTATTACGCCATGAAACACTTATGGTTAATTGTATTGGCTGCGTGTTCACCGCTTGCGCTCCGGGCGCAGGCAGAGACGGTGTGCAAGGACGGCACGAGTAGTGTGCCGGAGCGCACGGAGGTACAGGAACAGCGCAACCAGGACCGTATTGAGGTCACTACTCTTCAGTATTTCACAGACACGCTCACGTGTATCACGTACACGCCGGACAGCGTAGCCAAACAGCGGGAGGAAGTTATCAAGACCGACTCCACCGATCGCCGCGGACATTATATCGAGGCGTATCTGGGTATGGGCTACGGTAGTCTGGGGTATCAGTTAAGCGGTGCGGCCAATCGCGTGAACGGTTCGTTCAGCGGTTTGGTACAACTGCAGTACGCGTATTTCTTCCATCCGAACTTTGGTATCGGCGCCGGCTTATGGTTCACGAACTACACCTCGATAGCGCATATCGGCGGTAACTACACGTGGACGCAGTACACCAACGGCAGTCCGCTGAAGGACTCGGACACCGAGCAGAACTACTACCACACGGCATCGGTACACAAGTGGCGCGAGCGCGAGACGCTGCATAACATCGGCATACCTATCTCGCTGCAGTTCCAATACAAAGAGGATGACTGGAAAGGCCGTATCTTCATGGCCTTGGGTATCGCTCCGTCTTTCTCAGTATCGAAGAAATATCGCGTGTTAGAAGGCGAGATCGCTCACTCGGCGTACTACCCCGCTTGGAACCTGACGCTGGAGAACATGCATGAGTTTGTGACGAAAGACTACCGCAACGCGCCGGAGTCGAAGGGCGAGTTGAGCGTGCGTCCGCAAGTGGCGGTGTTCGCAGACTTCGGAGCGTTACTGCCGGCGACGCCGCAGATAGACGTGTTCGTAGGCGGATACTTCAACATCATCGCCAATGATGCGAACAGTTCCACCCGCCGCGACATCGGCTGGCGCGACACGCAGTTCGACTTCATGGAGCAGTACGCCGGCGCGTATGCGACGAAGAACGCATCGGCTTCTCACCCCTTCGAGGTGGGCTTGAAAGTCGGCATCCACTGGCATTATATCAAACCGGATCAGCACAAGACGGTGGATTACTTCGAGTACTTCACCCGTCAGGACACGACGGTGAAGACCATCGCCCGCTGCGACACCGTGGTCACAGAGCGCATCGAGCCGATCGTCACCGAGGAAGTCAAGCCGGAGGAGATGGACATCGAGCAAGTAGCAGCAGAGGTAGAGAAGCTGAACAAGATATACTTCGCGCTGGATAGTTACCATTTGACCAACAAAGCGAAACGTTACCTGTCTTCGATCGTGGATATCCTGAATAACGCGCCGGATGCGAAGATCGCTATCGACGGCCACGCATCGGTAGAGGGAGATCCGACGCATAACGAGATCCTGTCGCAGAACCGCGCGAACTCAGTATATCGCTATCTGCTGCGTGCGGGCTTGAAAGCCGAACGCGTCGTAGTACTCGGTCACGGCTCGCGTATCCCGAACGAGGACACCGAGCGCGAAGAGTTGAAACGCGACCGCCGCGTGGAAGTAAAAGTGATTCGTGAAAACAATGAAAGCAAATAAGGAGGCAAAGATATGAAAACACGTATATTTGTATTAGGTCTCTTCATGAGTTTGGCGCTGAGCCTCAGCGCACGTATATTTGATGCCGGTGAGCACTTCTATATCAACATGGAAGCGCAGAGCGTGAAAGACGCCAAAGGCGATTTGCAATACGGTTGGTATTCCGACGGGAATAACTTCAACCGCGCCTATTTCTTCAAAGGTTCCAAAGGAGCATGGAGTTCGTTGGTGAAGCAATATGAAGGCACCGTTTGGTACGTAGAAGCACCTGCCGGAGATTGGGATCATGTCGTTTTGACCCGCCACTCGTCCTCTGAGGCAAGGTGGGACAATATAAAAAATCAAACCGGAGACATCAAGTTGTTCTACTATGAGGGCAGTGAACTCAAAATACGCCAACAGAACTACATCCAGAACTTCTATTACGGAAGCAGCAAAGACGGAGCCAATTGGGAATACGTTGCTCCTGCTCCGACCGGTAAGCCTTCTTCGTTGGGCGTAACCATAGAAGATGAGCAGATCTGTACCGACGCAGCCGGCACTGAATACGTCCTGCAGGCGAAGAACTACGACTATGAGAACACCTACGCGCACTCATGGTTCAAATATGAGTCGGGCACGTGGACGCGACTGGATCAGAGTGAGTGGTACACCGTGGAGGACCGTTTGCATATCGCTCTTCCCGTCACGCTGGGTGCTGCCTATTCGGATGTATATTACTTCCTGCAGTGTGCCCGTCCGACGATGCGTCGCCTGGTTCGCGTTCGTCTGAACCAAGACTGTTCGGAAGGTGCTCCGGGAGCATGTAAGATCATTTCGTTCGCAGCGGTGGCATCCGAAGCGAATGTGACGGATAAGAAAGCGGCGGTGAACGGCGTGGTGGCTTTTGACGACAAGAAGAACGCCGGCCAGTTACAGATCTGGTGCCCGGGCATAGACACCGTGACGATTGCAAACGCAGACATCGAGACGCCGCAGACCTTCAAACTGGAAGGTTTCGATGCGTCTTCGGCCAAGACCTATACGCTGTATGCGAAATTCCTGAGCGGCAGCGGTTGTGATGGCTCTTGCACCGTGTCCGTCAATCCTCCTTCGGCTACTCCGACGGTGCACACCACTACCGGAACAGCGGCTGACCTGCGTCTGACACGTTTCACCGCAGAAGATGTGACGCTGACGCCGAACGAGCAGAGTTCCACCTATTTCATGTGGACCAACACCGCTGATAAAGACACGGTGACTACCGGCGCGCGCAATCATACGTTTACCGCTCCGACAGAGGAGAAGACGATCACCTATTACTTCCTGGCGACCAACGACCCGGAAGCGCCGGAAGGCAACCTGATCTCCAACGGTACATTCGAGAAACCGGTTATTCGGGATGACTCGCTGGAGAGTATGTATGCGTTCTGGGGACGCGACAACATAGAGTACTACACCACGCACCCGAATGTATCCGGCGGCTATGCGATCACCGATAACGCCAATACTTTCTGGCATGAGTTCCAGACGGTGAAAGCGCACGAAGGCAGCTACTTCGGATTGTTCGACTCGAAGATCTATGACGGCACGGATCAGGCGGCATGGATCGCCCGCAGCGGCAGCAAGAACCCGAAACTGAAAGTGATCTCGGGCGTGAGCTACTTGTTCTCCTTCTGGGTAGCGAACATCAACGCGTACTACCAGATGAACAACGGTGCGCGGTTGCAGTTCCAGATCAGTTATGACGGCGGTGCAAACTGGAACGACCTCGGAGGCGAGATCAACCTGAGCAACTTCAAAGACAGTCGCTGGCACGGCATGTCCTCCCTCGTCACACCGACGGTGTCGAGTACCAACGTCGTTTTGCGCGTCATCAACAACAATAAGAGTTCGAAGAATATCGGAAATGACTTCGCGTTGGATGATATCCGCTTTGAGGCCATCACTCCCAATTCGTCCTATATCGCCGGATATGAGAGTTTCCCTGTTACGTATCTGAAGTGCGTCATCAACTCCGCGACGTTCGAGCAACGCCAGCCGGTAGGTTGCGGCGCTACGGTAGCCGATGTGGACTTCACGGTGAACTTCACCCATCCGCGCGGCGACCTGTATATCTACGAGGGCACGACGCTCCTCGCCACCATCCCGCACTCGGTGATCGGCGACGAGACGACGTCTTACACCGGCGTACTGAAGAACCAACCGGTGGATAATAAAGACCATGTGCTCACCGTGTATTTCGATGACGGAACCGTCAAGACAGACGCTCCGACGACCTACACCTACAACGCGAAGAACATCCCGGAGATCAGCGTAGAGAGTCTGAGTTGGGGCACTGTAGCATGCGATGTACCGACCGTCACTCTGACCGCAGTCATCAACTACACCAACCAGAACGGTTCCCTCACCGCAGACGTGGACGGTAAGCCGGCGAATGCCGTGACTTATACCGTTGAGAGCGACGACACCCTGCAAGTGACACTCGTCATTCCGGGTATTGCTGCGGACGGTTTAGGCGGACACCTGCTCAATGTCAACTTCGACGGTTCGCACGGCTGCGCTATCGTCAACCACGCCATTCCGGAAGCCGCACCAATAACGCCGGCGATAGATACTCTGAATGTGCAGTTCAATCCGTTAGTATGTACAGACCTGACGGCGACACTGACTTTCGATTTGGACTACACCTACCAGCAAGGCACACTGACCTACCGGGTAGATGGCTTAACCGCACAAACGGCAAGTTTCACTCCGCAAGACAAGAGCAAACAGACCTTGACGGGACTGACGTTCGCAGGCATACCTGCAGACGGCAAGAGCAACCATGTACTGCATGTCTCCTTCGACGGCCCGAACAGTTGCGTCAAGGACTTCACGCTGCCGGCTGTACCGTTCTCACCGGTAATAGACACAGTAGAGATCAATGGTGTGCCAACCGGCATGCTGCCGTGCAGCACACCGAGTTATAGTTTCAATGTGGTAGTGAGAACTCACTATGACGCTACCGGACATAATATCGTGCTCAACTACGACGACAATGGTACCCCGCAAAGCAAGACCGTAGCCGCTACCGGAAGTGTCACTACTATCCCGCTGACACTGCATAACATGGACGGTGCTGCCGGACAGACTATCACGGCGGCACTGGAAGAGACACCAGCCTGCACTAAGTCGGCTAATTACAACCCGCCGGTACTGGCACGTATCACACCGTTGTTTGATGTCACTGTCAGCGAGACGGCTTGCGGAGTGCTCAACTACTCTCTGTCGGGTACGGTCCACTACGACATGCCGGATGGTCAGTTAGTCGTTGCATTGTTAGACGGCTCGAAGAGCCAGACCATCACGGTGGCTGCAGGCAGCACATCGGCTAATTTCCTAATTAACGGTGTGGACAGCGCAGGTACGGGTATGGTACTCAAGGCATGGTTCACCGGCAGCGCCACAACTGCATGCGAGGTATTGTCCAAGCCGTTCGATGCGCCGGTTGTTCCGACTATTGAAGCAAAGAACTTCGTCTTCAGTGATCCGAATCCGAACTGTGACCAGACGACTACACTGACTTTCGATTTGGACTATACCTACCAGCAAGGTAACCTCACCTATTGGGTAGATGCTCTGCCTGTCCAGACGGCAAGTTTCACTCCGCAAGACAAGAGCACACTGACCTTAGCGGGTCTGACGTTCGAGGGCATTCCCGCTGACGGCAAGAGCGACCACGTGCTGCATGTCTCCTTCGACGGCCCGAACAGTTGCGTCAAGGACTTCACCTTGCCGGCAGTGCCGTTCTCACCTGTCATTGATGATGTCACCATTACGGGTGTGCCGGCTACCATTGCATGCAATGCGAAGGATTATACGGTTGGTGTGAACTTCAGTTCGCACTATACGCCTATCCCCGCCGGCAAGCAGATCGTGATCACGTATGACTCGCTTTGTACGCCTAAGACGACCGCGCCGATTGACGTGACGAACTTCCCGTACAACCTGACGCTCTATAATACCTACAAAGGCAAGAAGGATACCATCTATGTAGCGTTCGCTGATGCACCGGGGTGCAAGACAAAGGTCACGTTTGACGCTCCCGCACGCGAGTCTTGCGACTGCGACTCCCTCATCGTCTGCGAAGGCGACAGTAAGACTTGGCACGGAAAGAGTTACACCGGTCCGGTGGGTGTGAATAAGTTCGTTGACGGCACCGACACGCTCTATCTGTTCGTCAAGGAGCACCCGACGATCTCCGTCGGCACCATCGCGATGACGTGCGACAACGCAGGTGTGGTACGTATTCCGTTCTCGGCAGTGAAAGGTCAGCCGGATAACTTCGATGTCGCTATCGGCAGCAGTCATTTTGCCGGCAGTCTGGATATCGTCGGCACCGACACCGCCTTTACGTTCGTGCCGACCGCATTGAAGGCAGGCGACTATGCGGCGACAGTGACGGTAGGCGAGACGGATGTGCCGTGTAACACGACGGAGAATATCAGCTTCACCATCGCTCTCTCCGACTATGTATATAGCAAGTGGACCGACGTGCTGTTCGTGAGCAACAAAGAGGGTCTGTTCACCACTTATCAGTGGTTCGCAGACGGCGTAGCGATGACGGGCGAGACGCAACAGCGCCTCTATGACCCGACGGGTCTGAGTGGTTCGACGATCGTATACCACTGCCGCGTAACGACCACCGACGGCAGGACGCTATACACCTGCCCGCAAGCCTTCGACGATGTGACGCCGAGCCGCACCGTGGATACCACGCCGGCCGCAGTGAAGTCGACGACGCTGTATGATGCGATGGGACGCGTCATCAAGACCACGCCGCATTACGGCATCTATATCGTAGTGGAAGAACTGGAGGACGGCGAGATCCGTACCCGCAAAATAGCGGTTTATGAGTAAACCTATCTTACCCGCCTTGGCGGTCGATGCGGCCTGTAGCGGCAATCCCGGCGTGATGGAGTTTCGCGGGGTGATTGCCGATACGGGTACGCAGGTCTTCCACCGCGGGCCGTTTGTAGAAGGCACGAATAATATCGGCGAGTTTCTCGCCCTCGTGCTGGGACTGGCGTATATCAAGAAGTATAACTTACCTTGGGTGATTTATACCGATAGCGTCACGGCGCTGGCTTGGGTGCGCGAGAAACGATGCAAGACCAAGATAGAGTGGAACGCCAAGAACCAGGACCTGTTCCTGATGGTGCGCAAGGCAGAGATGTGGCTGCACGACAACACCTGGACGACACCAATCTATAAATGGGACACGAAAGCCTGGGGAGAGATTCCCGCCGATTTTGGGAGGAAGTGAAAAGTGAAAGGTGAAAGGAAAAAAGCCCTGTTTTGACAAGAACAGATGACAAAATTTAATTTTTTATACGAATTATTTTCGTATATAAAAAAAATGTTGTAACTTTGCGCCGCTTTTCAAAGAAAAGAGCTTTGACAAGGAAAAACAATTAATACACAAATAACTTAAATTAATCTACAATTATGACAAAAGTAGCAATTAACGGCTTTGGCCGTATTGGTCGTCTGGCTTTCCGCCAGATGTTCGAAGCTGAGGGCTATGAGGTAGTTGCAATCAACGACTTGACCAGCCCGAAGATGTTGGCTCACCTTCTGAAGTACGACACCGCTCAGGGTGGTTTCGCAGGCAAGTTCGGTGAGGGCAAGCACACTGTAACTTTCAAGGATGCTGTTCTCGCAGAGGACGGTAAGACGGTTGTAACTCCGGGTTCGATCACTGTTGACGGCAAGGAGATCACTATCTACGCTAAGCCGAACGCAGCTGAGCTGCCTTGGGGCGAGCTGGGCATCGACGTAGTTCTCGAGTGCACCGGTTTCTACACCAGCAAAGCAAAAGCAGAGGCTCATATCCAGGCCGGCGCAAAGAAAGTTGTTATCTCCGCTCCGGCAGGTAATGACCTTCCGACCATCGTTTACAACGTAAACCACAAGACCCTGACTCCGGCAGATAAGGTTATCTCCGCAGCTTCTTGTACGACCAACTGTCTCGCTCCGATGACGGGCGACCAGATGATTCTCGACGGTCCGCAACGTAAGGGTGACCTCCGTCGTAGCCGTGCAGGTGCACAGAACATCGTTCCGAACAGCACCGGTGCAGCAAAGGCTATCGGTCTCGTTATTCCGGAGCTGAACGGCAAGCTCATCGGTAGCGCACAGCGCGTTCCGACTCCTACGGGCTCGACCACTATCCTGGTTGCAGTTGTTAAGGGTAAAGACATCACCAAAGAGGGCATCAACGCTGCTATGAAGGCTGCTCAGACCGAGAGCTTCGGCTACACCGAGGATGAGATCGTATCGAGCGATGTTATCGGTATGAAGTTCGGTTCGCTCTTCGATGCTACCCAGACTATGGTTGCCAAGATCGACGAGGACACCTATCAGGTACAGGTTGTCAGCTGGTACGACAACGAGAACAGCTACACCAGCCAGATGGTTCGTACGATCAAATATTTGGCTGAACTCAAGTAATTCTAGGAAACTAGGGTTCTAGAGAACAAAAACAGACGTCCGACGGGCGTCTGTTTTTTGTTATAACTTCTGGGGTTGAAGCTTGAAGTTTTGCTTCTCGACCGGTTCTCGCTTCACCTTAGCGGGTTTGCCAATCTTGTCGAAGGCCTTCAGCAGCGTCGGCACATTCGTCTTGTTGGCGTCATAGGTGACGGTGACCGTCTTTTCCTCTAGGTTGCACACGATATCTTTCACGCCCTTCTCAAAGGCGATATTCTTCATGATCTTATCGCAGCAACCCTGGCAATGCAGGTCGCAAGAAAGAACCACCACTTGCTTGTCTACTTGAGCGGCATATGCCGGTTGAACATAGAACAACGAGCAAAGAACAAAGACCATGACGGTCATAAAAATGTTTTTTCTCATACTAACATTCCTATTTGATAAACAATAAATGATATAAACCATGCTAAAAAGAGGCTGTGGAAGACGGTGAACCATGCCCACTGTTTACCAGCTTCGCGATGGAGGGTAGCGATCGTAGCTGCGCAGGGGAAGTAGAGCAGCACGAAGAGCATGAAGGTGAAGGCTGTCAGCGGCGTGAAGCCGGCTGCACTGATATCTCCGCCGTAGAGGATAGCGAGCGTAGAGACGATGGCTTCTTTCGCCGGCAGGCCTGTGATGAGGCAGACAGACATTTTCCAATCGAAACCTAATGGTTCAAGTGCCGGCGAAACGAATTGGCCGATAGCCGCCAAGTACGAGTGTTCGAGATCATTCAGGTCCTGCGTCGGGAAATACTCGAGCGCCCAGATGATGACGGAAGCCCAGAGAATGACCGTGCAAATCTTCTGCAGGTAGTCTGCTACGCGCTCCCATATATGTGCGGCAGTATTACGTAACTTGGGCAAACGGAAATCCGGTAACTCATTGACCGTATCGTCATCCTCCTGTTTGAACCATTTTGTACGCTTCATGATAACGGCGAAGAGCACGGAGAGACATATGCCGATCGCATAGAGGGAAATCATCACGAGGGCTTTGTGATCCGCGAAGAACGCGCTCACGAAGAGCATGTACACCGGCAGGCGCGCCGAGCACGACATGAACGGCACCATGAGCATGGTGAGCACGCGGTCCTTCGGGTTCTGGATATCCCGCGCCGCCATGATAGCCGGCACGTTGCAACCGAACCCCATCAGCATCGGCACGAAACTGCGGCCGTGCAAGCCGATGCGGTGCATAATGGCATCCATGATATACGCCTCGCGGGCCATGTAACCCGAGTCCTCCATGAGCGAGATGAAGAAGAAGAGGATGATGATGTTCGGCAAAAAGGCGAGTACGGCCCCCACTCCGGCTAATACGCCGTCGATGAGTAATGACGACCACCAGGAAAGTTGAAAGTTGAAAGTTGAAAGTTGAAAGGTTAGCCATTCGGATAGGGCGTCGATTCCCATCTCTATCCATTCCTGCGGGTACGCACCAAGAGTGAAGGTGCACCAGAAGACGAAATAGAGAATCGCCATCATGATCGGAAAGCCGAGCCATGGGTTCGTGAGGACTTTATCAATGCGCTCGAGGCGCGTCTGGTGCTTGTCGTCCTTCGCGTGCGTGAGCGTCTCCGTTAAGATACCATGGACGTACGCGCGATAGGTGTCCTCGTCCGCTTGGTCACGCAAGTGATAAATCGGGTGCGCCGTCGAAGCGGGTTTGTGGATCGTGCGCTCGATGATCTCGAGGCACTCGGGCAGGCCGTAGCCGAGGCGCACGGAGACGCGGCAGGTGGGCACACCGATGAGTTGCTCCAGTTTCGGGATATCGAGCGAGTGGTCGGTGGCTTGCAATAAGTCATAACGACCGATCGCCAGCACAATCTTCTCCTGCTCGTCGATGATATGGGGTGTGAGCATGAGAGAGTCTTCGAGCCGCGTAGCATCGACGAGTTGCAGTACGACGTCATAGGTATGCCCGTGCAGTTCGTCGGGGTGATGTACCTCGACAAACTCAATGGTATGCGCATCGGGCGTGTGTGTTGCCTGGCGTTGCCCGACTAATGCTTGCAGCGCCTTCGTCAACGAACTCTTCCCGCTTTGCGGCAGGCCAATGACGGCTATTTTATGAGCTGTCAGCATTCCGTTATCAGTCTTCAGTTCTAAATCGGCTGCAAAGGTACTGCTTTTTTTCGACATGTGCAATACCTATTTATGGGGATTTTGTGAGTCGAAGGGGTCCGAATGTAGCGGAAAGGGGAGAGAAAAAAAAGAGAGCGGCCGCGAGACCGCTCTCTTTGAAAAATAAAATAGTTGGAATTACCACGGGTCATTGGTTTCGACACCCGTGTTGATTTTGCCGGCTCCTGTGCCAGTAGCACCGCTGGCGCAGATGATAGACAGTGTGTTGATTTGCGCTACACTAACTTCAGGTTGATTATAGATTTTCTTTGTCATAGTTTTGTCCTCCGATTAATCATTTAACAATCTGACCCTGCGCATTGTAACGCACGCCATTCTTAATAATAACGAGTTGTCCGTTCTCGATGCGTTTCTCGCTCTTAAGAGCCTCAGCGGCATTGTCGATACCTGTAGTCTGCTGCTCGTTATTGAAGACGAAGCGGAGTTTCTTCGGTGCGTAAGCTGCTCCACCGCTGACGGTGAGGTATGCTTTGTGAGCAGGGATAGTACCGGAGAACGCGTAGAATCCAACACCCGTAACACTATTGTCGGTCGAATGTCCGGAGAGCACGTAACAGTTAGCCGGAGCGGCTGTTGCTTCATCTACACCGTGGAGGGCGTTTTCTGCACTAATCGTAACAGCAGCATCATCGGTCGGAGTGAGCGATAAGGAAGCAACGTTGGACTTGAGGATTACAGGCGTGTTAGCCGGAAGCACTTCACCGCCGTTAACTACCTTATTCATAATCATGTCCTCACCGCTGATAGTAGCCACGTATGCCTCTGTTCCGGCAGGGAGTGTGAACTTTCTCGAACTGTCAAAGAAGGTAGAGTAGTAAACACCTGCGTTGTCGGGGTCTTGTTTAGCTGCGATATCTGCTCTCGGAGCAATAGAGATAGACTTGATATATCCTTTTGCACTTTCAGCTTTTGCTGCCGGAGCGCGTTTTGGCGCAGGACTACCGCCTGCACCGGTCAGATAGATGATGACTGCTGTCGGTTCTTCCAAATCAAAGTTCACTTCAGCAGTACCCATACTGGTTTGCGCGATGGTAACAGCCGCTTTTCCACGGATCTTCAACTTGAACTCTACACCGGGATCTGCGTAGCACTCAATGGAGAGTGTGCCTTGACCGGCAGGCAAATTGAGGGTCAGTGCACCCTGCAGCGTACTAAGCCATTCTGCGGTTCCGGCCGCATTGCGGTCAATAAATGTTTCTACTTGCGACGGATTCAGAGTAGTGGAGATTTCCAATTTGCCATCATTGACCTTGTCGTTAGCTGTAGTTTGGAAAATCAGCTCTGAATTAGCTCCCGGAGTAGTATAACCAAAATCGAAAGAGGTCTCAGTGTTATTAGCTACCGGTTGAACCAACGGCAAAATGCGGATAGGCAACTTAACGGTCTCCAAAGGTTCGTCGCTGTAGAAGTGATATTTCACTACCAACGTATCTCTACCTGCTGCAACGGCTGTGATATGTTCGACATCTACTGCACATCCTACATCCTGACATGAAGGATCAGCCCACGGGGCAACGAAGTGACCACGGGCAGTGCTCTGCGATGGGATGAGGGTATGATAAGCACGGTACTGCTCGTATCTATGACATAATTCAGGCAGCTTGACAGTTTCTCCTTCCGTCATTTCTAAATGATCAACTATCACATTGTACGGATTGTAAGAGGAAGAAGGATCCGATTGCTCTTTGAAAACCAAGTCTTTAGCGAAAGAGTATCTGTCATTAATTACAGATACGTCCAGCGTAGCGGTAGCCTGATTGTACTGCGCGTCACCATTAAAAGTAGCCGTAACGGTGAATTTTCCATAACTACGTGGATAGAAACTTACTAAATACCTGTCGTTATCAGTATCTGGATCTGCATAAACCTCCAACGATTCATCGTCGCTGGAAGCGAAGGTAACATTAGGTACACCCGGTAACGACCATTTAAACTCAATGGTATGCGATTCGTAATAACCCGTCTCATCCCTAATCATCTCAAACTCGGAGATGCGAACATCTTGATACGTGCTATTGTCATAATCCTGGAAATACATTTCAATATCATCCTTTTCTACGGCTGCACTACCATCAATGTTCACCGTAAACGATACGCTTCCTTCAGGCACATTTTCGTTATTAGCATTCGGTGCACAACTCATGGTAATCGTTGCATACTGACCATCCGTTCCGTGGGCGATGAACTGACCGTTTGAAACTTCTACTATGCTCGAATTGCTGGACTCAATAGTAACGCACTCTGCCGGTACTTCCATCCATTCACGCCTAAAAGTCTCGGGTGACTGCGGTTGACCATATACGAAGCCTGCGTCCCATACATAGACTAATTTCATCCAGTTGTATGCGGATGCACCCGGAGCAAGAGTGAGGTCATGCAATACAGCGGGATCCGGTTCGTAAGGAGAAACGCTAAGGTCATCAGAAGAAGCGGCTGCAGTCACATAATTACCGCTAACATTCACGGTAATGGTGTGAGTAGGCCAAGCAGTCGCGTTACCATATTCATCATACACCGTCTCCGGTTGAACTTTGATAACAGAGGTTCCTTCACTCATCAGACAGTAGATAGGTCCTATCTTGTACTGATTGTGACTAAACTCATCTATACCCAAATTTACTGGGAAAAAGTCAACGTTACCAGATTGCAGGAAAGGCATTGCATTCGGTCCCTTGAAGATTCTTGTGGCCCATTCACCATTGTAGATCTCTCCTTTTTTCAAGTTGAGCTCAACTTCTTCCGCGAAGGCTTGCCAAGGAAGAGTCATCATTACCGTCAGCAGCACTGCTGCTAATCGGCTGAATAGAGATAATTTTCTCATAAGCATTTAAATTGTTTAGTTAATATTATGAGGGTTGCCCCCCGGTTAATTATTTTTGATTCGTTGTAAGTTTGCTATACTATATATTGCATGTAACTATTTTTTATCGGGCGTGCGCGCGGGTGATTTGGCGGCGTCGGACTTGTCGGACGAGAACAACTCCTCGATCACCTCCTTGGTAAAGTCTTTCGCTTCCTGATGGCGATGCTGCGAAACGGAGGATGATTCCTGTGTAGATTGATTGTCATTTTTCTTGTTTTCCATGCCCAAGTAAATAGCACAAAAAGCACCCGATTAAATTCGGGTGCAAAGGTAGTAGAATTTTCCGAAATTGCTTTTGCAAAAGCGGACAGAAATTTTACAAAAACGGACAAATTGACATTTTTCAGCCCTGTCCGCGTGTCAAACGGTAGTCTGAAGGGGACATTCCGACGTTTTGAGTGAAGGTTCTGGTGAAAGAACTATGGTCGTCGAAGCCACAACAGTTACCTACTTCAACGATAGGAATATCGAGATCCTGGAGCAACATTATTTTCGCCTGCTCCAGCTGAATACGCATGATATAGCGTTTGGCACCTTCGCCGGTGAGATACTTCACCCGGCGGTTGAGAGTCTTGGGCGACATGCACATCTTATCGGCTATCTGCGTAACCGTGACCGTCTGATATTCCATCGCCTGCGTAACAGAGAGTATGAGTTTTTTGAGGAAAGTTTTATCCTCTCGGGTCAGATATTGTTCGGGTTGTTCGGGCTCGGGTTCCGGTTCAGGTGCCGGCGCCGGAGAGCGACGCGCTTCGCTCAACTCCGTCATCATATTACTGAGGAGCTCGTCCGTGCGGCTCTGACGCCGGCGGAACCATATCAAACAGACGATAATAATGACGACCGCCCCTACTCCTGCCGCTATTCCGATCGCTACCAGCCGATGGTTCCGGCGGGTCAACTGCTCCTTCTCTTTCTCCAACTCGTCGCGTCCGAACTCTGCGTTGAAGCGGGCTAACTGCTCTGCCGTAGCATGGGAGTAGAGGGAGTCCTTGAGGAGATGGTAGCGCTCCAGATGCATTCGCGCAGCGTCGGGGTTGGATTTATACAGGATTTCATATATCGCGCGTTGTGCGTACGCCTCGTTATACGGGTTGCCTATTCGCTGACATATCTCAATTGATTCACTCAGGTATTCGACCGCGTCGTCCAAGTGCCCCAAGTACCGCGCCGCCTGTCCGCGTTTGTTCAAGGCGATAGCGAGCGAGAGCTGGTCTCCTGCCTCGCGGAAATAGGGCACTACCTCCGCCAACATCTTCTCCGCCTCTTCATACCGCTCCATCGAGACAAGAATAGATGCCTTCTGGGTCTGACGCACCGCCATTTTGTAGTTGTTTCCGGTAGTAGCCTCTACCATACAGGCGGAGTCGGCATACAGGAGCGCCAGTTCCTTATGCTCGAGGCGGTTTTCGATCTCGCTTGCCATGCCGAAGATGACTGCCGTCCGTGGGGGGGGGTATTCGCACGTTTTGCGTACGTGATAGCACGCAAGATATAGCCCTCCGCCTCCTCAGGGTTTCCCGCAGCCAGCAAGGTACCGGCGATCATATTCAGAGACGAACTCATCCGGTCCGGGTCACCGCTTTTGCTGTCGAGTTGGTAGCAGCGGCGCATATAATGCAGGGCCTCGTCGTACTTGGACTGGCGCATACAGGTCAGGCCCAACATAGCCAGGTTATCGGAGATGGATTTCTCGTCCGCATACTCCATCAGTTCGAGCGCCCGCAGCAGATTTGTCTCCGCCAGCGTATATTCCTGCTCGGCATAATACCACTCGCCCGCCCAATACCACACGAGTGCCTTCATGGTGTCAAGCGGAGTAGCGGTGGTGAAGACCACCGGTTCGTCCATGAACTCCTCTTTGTCCATATAGGCAAAGAACTCCCGTGCCGTTTTCAGTCCGGGCTTATTGTCAAAGCGCTCCAGCAAGGTGTCTATCGGCTCCGGCTGCTTTTGGTCTGCCGCCATGACGGATATCACGCAGCACGAGAGGACAAGTAACGTAAACAGGTTTTTCATCAAATATTTCATGGTTGTTGATTAGAGGGATTGGAGGATTTGGCAGAGCCAGCGGAAGCATCGCTCGGTGGAGGGGATAGAGAGTTTTTCTTGCGGCGAGTGTACACCGACCATCTGCGGACCGATAGAGACCATGTCGAGGTAGGGGTATTTCTCGAGGAAGAGTCCGCACTCGAGTCCGGCATGGATCGCCAGCACTTGGGGTTCGGACTTGAAGAGACCGACATAGGCTTTTTTTGTTACCTCGAGCAGCGGCGAGTGGGGATTCGGTGCCCAGCCCGGATAGCCGTCTCCATGTGTCACCTCGTCGCAAGCCATCGAGAGTGCTTGCTCCACCGCCCATTTAAGGTGATGCTTGGCGGGTTCTTTAGACGAACGCTGCGAAGTGTTGACCTCGATATATCCGTCGCGCATCTTGATAGAGGCGAGGTTGGTGGAAGTCTCCACGAGTCCCGGCATCTCTTTCGACATGGCGATCATGCCGTGCGGGCACTCGCAGAGAGCCATGATGAGTCGATAGGCTTTGTCGGCCGGGATGAACGATTCGGGCAGGTCGCAAGTCTCGAGTTCGAGACGCATGTCTTTCTCCACTTCGCCGAAGACACCTTCCATCTGCGCTACGAAATGGTTCCACTCGATACGTATCTGCTCTTTGTAGTCCATCGGAATAGCGATGACGGCTTGCGCTTCGCGGGCGATTGCGTTGCGGAGGTTTCCGCCGTTGATGGACGCGAGTTGGATCTCCGTCTGCGGCCAGATACGCGCGAGGAACCACACGATGAGCTGGTTCGCATTCGCACGGCCTTTGTTGATATCATCGCCGGAGTGACCACCGAGCAATCCGCTAACTGAAAGGCGGATTGCTAATGAGGGAATGATGGAATGAGCCGCTTCGCTTAATGATGGATTGATGGGATCATAGTGCATTTTGGCGAGGGTGTCGATACCTCCGGCACAGCCGATGAAGATCTGGCCGTCGTCCTCAGAGTCGAGGTTGATGAGTCGTTTGGAGCGGAGCCTACCGTCTTGGAGCTTCATCGCGCCGGTGAGTCCCGTCTCCTCATCGACCGTGAAGAGACACTCGATAGCCGGGTGTTGAAGTTCAGGGTCGGTGATCGCCGCCAAAGCCATACTGATACCTATACCGTCGTCGGCGCCAAGGGTGGTACCTTTGGCTTTGAGCCATTCGCCGTCGATCCAGGTCTCAATCGGATCGTTGAGGAAGTCATGCTGTACATGTCCGTCTTTCTCAGCGACCATGTCCATATGGGCTTGGAGGATGACGCCTTCATGAGATTCATATCCCGGCGTAGCGGGTACACGCATGATGACATTCATGGCTTCGTCCGCCACATATTCGATGCCGTGAGCGGCTGCGAAATCGCACAGCCATTTACTGATTTGTTCCTCATGTTTCGAGGGTCGCGGTACTTTGCAGATCTCCGCGAAGATGTCAAAGACTCTCTGGGTGTTCATATGTTAATCGTTTTAGTTGTCTATGGAATCGTATATGGAAGAGCACAGCAGGAATGGCGAGAGCGATGATAAACGCCAGCCACATTCCTTTAGCGCCGAGGTTGAAATAGAACGTGAGTGCGAGACCCAGCGGCAGGGCGATGCCGATATACGAGAAGAGCGCGATGCGCATTGGTACGCGCACGTCTTGTATACCACGCAGCATGGCTGCACCGATACACTGGAGTCCGTCGGCATATTGGAACAGACCACCGATGAATAAGAGCGTCGAAGCGATAGGAATAACTTCGGGGTCGTCGGTGAAGATATACGGGATATAGTTTCGTCCGAAGATCATGATAGCCGCACCGATGGTGTTCATCAACAGGCATAGATGAATAGAGGCACGACTCGCCATCCGCACCGCTTGCAGGTCACCCTTGCCTAACTGATGCGAGACGCGGATAGTGGTTGCGGAACCGATACCGAGGGCGAGCATGAAGGTTAAGTCGCACATCTGGTTGGCGATGTGATGGGCAGCCAAAGCCTCTTTGCTGATCCATCCAATGATGACGAAGGACGCGGTGAAGAGAAAGGCTTCGGCGAAGGACTGCAGTCCGATAGGTGTGCCGATAGCGATCAGGTGCTCCACCTCGCGCCGCGTGACCATCCATCGGCGGGCGATAGTCAGGTATCGACGCCAGTCGGACTTTGCAAGCATGGCTACCATGAAACAGATCGGCATGAGGGTGCGCGCGATCAGCGTCGCCCATCCTGCACCCTCGGCACCCATTGGTTGGAAGCCCCAGTGACCGTAGATAAGTACCCAGTTCAGACCGATATTCAGCAGGTTGCACCCCACCGTGATAACCATCGCCACGAAGGTGTTGCCGAGTCCCTCGAGGAACTGCTTGGAGAAACAGAACAGCAAAAACGGGATGATGGAGAGCACTATTAATATATAGTACGGGCGCGCGCACGTGATGACCTCGGGTTCCTGGCCGAACTGATCGAGGTACGGGATACAAGGCGCGAGAATACCCAGGGACAGGAGGCACACCAAAGCGGTGAAGACCAGACCATTGATAAGAAAGGACGCGATCTGCTCGTGCTTATGCGCGATCTCTTCTTCCGTCGTGCCTTCGGCCAGCAGTCGCTCCAAGCGCCCGTGTACCTGGCCGACAAGCGGCGTGATACCCATCACCGCACCCATAGAGAAAACCATCACGGTGAAGAAGATAGCGTTGGAGAACGAGACTGCCGCCAAGTCCGCCGTGCTGTAATGGCCCACCATGATCGAGTCCGCCAAGCCGACCAATGCCGCACCAAACTGGGTCAGCATCACCGGGAACGCCACCTTAAGATTGCGCTTGTAATAGGGCCAATATGTAGAAAACGTGTACACGTTTTATGTATGGTGTATAGTGTATGGTGTATAAAATCGGCACAAAGTTACAACTTTTTTTGCATATATCAAAAAAAAAGCGTACCTTTGCCTCGTAAAATGATAAATACCATGCGAAAAAGTCTCCTCTTCTTATTTGCAGTACTCGTTTTTTGCGCTTGTCAGCGCCCTTCGGTACAGGTCGTTTCTGTCACCACGGCAGCTCTTCCCGTCGATGCGTCATTGGATGCGATACAGGACACTGACTACTTGGCGCAGTTAGCTCCGGCCAAGGAAGCCCTGGAGCGTGAGATGAATGTGCAGATCGGTTTTGCCCCCGAGCGCTTATGGGTGCGCGAACCTGAATGTCCGATGCTTAACTGGGCAAGTGATGCGCTGTGGGAAGCGGCTAAGAAAGTGTATGACGGGCGCGTTGATATCGCGATCGTGAATATGGGTGGTATGCGGTGCGAGTGGCCGGCGGGTCCGATCACCAAGGGAAGCGTGTTCGAACTCATGCCATTCGACAACATGTTAGTTGTTCTGACGCTGAAAGGCAGCGACATCATCGCGCTGTGCGAGTCCTTCGCCCGCTACGGAGGACAAGGAGTGGCGGGTATGCGCGTGAAGACCGTGGACGGGAAGTTAGCAGACGTACAGATCGCCGGCAAGCCGGTTAACCCTTTAGCCGATTATACCGTAGCCACCAGCGACTATTTATCCGGCGGAACAGACCACATGGAAGCGCTGACGCGCTATGTGGCGTATTGGAATAGCGAATTGAAAATTCGGGATTTGTACTTAGAGGCTGTTCGTGAGCAGGACACCATCCGCGCCGCAGTGGATGGACGCATGTCGATGTTGCCATAAAGGCAGGTTGTGCTCCACGTGCCCGAAAGGTGCATCGAAGATCACGGGGTAGTCGCAGTCCGCGACTGCCTCTTTTATTGTCTCATAGACCGTCTGCTTCATCAACGGGTCTTCATCGCAGTCCGTGAACTGGCCGACGATAAGTCCGCTCAGGTGGGCCAATACCCCACTCATCCGCAGGTTGCGCACCATGCGGTCGATATGATAATGGCGTTCGCCGATATCTTCGATCAAGAGAATAGGAAACTGGTAGCTGAATTTCGACAGTCCGAAAGGTGTGCCTTGGAGTCCGTAGAGGACAGATAGGTTGCCTCCGACGATCGGCGCGTACGCTTCACCGAAACGGTTGAGGGGATGGTTCGGCAGGCGGTACTCGAGCGGTTCGCCCGCAAGGGCTTGGCGGAAGAGTTGGAGTTCTTCGCTCTCTTCCGGCAGCGTAGCGATATGCTTGCACATGATGCCGTGCAGAGAGGGCTGTTGGGCAAGTCCCGCTATCTGATGCAGGGCAGTGATGTCGCTAAAACCGATGATGGGTTTGGTGATAGGCGGAATACGGTCGATAATACGTTGAAGTCCGTACCCGCCGCGCGAGCAGAGGATGGCATCGACGGAGGGGTCTTGGAGTGCCGCGATGAGGTCCGACAGACGATCCTCATCGGTTCCGGCAAACCGTCCCCACGCGTCACGCGCATGCGCGCCCTCGCTCACTATATATCCCCACGCGCGCAGGCGATTGATAGCCCCGTCGATATACGAGGGGTCTATCACGCCTGAAGGGGATATAATACGGATGTGGGTCATTCCTTACATCTCCGGTGCTCCTTCGCGCAGCACGCGTGCGATGATCTCCACTGCCTCATCGATGATCGGCTCGGTATGGGTAGCCATGAGCGTAGTACGCAGCAGGCACTCGCCTTCTACGCACGCAGGCGCGATTACCGGGTTAACGTATACACCTTCCTCAAACATCTTCTTGCCGAAATAGAGCGTATCAAGCGTCTTGTAGGTGAAGATCGGCACAATTGGCGTAGGTGCCTCGATGATACGAATACCATTGGATATCAGTTGTTTCTGGAAATAGCGTGCGATGTTCATCAGTCGTGTCGGCCGTTCGGGATCCAGAATCAACTGGTGGAGTGCTTCCAGCGCCGTAGCTGTAGAGCAGGGCGTAATGGCGGCGGAGAAGATGAAGGGGCGGCTCACGTGACGCAGCCAGTCGGCTACGCGATGAGAAGTCAGCATACAACCTCCGATAGATGCGAGGGATTTAGAGAAGGTGAGCATGGTGATGTCCACTTTGTCGGTTAGACCGAAGTGGGCCGCCGTACCACGACCGCCCGGGCCTAAGACACCGAAACCGTGCGCATCATCTACCATTACACGGGCACCATATTTCTCCGCCAGCGCGCAGATCTCCGGCAACTTACAGATATCTCCGCGCATGGAGAAGACGCCATCTGTAACAATCAGTTTGCCTGCATTCTCCGGGATAGACTTGAGTTGACGCTCGAGGTCCTCCATATCCGAGTGACGATAACGAAGCACCTTCGCATAACTCAGACGGCATGCATCGTAGATAGACGCATGGTTCTCGCGGTCATTGAGGATGTAGTCATCCTTACCGGCGATTGCAGAGATGATAGCAAGGTTGGTCTGGAAACCCGTCGAGACGGTCATACACTCCTCGTAACCGGTGAACTCCGCCAACTCTTTCTCCAATTGCAGGTGCAAATCCAGCGTACCATTCAGGAAACGGCTACCGGAGACACCTGTTCCGTACTTATCCAGTGCAGCATGCCCGGCCGCAATGACAGCCTCATTCTCTGTAAAGCCGAGGTAGTTATTACTACCGAGCATGATCACGCGGTGGTTCTCCATTTGCACCACGGGCGCCTGACGGCTCTCCAACTCGTGAAAATAAGGATAGACTTGTAGTTTGCGCGCCAGTTTGAGGGTCTCAAAATGGTCACATTTTTCGAATAGATCCATATATTTATTTACGATTTGTTCATTTACGATTTACCATTTATTTCGTCATTGTATTTTTTGCCCAATGGCTAAATGAACAAATAAATGACCCAATGGTAAATGAGAAAATGGTAAATTAAAGAACGTTCAGATCTTTCAGGATCGCGGTGGTCTTACGAACAGCAGCCTCAGACTCATGCAGTTTCGCGCGCTCTTCGTCGCTGATGTTGAGCTCAAGAATCTTCTCAATACCATTCTTGCCGATGATACAAGGCACACCGATGGTGATGTCCTTCATACCATACTCACCCTCGAGAGCAGCAGAGCACGGAATCATCTTCTTCTGGTCCTTGATGATCGCCTCAGCTACCGATGCAGCAGCAGCACCCGGAGCCATCCATGCGCTCGTGCCGAGCAGACCGGTCAGCGTAGCACCACCTACCATGGTCGATTTAACAACATTCTCCAACTCCTCAGGGCTCAAGAACTCCGATACGTTGATACCTTTATAGGTGGTATAGCTCGTCAACGGAATCATCGTCGTGTCGCCGTGACCGCCAATTACGAAACCGTCTACATCGTTAGCATTGCACTTGAGCGCCTGGCTCAAGAAGTATTTCAGACGTGCGCTATCCAATGCGCCACCCATACCAATCACGCGGTTGCGCGGCAACTTGAGGGCGTGCAGCGTCAGATAAGCCATCGTGTCCATCGGGTTGGAAACAACTACCAAAATAGCATTCGGGCTGAATTTGAGCACCTGGTCACAAACGGACTTCACGATTCCGGCGTTGACACCGATCAACTCCTCGCGAGTCATACCCGGCTTACGGGGCAGACCGGAAGTGATGATCACTACATCCGAACCGGCAGTGCGGCTATAGTCATTGGTAACACCTTCTACGACGGTGTCAAAGCCCATCAACTGAGCCGTTTGCATGATATCCATCGCTTTGCCCTCTGCAAAGCCCTCTTTGATGTCGATAAGACATACCTCGTTAGCTACCTCATTGACAGCCAACACATTCGCGCACGTAGCTCCTACGTTACCTGCGCCTACAACTGTAACTTTAGACATAATTGTATAGAATTTTTAGATATTGTTCGTTATGCATTCCTTTACTTAATTTACTAAATGTTTAGTAAAAAGCGTGCAAAGGTACGAATATTTTTGGATTTATGCAAGTTTTTTAAGAATAAATGCATTTTTTTCTTTGTTTTGTGCAAAAAAAGTCGTACCTTTGTACCCGATTTTAATTTGGTGTAATATGTATTGTCCGAAAAATAGCGCAAAAAAGATAGGTTTGTTGATCGGTCTCTGGATGCTGATAACGATGCCTATGATGGCAGAAGACGTAGTGTATCTGACGACGGAGCAGTTCAAAGCGCGAATCTTTGATTACAAGACCGAGAAAGACTGGAAATTCAAGGGAGACAAACCCTGCGTGATTGATTTCTACACCACTTGGTGCGGGCCTTGTAAACGCCTGGCGCCAATCATGGCGGAGATGAGTCAGAAATACTGCGATCTGGTAGTGTTCTACAAAGTCGACACAGAGCAAGAACGCGAGTTGGCGTACGCCTTCGGCATCAACTCCATTCCGCAAGTGCTGTACATCCCCGTAGAGGGCAGACCGATGCTACTCAAAGGACTCTATCCGAAGGACGAGATCGAGCGCATCATTGATGAGTTTTTATTGGGTAAAAAGGACACGAAGTAACAATGCAAGTAGAACTCGTATTACTCATATTATCACTACTTTTCTTCATTAGTATCTTTGCCGACAAGATCGGCTATCGGTTCGGTGTGCCGGCCTTGTTGCTGTTCCTCATCGTAGGTATGCTTTTCGGTCCGCACGGCATCGGAGCGCTTTTCGACGACCCGAGCGGAATTGTGATCAAGACAAGTACGGCATCCGCGCTGAGTACCTTAGCGATGTGTATCATCCTTTTTTCGGGTGGTATGGATACGAAGTTGAGTGATATCAAATCGGTGCTGGCGCCGGGTATTACGCTGGCGACCTTGGGTGTGTTAATCACCTGCGCCGTCACGGGCGTGCTCATCTATTACATCTTCGGATGGATTCAGGCGGTGACCTCCGTCTCTATATGGTTTGCGTTACTGATGGCGGCTACGATGTCGAGTACCGACAGCGCGAGCGTCTTCTCTATTCTTCGCACGAATGGTATCGGTTTGAAACACGATTTACGTCCGCTATTAGAGTTGGAGTCCGGCGCAAACGACCCCATGGCCTATGTACTGACGACAACCCTCATCGGCATAGTACTTAAGTTGCAGACCTTCACTGGTTTGGTAGAACCTGTCGAAACCCTGCCTATCGTTCAAACAATCGTCATCCAGCTTGTGATGGGTACAGTTATCGGTTTGGCGTTCGGTCTGGGTCTGGTAGCCCTGATGCGCCGCGTGAAGTTAGGTAATGAAGCGCTGTACCCTATCATGGTTCTCACGGCTTGTATCTTCATTTTTTCCATCACCTATTACCTCCAGGGAAACACCTATCTGGCTGTGTATGTGGGCGGCTTGGTGATCGGAAACAATAAGTTCACGCGTAAGCGTCAGACGAAGTCGTTCTTTAACGGTCTGACTTGGCTCAGCCAGTTGATGATGTTCTTGATGCTGGGTCTGATGGTTGCACCGAGAGACCTGGTGGATTATCACGTATGGCTGCCGTGCCTGATCATCAGCATCGTGATGATCTTTATCTCCCGTCCTTTGGCTGTTTGGCTCTGTATGATGCCTTTCCGCCGTTATCGTCAACGGGACAAAATTATGCTTAGTTGGGTAGGCCTCAAAGGCGCCGTGCCGATCATCTTCGCCGTGATGTGCAAAGCGAATGGTGTGCCCTATGCAGATCTGCTCTTTAATGTGGTCTTCCTCTGCACCCTCATCTCGCTGCTCGTACAAGGAACGACCATCACGATCGTAGCGAAGAAACTGCAGTTGGACACCCCGCCGGAGGAACAACGGACCTTGGAGCATTTCGACATGGATCTGCCCGACGAAATTCAGTCTTCGGCCCGCGAAGTGGAGGTGACGGAGAAGTTGCTGGAGAAAGGCAATACCTTACGCGACATCCCTATCCCGCCACACACCCTTATCATCATGGTGCGTAGAGGTGAGGACTTCTTTATTCCCACCGGCGCAAGTGTGCTTGAGGTGGGCGACCAATTACTCGTCATCCGCGACAAAGACGCCGAGGCGACGTATAAGCATATGACTAACGAAGCCGAAGAAGAAGCGCTCTGGCGGGCAGAGATGAGACAGAAAGCCAAAACTCGTTGGCTCCGCGCTACGCAGTGGATGCGAAAAAAATGAGAATTATGAATAACGAAGTTAATCGTGCCCAAGGGGCTAAGAAAAAGACAATAGTCTTTTTAACCGGTGCGACAGGCACCATGGGGTTCGCAGGAATGACGGAAATCCTGAAGTACCCCGATCAATATGAGTTGCGTATTCTTGCTCGGCCGAGTAAGAAGAACAAAGAATTACTCACTCCGCTGCTGGAGCAACACCAGATCCTGCATGTTATCTGGGGTGACCTTACCAAGTATGAAGACGTGCTGAAAGGTGTCACGGGAGCAGATATCGTGCTACACGTAGGCGGCATGGTTTCGCCGCAGGCGGACTATCGTCCGAAAGCTACTTTACGTACGAATATCACAGCCGCGGAATACCTCACTAAGGCCGTTTTGGCGCAACCCGAAGACCAACAACCAAAGGTGGTGTATATCGGTTCGGTAGCCCAGATGGGGGACCGTCGTGAACCGCTCCATTGGGGTCGCGCAGGTGATCCGATATGCGTGTCGGCGTATGACCATTACGGACTGACCAAGGCTTTAGCGGAACGTATCATCACCGACTCGGGTATCCAAAAATGGGCAAGTCTTCGTCAGTCGGGTATTTTATACCCGGCTATTCTCAAGAACTACGACCCGATCATGTTCCACGTACCTATCCGCGGTGTGCTGGAATGGGCGACTGTAGAGGACAGTGGACACCTCTTGGAGCGCGTTTGCCGCCCCGAAGTACCGGCGCAGTTCTGGAACAACTATTATAACATCGGTTCGGGCAAAGAATATCGCCTGTCAAACTATGAGTTTGAAGTGCTGCTGCTCGATGCTATCGGCTGTCCGAAACCCGAGAAGATATTCAATGCCAACTGGTTCACCACGCGTAATTTCCACGGCATGTGGTACATCGACGGCGATAAATTGGAGAATTTCCTGCATTTCCGCGCAAATGTGCCGGTAAAGGAGTATTTCGCGAAGATGGCACAAGCTAAGTCCCTGCCGGGTGGAATCAAATTCGCCGCCAAGACACATATCGCCAAACTCTTCCCGCATTGCGTGAAAGCCGCTATGTGGTTCATGGCGAACAGCAAGGAGCACGGCACCCAATGGTGGATTAAGAACCATATTGAACCGCGCATACATGCGTACTATGGTTCGCTCGAAGCGTATAAAGCGATACCCGACTGGAAGCATTTCGACGTGAGTCATAATAGCGAAGAGATTGTTAAACTTGACCACGGATACGATGAGTCCAAAGATGTGGACCAACTGACGGATGCCGAGTTGAACAAAGCTGCGGAGTTCCGTGGTGGTAAATATCTGGGTAATGACATGTGGAAAGATGCGAACGGTAACACCTTTAAGGCCGGCCGTCGTCTTATCTTGTTAGGCGGTCATTGGAGTCCCTTCGACATGCCATATCCATATGCTTTTGAGCCCAAAGAGAAACAAGTGCCCTGGCACTGGGACCGCGTAGCGAAACAGAACCCGTTCTTTGCGCAATTGTGGGCACCGCTGCACGACGCGGACGAAGATAATGTTTACGGACCGGAAATATTCAAAGGCTGGGAGCGCTGATGTATTTTGACGAATTAGCTTTATCGGACGAGGTGTTGGATGCCTTATGGGACATGCATTTTGATGAATGCACACCCGTTCAGGCAGAGACGATACCGGTGATTTTGGATCGCCGCGATGTGATTTCGTGTGCGCAGACAGGTACCGGTAAGACCGCGGCGTATATCTTACCGCTGCTGACGAACCTTGCGTACGATGACCACGACCCGAACAAACTGAACGCCATCATCATGGCGCCGACGCGCGAATTAGCGCAACAGATTGACCAGCAAATGGAGGGGTTCGGGTTCTATGTGCCCTTCTCGTCGGTCGCTATATATGGAGGAAAGGATACCAACGGCTCATGGGGAAACCAAGTGAGCGGTTTGCAGAAAGGCGCGGATATCGTCATCGCTACGCCGGGGCGGTTATTGAGTCAAATGAATATCTACAACGTTGATTTCTCCGGGGTTAAATACTTCATTCTGGACGAAGCGGACCGCATGCTCGACATGGGTTTTTACGACGACATTATGACCATCGTCAAGCGTCTGCCACCTGACCGCCAGACCATCATGTTCTCCGCGACCATGCCACCAAAGATCCGCCAGTTGGCGAAGGCTATCATGCATGATCCGGTGGAAGTACAGATAGCTGTGTCTCGTCCGCCGGAGACTATTCATCAGATGTGTGCCCGGCTCTTTGAGGCGCAGAAACCCGGATTCATCCAACTGGCGCTGCAGGGCAAGAACCTCAAGAAAGTGATCATCTTTGCCGGCAAGAAACAGCGCGTCAAAGATCTCGCGCGGGCGCTGCGAACCTTGAAGATCGACGCGCGGGCGATGCATAGCGACCTCGAGCAGAACGAACGCGACCAGGTGATGCTGGATTTCCGAAACGGGAAAGTAGATGTGTTAGTCGCGACGGATGTCGTGTCGCGTGGTATCGACGTGACCGATGTGCCGTTGGTCATCAACTACGATGTGCCACACGACGCCGAAGACTACGTCCACCGTATCGGCCGAACGGCCCGCGCAGAGAACAGCGGCGAAGCTATTACGCTGGTCACACCGGAAGATGCGCGCTATTGGCATCGCATCGAACAATTCTTGAAAAAAGAGATAGAGAAAATTCCGCTACCGGAAGCTTTAGGCGAAGGACCTAAAGATGACGTATACGCCATTCGTTCGGGTAAAGGTTGTTCTGGCGGTTCCCGACGTTTTTCGCGAAACCGAGGGGGACACCCTCATAAGTCACGAGGAGCAAACCGAGGGGGACGTCGGTAAGCGTCAAAGCTTCGGTTCGCAGATATGCCAAGGCCTGTTCGCGGGTCAATGCAACAGAAGGGAAGGCTTCCTTACGGAAGTCTTTCGTCATACTTAGGCTATGCTGCGGTGCAATACCTTTGCCGCGTTCCTCGCCAAGGCCGAAACCGGTAGAGATACAGGTCAACTGGGTGGAGAACCAATCGATGATCTCCTTGTATTTGAGCGGATAGGCGGTCGCAAAACGGTCGGAGTAACGAATGGCCCAGTTGTCGGGATGCTGCAACCACGAGCGCATCACCGGCAGATACTCCGGGTGCGGCATGGCGTTTTCTTTCTTCGGCGCTTTGATCCTTGCCTGATCGAGCGGCTCATCGTTCTTGCGTAGCGCGCAGAGATAGAACCCTTCTCCTTTGGCCTTATGCGGATAGAAATGGTAGCCCACCGTACCTTCGACGATACCCCAGGAAGGATCGTAGTCAATCGGCAGCACTTCGGCGCCCAGACTGTCGGCGAGCCACTCGACATTTTTCTCGTTTTCCTCTTCGTTGAAGGTGCAGGTTGAATAGAGTAATACGCCGCCGGGTTTGAGAGCGTCCCACACATCCATCAGTATGGAGCGCTGGCGTTCCGCGCATTGGCGCACAGCTTGCAGACTCCATTCGCTACGGGCCTGTTCATCTTTACGGAACATGCCTTCTCCGGAACAGGGCGCGTCCACGAGGATGCAATCGAAGATATGCTTGCAGCGTTCGCCATATTCGGCAGCGGAATTATGCGTGACGACGGTGTTACCGTTGCCCCATTTCTGGATGTTCTCACTGAGGATAAACACACGCTGACGCACTACTTCGTTGCTCAACAGCAAACCGTCCTGACCGAGATACTCGCTGATAAGCGTGGACTTTCCGCCCGGCGCCGCACAGAGATCGAGTACGATTGATGACGGATCGACGTACTGCTCGAGGGCCTGCTGGATGAACATCGAACTGGCCTCCTGCACGTAGTAACAACCGGCATGAAAAAGCGGGTCGAGCGTGAACTGCGGGCGCTCGGAAAGATAATAGCCGTCGATATGCCACGGCACCTCGTCGGTGTCGCATTCGAAGGTCAGCACATCCAGTTTGGAATTGAGGCGTATAGACGTCACGGGCGCCGTTTCCAGCGCCCGTAACAGCAGTTCTGCTTCATTGCCCAGCTGCTGTCGCATACTCTCTATGAATTCAACGGGCAGCATAATTGTTTCGGGCTTCTTGCCTAGTACCGCGAGTGGGACTTGAACCCACACAGCCATCACTGGCCAAAGGATTTTAAGTCCTTCGTGTCTACCGATTCCACCATCGCGGCTCGATTCTCATCAAAATCGGCTGCAAAGGTACTGCTTTTTTTTTATATACGCAAATTTTGAGCACATTTTTTTATAGAAAGGGACTATTCAGGAACGAAAATGTCTTATTTCCCTCGAGGGCATATCGGGGGCATGTTGGGGGCATATCGGGGGCAATTCGACATTTAGAACATTTTGCACTGTTTCGTCAAGGTGCCTTTTTTGCTTTAAAATGTGTAAAAATTGACATGTTTGCAAATAAATTTGCATATATCGAAAAAAATTATTATTTTTGTGCCCGATTTTTTTTATAACAAACAATGAGAGTACTTTTGATTAACGGTTCGCCTCGTCGCGAGGGCAATACTTTTCTTGCATTGAGCGAGATCGCCAAGGTTCTGGAGCAAGAAGGAATCGAGAGTGAGATCGTGGGTATTGGTACGCGCGCTGTGCGCGGATGCATCGCCTGCAACACATGCAAGCAGCACGGCGACAACCGTTGCATTTTCGACGACGATATATGCAACGAAATCTCTGCACGCATGGCAAAGTGCGATGCGGTGATTGTAGGTTCGCCGGTTTATTACGGTCAACCGAACGGCACCGTACTCTCCTTGCTTCAACGGATGTTCTATTCGGCAGGGAAGTATTTCGAGGGCAAACCGGCCGCAGCAGTGGCAGTATGTCGTCGCGGCGGCGCGACGGCGGCGTTCCAGACGCTGCAAATGCCGTTCCAAATGATGAACATGCCGATTGTAACGTCGCAGTATTGGAACATCGTGTATGGCCGGGAAGCAGGTCAGGCTGCGTTGGATGCCGAAGGCATGCAGACCATGCGCACTTTAGCGCGCAACATGGCATATTTGTTGAAAGCCACAGAAGGCAAGAAACGTCCTGAGGCAGAACCGCGTCAATGGACTCATTTTATCCGATAAATCGTTGAACCTAAAAAACACTCTATATCATGAGAAAAATTTTACTCTTTGTCGCAATCTTGTTTGCTTCCTTTGCTTTGGGAGCAGACATTTCTAATTTTGCCTCCGGCATTGAGAACGGGACAACCGGAATGAACAAAGGAGAGTGCGGCTCTATCGCCGTCTCCACGGACGCCCCACGTACGGGAGCGCAATGCCTCTCGACCGCTTATACCGGCGGAACGAATTCAAAAAAATGGTATCCGAATGTCACGTTTACCGTACCAAAGAACTCCTATTTGCATATAATCGGTTATGCCAAGTTGCTTTCTACGGATGGAACAGCCGCCAGTTCGAGCACACAGGCTTATGCCTGTGCATATCTTGGTGGGGATAATAATGGAACAGCCGTTAATTTAACTACCTCTTGGCAGCGCATTAGGGTTTCCAAGAAGGCCAGTTCAGACCAAAGCGGAGCAAAAGCCTATTTTTACCGCAAGCACACTGCGAAAAAAGAGGTGTTGTTTGACGATGTTATTGCATATGTATCCACCAATTCGTCTGTGGATTTAACGGCGCCGAACGCCGCCTCTTCGGCTCAGGCCACGGAAACGGAAATCACTTGGACCTGCGGAACGGATGCCAATACGGGTGTGCAGGCCACGTTGATTTGGAAGCAGATTGATGGCTCAGCCGAAGATCTGACGCTGAACGACCAGGGTATCTATGCGTTAGCTGCGACCGAAGGACCGAATGTCGATCAAAGCGGACATTGGGAGTTAGTACGCGTGCTGGCTGCGGATGCTACGTCGTTCAACGCCGTTGGTACGTTTGCCAGCAACGAGCGGTACGCGATTGTTCACCGCGACTTGGCGTATAACTATTCGGATCCGACCTATGTAACGACTCCGGACTTGTCCGTGAGAACGCTTTACTTGAAGCCGAGTGGGGATTGGTTGAGTAAGGGCGGATCCATTGACCCTCGTTTTGCAGTGTATTGTTTTGGTGGCGGAATTGAGGCTAAATGGTATGACTTGGAGGCTGTGGATGCCGGATGCAGTTCGAGCATAACGCTCTATAAAGCAGAGGTAAGCAAGAGTTATACCGGTTTGATTTTCTGCCGTATGGACGGCGCTACCACAGAGAATGTTTGGGGAAATAAATGGAATCAGACTAAAGACTTAACCATGCCGACCTCTGAAGCGGCTGTGTATGAAGAACAGCACACCTCTTCAGATTGGAATACGAGCGACAATACTCGTTGGAGAACGACACCGTTGAATCTATGTATATCGGGCAATGGGCTTTGCTTTGCAGGCGAGCAACTGACCTTGACCGCCACCAGTATCGGCGCAACACATTACCAGTGGTACAAAGGCGGCACAGCCGAGAGTAACAAGATTCCTGGCGCCACAACAGCCACCTATATCAACTACAACTTTAAGTTTGAAGATGCGGGAGACTACTATTGCAAGACGAAATTAGGTAATGGTACAGAACAGACCAGTACTAAACATACCGTTAAGACGCTGCGTATCTATATTAGAAACGGTCGAGATGGCGGAGAGTACGGTTATGTCGATTTACAAAATACTGACCCCGCTAGTCATAAAGCAACGGGAATGATTTTCCTTGGCCAAGCATGGACATATGGTTTTGGTGTGAATGATGGTGTCGGGAATGAATATGGATGCAACAATCCCGAGTCCAGCAAGATGTGGAGCGGTAATTGCACGAATTGGACTATGAATGCGCCGGGCATTAAATGTCTTATGTGGACAGAGAATGGCGCCACCTATACCTTTGTTGTGGATTATTCTAACATGAATCTTCCTATCGTTTCGGCTATTTATCCGCCAGACAACCAGGAGTCAGGAAAGAAGATTTACTTCGATAACAGTTCGGTGAATTGGAGCGAACCGCTGTACTACCGCATCGGTAAAGGAAACCGCGGCGGATCTGACCATACGCAGGCGGATTTGATAGAGAAAGTACCCGGAACGGCGAACTTATACCGATATACGACACCAGCTTATGATGATCTGGATGCATGGCACATTGCAGATAACCAAGGTCCGGTTGGCGCCGGCAGCGGGCATTCCATCTACCAGACCAACACCGGTGACGCCAAAGAAGTTAAAAATGCAGTAACCTTTGAAGGCGGTGCAACCGCGCAGGACATCACGATTGTTCCAACGGGCGCACATTCACAGGGCGGCGACTCCTACAACAACCACTGTGAGTTCTACAACTACACAATGTTGTCGGGCATGAAGACGCAGAACGTGATGATCGATGATACGGAGCACGGAACGATTACGGTTAGTTATACGGATGCGGATGGAGTGGATAAATCGTTCACGAGTGGAGACCGCGACTTAGCCCATACTTGTATCTTAACCATCACAGCCGAAGCCGTTCCGTGCGGCTATCAGTTGAAGTCTTTGGCCGTAAACGGCTCGCCCTTCACGAGCGGCGACACGCATATACTGGACGCACGCACTACGATTGATGCAGAGTTCGAACCCGCCACCTACAGCGTGACGCTGCATGCGAATGGCGGATTAATCCTGGCGGGCGACGTGACTAACTACTCGTTCGGCATCGGTGCCACTTTGCCGACCAACATGTCTCTAACCGGAAAGGACTTCAAGGGCTGGTACGACAACCCGAGTTTTACTGGTTCGCCTGTGACAGAGATCACGACTACCGACTGCGGCGACAAAGAATACTGGGCAAAATGGGAAAACGAGAAACTGAAAGTGACCTATATCATCGGCGGCTGTCAAGTGACCGGCGGAGAATGGAAACAAGGACAAGACGGTACTTACAGCCCGTGGCTGTTCAAAGGCGGATCCACACCGGCTGCAAACACTCTAACAGCCACATCAGACATCAAGATACCTTCACTCAGTTCCACCAACCAGTGGTTTTTGACAAAGGATGTGACACAATTGACCGATAACGACCAATGGAGCCATTCCAATGACGCTACGACGCAAGCCAACAAAGCCATTCGTGCTTTCAAGGTAGGAAGCGGTAGTACGGTGGAATTTGACCTGAAGGATTTAGTAGCCAGCAGCATCATGTTTTATGTCTTCCCGAGTAGCAATGAGGCATACTCGGTGGACCTGAAAGTGAATGGCACTACCACAAATCACCCAATCGCGGCGGGTGAGCAATACCAGTTGCACCGCTTTGACTATTTTGAGGGTCCCTATACCGGTAAGTTCTCTATCAAGAGCAAGGATAAAGAAAGTCGCGTCGTGGTAGTAGTAGAAGTGCCGACCGTGACGATCACCTTCGACAAGAACGGCACAGAGGCAACCGGAACAATGGAGCCGCTGGTCGTTCCCAAAGGCACACAACCAACCTTGCCGGCGAATAACTTCGTATGGACAAACCATGAGTTCCAATGCTGGACAGAAGGTTCTACTACCGGTCCGGAGATAGCCGATGAAGCGAAATACAAAGCGACCGCCAACGTGACCCTCTTTGCCAAATGGGTTGAGCGTATAGAGACCGTAGTGACCTTGAGTGCGCCGGATGCGGATAACCAAGAAGAATATACCAAATCCGTGACCGCCGTTTATACGCAGGCTATGCCAACCGTAGCAGTAGTGCCTACACGCGAGTGGTATGTCTTCGAGGGCTATTTTGAGAATCCGGACGGTTCCGGTACACAGTACTATGCTCCGACAGGTGAGGGCGTGACTGCTTGGGATAAAACCAGTTCGACGGCCAAGCTCTACGCCAAATGGACAGAGATCAAGCATACGGAAATCACCTTAGTAGCTACCGGTGCATACAACCACTATACCTCTTTGGTAGTTGCCGGACTGAATCAACCGATGCCAGTTATCTCGACACTGCCGCAGAGCACTACGGACGTGTTTGCCGGCTATTTCGAGAATCCGGATGGCAGCGGTACGCAGTACTATACTGGAACAGGAACAAGTGCAAAAAACTGGGATAAGGATGTTACCTCTGCTACGCTCTATGCCAAATGGTTAGAGCCCTGCGATGTCGCGCCTACATTGACCTCAGCGGCGCCCATCATCACCATTTGGAACGGCAAGAAAGCGGATGTGACCTTGGCGACTTTGTCCTGCTCAGTAGACACAACGACGCTTAAGTACTTGTACGTTTCAGCAACGGATAACATCACGGGCTGCGAATATAAATTCTTCGACTCGCGTCTGCATATCATCGGTACGCCTACGGGGTACACGAGCGCAGTAACAAAGGATATCACATTTACGTTCAAGAACAACTGCGATCCGACAAGAACCTATACCGTAACGCAAACCATTCGCATCAACCCGGAAGGTCAGAAGCCACGTATCGCCTTTATCTTGACCGGTACAGAAAGTGGAGGTTTTGACGCATACACGGAAAGCGACTCCACGAGTTGCGCGGAACTCATAGCGTATCTGAACAGGACCTATGACGTACGATGCGTAAATGGTTACGCAACTAAGAAAGTATCAGATTTGGCTACCTATTATTCCAATTACGACCTACTGATTGTAACCGATTTCCTCGACACAGGCAAGGGATACACCAATGCTATCGGTACGCTGATCGACAAGAAACCTATTCTGAGTTTTGAGGCTTATGTGGCGAACCAATCGAACTGGCATATCGGTTCGAATCCCAAAGATCCGAAACCGAAAGTACAGAACATGAAAATACTCTGCGCCGGTCACGCAATCTTCGCGGATGCCAAATACGACGAGGAGGATCCGTTGCCTGTTGATGTGATTAACGACGCGGACACAACCGTACACGTATTAGATGCCTTAAGTTCGGAAGCGAAAGCAAAAGGTTTGCAGGGCTTCACCATTAATGAAGCACCGGACTTTATCTTCTTGGCCACGATACGCGATGAAGACAACAAGCGCGACCTGATTGTATGCTGCGAGCGTCAAGTGGTATTCTCTGCCCGACTGATGCTGTATGGTATCAACTTCTACGAGATGGGCAACTTATCCAAGGCAGGACGTATCATCATTCGCCAGATGGCAGACTACCTGCTGATGACCGATGAGACGAAAATCGCCGACTGTTCGCTGGTATTCGACAACGGCGCCGGCAACCCGGATAAGAGTAGCTGCGGTGATAATAAATGGAGCAATCCGGCCAACTGGTATCCCGGATACAACATCATTCCGACACCGGTTCATCCGACACGTATTGTGGCAGAGTGCCATGTGGATTATGATGCAGCACATGCCGGAAGTGTGAAAGTGAACACCGGTCGAGACGAACACGGCTCTGTAAACGGCAAGTTGATTATCGAACCGACCGGAGGATTGACTATCGCCGGTATGGTAGCAACCGTACACGACACGCGGTATGCTTCGCCGATCACTATTTCTGCACAAGACTTGTTAATCAAAGCCGATGCTTCTCATAATGGTGCCTTTGTATATGGCAACAAGGAATCGGATGTTCGTGCGACAGTGCAATACTATAGCCGCGGAACAGATGCCAAGACGGCTAATCCGGTATGGCAATACATGGGTATTCCGTTTCAGGCAGGACAAACCGCTATCCAAATGTACTACGAGGCATGGATGTGCCGCTGGGCGAGCGGTTCGACCGACGGCTTAGGCGGACTCTGGAAGTGGGTAGAAAACGATGAACTATTGCTGCCGTTCGAAGGTTATTGTATCACGCAGGAAGCAGCGAAGACCTATACCTTCTCCGGTAAACTTAACCCACCCGTCACAACTCGTATCGTATTGGACAACCGCGATGCGGACGGGTACGCTTTTGCTGCCAACAGTTGGACGGCTCCGATCAAGATTTCACAGATGCAAGATGCAGATTTCGTAAACACAGAGAAGTCCATCTATATCTATCATACCGGAACGTATGCCCAGTGGAACACCAACAAAGAAACGGTCATCAATACAAAGACCAGCAGTAGTTCGATTGTTCCGGGTCAATATGCCGTTATTCCTATCCACTCGTCGCCATACATCGGCGTGGATTCCGTTATTCCGGCTATGCAGGGATTCTTCGTTCATACGACTGCCGCGAATGCGGAACTGAAACTGGTTTATAACCGCACCGTATATGACGGCTCGTATTTCAAGACCTCCACACAACCGATGCGTGCACCACGCAGCGAGAGCCGACCGGAAGTGATGCAACTGATAGTCAGCGGCGAGAACTACGGTGACCGCGTACATATCCTTGCTCGCGACGGTTTCTCCGAAAATTTCGAAGACGGATGGGACGGCCGTAAGATTGAGGGCGACGAGAACGCCCCGATGTTAGCGGTAGTGAAAGAAGCCGGCGACATGGCTGTAGCGGCGATTGAGACGGCAGAGGAACGCGAGTTGAGTTTCCGCGCGGGTAGCGAGACGGAATACACGTTCTGCTTCCAATACGAAGGCGAGACGATTTATCTGTACGACCGGTTAGCGGACCAGGCGGTGGAGATCAAGACGGGTAACACCTACTCCTTCACGGCGGAGAACAAGACCGCTGCTAAACGGTTTATCATCACCAAGAACCCGCCGCGTGTACCGACGGATATTGAGAACACCACATACGATGCAACGCAATCCGGTGCAGAAAAATGTATCATTGATGGTCAGTTGTATATCATTAAGAACAACCGCTTCTATGATGCGCGTGGCGTTCGGGTTCATTCCTTTAACAGAAAGGAGGTGACGCCATGAAACGTTTCCGTATTCAATTGGTGATCGCACTGGTAGTGCTGATCTGTGGTGTCTCGCTGATGGGCCTCATTTACATCTTGTTCAATAAGCCGGAGGTGTATGTCAACCCGGGCGTGATTGTTACCCAACCGTCTCCGGTGTCCTCGCCGGTACAACCGCTACGCAGCAGTTCCGGCATACTGCGGGACTATCCGTACTCCTATACGATGTCGCCTATGCCGTACGCTACGGCTCCGAAAGCGGCTATGCAGCCTTCGCGCGGGCTATACGCCACGAGCGGCGCGCAGGTGCATAACGTCGGTGGTGGAACCGGCTACAGTATAGCTACCACTTCGAGCACTCAAACCCAACGAGGAATCAGTTATACGACGACCACCGTGACGACCTTTGCGACCTTTGCGATGAACAGTCGTCAAGTGGCAGCCCCGGAAGCACAATATGCGCCAGAGATGGCAAGACTCGTCAGTGAGCCACGTCGTGCACCGGGACCGCCGGATTTAGGAGGTGGCGAAGCACCGGGCGATCAGCAATTAGTAGAGCACCCTATAGGCTCGCCACTGGTACTGGTTTTGATGGCAGGACTATACGCTGCCACTATTAGAAAAAGAAAAGAAGATGCCGAATAAAAGAAAGATTATTAACGACCCTGTCTTTGGGTTCTTGTCCATACCGAATGAACTGATCTACGATGTGCTGCAACATCCGTATGTGCAGCGTCTAAATCGTATTCGCCAGTTGGGCCTATCGTACTTGGTGTATCCGGGCGCGATGCACAGCCGTTTCGGTCACTCGCTGGGCGCGATGCACCTGATGCACGAGGCTATCGCTTCGCTGCGTCTCAAAGGTGTGGAAATCACGGAGCACGAAGAGACGAGCGCGATGATTGCCATCCTGCTGCACGATATCGGTCACGGACCTTTCTCGCATGTGCTTGAGCATACACTCGTCGAAGGCGTCACGCACGAAGATATTTCGCTTTTGATGATGGAGCGGATTAATATTGACCTGAATGGTCAATTGGACACCGCAATTTCTATCTTTAAGAACGAGTATCCGAAGCATTTCCTGCACCAACTTATCTCGAGTCAGCTGGATGTCGATCGCATGGACTATCTCTGCCGCGATTCTTTCTTCACAGGCGTGCAAGAAGGTCGCGTAGCAAGTGAACGATTGCTGAAGATGCTCGACGTACGCGATGATCGATTAGTAGTACAAGTAAAAGGAATCTACTCCGTAGAGAAATTCTTGGTAGCCCGCCGACTGATGTACTGGCAGGTATATCTGCACAAGACCTCTGTGGCCGCCGAACAACACTTGATAAAGATCCTGAGCCGAGCCAAAGAGTTAGCGCGTGACGGTAAAGAGTTATTCTGCTCGCCGGCTTTACGATATTTCTTGTATCAACCGGTGAACTTCCGCATGTTTAGTCCTCAGAGCGAGGCGCTGGAGAAATACGCGTTGCTTGACGACAACGATGTACTGTCCGCTATCAAGGCTTGGATTTCGTGCGACGACAAAGTGCTGAGTGCTTTGAGCGAGAGTTTTGTCAATCGTCGTCTCTTCCGCGGGGAGTTGTTGGAAAAACCGTTAACGGATTCACAGAAGACGGAACTAAACAAAGAGTATGCAACACGGTTAGGTGTGTCGGAGAAAGAGGCGGAATATTGCTGGAGCGAACATATCTCGACCAGCAACACCTATTCGGAGAAAGCTGACACGATTGATATTCTGTACTCAGACGGTACCGTGCGCGACATTGCGGATGCCAGTGAGATACTGGACCTTGAGGCACTGACGCGCAAGCCGATTAAACGATATTTATTCAAAATGCGATAATGGAATTTAGTGCACAACAAATAGCAGCCTTACTGGGCGGAGCATTGTATGGTAACTCGAATGCGATGGTGAGCGATGTAGCTCCGATTGAGTCGGCGCAAGCGCATCATCTATCATTCATCACCGATGCCAAATACCTTCCCTGTCTGGAGACCACGAAGGCGGGTGTGATACTTCTTACGCGTAGCGTGGTAGAAGGCAAGATCCGTTTTCCGGAAGGTGAAGGCAAAGCCGGCGCAGCAGTCATCCTCGTAGAGAATGCCCGCGGGGCGATGGCACAGTTACTGCAGATTGTATCGAAGGCTATGAATCCCGCCAAGCGAGGTATTGAGCAACCGAGTTTCATCAGCGAAGGAGTAGTCGTTCCCGAAGATGCGTATGTCGGTGCGTTCGCGTATATCGGCAAAAACGTGCGGTTGGGTAAGGGCGTACAGATATACCCGAACTGCTATATCGGTGATAACGTCGTGATTGGCGACCATACCGTTCTTTATGCAGGAGTTCGCGTCTATGCAAATTGCAAGGTGGGCGCTGATTGTATCTTGCATGCCGGCGTAGTGGTCGGTTCGGACGGTTTTGGCTTTGAACCCGATGCACAGGGCGTTAATCAGAAGATTCCGCAGATAGGAAACGTGATCATCGAAGACGATGTAGAGATAGGCGCTAACACAACTATCGACCGCGCGATGATGGGGTCGACTATTATTCACCGCAACGTGAAGATTGATAACCTCGTGCAGATTGCACATAATGTCGAAGTAGGAGAGTCCACTTTCCTCTGTGCGCAGGTGGGCATCGCCGGAAGCAGTAAGATCGGCAAGCATTGTATCTTGACCGGTCAAGTTGGTGTAGCCGGACATATCGAGATAGCGGATAACTGTATCTTCGGTGCGCAGTCGGGTGTTCCGAATAGTGTACGCAAGCCGGGTATGTACCAAGGCTATCCGGCTATCGATGCCGGTAACTGGCGTCGAGCCGTAGTGGGATTCAAACAACTGCCGGATATTCTCAAACGGCTTAATGAATTAGAGAAGAAATGAAACAGCATACAATAAAAGAACCTTTTACCCTCAGTTCGGTAGGTTTGCACACGGGCTTGCATGTGACCGCGACTTTTAACCCCGCACCAGCGAACACCGGTGTATGCCTTCGCCGCGTAGACCTGCCCGGACAACCATGCCACCAGGCTTTGGCAGACTATGTGTCGGGTACAGAACGCGGCACGGTGCTCGAACGAGGTAAATGGAAAATTAGTACCGTTGAGCATGCACTGAGTGCATTGTACGCGATGGGCGTTGACAACTGCATCATCGACGTAGATGCCCCGGAGATGCCGATTTTGGACGGCAGTGCCCGCTTCTTTTGTCGCGAGATAGCACGGGTGGGAATTGAAGAACAAGATGCGGAACAGCAGGTGTATGTAGTTCGCGAACCGATCGAGTATATCTCCGAGCACGGTCACTCGATGCGTATTGAGCCGTGCGACCACTACGAGGTAGATGTGACGATTGCTTTTCAATCGAACCTGCTGCGCGAACAACATGCGACCCTCAAGAACCTCGCTGACTATCCCAAAGAAATAGCGGCCGCTCGTACGTTCTGTTTCGTGCGCGAAATAGAACCGCTGTTGCGCGTCGGGCTCATCAAAGGCGGTGATTTGAAGAACGCTCTCGTGATTTACGAGACGGAAATGTCGCAGGAAGGTATGGATTATTTCTGCGATAAGATGGGCCAACCGCACATGGACGCCAAGAAACTCGGTTACCTCTCACCGCTGAACTACCTCAATGAACCTGCGCGGCACAAGCTGTTAGACGTCATCGGTGATTTATCCTTACTCGGACTTCGTCTGCAGGGTCGCATCGTAGCCTATAAACCCGGACACACGTTCAACACACAGTGCGTACGGAAACTCAGAAATATGATAATCTCGGAATAATATGATAAGTCCTTTAGCATATGTAAGCCCGAAAGCACAAATCGGGAACAACGTAACGATCGATGCTTTCGCGTATATTGATGATAATGTGATTCTTGGCGATAACTGCCATGTTTTCCCACACGCCGTGATTGGTTGTGTCCCGCAGGATTTGAAGTTCCGCGGCGAGGAGACATGGACCATCATTGGCGACAACTGCGTGTTGCGTGAGTTTGTGACCATCCATCGCGGTACCGCCAGCAAAGGAAAGACCGTCGTGGGTAACAACAACCTCATCATGGCTTATTGCCACGTTGCGCACGATTGTATATTGCACGACAACATCATTATGTCCAACGCTACGCAGTTAGCCGGAGAAGTGGAAGTAGATGATTTCGCCATCATTGGCGGTGGCACGCTCGTGCACCAGTTCAGCCATATCGGCGGCCATGTGATGATTCAAGGCGGTTCGAAAATCAACAAAGATATTCCGCCGTTTGCCATCATCGCGCGTGACCCGATAGCGTTCTGCGGCATCAATTCCGTGGGCCTCAATCGCCGCGGATTTACGCCGGAACAAATTCACACGATACAGGAGGTGTACCGCCTTCTTTACCAAAACGGCATGAATACGACTCAGGCACTCGACCATATCGAGGCAACGATGCCCGCAAGTAAGGAGAGAGACCTCATCGTCAATTTTGTCAGAGTTTCGACGAGAGGCATCGTAAGAGCATAACTCAGTATAATCAGATAAAAAAAACAGAATAATCAAAAATGGAACAAGAGGAAAAAAGTCTCAATTTTATTGAGCAAATTGTAGAGAAAGATTTAGCGGAAGGAGTGAATGACGGACGTATACAGACGCGTTTTCCGCCGGAGCCGAACGGTTACCTGCACATCGGTCACGTCAAGGCTATCTGCATGGACTTCGGCATTGCGGAGAAATATCACGGTGTTTGTAACCTGCGTTTTGACGACACCAACCCCGCCAAAGAAGACACGGAGTATGTAGAGACCATCGAGCGCGACATTCGCTGGTTAGGTTTCCACTGGGGCCAGATCTTCTATGCCTCCGACTATTTCCAGCAGTTGTATGATCTAGCTATCCGTTTCATCAAGGCCGGTAAGGCGTATGTGGACGAACAGACAGCCGAGCAGATCGCGGAACAGAAAGGAACGCCGACCGAACCGGGTGTAGCTTCTCCTTATCGCGACCGCCCTATCGAAGAGAACTTGCGTCTTTTCGAAGCTATGCAACGCGGCGAGATAGAGGAAGGCAAGATGGTGCTGCGCGCGAAGATCGACATGGCAAACCCGAACATGCATTTCCGCGACCCAATCATGTACCGCATCATTACCTCTCACCCGCACCATCGTACGGGCCACACATGGAATGTATATCCCATGTACGACTTTGCGCACGGTCAAAGCGATTATTTCGAAGGTGTGACACACTCGATCTGCACGCTTGAGTTCGAAGTACACCGTCCACTTTACGACTATTTCATTGACCAGTTCAGCGGTGAGAATTTCTGCGGCCTGAGTCCGTACGGACCTAACTACCGTCCTAAACAGCGCGAGTTCAACCGACTCAATATCACTTATACCGTGATGTCGAAGCGTAAGATGCTGCAACTGGTCAAAGAAGGTCTCGTAGCCGGTTGGGACGACCCGCGTATGCCGACCGTTTGCGGTCTACGTCGTCGCGGCTATACCCCGCAAGCCATCCGCACGTTCATGGATAAGATCGGTTATACGAAAGTGGAAGGTATGATTGACCAAGGTCTGCTCGAACACACCATTCGCGAAGATCTCAAAGAGACCGCTCCGCGTGTATGCGCCATCTTTGATCCGGTGAAGTTGGTAATCACCAACTACGAGGGTGAAGGCGAGACGATTATCGCAGAGAATATCGACGGACATGAGGAGCTCGGCACGCGCGAGGTAAAGTTCGGCAAGGAACTATGGATTGAACGCGGTGACTTCCTTGAGGAAGCAGACAATAAGTTCTTCCGTCTCAGCCCGGGCGGACGTGAGGTGCGCCTCAAAGCGTCCTATATCATTCAAGCAACGGGGTGCGAGAAGGACGAAAACGGAAACATCACTACTGTCTACGCTACCTATGATCCGAACAGCAAATCGGGTACCGAAGGGGGCAACCGCAAGACGAAGGCGACTATCAACTGGGTCGAATGCAATAGTGCGTTGGATGCTGAAGTGCGTCTGTACGACCGACTCTTCGCGGTAGAGAACCCTAGTGCCGAAGAAGGCGACTTCCGCGACTTACTGAATCCCGAGAGTCTCGTAGTAAAGACCATCAAGGTAGAAGGTTCACTTCGCAGCGAACTGCATGCACCGGTATTCGTGGATGGTATCGAACAAGAGAATCACTATCAGTTGCTCAAACAAGGGTATTTCGTTGTCGATCCTGATACTACTGCAGAGCACCTGGTTCTCAATCGCACCTGTTCGCTCAAGGACAACTACCTTAAATGAGGACGCGGATTTTCAACGGCAAGGAGCAGATCTTCTGCGAATGGCGCCACCGCTGGGTGCGCCTGACTCCAGAGGAATGGGTACGGCAGCAGTTGCTGCACCGAATGGTGGAAATGGGATATCCCGCTTCCCTCATGGCCGTGGAGACTGCTATCACGCTTGGTCAAGCCAAGAAGCGGTGCGATGCTGTAGTGTACAACCGCTTCATGGCTCCAATCATGCTCATCGAGTGTAAAGCGGAGACCGTGCCCTTGACGCAAAAGACCCTCGACCAAGCCCTTACGTATAACCGCCGTTTGAATGTACCGTATTTGGTGCTTCATAACGGTCCGCAGACTATTTTTGTAACAATAGAACCGAATGGAACAAATACTATCACTCAACGACTCCCTCGATACGCCGACCTTTTACGGCGTGAATAACAAGAATATTCTTTGCCTCAAGAATCAACACCCCGACGTGCGTGTCGTGGCGCGCGGGTATCAGGTGAAGGTAACCGGATCGGAGGCAGCAATCGAGAACTTCGAGAAATCGCTACAGTTATGCGAGCAGTTCTGCATCCGCAATAACCGCCTGACAGAACAAGATATTCTCATGTTGCTGCATGGCGATAAACCGCAGGAACAGGCTACCGACAACCTCATTCTGCACGGTGTGAACGGTAAGTCCATCTATGCGCGCTCCACGAACCAGCAGGCACTGGTCAAAGCGTATGAGGAGAACGACTTACTTTTTGCAGTAGGCCCAGCAGGAAGCGGAAAGACCTACACCGCTATTGCATTGGCTGTGAGAGCGCTCAAGAACAGAGAGGTGAGACGTATCGTGTTGTCGCGACCTGCGGTGGAAGCGGGAGAGAAATTAGGTTTTCTGCCTGGCGACATGAAAGAGAAGATTGATCCGTACCTTCAACCGCTGTATGACGCACTGCAAGACATGATTCCTGCCGCAAAATTAGCGGAGTACATGGAGAAAGGAACCATACAGATCGCGCCTTTGGCTTTCATGCGCGGGCGGACGCTCTCCGATGCCGTAGTTATTCTCGATGAAGCACAAAACACTACTGCTTTACAACTCAAGATGTTCCTTACCCGTCTCGGATTCGGCAGTAAGATGATTGTCACGGGAGACATGACACAGATAGACCTGCCGCTGACGCAGAAGTCAGGTTTGCGCGACGCAATGGATCGCTTTAGGTATATTAAAGAGATCAGTATTATCGAGTTTAACGAGAAAGATATCGTACGCCACCCGTTAGTAAAGCAGATTGTGGCGGCTTATAAATAATTATACCATGAGAAAAATTATTTTTGCTATCGTGATGGTTTGCAGTCTGTCTCCGCTTTTTGCGGGGGTGACTACTTACACCTTCACTTCCGTCAAATGGGCCTCGAAAGTAGGCGCTACCGTTTGTGACGGAACCACCGACGGGTGGATCAGTAACAAAGACGCAACGGAGTACACGGCCGGCAGGTTGGATGCACAGGAACGACTCTATTCCTGCGGCGTAGGAGTAAAAACCGGCACATCAGGTGCAGGAGCCACTTCGGTTGTGGCCTTCGAGGATGTACGCCGTATTACCTTTAACTTCTGCCAGAACAGTTCCAAAGGAAAAGGTACTATCTATGTGCAGATAGGTGAGAACGAACCGCTGAGTATTCACATCTACAAGCCGGCCGCCAGTGGCGAAGGAGTCTATAATCGCGACTCCGTCATTAATCTGGAGACACCGCAGAGCGGAAAGATCAAGTTCTGGGTGGAGTGCACGGAGAATGCCATTTATATCAACACCATCTCTATCCGATCGGCTTCCGGTGGCAGTTCGGTCTTCACGATGGATACCTACCAACTCGTGACCTCCGTCGATCAACTGCAAGACTCCGATCAGGTTATCTTCGGTGTGGCGCAAGAAGGGGTGAACTATATCATGGGGTATTATGACGAGTGGGAGTCCGTCAATAATATCCATGCCATCAAGGGGCGTTATTCGTCAGACCGCATGATGGTAGATGCCGATGAACGCGCCATTTACACGCTGCGCATCTCCGAACTGGATGGGCAGACAACCTATATCTTCCAAGACGAACTGCGATACGAAGAAGCGTATCTCGTTGCTTCGGGCGGTCAGACCAAGAATCGTTTAGCAGTATGGACGAATGTCGTAGATGAGGGTACCTACGGGAACTACGGTTACTGGGATATTAATATTGAGTCGGGCGGTAAGGCCGTTATCACCAACAAGGGAAACAGCAAAGCGAAGATAATCCAATACAACGCGCAGAATAATCCTACGCTCTTTGCCTGCTATGAAGGTCAGTCGCAAACACCTGTCTGTTTATACCGCCGCGTAGAAGCGATGGGGGATGTGCCGGCCATTATTGCCCCGCTCGTGAACTTCGGTACTACGCTCAAGACCTCCGATGCGCGCACAGTACAAGTCAATGCCAATAAGTTGACGGAGGATATCGCTGTGACGCATACCAACCCTGCTATCTTCTCACTTTCCTCGGAACTATTGGACCAAGATGGCGATAATCTGACTATTTCGTATGCCGATGTAGCCCCCGGTCATTATACGGATACCATTCTCTTCACTTCCGGCGAGGTTCGCGCCGAGTCCATCGTTCTCTTGCATATCGCCAGCAAACTATGTGTGGAGGAAGCAGTACGCTCAACGGATAATGCTACGGTCTATCTGAATGATGTGGTTGTCACCAAGAAATACGACAACTATATATACGTGCGCGATGAGACGGGTAGCATGTTGCTTTTCGACCGCGGTGACGGTGTGACCAGTAAGCGCTACGGCGCCGATGTGAAAGCCGGTGATCCATTGTCCGGCGTGGTAGGACGATTCGTCAACTACTATGGTGTACCGGAGATATCTCCCACCGAGCAGTTTAAGATCGGCAAGAATGCCGAAGTGTTGCCGGAACAGGCTGGTGCGGTGATTGACTCGGCAGATGTATGCCGTTATATGGTATTGGACAGTGCCATAGTGAACGGCTGGACCGACTTAACGTATAAGGGTAAACACTATGCCGTAGAGAACAAATTCAAGTTATCCTATTTCGATAAGGATATACCTACTCGTACCTATGTCATTGTGAGTTACGACCATGATGTCGTCACGCTCTATATTATCAAGCAAGAATTCTATGCTTTGGAAGGTATCGAGAATGTAGAGAGCGGCCGCAAAGCACGACTCATCCTGCACGAGGGAGTCGTGGTCGTACAGACGGAAGAAGGAATCTATACCTTACAGGGAGAAAAGATATTCTAACGCTTCATTCGCCTCCTCGGATGTGATAACCTGATTGATGAGCGGCGAACCGATATTCTGAATGAGCGTGCAGTTGATTTGAGCTGTGCGCTCGTTCTTTTTATCTTGTTGCATAAGAGCGATGAGTGCCTCGCGGTCGGAACACTTACAGTTCGGCTTTCCGTAATAATGGAGCATGAGGTGCGTCAACTGTTGCAAAGGTTCTTTGGGACAACCGAGTTTTGTCACACTCAGATACAACTCCGCTATCAGGCCATATACCACTGCATAACCGTGGTCGAGAGGCTCGACACCCGAGCGGGCATGCGCACCCATACTTTTCTCTTCCAACGCATGGCCGAAAGTATGACCGAAGTTGAGAACTTTACGCAGGCCTTCCTCCTTCGGGTCGGCCGCTACGATGCGTTCTTTCTCCTCTACACATTGCGCGATCAGCGGTTGCAAGGAATCAATCGGCATCGTATCAAGATCATAGCGCATGAGTGCGCCCCATAAGTCATTATCGATTAAGCCCATCTTCAGCATTTCGCCAAAACCGCTGAGCACCTCCTTGGTAGGAAGAGTTTCGAGCCATCCTGTCCAAATAAGTGTCTCTATGGGCGGGGCAAAACAGCCGATGCTGTTCTTCAAACCTCCGTAGTTGATGCCCGTCTTGCCACCCGTCGAAGCATCAATCATCGCCAACAAGGTCGTTGGCACATTGATATAATCAATACCGCGCTTGTAGGTAGCCGCAGCGAAACCGCCGAGGTCTGTTAAGATGCCGCCGCCGATACATATCAACAACCCGCGACGCGTGATACCGTGCGCAAAGAGAAAATCCCAAATCTGCTGCACCGTCTCGAGTGACTTCTTCTGCTCGCTCACCGCGAGACTTAGAGTCGGCCACTGAGGATCGAGGATCGATGCTGCACGGTCGGCCACTTTCTCGTCTATCAGTACACAAATCTGGTCAGCAGCATAGTTTACTGCAAGCGCTGAAATGGCATTATGTATCTCTTCACATATCATTTTCGGGTGCAAAGGTACTGCAAAATCTTTAAATATGCAAATTTTGACTGATTTTTTTGCACAATTCAAAAAAAAGTACTACCTTTGCGCTGTTTTTGATACAAATATTAAGATGAAAGAGAATAATATTCCTATTGTTGACTGTCCGTATGGAGATTACATGATCGGCGATGCCAGTGGTAAACTGATGAATGAGTACGGTCGTTATCCGTGTAAGATCAAGTGCGGTGTGTATGCTTTTTTGGTACGCGGAACTGCCCGCGCAACAATTAACGTGACGGATTACGAGTTCAAGCAGAATGATATTTTATTACTGGAGCCCGGTAGTTTCCTCTTTATTCGTGAGTGTTCCGACGATGCGCTGGTATACTGGATTGTATTCGGCAGTAAGTTCCTCGAGAAATATACGGTGAATAACAAGATGAGCCTTTCGGCGCTTCAACTGCACTCGCCCAAACTGAGCATGAGTGAGAACCACGCGAAAGTGCTATGCTCGATGTACGATACCGTTGTTGCAGCGCTGAATGCCGAACCAACCATGCTCGATTCCGAGAAGATGGTACATATCTTCAACCTGCTGCAGACCAGTTATGCCAAGTATGCGCATGAGCAGGACGAGTATCTCGTAAAGCCGATGGATCGGAAGACGGAGATCTATCAGGATTATTGCCAACTCGTGCTGCAACATTACCATGAGTGGCATCATGTGAGTCAGTATGCTGAAGCTCTTCGTCTAACCTTGCCGCACCTTTGCTCGACCATTAAATCGGTCGGAGATCGTACCGCCGGCGATATCATCATCGAGGCGATCATCACCGACGCCAAGAGTCAGCTGAAGATCACTAATCAGCAGATTAAAGAGATAGCGCTGAATTTAGGATTCGACAACGTAGCGTTCTTTAACCGTTTCTTCAAGAGCCACGTAGGCGTGACACCTAAGGCTTATCGGAACGGATGAGATAGTTGGTGCTGCGAATCGCCTGCCATTTGGGCATTCGAATGCGGATTCGTTTCAGATTCATACTTAACGGTTTTTATACATGTCTTCGTAGTACTTCTCGTACTCGCCGGAAGTGATATTGTCGAGCCATTCCTGATTGTCGAGATACCAACGAACCGTGCGCTCAATACCTTCCTCGAACTGGAGCGAAGGTTCCCAACCGAGTTCGCGTTGTAACTTGGTGGAGTCTATCGCATAGCGCATGTCATGTCCGGCACGGTCGGTGACATAGGTAATGAGGTCAAGGTCTGCGCCTTCGGGACGACCGAGCAGACGATCCACAGTCTTAATGACGGTCTTGATGATGTCTATATTCTTCCACTCGTTGAATCCACCGATGTTGTATGTCTCGGCGATGACACCTTTATGATATATAATATCGATCGCGCGCGCGTGATCCTCGACGAACAACCAGTCACGTACGTTCTCTCCCTTGCCGTACACCGGAAGGGGTTTGCGATGACGAATATTATTGATGAACAACGGAATGAGTTTCTCCGGGAATTGGTACGGACCATAGTTGTTCGAGCAGTTCGTCACGATGGTCGGCATGCCGTAGGTATCATGGAAGGCACGTACGAAATGATCCGACGATGCTTTCGATGCTGAATAGGGCGAATGGGGATTGTACTTCGTCGTCTCGTAGAAGAAGTCTTCACCGTAAGCAAGATGGTGTTCTCCGGACGAGGCCTTGGTGGTGAAAGGCGGTTCGATACCTTCAGGATGAGTCATCTCCAACGCACCATACACTTCATCGGTCGAAATGTGATAGAAACGCTTGCCTTCGTATTTCTCCGGTAGGGATTCCCAGTACAGTTTCGCGGCCTGGAGCATAGATAATGTACCCATTACATTCGTGCGGGCGAAGGTGAAAGGATCTTTGATAGAGCGATCTACGTGGCTCTCAGCGGCGAGGTGGATTACACCTGTGACGTGTTCTTCTTGCATCAGCGCATAGATGGTATCGAAGTCGCAGATATCTGCACGTACGAAACGGTAGTTCGGCTTGTCTTCGATATCCTTGAGATTCGCCAAGTTACCGGCATAGGTCAACTTATCCAGATTGATGATACGATAGTCCGGATATTTGTTCACAAATAACCGTACAACATGACTTCCGATAAATCCGGCTCCGCCGGTAATGATGATGCTCTTTTTCATAGAATATATTTTATTTGTTTAAATCCATATTGGTGCACTTGACTGTTTTTGTCGCGAAGGACAATCTCTCCGGTCGGCAATACATCTTCGATGTGTGCTTCAAAGGCCCCATTTTTATCTTCGAACAGCCAATATCCTTCTCGGCGATAGAGGTGCGCCTTGTATTCTGACCAAATTACATCCTCAGGTTCTTTCAATACAACCGTTATTGTTTCGAGAAGGTCCTTCATCAATTGGTCAATGTCGTACTCTTTGCCGGTAATCTGCTTCAGCGAAACAGGATTTGGGGCATTGGAGACAAAAACGGTCTGGTTGACGTTCAATCCGATGCCGGCTATAGAGTATTTAATCTCTGAACCTACTATAGCATTCTCCAATAGAATACCTGCGAGTTTCTTGTCATTATAGTATATATCGTTTGGCCACTTAATCGTAAACTGATCGCCGAGGAGTCTTATGATCGCTACGCTAACGGCTATATTCAAGAAATATAGGTTTTTGTTCGGCGGCAAAAGTATCGAACACAATACGTTTTTGTTCGCTTCGCTTTCCCAGCTATTACCCGTTTGACCGCGGCCGGCAGTCTGATAGCCGGCATAGAGATAATGCTCTGTTTGCGGCCACTCGCCTTTCGCCAGCATTTCCTTCACTAAGGAGTTGGTACTATTTGTGCTGCTGATATACATCCAACAAGTATTGTTGAATCACCGTCTGTATGTTCTTCGCTTTACCGGGTGCGGAGTTGATAAGGATAGCAAATACCCAGGTGTCGCCATTCGGCATGTCGATGTATCCCGCAAAATTCTTTGTTCCGGCGATGGTGCCACTCTTGGCATGGATTCGGCCTTCCAGTTCAGTCTTTGGGCATAGGGATTTGAGTGTTCCACTTTGCCCGCTTACAGGTAGTGAGGCGATCCACGCATCAGCATTCTGACTGCGCAGCATGACCGTCAACAGTTGTACAAAAGTCTGTGCGCTGACCGCATCTTGAGGAGCGAGTCCACAGCCATCTTTGATAATCGCATTCTGGATGGAAACTCCGCGGCGACGCCAGTAGTCACGCAGCAGATCTTGGCTGTTATGAATTGTGCCGGGAAGGGTATAACGCGTACCGAGGTAGCGGAACAGCGACTCTGCATAGAGGTTGTTGCTGTTCACATTCGTCTCTTTGATAATTTCCGAAAGGGGCTCCGAATAATGGATATAGAGTTCCGTTCGAAGCGGCGTCAAAGGATTATAATCGGCTTCGAAAGTCGCATCGCGTTTTACAGAGATACCCGCTTCGCGCAGTTTGCTGGTAAAATGACGCGCCAAGAGTAGACCCGGATTCGGCAAGTCGCCTTTGACACCAAACGTACCCAAGTTAGAAGGTACCGCTCCTGTCAAATAACGCTCACGGCTATAGGGTAAGCCCGACACGAACGCACCGTCGTATTGAATCTTATCGCAACGAATACGATTGATAAAGACGATATCCTCTACAGCCGGTTCGGTCTTGATGACCTTTGCTACCGTCCCGGGCTCTCCGCTCTGGAGCACAATATTCATCGTGTTTCCGTAGTAGTTGAGTCCAAAGATACCAGGAGCGTAGTAGTTTCCTGCATCCTCGCATAACCAGTTGGGGTTTTGTGCATCGCCATCCAAGAGTGTCATGTCAGCTATTACAGCACCTTCGATAGAAGTGATGCCGGCCCTTTGAACGGCTTTAACCCATTGGTCGAGAAAACCGGTGCGACCTTTCCAACCTAAAGAAGGATCACAACTGCCGTGGATATAGAGGTCGCCGCTTAGGATGCCGTTCTCGATGGAACCGGTGTACTCCAGGACGGTCGGGAAACGATATCCAGGGCCAAGAATATCGAGTGCCGCACCAGTCGTCAGCAATTTCATCACCGACGCCGGTGGCACCACTTTATCTGCGCGGTAACTGTCAATCACCTCGCCTGTATTGAGGTTTTTCACCAACACAGACATATTCGCCTGCCCGGTCAAAGGGTGGCTCGTCAGGAAATTGACAGAGAGTAATATGGCGGTTAAGACCGTTAACACTGTTAGAACTTAGACCGCGTTGCTGTTAGACGTTAGATATTCGTGCATTGCTTTGGCAGCTTTGCGACCGTCACTCATCGCAAGGATGACGGTTGCTCCACCGCGAACGATATCGCCTCCGGCGAAAATAGTCGGGATAGCGGACTGCATGCCTTCGTTGACGACGATGGTTCCTTTTTTGCTAATCTCAAGACCTTCTACGGAAGACGGGATCAGCGGGTTAGGACTGACTCCGACCGCAACAACGACTAAGTCAACGGGTATCTTGATGGTCTTACCTTCTACAGGCACCGGACTACGGCGACCAGACTCGTCAGGCTCGCCGAGTTCCATCACTTGAAGTACGGCCTCACATACACGACCGTTCTCATCGGCATGGTACTCTATCGGGTTGTGGAGCGTCAAGAATTCGATTCCTTCCTGTTTGGCGTGATGTACCTCTTCGATACGCGCCGGCATCTCTTCTTCGGAGCGGCGATAGATGATCATCGCGTGCTCCGCGCCCAAACGTTTAGCTGTACGTACGGCATCCATCGCGGTGTTACCACCACCGATGATAGCTACGTTCTTGCCATAGAGGAGCGGTGTGTCGGTCGCAGGATTGGAAGCGTCCATAAGGTTGACGCGCGTGAGGTACTCGTTACACGACATGACACCGTTGAGGTTCTCACCAGGGATGTTCATGAATCGCGGCAGACCTGCGCCTGAACCAACGAAGATGCCTGCAAAACCTTGCTCTTCGAGTTCCTTGACAGAGATAGTCTTTCCGATGATCGTGTCCGTGTGGAATTGCACACCAAGCGCACGGAGACCGTTTATCTCGGTGTCCACGATAGCGTTCGGAAGACGGAACTCCGGAATACCGTATTTGAGTACTCCGCCTATCTCATGAAGTGCTTCGAATACATGTACTTCGTAGCCGTATTTGGCGGCATCACCGGCAAAGGTAAGGCCGGCAGGACCGGAACCCACGACGGCGATTTTCGGGCCGGTCGGAGTTTTCGGATTATTCAGATCAATCTGAGTATGCTGATTGGCGAAGTCGGCGCAGAAACGCTCGAGGTAACCGATGGCAACGGCCGGATGGCCCATCTTGAGATGGATACATTGCGACTCGCATTGCTTCTCTTGCGGGCATACACGGCCACAGACTGCTGGCAGAGAAGAAGACTCTTTGATGACAGCCGCAGCGCCAAGGATATCACCAGTCTCAAGGGTCTTGATGAAACCCGGGATGTTGATATTGACCGGACAACCTTGTACGCAGGTTGGGTTCTTACAGTTCAGACAACGGTGGGATTCGGTAATGGCCTGTTCGAAAGTGAGGCCTTGGTTGACTTCTTCGTGGAGCGATTTAACGCGAACTTCAGGACGCAGTTCGGGCATCTGCACACGGGGGATAGCGACACGGTCTTTGGGTTTTCCCTCAAAGGGTTCTACAGGCGTTACAGAAGCCTCACCTTGGCTTTGACCGTCGGTTGACCGTCGGTTGACCGTCGGTTGACCGTCGTTCTTGGATGCTTGTTGGGCTTGGTATGCATTGAGGGCTGCGGTTTCTTCGGCCTTGAATGCGCGCATTCGGCTAAGCATTTCGTTCCAGTCCACTGCGTGGGCATCGAACTCGGGTCCATCGACGCAGACGAACTTCGTTTTTCCGCCTACGGTAACGCGGCACGCACCGCACATACCGGTTCCATCGACCATGATGGTGTTAAGCGAAGCTTCCGTCGGGATGTTGTATTTGGCGGTCGTCAGCGCGACGAACTTCATCATGATCGCCGGGCCGATGGTGATACACTTATCGACCTTCTCGCGATTGATTACTTGCTCTACTCCTACGGTAACCACACCTTGCTGACCCGCAGAACCATCATCGGTCATGATGATCACTTCATCGGACCATTGGGCGAGTTCATCCTGAAGGATAAGCAGGTCTTTGTTTCGTGCCGCCAGAACGGTGATCACTTTGTTGCCGGCTTTCTTCAGGGCTTCAGCGATAGGCAGCATCGGTGCAGCTCCTACTCCACCACAAGCGCAAACGACTGTGCCGTATTTCTCAATACGCGTCGCGCGGCCGAGCGGTCCGACGATATCGTGAAGACATTCGCCGGGTTCCATTGCTAAGAGTTTGCGCGTAGAAACGCCGATTTGTTGAACAACAAGGGTGATGGTACCGCGTTCGATATCAGCCGCGGAAATGGTCAGAGGGATGCGCTCGGAAAGGGCGTCCACACGGATGATGACAAAATGACCGGCTCTACGGCTACGCGCAATGAGCGGAGCTTCCACTACGAGCTCCGCTACATTGTCAGAGAAAAATTTCTTTGAAAGAATCTTATTCATTGTAATACAACTAGGAGCCTAGGGACCTAGGAACCTAGGATAGTTGTTAAAAATGCTTGGTTTCTTTTCCTACGATAGAGGAGAGGAGGTTATTGGCCAGACGGGAAGCACCGAAACGGAACCACTCGTTATTGAGCCACTCTTCGCCGAGGATTTCTTTTACAAGCGTGAAGTGTTGTACTGCCTCATCGGTCGTGGAGACGCCACCGGCGGGTTTATAACCCATCTTGATGCCCGCTTTCTCTTTCCAAGCCTTGATGGCGTGGCACATGATAAAGGTAGCTTCCGGCGTAGCGTTGACGCTGATCTTACCGGTAGAAGTCTTGATAAAGTCGCAACCTGCAGCCATGGAGAGGATAGATGCTTTCCAAATATTCTCTGCGGTTTTGAGGAGTCCGGTCTCGAGGATGACTTTGAGGTGGTGTTCGCCACAAACAGCTTTTATCTCTGCGATTTCATCGAAACAATCCTGATAACGTCCCTCGAGGAATTTACCTACAGAGAGGACGATATCCACTTCGGTAGCACCGGCTTTGAGCGCGAGAGCAGTCTCTGCGACTTTGATCTCCGGGAAAGTCTGGGATGCAGGGAAGGCTGCGCAGCAGCAAGCGATATTGAATTTCGGGTCTTTGAGTGCTTTGCGTACATACTCTGCCATAGCGGGATAGACGCAGATAGCTGCCACATTCGGTATGCCCGGGAATTTCGCCTCGAAAGTGTTGACCGCATTCGCCATCCCTTCTACTTTCGCAATGGTATCGTCAGCGCTCAGGGTCGTATAGTCAATCTGATGGAGGCATTCCTTCCAAACCTCGATATTGTTGTTCTCAGCAAAATGCTTTGCTTCGATGTCAGCCACTTGAGCTTTTACTTGCTCATCGGTAAACGGGCAGGGATACTGCGCAAATAATTCTTCAAAATTCATACTTTTGGTATTTAATGGTTAAACTTCTTCATTGGTGTTGATGGTCGGATCATCCTGCAGGCGTCCAATGATGGTTTCGTTACCGCGCACAGCTTCACCAACCGTGACGAACATCTCCGTATTAAGCGGGAGGTACATGTCTACACGCGAGCCGAGTTTGATGAATCCGAGGTGGGTGTTTCGATGCGCCTGATGACCGGGTTTGGCGTAGGTAACTATTCGCCGCGCCATAGCGCCGGCAACCTGACGAACAGCAATCTGCACTTTAGACGGCGTCTCGATGACCACGAGCGAGCGCTCATTCTCCGTACTGGACTTGGGAAGCCATGCGCCTTTGTGACGACCTTTCTGATGCTCGGACACGAGAACCGTTCCTTCAATAGGATACCAGTTGGCGTGTACGTTAAAGGGCGACATGAAGATAGACACTTGGAGTTTGCGCTCATGGAAGAACTCGTTCTCATCCGTCGGTTCAACGACCACTACGCGTCCGTCCGCGGGCGCGATAATAAAATTAGGGTCATCAATCTCCAACACGCGCACGGGGTTACGGAAGAAATAGGTAACGAACACCAGCAGCATGGCCGTCAAAGCCAGCGTAATGCCGAAAATCCATTGCATATGTACCTCTGTCGTTAACAGGTACACCGGAATGTTGATTAAAAACAGGAGCAGCACGGTACCCACGATCAAGCCGCGTCCTTCTTTGTGTATACGAGGTTTTTTCATTATTTTGATTTATTGCCACGAGGCGTAAGGGAATTGGGCGAGCATATCAGCTGCCTGATCCAATCCCTGTTGCAGTTTTTTATCTACCATCATCTTGAACATAAAGGGGATATCGGCCTTCACGGTCAATTTGATGCGCGTGTCCGTCGGACTGACTTCTTTGAGTTGAATCCAGAAATTCGCATCCATCGGTATCCCTTCCGCGCCGAATTTCACCGTATCGTTCTCGATGCGATCCACTATGGCGATGGTAATTTTCTGCGCCAAACCGTCCACTTTCAGCCGCACGCGATCGGCACTAATCTCCATCTCCTGCACTTTATCTTGCGGAATAAATTGCCGCACACGCTCCAAGTTCTCCAAGTTACTCAGCACGCGGTAAATCTGCAAAGCAGAGCAAGGAGCGGAGGTAATTTTACTTTCGTATTTACTTTCAGACATACGTCAACACATATTTTGCGGCGCAAAATTACAAAATATTTTGCAAACATGCAAATATTTTATTGCTTTTGTAATCTTTTCTCGTATTTTTGCACCTCGAGTGAAGTTCGTGCGATCCGTTTCTCGCATTCTTTAATGTCGGAAATCACGATTCGAAGGTGCTCCGCGCGTTCATAAATCGGGTCGTCTGTTTTCTCTATTCGTTTGCCATCACGATACAATAGTATCGGTTCTTTTCCATCGTCTCGCACTTTGACACGAAGACCTTGTTTTCCGTTTACAACATAGTACCCGTGATCCTGGTATTTCTCGTTTTTTTCATACTTGAAATACGGCAACAAGCTGTCTGCTTGCGGCATCAAAGACTCCAGTTGGGATTGGTAATATGCCAGACTTGTCGTCTGTTCTACCAAGTGAATACTATCCGACCGATGTTTGTCAGCTTTGTACTGTTCGACTCGCGATGGTCTATTGCAGGCCAACAGCGCGAATGCGCATAAAAATAAGAATGTATACCTCATAACGCTTGCAAAAGTACTATTTTTTTTTGAAATATGCAAATTTTTGACAACTTTTGTGCAAAAAAGCTATTCTCCTCTTGCGTATGTCATTTTTTTTGTGTAAATTTGCAGCGCAAATTATGGCGAAACACAAAAAACAACTATAAAATCTATTACATTATGGCAAAAAAAGCTTTAAACAAGTGGACCGCTCCGAAGAGCGTAGCACCCGAAAGAATCATCCAGTTTGGTGAGGGTAACTTCCTTCGCGCATTCGTCGATTGGATTGTATGGAACATGAATGCCAAGACGAACTTCAACGGTTCGGTGGTTGTTGTTCAGCCGATTGAAAAAGGTATGGTCGAGTGGCTCAACGGTCAGGACTGCTTGTACCATGTTAATCTGCAAGGCCGTTTGAAGGGCGAAGCGGTGAACAGTCTGGAGCGTATTGACGTGATCAGTCGTGCGTTGAACCCGTACACCCAGAACTGGGCATACATGGCATTGGCTGAGCAACCGGAGATTCGTTTTGTGATTTCCAACACCACTGAGGCAGGTATCACTTTTGATCCGAGTTGCAAGTTCTCCGATGCGCCGGCTAGTTCGTATCCGGGCAAATTGGTTCAGTTGCTGTTCCGTCGTTTTAAGACATTCAACGGCGATCCGACGAAGGGTTTGATCTTCATGCCGTGCGAGTTGATCTTCCTGAACGGTCACCACTTGAAGGATTGTATCCACAAGTACATTGAGTTGTGGAAGAATGACTTCGGCGCAGATTATAAGGCTTTCAAAGAGTGGTTCGAGAAATACAACTATGTATGCGCAACACTCGTAGACCGTATTGTTCCGGGCTTCCCGCGCAAGGATATCGCGGCTATTCAAGAGAAGGTAGGTTATAACGACAACCTCGTTGTACAAGCCGAGATCTTCCACCTCTGGGTGATTGAGAAACCGGAGAATATGAGTATCGAGGAGTTGGAGGCTGAGTTCCCGGCTAATAAGGCAGGTTTGAACGTGCTGATTGCCGAGAGCGAGAAACCGTATCACGAGCGCAAGGTAACGCTGCTGAACGGCCCGCACACGGTATTGAGTCCTGTTACTTATCTGAGTGGCGTGAACATCGTTCGCGACGCTTGCAACCATGAGGTACTGGGCAAATACATCCACAAAGTGATGTTCGACGAATTGCTCGAGACCCTGAATCTGCCGAAGGACGAGTTGAAGGCATATGGCGAAAGCGTATTGGAGCGTTTCAACAACCCGTATGTAGATCACGCCGTTACCTCCATCATGCTGAACTCCTTCCCGAAATTCGAGACACGCGACCTGCCGGGTCTGAAGGTTTACTTAGAGCGCAAGGGTGAACTGCCGAAGGGGTTGGTTCTCGGTTTGGCTGCTATCATTGAGTACTACAAAGGTGGTGTTCGTGAAGACGGTGCTCCTATCGAGCCGAATGACGCACAGGAGATCATGGATCTGCTCAAGCAACTCTGGGCTACGGGCGACACCCGCAAGGTAGCAGAAGGTGTACTCGGCGCTACGGATGTGATCTGGAAAGAGAGCAAAGAGGACCTCAATAAGATCCCAGGTCTGACCGATCTTGTTACACTTTACCTCGATTCCATCGAGAAAATCGGTATGCTTGAAACGGTTAAGCTGATGCTCGCAGCCGATAAGGTAGACAGCCTTGTTTCAAAAATTAAGAGTTTGTTCTAATATGACGAATATTCTGAAAATCAATCCTGCGGACAATGTGGTAGTAGCAATACAACCGCAGTCCGCAGGTGCGGTTATCGAAGTGGACGGCAAACAGATTACAGTCCTTGAGGACGTGCCTGCCGGCCATAAGATAGCCATCAAAGACCTGGCAGAAGGCGAGAACGTCATCAAGTACGGTTTTCCGATCGGTCATGCACGCGAGGCAAAGAAAGCCGGCAGTTGGATGAACGAGAATAATATCAAGACGAACCTCGCAGGTTTGTTGGAATATGAGTATCATCCGAAAGATGTCGTACTGAATATCCCCGATGAAAACAGGACTTTTATGGGATATCGCCGCAAGGACGGACAGGTTGGAATCCGCAATGAGGTATGGATTATCCCGACGGTCGGTTGCGTGAACGGCATCATCCAGAAATGCTCTGAGCGTCTGCGTCAGGAGACCGGAGCCGATAATATCTTTGCTTTCCCGCATAACTACGGTTGCTCGCAGTTGGGCGATGATCATGAGAACACGAAGAAGATTTTGCGCGACATGATTCATCATCCGAATGCAGGTGCCATTCTGGTAGTGAGTCTCGGATGTGAGAATAACCAACCGGATATCTTCAAAGAATTCTGCGGTGAAATCGACGAAGATCGCGTGAAATTCGTTGTAACGCAAAAGATCGAAGGCGATGAAGTGGAATACTGCATGCCTATCTTGCGTGAACTATTCGCTAAGACGCAACAAGACCAACGCGAAGCGGTTCCTTTGAGTGAACTGCGCGTGGGTTTGAAGTGCGGCGGTAGTGACGGATTCAGTGGCATCACCGCTAACCCGCTGCTCGGTTGTCTGAGTGATTGGTTGGTAGCACAAGGTGGTACAACCGTATTAACAGAAGTACCGGAGATGTTCGGCGCCGAAACGATTCTTATGGACCGCTGTGCTAACAGGGAATTGTTCGATGAAACCGTACATTTGATTAACGATTTCAAAGATTATTTCCTAAGTCATGGCGAACCGGTAGGCGAGAACCCGAGTCCGGGTAATAAGGCCGGAGGTATCTCGACACTGGAAGATAAAGCGTTGGGCTGTACCCAAAAATGCGGAAAGTCGCTGGTTCGGGGTGTGATGCCTTATGGCGAGCGCCTGCAGGTGAAAGGGTTGAACTTGCTGTCTGCGCCGGGTAATGATCTGGTCGCTTCAACGGCTCTCGCTTCCTGCGGATGTCACATGGTATTGTTTACCACCGGTCGCGGTACACCCTTTGGTACCTACGTGCCGACAATGAAGATCTCCACCAATTCGAATCTGTATAAGAACAAACCGAATTGGATTGACTTCAACGCCGGTGTCATCGCCGAAGGTGAGCCGATGGAGGAAGTAGCAAAACGCTTTGCGGACTTTGTGATTGAGGTAGCTAACGGCGCCAAGACCAATAACGAGAAGAACGGATACCACGAGATAGCGATCTTTAAGAACGGTGTCACTCTTTAGTCTCATCTTCCCTCAGGTCTGCCCGATATGCGGTAGGTATGTCGGAGAGAAAGCGTTGCGAGGGCAGTTATGCGAGTCGTGTATCTCGTCGCTGCCCCGCACCGAACAAGCAGCAATCAGGGAGAATGGCACAGAGATGGCCTTATGGGGAGAAGCGCAGTCCAAGGCGGCTGCTAAACGGGTGATGCACCTAGACGACGCCGCTTCGTTTCTCTTCTATGAGAAAGACCACCCGATACGATCGGCTATTCATAAGATGAAATATGCCGACCAACCGATGATCGGGTATTGGTTAGGACGCCAAGCAGCAATGGAGATGCTATACGCGGATTTCTTCGATGAAATCGAGGTAATCGTTCCTATGCCGCTGCACCCAAAGCGTTTGAGAGAAAGAGGGTACAACCAAGCGGAGTATATTGCGAAAGGCATCAGTGAAATAACAGGGATACCGGTGGACACCACGCATGTTACGCGCGCACGAAACACGCCCAAACAGGCGCTACAACGCGGGGAAGAGCGCAAGGCCAACGTAGCTGAAGCTTTTACAGTCAACCATCCCGAGCAAATGTATCACAAGCATATATTGGTTGTAGATGACTTGGTAACCACCGGCGAGACGATGCGAAGTTGTCTCAAAGCGATGAAGCAATTTAGAGGAGCAACATTTAGTGTCTTTGCTTTGTGTAAGGCACGATAAATAGTTAACATGATTAAGAAATACGATTTTCTGATTATCGGCGGTGGAGTAGCCGGTATGAGTTTTGCGCTCAAAGTAGCGCGTGCAGAGAAATACAAGATTGCGTTGTGTTGTAAGACCTCGTTGGAGGAGGCCAACACAGCCAAGGCACAGGGCGGTATCGCTTCGGTGACCAATTTGATGGTGGATGATTTCGAAAAACACATCCATGACACGATGGTAGCCGGCGATTGGCTTAGCGATCCTGCGGCTGTAGAGCAGGTAGTTCGTAATGCGCCGAAGGGTATCGAGGAACTCGTTAAGTGGGGAGTTAATTTTGACAAGAAAGAAGACGGTGCGTTTGACCTGCATCGCGAAGGGGGCCACTCGGAGTTCCGCATCCTACATCACGCTGACGATACCGGTGCGGAGATTCAACGCGGGCTGATGGCTGCGGTACGTAATAACCCACATATCGATGTACTGGAGAACCATTTTGCGGTGGAGATCATCACGCAACACCACTTAGGCGTGCGTGTGACAAGAAGGACTCCGGATATCGAGTGTTACGGCGCGTATATTCTGAATCCAAAAACGCAGAAGATTGATACGTATCTGAGTCGCATCACGCTGATGGCTACCGGAGGAACGGGAGCTGTGTATGCGACGACGACCAATCCCGAGATTGCTACGGGAGACGGCATTGCTATGGTGTATCGCGCGAAGGGTTTGGTGAAAGATATGGAATTTGTACAATTCCATCCGACCAGTCTGTTCAATCCCAAAGAGACTCACCCGGCTTACCTTATCACGGAAGCCATGCGCGGTTACGGAGGTATATTGAGACTGCCGAACGGAGAGGAGTTTATGCAGAAATACGACCCAAGGTTAAGTTTGGCTCCGCGTGATATCGTAGCCCGTGCCATCGATAACGAGATGAAGATTCATGCCATCGATCATGTATGCTTGGACGTTACCCATAAAGATCCGGAAGAGACCAAACATCATTTTCCGAACATCTACGCAAAGTGCTTGAGTATCGGTATCGATATCACGAAGCAATATATTCCGGTTGCACCTTGCGCGCACTACATGTGCGGCGGCATCAAAGTGGATCTGGATGGTCAGTCGTCTATCCATCGTCTTTATGCAGTAGGCGAATGTTCGTGCACAGGTCTGCATGGAGGAAACCGCTTGGCTTCGAACTCGCTTATTGAAGCAGTAGTTTATGCCGATGCGGCCGCCAAACACAGCCTCAGCGTAATAGAAAACTACGGTTTCAACGAGAAAATCCCCGCTTGGAATGACGAGGGTACGCTAAGCAACGAAGAGCGCGTGCTCATTGCGCAGGACGTAAAAGAGGTTGGTCAGATTATGTCTACCTACGTCGGTATCGTTCGCTCGGACTTGCGTCTGCGTCGCGCATGGGAACGTTTGGATCTGTTGTATGAAGAGACGGAAGATCTTTTCAAACGCGTGAAAGCCGACAAGGAGATTTGCGAGTTGCGCAACATGATTAATGTCGGGTATCTCATCACCCGTCAAGCTATGGAGCGCAAAGAGAGTCGCGGCTTGCACTACTCGATTGATTATCCGAAGAAAGAATCCGATCATCCGCAGGAAGTGTGGTGAGAATAGATATAAAACATATTGCCAAATATCTAATATCATGTGCTCTGTTGTGCTCAGCACTCGTTTTGCACGCGCGTGTATTTGAGGCAGGCGAGCGGCTCTATTTTAACGGCACACCTCCTAATTTCAACACATGGAAAAACGATGCTGAGTTATGGGTGCAACTCAAGAATGGAGGAAGCGATTGGTGGCTTAAGGCACAATGGAAAGGAGAGATTCCTTATGTAGAAATTAATTCGGATTGTGCACGCGATTGGACGCATGTTGTTCTTGCACGATGCCAACCTGGGAATAGGTACTACGTATATCATCAGACAGGTGACCTTACAATAGATAGTTACAAAAACTACATATACAACTTCACGAATCATGCGGATTGGTCCGTTTGGGCTACATATATTCCGGCCCCGGAAGGAGACCCGTCCACATGGACTTATGAAGATGAAGAAATCTGTACCAGTGCGGCAGGATCTAAATATGAACTTACGCCCATAAATCGCGAATACACGGACAAAACACAGAATAGTTCATGGTTTGAATATAATGGAAGTTCATGGAAGAACTTGCACGGCACTAATGTCTGGACTCAACCGGGAGAAAGAAATTACAATATTACTTTAGGCGCTGCAGGTTATGACAAATACTTCTTCTTCCAATGCAGCACTCCTTCCAAGTGCCGCTTGATACGTATTCGTTTGAACCAAGATTGTTCCCCCGGAGCCCCAGGAGCATGTAAGATAACATCCTTTATTGCTGTTGCCTCTGATGCAAACGTTACCGACTCGACCTGTGCAGTAGACGGATTGGTTGCATTTGATGATAAAGTAAATGCCGGCGATTTGAAGGTTTGGTGTGATGACGTTGATACAGTAATCTTTGCGAATGGAAGTGTCGAAACACCGCAGACATTCAAGCTCAAAGGTTTTGATGCCAAAGCGACAAAGAGTTACACCCTACACGCCAAATTCCTAAATGGCAATTCTGAATGTGAAGATGTGTGCTACGTTATTGTCAGTCCCCCGTCTGTAGAACCTACCATATGGAATAATACACGAACAGGTGCTGAAGGTTCACATGACCGAGATTTAATCCGGTTCACTTGCGAAGACGTCACACTTACTCCCAGAAATCAGGATTCGAAGTATTTCCAATGGACCAATTCTGATGATGACACAAAAATAACAGGTGCAAAACCAGAAAATCGAAACACCACATTTACTGCACCTACCGAGGAAAAGGACATTGAATATGTATTCATGGCTACCAATGAGCCACCAGCCCCAGAGGGAAACCTTATTTCCAATGGTACGTTTGAAGATCCTGACAAAGATACTTATCTTGAGAGTAATTATAATCGTTGGGGAAGAGGAAACACAGACTTCTATACCGGCGGAAACGCAGGAAAGTCCGGAGGTTATGCCATCACGGATAATGCCAAAACTTTTTGGCACGACTACCAAGATATAACCGCCCACGAAGGTACGTACTTCGGACTTTTTGACTCGAAGATTTATGATGGTACAGAACAAGCCGCATGGATAGCACGAAGCGGTTCCAAGAACCCGAACTTAAAAGTACAAAAAGGTGTCAGTTACTTATTCTCGTTCTGGGTTGCGAATATCAACGCCTATGATCAGATGAATAACGGTGCTCGCTTGCAGTTCCAAATCAGTTATAACGGCGGATCTACTTGGACCAACCTAGGCGATGAGATAAACCTGAAAAACTTTAAAGATCACAATTGGCATGGCAGATCTTCTATCGCCACGCCTGATGAGACGAGTGAGAATGTGGTTATTCGCGTCATCAATCTCAACCAAAGTGATCAAAATATCGGTAATGACTTTGCTTTGGATGATATTCGTTTCGAAGCGGTTACTTCGCACTCTTCCAACATAGCTGCTTACGAGCGCTTCCCCGTCAAGTACCTCAAATGTGAAATAACCGGAGCTACTTTTGAGCAACCTCTTAGCTGTGACGTTACGAAAGCGGATGTCAACTATACCATCACTTTTGTGCATCCACGAGGTGACCTATATATATTTGAGAAGAACGCAGACGAGACATTGACGCCGTTAACACACATTCTGCATTCGGACATAGGAGATGAAACAACCTCGTACACGGGTGTTTTGAAAGATCAACCTGTAGATAACAAAAACCATGATTTAATTGTCTATTTTGATGACGGTAATGTTTGCTCAAAAGATCCGAAATCGTATTCCTATTATTCCCATGCAACCCCTACCATTAGCATAGAAAGTCTGACGTGGGGAACGGTAAGTTGTGATATACCCACCGTCCCTTTGACTGCAGTTATCAATTATACGAATCAGAACGGCACATTAACTGCGAAAGCGGATGGTATTGATGCTTATCCGGTACCAACATACACCTCGATAGAAAGCGACACCCCAGATCAAGTAACATTGACTTTCCCTGGTCTTACGGCAGACGGTAAAACGGACCACAAACTCTTCGTCAACTTCGACGGTGCGCATGGTTGTTCTATCAATTATGATATTCCTGAGCATGCTCCATACATGCCGAAAATCATCTCCACCGCAGCAGAAGTTCAGCCAAACAAATGCGGCGATGAAAAATACAAAGTAAAAATAACGGTCAACTATACTAATTCGCAGGACTCGGACCTCGTTATTACTGATGAGGCTGGCAACGAGAAGATACTGAAAGCTGCAGAATATGGCGCAACAGAGGCTTCCTATACCTTTGAAATGCCCTGGGAGTACCCTGTTTCAGAACATACGTTCAAAGCATTCTTCGTAGGCGCACAACAATGCAAGGACGAACCCTCCCATCTCTGCACATACACCGCTCCCGCAAAACCGACTATCTCGGCAGTAAGTTCATTTGAAGGCATGGAGTGTGACAAAACCACCTATACACTTCAATTAAAACTGACCTACACTAATCAGAAAGGTTCAAAGTTCTATGCGAGCGTCGATGGCGGAACTCCGGTAGAAGTTGCCAATCCAAATCCGGGCGCACAAACAGAAAAGAGCGATGTGACGATCAATGTAACGGGATTGCTTGGCGACGGAAAAGAAGATCACACCTATCGTATTTGGACAGATAATACAACAGAAGACTGCGAATTGAGCATCCCATACAAGGCTCCTTTTGCGCCGGTGATAAGCAATATTGAAGCAACCCCGAAGCAGATGGCATGTGACATCACAAAGTACGATGTTGTTGTCACTTTTGATGTCACCAACGGGCAAGACAGTTTGGTAACAGTTTGGGGCAAGGCAGATAAACATGAGACCTTTGTTGCAGTTGAAGGAAAGAATACCGTTACGTTTGAGGGGATAGAAACCGACACAGAGAAAGACTACTTTGATATCTGGTTTGAGAATGCGAATAACTGTAATCATAAACGGACCATCGAATACAAGGAGCCCGTTACTCCATATATATACATTAGTCAAGGACCATCTACCGGTGAAACGGATTGTAATAAGACAACATACACCGTCAAATTTGATGTTACTTATATCAACCAAAGAGGCAAACTCTACGGTTGGATAGATGATGGCGCTAAGACGGAGTTTAGTTATAAAGAAAACCAGTCAACGGAAGAAAAAGTAACTATTTGTTTTACGGATGTTATCGGCGATGGACTCGCACACACACTACACGCCGAGTTTGACGGAGGAAATAGTTGCTCTTTGGAGATTCCGCACTTCAATGCTCCGTATACTCCAGTGATAACAAAAGTCAGCGCTTCCGTAATGCCATATGTTTGTGGAGCATCTAACTATCAAGTGAAAGTGACAGTAGATTATTCCAATTCACAAGACCATGATCTTATTATTACCGACGAGGAGGGACACGAAAAAACGCTGAACGCCACCGATCCAGAATATGGAACAACTTCGGCCAATTGGGTCTTTGATCTACCCTGGGAGAGCCCTATTAAGGAACATACATTCAAAGCGTTCTTTGATGGTGAGGTAGCATGCAAAAACGAAGACTCACATAAGGATACATACATAGCTCCCGAACAACCAATACTTGCTGGAGATACGGCTGCGTCCTATTGCTATAACACCGCTTTCGTATGGCACGGCGTTCCATACAAAAAAGATGATAGCCCAACTTATCCTTATAAATCCATACTGTATCCGGAATGCGATAGTATTGTCACGCTACGACTCACCGAGTTACCGGAGCTTACAGGAGATACGACCGTTACCATCACCAAGGGATCGACCTTCCCGTGGCATGGAGGTAACTACACCGAGGATGATACGCCTACGCACACCTATACCTCCAAAGTAGCACCATACTGCGACAGTATCGTCACACTTCACGTCCATGAGGTAGAGGCACTCGTTGGAGATACCACTGCGTACTACTGCTACGGTGAGGCCTTCGAGTGGTACGGAGTTAATTACCACGTAGGAGATAATCCAACGCATAAGTACACTTCTATGGTGCCTCCGTATCTCGACAGCATCGTGACACTCGTCCTCATAGAGAGACCGAACCTAGCTACGGATACTGCGGCATCTTACTGCTACGGAGGACACTTCAAGTGGTACGGCACGGCATAC
>ONJT01000033.1 GCA_900318245.1 uncultured Bacteroidales bacterium
GGAGATAGCAGTCACGGCGTTGGTGTTGACTTTTGAGAAGAGCGGTAACTCATTGTTGGTGAGCGTCAGCCCTCGAAAAAGCGGATGTTCCGGAGCTGTGACGGTGATACTTAAATCGGCCGTGTTCGTTGCCGTTCCCCAATTCCATGCAGTATTCTTAAGGAGAAAGGGTTTGAGCAGCACGATGGGTTTGTCATATCCTTTGAGTGCCGCAAATCCGGCTGCATTGCTGCTGGGCTTGCTGCTTAGGACCAGTGCTTCATAGCCGCTATAGTCTACCGAAGGATCGGTGGCATCGGTCTCAACGACCCACAACTGTTCGTTTGCCCGCAGGTGCTTGAGCAGCGGTTTGTCTTCCGCCGCGCCGGTGAGCGTGACAAAGGCTACGGCGTGTGTGCCTTCGGGTTGCACCGCGGGAATGGTATCTTCCTCTTCCGGTTGATGTTCCTCACCCGGCGCTTCGTAGCAGCCGATATCCGGTGCGTCGCCGTTATAGCCAAGGTTGACGTCGATGCCGGCATCGATAAGTGCGGAACCTTCGGCTAAATGCAGACAATCGTCTTCGTTGAGTTCGCTGTTTCCATTACGCGGCGCGAGAATATGGGCGGTATCCAACGAGAGGAAGTCAGCATCCTTCATAGTGAATCCATTCCAACTGTTATGGTCGATCGCTACGACGTTTTGCGCCTTATAGCTGTCATTTTTCTGGCTTTTGTAAGAGAGGCAGTTCTGAATGGTATTTGTGCCATACGCGGTGGTGAAACCGTAATTGGTGTTATTGGCATAGGAGGTGTTGTTATACAACCACATCGTTCCGCCGTTGTTGTTCTGGTCAAAACCGCGGGCATAGTTGCCTACCGCCAAGCAGTGATGAATAAGTATTTTATGATCCGTAAATTGTCCGCCCATCTTAAAGCCGTTTCCGTTTCCCTGGCACGGGTATTTCTCGAGCGTGATGGTGATGGTATTACCATAGCGATCAACGACCTGCGTACCTGCTTTGGAGTCAAACCATGCTTTGTCTACCCCCAACGCACGCGGATTTTGGCTCATGTCGTAGTACGGCGCACCGTTCTGGTAGCAGATACAGTGCTCAATGACCGTATTGGAAGTGCTGACACGCTGGAAGAAATCCCATCCGTCGTCGCTGTTATTCCATGCGCGGCAACCGATATAGTGGTTTCCCGCTCCGGTGAACTGCTTATCCGCAAAACCATCGGCATTGCCGCCAAAGTTAGCCGTCGCGCCGGACATCGTCTCGTAGTCAAAATTATCGTGACTGTCCACATTCTTGATGATGTTGTTGCCACCATTCTTCATCTGGCAACCGGTGTCAGCCGAACCGTATATGTCGAGGTTCTCAAAGAGGTTATAACTACCTTCGTTATGCAGGTTGTTCTTGCCCGAATAGCGCAGCGTGAGGTTTTTGATATGCAGGTAAGAGGTGGTACTTTTGACTTGCAACCCGCGTGTGCCGTAGGGCGTAGAACGGAAGTCGAGTATCGCCGCATAGGTACCGCCGCGACTGATGCCTTCGTAGCCGGAGATGACGATACGATTGGACGCAGAGCCGCTCAGGTTCTGAACGGCTGTATTGCCCAAGTCATACTGGCCGCTGAATAGATAGAGCGTGTCGCCGGGATTGCTCAATAACTTCAATCCCTTCGCAAAGGAAATAGGATTGCTGAACGATCCGTCTCCGTTGCCGTCAGGCGAAGCATAGTAGGTGGCCGCACTCAGGCTAAGGCTCAGCAGCAAGGCTGCGATGCGGCATAGTCGATGCGTTGGCAACAGGCGTTACGTAGCCAAAGGTCTGCGGAGAAGAGTACATCTTCGTAGATGAATCCCGGCGCAAACTGCAGCCGGGCAATCGTTTCGCGGCGATACAGACGCATACAGGGCGATGTGAACTGATATTGGTGGCAAGGCGTCTTGGCTTTTGTGCGCGTGTAGCCGCTCTGCACGTAGTCCACTCCGTCGATAGCCGACAAGTGTCGTTCACACCAGTCGGGTTCTAACAGGTCGTCCGCATCCACAAAAGCGATATACTCGCCGTGCGTCTTCGCCATACCGAAGTTCCGCGAGACGGATTGTCCGGCGTGCGGTTGCGGTAACACCAAGACGCGCTTGTCTTGTTTTGCGAAGGTCTTGGCAATCGCTAAACTGCCGTCGGTGCTACCGTCGTCCACTAAGGCTATCTCAATGTCCGGATACGTCTGTGCTAACAGACTCTCTACACATGCCTTGAGGTAGTGCTCGGCGTTAAATATGGGTACTATAATACTGATCATATTGTGCTTCTCGTGCAAAGGTTTCTCTATGTTGCGTAGCCTGCCGCGTAAAACCATGTTGTTGCCATTCCTCCAACCGCTCGCGGATAAAAGTCTTGATATTCTCTACATCGTCCGTAGCGATGCCGGCGTTGGTGTAAGCTATCAGTTCGGCTAACGAACCTTTGTCGGAGGGTACGCACAGGATGGGTTTCTCGCATCCTAAAGCTTCGTAGAACTTGGTGGTCAACATGCCGTGTGTGCGTTCGCTTGTCAGCACAAGCATGATCCCGCTGCGGCGAATCGCGTTGCCTAAGGCATCATGGGCGACAGGATGGTTCTGAGGTGTATGAAGGTCTATCGCAATGCCCATTTCTTGGGCTATTTGTTGCACCTTATGTAGCGCCGGTTTTTGCCACTCAAAGAGAGAACCGATATAGGTAATCGTAAAACGATCGGTTTTGAGGTTCTTCGGATAAAATTGCGTTGCGTCATAGCCGTTATAGACAACCGAGACGTTCGGGTTGAACGGACGAATAAAGTCCGCATGCCACGGGGAAACGGTAGTGATGGCCTGTGCGGCACGTAGCACTTTATTGCGTCGGCGGATATGAATGGCGCGATAGAGACGCCGGAAAGGCATGGTCCACCAGGTGCGATGATGGTATTGGTACGTGGAGTCTTCCACTTGTTCGTCCAAATCGCGTATGTCGCAGTAGAGAGGCACGTTCATCGCTTGTGCGATGCGTTGTGCAGCCCCTAATGGGAAGTCGCTGAAGGCAGAGCAAAGTACGAGATCATAATTGGAAATTGCAGATTGTAGATTGTAGATTGCCTTTTTTGCAAAAGCCCGGTTGTGCCAATCTGTAAGCAATGTCCAGACGGTTTTAATAAACCAATCGAAGGTCCTCCCGTTATACATGCGGATAGTCTCTATCGGATAGGAGTGCGCAAAAGCCAAGTCTCCGTATTCTTCGGTCAACAGCGTCACCTCATAGCCTTTCTGCACGAAGTACTCGCACAGAGAACGCACACGGGGCAAGTAGCCCGGAGCGGCAGGAGGATCAGATACAATTAATAATCTTTTCATACAGCGAGGCATGATAGGAGCCATCATTGATGTTGCTGTTGTGCCATAAGATACAGAGATCGCCGTGGTGCATACGCACTCTCTCGATCAGACGTTCGCACAGGAAATAGGCCTCGTCTTCGGTGAGGTCCATGTAGTTCTCATTGCTGAGCGTGGTGTCCATGATCATCAGCGGATGCAGCGTGAGGTTGGTCAGTTTATACGAAGCGGGATTGATCCACCGCACGGCGCGTGTGGTCTGCAGGCGGAAACCGGCCTCATCGGCAAAACCCGTTGTGAAATCATCCGTATAGCCGGCTTTCACGAGTTGTTGGAGTTGGCGGAGCGAAGTACGTAAGTAATGGGTACGGAACATGCGGCTGTATTCGATCTCAGGTATGTCGCCGTAGTAACTGCCGTGTACACCCAGATAGACGTTGTTGTGACGCAACATATGTTTTAATTGTTTAAAATCGCGTCCCCAACGCGCGTATTGCGGAGCATCGTAGCCGAATCCGCTGGTACGCTTGACGAAATAGATAACATCGGCATTTTTTACTTTTGCATCTTGCTCAATGAACCATGGGAACGTATAATACGGATCGTTATGAATGTCGCGCAAAGCAGCCCATACTTGTTTCCCCTCTCCGCGTTTGAGTCCCCCTATGATGCCCCGCAGCGAGCGGTATTTAGAAATGGCATCAATATCGTGCGTCAGGTAAATATGATCGAATCCCGGAGTAGGAAGCGGACAGTTCAGAAGTTTGAGCAGTTGGCGCGCGTATTCATCCAATAACGGAACCTGCAAACGACCATTGTGTCCCAGGATGGAGAACCGGGCGGCAAAACGATCGTGTTCATCCCGCTCGGTGTTATAACTCTCTTCGGCACGCGAGATGAAGAAGAATGCGTTGTACACGATATCCGTGCGGATGATCGCTTTCCCTTTTGCGGGTTGCTCCACTTGCACCTTTCCCATGTCGGGTAATACGATATAATTACCGAATTTCCCGTTTGGCACAATAATCACATCGTGGTCTTCCAGCGCTTTCTCGTCTGCGGTATACGCTACACGTGCTGCAGCTTCGCTGTCTCCGTAGCAAAGCCAAGTGATGATGTACTCGATCACTTCGTCTAACTTTCGCTTAGTAGCTCCCATTCGTATAATTTTTGTTCTATTTGGTGTTTGATTGATTCGTATTTTTGGAAGTTCTCCTGCGTTTGGTTTTCCGGCAGGGAGAGGAGTTGTTCCATCTCTGCCTGTTGGGCTTCCAAGGCTGCGATAGCTTCTTCGGTCTCGGCTATCTGCCGCTCTTTCTTGCGTTTCTCCGCCGCTGCGGCTTTTTGGGCGGCATAATCCTGTTTCGACGTTGTCTGCGTATTGTCTGCTGATTCCCCCGAGTAAAGTCTAGGATTACCCCGTTCTACTCTCGTATTTAACTCGTTCAAGGACTGTATTTTTCTCGTGCGGAGGAAGTCGTAGATGCCACCGAGGTGTTCGCGCACATGTCCGCCGCCAAACTCATACACTTTGGTGACAAGTCCGTTGAGGAAATCGCGGTCATGGCTGACGCATATGAGTGTGCCGTCGAAGGCCTGTAGCGCAGCTTTGAGTACATCTTTGGACTGCATGTCCAAGTGGTTAGTCGGCTCGTCGAGAATGAGCAGGTTGCAGGGTTCGAGCAGCAGACGAATCATCGCCAAGCGGCTTCTCTCGCCGCCGGAGAGCACTTTGACTTTCTTGTCGGACGCTTCGCCGCCGAACATAAAGGCGCCGAGGATGTCGCGAATCTTTGTGCGGATATCTCCTACTGCCACATAGTCGATCGTTTCAAAGACGGTCTTGTTTTCGTCCAGCAGCGCCGCTTGGTTTTGGGCGAAATAGCCGATCTTGACATTGTGACCGATCTTGAGGTTACCCAAGTAGTCGAGTTGGCCCATGATACACTTGACGAGCGTCGTTTTTCCTTCGCCGTTCTTGCCGACGAAGGCCACTTTCTCGCCGCGACGGATGGTGAAATTCACATCATGGAAGACGTTGTGCGAACCGAAATCCTTGCGCAAGTCTTCGATGATGAGCGGGAAGTCTCCGCTGCGCGGGGCAGGCGGAAAACGGAGGTTAAGACGTGAGGTGTCTTCGAGGTCCACTTCGAGTCGTTCGAGTTTCTCGAGTTGCTTGATACGACTCTGCACTTGTACGGCTTTGGTCGCTTTGTAGCGGAAACGCTCGATGAACTCTTCGGTGTCCTGAATCATCTTCTGCTGGTTCTGGTACGCCCTCACTTGTTGTTCGTGCCTTTCTTTACGTAACGCCACAAAACGAGTATAATTAACATTGTAATCATATATTCGTCCGAGTGTTATTTCTATGGTTCGCCCGCACACATTATCGATGAATGCCCTGTCGTGACTTACCATGAGTACGGCCGATGGGCTGGCTTTGAGGAAGTCTTCCAACCATTGGATAGACTCGATATCGAGGTGGTTGGTTGGCTCGTCGAGGAGCAATAAGTCCGGATGACGCAAGAGAATCTTGGCTAACTCTATACGCATTCGCCATCCGCCGGAGAATTCGGAGCAGGGTCTTTCAAAGTCTTTGCGCTCGAAGCCAAGACCGATGATTGTTCTGTCCATCTCGGCAATAAACCGCGCCTCGTCTTCGCCCGCGAAAACAGTCATCACTTCTTCGCGCAGCGTTCGGTCGTCATGGAAGAGCATGACTTGCGGCAGATAGCCGATGGTCATGTCTGCTTCGCGGGCGATACGTCCGCTGGTAGGTTGGTACTCGCCGGCGATGAGTCGCAGAAGGGTCGTTTTGCCCGCTCCGTTCTTGCCCACCAGCGCCACACGTTCCTTACGGTTGATAAGGAAAGTGATGTCGTCCAATACAGGACGTGCCGAGAATTCCATACTTACGTGATCAATGGTCAGCATGCGCACGAACGATTTGATGGTTAATAACTCTCCAAAGGAGCAGGGTCAGTATAGTCGCTAAGCCGAAATCGGCCAGTAAAAGCAGCCAGTTGTTCCAATTCCGTCCGAGGATAGCCAATCCGATAAAGAGCACACTTGTGCTGAGTAATACGCAAGTCGTTTGGATATGGTTCAGACCCGTGCGAACCAACAAATGATGAATGTGGTTCTTGTCGGGTTCGAAGATTGGCCGGCGTTGTTTGATACGCGTGAGGCTGACGCGGATGGCGTCGAAGAGCGGCACGGTGAGTACACACACGGCGACAGCCGGTGCGGCAGTCATATGCAAGGCTTCGGGCACAAGATGGTAGGCATTGATCTCGCAGAAACGGAAGACAAAGGCGGTGATGAGATAGCCCAACAGCAGACTGCCTGAATCGCCCATGAAGATCTTATCCCGTTTGCCGAAGACATTATAGATGAAGAACACCGCCAGAACACCGATCATCGCTATCGCCATATTGGACCAACCGGTTTCATTCGCCAGACCGAAATAGACTGCGAAGAACAGGCAGTACAGGATGCCGAGACCGCTGGCTAAACCGTCGATGCCGTCGATGAGGTTGATGGCGTTGATGATGGCCAGCAGGATGCAAAGCGAGAGGATATAACTCGGAATGACGCCTATCTCGGCGATGCCGAAAATTCCGTGCAGGTGGGTGATACGAATGTCCGCAAAGCCAATCAGCGCAAGGCCGGCGAGGGCCTCACCCAGTAGTTTGGCTGCGGGGCGTAACACCAACACATCGTCTGTGAAGCCGACCACCATGATGATGAACAAGCCGATCAAGAAGAACGGATTTTGCTCCATCGGCGTGCACAGCAGATAGGTCAGCATGAACGCGAAACAGATATTCAACCCGCCGATATTGGGTATTGCTCCGTCATGGCTCATCCGTTTGTTCGGGCGCACGACGAAGCCTTTCGCCTTCGCTACGCGAACGACCACAGGCATGAAAAGTGCGCCGAGGATAAAACTCAGCAATCCGATCAGATAACTATGTGCAATCAGCGCGTTTTGCATCATTTCGGGTCAAGTTGCTCGTAGATAGAGTTCTTGCTGATATACTCCGGTACCAGTTCTTTCATCATCTTGACGGTGGTAAAGGACTTGTCCTGGTGACTCGTCTCGATGAGCAGGTCGATGCGTTGGCTTACTTCGTTATAGTCAAACTCGCGTACGCGGGCAATCATGATCTTGCTGTTGCTGGTGGGGAGCGTGAGTTCTTTTTGGTTCAACAACTCTTCGTATAATTTCTCGCCCGGACGCAAGCCCGTGAAGACAATCGGAATATCTTTCTCCGGAGTGTATCCTGCCAAGCGAATCATATTACGTGCCAGATCCAGGATTTTCACCGGTTTGCCCATGTCAAAGACGAAGATCTCACCGCCGTTACCCAAAGTGCTGGCTTCCATGACGAGCGTACAGGCCTCGGGGATGGTCATGAAATAGCGAATGATTTCCGGATGGGTCACCGTGACGGGGCCTCCTGCTGCAATCTGTTTGCGGAAATACGGGATGACGGATCCGTTACTGCCGAGCACATTACCGAAACGCGTGGTGATGAACTTCGTGCATTGCGGGTTCTCTTTTTGCAGTTTATGGAAGAGGGATTGTACGTATATCTCCGCGATACGTTTGCTGGCACCCATGATGTTCGTCGGGTTAACAGCTTTGTCGGTGGAGATCATCACGAAGCGCTCCGTTCCGTATTTGACCGCCATGTCGGCCATATTCTTCGTGCCGAGTACGTTCGCGCGCACGGCTTCGTTGGGATAACTTTCCATGAGCGGCACATGCTTGTACGCGGCAGCGTGATAAACGACATCCGGACGTAACTCGCTGAAAATCTGCTCGATACGTTCTCTGTCTCGCACGTCTGCAATAACCGGAATAAACCGCGCTTCCGGGAATTGCTTTTGTAAGTCCAAACTCAAGTCATGCAGCGGCGATTCGGCTATCTCCAAGAGAATCGTCACCTGCGGATTGTATTGCTGAATCTGCCGAACCAATTCACTACCGATACTTCCTGCGGCGCCGCTGACGAGAACCACTTTGCCTTGGATGATTTGGCGCACATTCTCGGTGCTCACTTCTATCTGCGGGCGTTCCAACAGGTCCTCGATGCGGATGGCATCAATGCGGCCGATTCGTTGCGCGTCGATATCGTTCGGGTTGTCTACACTGGTAAAATACGGAGTCGTTAAGATGCGGATATTATGGTCAATGAAAATCTGCAAGTCCTTGGCCGGATTGATCTCGCGCATTTTAAGCGGCGAGACAATGACGTGCCGGATATTACGCGCCTTCATCCACTCGAAGAGTTTGTCATTGAGTTGCCATACAGGCAATCCGGCAACCTCGAATCCATGCTCGCCGTCGGAGATAAATCCAACGGGACGATAAGGTGTGTTACCGGCGGAGCGTAACATCTTGGCGATGGAGACACCGGCATATTTGATGCCGTAAATCAGGACGCGCGGGCTGCCGTTCCCATACTGCTGAAGGACCTCACCGAACGTCTTCACGGCCACGCGCAAAGTGAAAAGCAACACAAAAGCTACCGGCACATAGATAGCCACGATGGTGTTGAAGATAGGATGACTTCCGGTGGTCCAATCCATTGCATAGTTAAAGAGCACAATCACCGCGCCGGTCGAGACGTTCGCCAGTAGCACTTTGAGCATGTCGGTAAAGGTCGAATAACGCAAGATACCGGCATAGGTATTAAAGAGCCCGAAAGCAAGCGTTTGGACGATGAGAATTACCAGGTATTGTTGCCCAATGGGCAATATCTGCGGATTATCCGAAGCGTAGTTGAAATAGCTACTTCCGATCCATGCACTGATCCAAAAAGCGATTGTGCAAAGTAACAGATCCAGTAATAAAACGCCCCAACGGGGTAGATACCCCATATCAAACTTTAAGCTTTTCATGTTGTGTTTTTATAATTTCGGCAAGGTATTTGCCGGTGTAACTTTCTTTGCATTGCGCGACTTCTTCCGGCGTGCCGGCACAAACGATTCGTCCGCCCTGTGTGCCGCCTTCAGGACCTAAGTCAATCACGTGGTCTGCCGCCAAAACAACCGCCGGATTGTGCTCGATAATAATCACTGTGTGGCCTTTGCTGATTAGGCGGTTCAAGGCATTGAGCAGCACTTCGATATCTTTGTGATGCAGACCCGTAGTGGGTTCGTCAAAGACGAAAATCGTCGGCTTGTTATCTTCGGAGGCCAGAAATGACGCTAGCTTCACGCGTTGACTCTCGCCGCCCGAGAGCGTGCTGCTGCTCTGTCCTAATTGCACATAACCGATACCGACGTCTTGCAGCGGTTTGAGGCGCTTGACGATCTTTGCGCACTCCGGGTCTTCGCTGAAGAAATCCACCGCTTGGTTCACCGTCATGCAGAGGATGTCGTATATCGACTTGCCGCGGTAATGAACGTCGAGGATGTCTTGTTTGAACCGCTTTCCGTGGCATTGCTCGCATTCCAACACGAGGTCCGCCATGAACTGCATCTCAATCGTGATGGTTCCTTCGCCTTGACAGGTCTCGCAGCGTCCGCCAGGGGTGTTAAACGAGAAATGCGAAGGGCTCAGACCCAACTGCTTGGCTAAGGGCTGCTCGGCATAGAGACGGCGTATCTCGTCGTACGCTTTGAGATAGGTTACGGGATTGCTGCGGCTGGAGCGGCTCAGCGGATTCTGGTCCACAAACTCGATATCTTGCATCAAGTGCAGACTGCCGTGCAGTTGGCCGAAATCACCCGTGTGCTCAGCGAATACTCCACCGTAGTGTTTCTTCAGCGCTGGGTAGAGCACTTTGCTCACCAGACTCGATTTGCCGCTTCCACTCACACCCGTCACTACGGTCATTACGTGCAGCGGAAAACGCACTGTGAGGTTTTGTAGGTTGTTTTCGCACGCCCCTTCTACCTCGATATAGTTGTTCCAATGCCGCCGCTGCGTCGGGATAGTATAGGTGAAGAGTTCCGGTCGCGGTTTGCCTTCATACACCACTTCTCCGCCCAAGCGACCGGCTTTCGGACCTATCTCAATAATATGATCGGCAGCTGCGATGATATCTTCGTCGTGCTCCACGACCACAATCGTGTTGCCTAAGTCGCGCAACTCCTTTAGGACATGAATCAGACGCTCTGTGTCGCGCGGATGGAGTCCGATAGAGGGTTCGTCCAGCACGTAGAGCGAACCTACGAGACTGCTGCCTAAGGACTTGGCCAATTGGATACGTTGACTCTCGCCGCCCGACAGGGTGTTACTCATTCGGTTGAGCGTCAGGTAACTCAATCCTACGTCTTGCATGAACTGCAAGCGTTTGTCTATCTCCACGAGTAGTATCTCAGCTGTCTGGCGCTCGATATCCGTCAACTCGATGTGCCGGAACCACTCCTGTAGTTCGGATAGCGGCATAGTGCAGAGTGCTTGGATGTTCTTGCCGTTGACAAGCACGTAACTTGCCTCTTTTCGAAGGTGTAACCCGTGGCATGCGGGGCAGGTCGTGCGACCTTTATACCGCGCCAAGAGCACTTTGTATTGCAAGCGGTTGTATTGCTTGGACTCCAATTCATGGAAGAAATCATTCAGCCCTCGGAAAAGGCATAGAAAGGCGTGTGAATAGGGAATCCGAACTTCGCGGCATTCATCACCAGCGCATCCTGCCATTCTTTCATCTTCTCGCCCTGCCAGCACGCGATAGCCTGTTCGTAAATCGACTTCGACTTGTCGGGAACGACTAAGTCCGGATCAATACCGGTCACTACGCCGATTCCTTTGCACTCAGGGCAAGCGCCTACGGGATTGTTGAAATCGAAGAGGTGCTCGCTGGGTTCGATAAACTGTATTCCGTCTGCCTCGAAGCGCTCGGAGAACACTTTCTCATGCTTATTGACCCAAACGCGACATTCGCCCTTCCCTTCAAAGAACGCAGTCTGCACACTGTCCGCAAAGCGGTTACTCGTCGCTTGCTCGTGATCTACTACCACGCGATCTACTAGCAGATACGCGTCGTGTCCTTCTGCCTGTTTCCAGGTCTCGGCATCCAGACGCACCGTGTCGCCGTCAATGAGCAAGCGGCTAAAACCCTGACTGAGCCACAAAGCTAACTGCTCTCGCAGCGTCCGCCCTTCCTGCAGAATGATGGGACTCAGCAGGTACAAGCGTGTTCCTTTCAGTTGTTGCTCCATGTAGGCGACCACATCGCGGATCGTGTTTTTCTTCACTTCTTCCCCGCTCACGGGCGAGTACGTCCTGCCTACGCGCGCGTACAAAAGCTTCAAATAGTCGTAAATCTCCGTCACGGTGCCTACCGTGGAACGGGGATTGCGACTACTTACTTTCTGTTGAATAGCGATAGCCGGTGGGATACCTTCAATCTTCTCTACGTCGGGTTTCTGCATACGCCCCATAAACTGGCGCGCGTATGCACTAAGACTCTCCACGTATCGCCGCTGTCCCTCCGCATACAAGGTATCGAACGCCAGCGAACTCTTGCCGCTGCCGCTCACACCCGTCACCACAACCAACTTATTGCGCGGTATATCTACCGTCACGTGTTTCAGGTTGTGGGTGTCCGCTCCTTCTATGCGAATTATTTCCTGCAAGCTTCTTCTGCCTCTCGAAGTATCCGCTTATACGCGGCACTGGTGGTGTCCATCTGCGCTTTCGTTAGTTTCGGAACGCGAATAGGAGTACCTACATCGATATTATCGGGATTGGAAATATGATCTTTATTCGCTTCGTAGATGTACGGCCAATAGGCCTTGCTGCCATAGAAGCGTTTTGCCATCCACGTCAGGCGACTCGCCTCGTGCATAGGCTCGATCGTGATAAGACCATCATATATGTTCTCACGCACCGTCGGTTGTTCTACCTTCTCCTCCTCTTCCTCCGCTTCATCGGTAATTGCCATGAATTCTGCCAAGATCTGCTCCTGTGTCAACTCCTCTTCTCCGGCTTCCACTTCTTCAACTACCTCATTGGGGGCAGTAACAGGCTCCGGTTCGGGTTCCGTAACGATTGGTGCAATCGGTGCAACTTGTTCCGTTTGCGCCTTATTCGGGATGAAAGAATCAATCAGATTGCCCAATTGGCTACGCAGGAAGAAATACCCCACTAAGAGCAACGCTAGCAGAATCACCACACAAATCATCGTGTCGCGCAAGAAATGATTCTTTTTCTCCGATTTTGCAGGCTCCGGTTCTTGAACGGGCTGTGCCTGAGGTGCGTAGAACACCGGTTCGGGCTCTTTTGCGGGTTCTTCCTGTACTTCCGGTTCTTTTGCAGGCTCTTCCTGTACCTCCGGTTCTTTTACGGGCTCTTCTGCCTCCTTCGGACTTTGTCCGAGTTCTCCTAAGATATCAACAATCTCCTCGGCCTGCGATCCCAATTTCTTGATCGGGTCCACTTCGGAAACTTCGTTTTGCTTTCCTTCGGGTAAAGGCAGCGAGGAGACGCCTCCTCCGCGCTCGATCAACTCTTTCACACCTGCTTCGGGCACGAATGCGACCTTGTTATATCCCTCGATGGTAATGGCTTCTCCGGTGGCTACATTCACACTCTTACGGGGTGCGACTGCTTGTAGTTTGAAGATGCCTAAACCGTTGATTTTTACTTGTTTATCGGTCTTTAGAGCCTCTACGATCTCTGCGTTCAATGCGGTCAGGAAAGCGTTTGCTTCTTTCTCACTCACTCCTGCGCGAGACGCCAAAGAGCGGCGTAACTCGGTCCAACTAAGTTTCTCTGCCATAGCTTAGATCTTTTTGAGTTCATCTTTTAAGTTATCCACCGGGCGGAACACCAATTGGTTCTTTCCCGGACTTACCGTACGCTCGCCTGTTCGCGGATGAACAATCGTACGCGGTGCACGTTCTTTCACCTCCAACGCACCAAATCCTTGCAGCGACACCGCTTTGCCTGCCATCAGATTCTCACGCAGAATGGCATTGTTTGTGCTCAGCAGGTGTTCCACTTGCTTTTTGCTGAAACCGGTAGCAGTTGCTATCCGGCTGATTAAATCTTTCGTCAACATGATATCTTATGGTATTATTTTCCCGTATAAATCAAACTCTTCCGCTTTGGTAATCTCTACGTTGTAGAAATCTCCAATGACCAATGACCTCTCATCACTGTGCTTAATAAGTACCTCGCAATCCACTTCGGGACTGTCGAATTGGGTGCGACCAATCCAATAATCTCCGTCTTTCCGGTCAATCATCACGCGCTCGGTCTTTCCTACGAATTTGTTCATCAACTCCGCACTAATCTCCTGTTGGATAGCCATCAGTTCTGCAGCTCGCGCTTCCTTCACTTCCTGCGGCACGTCGTCTTTATAGTGTTTGTTTGCGTAGGTACCTTCTTCGTCGGAGTAGGCAAAACAACCCATTCGCTCAAACCGCATCGTTTTTATCCACGTCTTCAACGCTTCAAAATCTTCTTCTGTCTCGCCCGGATGACCCACCAGTAAAGTGGTTCGGATACAAATCCCGGGCACTTTGGCTCGAATCTTCTTAATCAACGCATCCTGTTCCGCTTGGGTGATATGTCGCCGCATCAAACCCAACATGTGATCCGTGCAATGTTGCAAAGCAATGTCCAGATATTTGCATACATTCGCGTGCTTGGACATCACGTCCAGCAACTCCTCCGGAAAATCGGTCGGGTAGGCATAATGTAGGCGAATCCATTCTACACCCTTTATCTGCGCCATCTCATCAATCAGCTCCGGCAGCATGTGGCGTTTCTCGAGGTCCAAGCCGTAACTGCTCAAGTCCTGCGCGATGACGTTTAACTCCTTCACACCTTGACTCACCAGCCATTTTACTTCCGCTAATATCTCCGCTTTCGGTCGACTTGTATGGCGTCCTGTGATTAGCGGAATGGCGCAATAGGAACACATCCGGTTACATCCCTCGCTTATCTTCAGATACGCATAGTGCTTAGGCGTGGTTAGATGCCGTTCATACCAGGGGTAAAGTCTAGGATTACCAGGTAATGGATAGCATCCGAGCAGGTCTTTGATACCTTGAAAGTCGAATTTGCCAAAATAGGCATCAACTTCCGGCAGTTCGGCTTCGAGTTCCGCGCGGTAGCGCTCACTCAGGCAACCCATCACAATCAACTTCCGCAGTTTGCCGTGCTTCTTTCGCTCGGCCATTTGGAGTATCATATTGATGCTCTCTTCTTTGGCATCGCCGATAAACCCGCAGGTGTTGATCACGCAAATCTCCCCTTTCGGATCTTGTGCATCATGCACGCACTTCCATCCGGCCGCTTCCAACTGCCGCATCACCCGCTCTGCATCCACCAGATTCTTCGAGCATCCAAGTGTTATAAAGTCAATTGTTCCTTTATTCATTTTTTAGTGAGTATATGTACTCTGAGGGGGCCTGTTTTGGCGTAGGGGTACGGCAAAACTCGTAGGCAGGGGGCCGGTACCCCGAAGAGTAGCATATACGAACTTAATTACCTAACTCGCAATGGAACTTGAGCCGCACAAGCCGCACGTGCATCTCGTCGTAGTAGTCTTCGCCGAGCTCCTCCATCGCCTTGCGGATATTATCGTCGTCGGCGTTCTTGAAGTAGTCGTATATCTCTTCTTCCTCGTCGGGGTCCAGCACTTCCTGAATGAAGTAGTTGATATCGATCTTTGTGCCGGAGAACACAATCGCCTCCAACTCGTCCATCATCTCCTCCATCGACATACCGCAACTCTCCGCCAAATCGTCGAGGTCGACGCGTCGGTCGATAGCCTGAATGATCTGTTTCTTTCGCGTCGACTTCTTCGCTACGGTGCGGATGCGCATATCGTCCGGACGGATGATTTCGTTTTCCTCCACGTACTCTTTGATGACGCGCAGGAACTCATCGCCATAACGCTTTGCTTTCGCGACGCCCACACCCGGGATGGTCAGTAGTTCCTCCATCGTGATGGGGTAGGTCGTAGCCATAGCTTCCAGACTCGGGTCTTGGAAGATAACAAACGGCGGTACATCGTTTTTCTTCGCCACCTTACGGCGTATATCTTTTAATATCGCGAAGAGCACCTCATCCGCTGCTGCGCACGTGGCTGCAGCGCCATCCATCAGGTCGTCCTCATCGTTCTGCACCTCAATGGGTACTTCGAACTTGCCGGGCTTGCGGATGAATTTCGTACCGTCTTTGGTGAGTTTCAAATCGCCATACGAATCGACGTCTTTCTTGAGCATGCCAACTACCAAGGCTTGGCGAATGATCGCGTGCAGCGTACTCTCTTCTTCGTCACTTGCCGCACCGAAATTCTCCAACTCTTCATGGTGGTAACTCAGCACTTCCGCCGTCTGGTTTCCATGCAGGATATCGACGATATGTTCCGCTTTCTGCTTCTCTTTTACCTGCTGAATGGTCTCCAGAATCAACTGCAGCAACTCACTTGCATCAACCTGCTTGTAGGTCTTACGGCAGTTATCGCAGTTGCCGCATTTCTCCTCCGTATATTCCTCGCCGAAATAGTGCAGCAGCAGTTTGCGTCGGCAGATGGTGGACTCTGCATAACTTTGGGTCTCAAACAGCAACTGGTTGCCGATGCCGATCTCTTTGGGCGTCTTGTCTTTTTGGAAGCGACGCAGACGCTCGATATCATCGGGGCTGTAGAAACAGATACACTGTCCTTCGCCGCCGTCTCGGCCTGCACGTCCCGTCTCTTGATAATATCCCTCAAGCGATTTCGGGATGTCGTAGTGTACCACAAAGCGTACGTCCGGTTTGTCGATACCCATACCGAAGGCGATGGTCGCTACGATGACCTGCACTTCCTCCATCAGGAACGCATCCTGGTTGGCGGAGCGTGTCGCTGCGTCCATACCCGCGTGGTAGGGCCGCGCGGAGATACCGTTCACTTTCAGCACTTCTGCCAAGTCCTCTACTTCCTTGCGAGCCAGACAGTAAACAATACCGCTCTTGCCTTCCATACTGCGTATGTAGCGCACAAGATCCTTATCTACATCTGCCGTCTTTGGCCGTACTTCGTAATACAGGTTCGGACGGTTAAAACTCGACTTGAACACCGTCGCATCCGGCATGCCGAGATTTTTCTGAATATCCTTCTGCACCTTCGGCGTAGCCGTAGCTGTCAAGGCGATGATAGGGGCTTTGCCGATGCGCTGTACCATACTGCGGATCTGGCTGTACTCCGGACGGAAATCGTGTCCCCATTCCGAGATACAATGCGCCTCATCGACGGCATAAAAACTAATCTTCACGCCCTGCAGGAAGTCCACGTTCTCATTCTTCTGCAAACTTTCCGGCGCCAGATATAATAACTTCGTTCGTCCGCTCAACACATCGTCCTTCACTGCATTGATCTCCGGACGACTCAGACTCGAATTGATGAAATGCGCCACACCCGGCTCTTCCGAGTAGTTACGCATCGCATCTACCTGATTCTTCATCAACGCAATAAGCGGCGAGATAACAATCGCCACACCGTCCATGATCAACGAGGGTAATTGGTAACAGAGACTCTTTCCTCCACCGGTCGGCATCAATACAAAGGTATCGTGACCATCCATCACATTGCGGATGATCGCTTCTTGATTGCCTTTGAACGTGTCAAAACCAAAATGCTCTCTCAGAGCTCCCACTAACTGTTCATGTGTTACTTCCATACTTGTGCTTTTCCTTCACTTTCTCAATTTGGGCTACAAAAGTACGAATAATTTTTTATATATGCAATACCCTCTGCGATTTTTATTATTTTTCGTTATTTCAAAATAGAGTATATTAAGAAAAAAATAACATTTTTTACAAAAAAATGCATATTCCTATTGTGTATATAAAAAAAATGTTGTAATTTTGTGGCCGATTTGTAAAGTTTACTTGACAAAATACCATAAAACAACATGCAGAAACGAAATTTATCCTTTGCGCAACTCTTCAATCTGAGTTTTGGATTTTTCGGAGTACAGATTGCTTATGCGCTGCAGAGCGCTAACATCTCCCGTATTTTTGCGACCCTTGGCGCAGATCCTCACACCTTGAGTTTCTTCTGGATTCTCCCGCCGTTGATGGGTATGATTGTTCAGCCGCTGGTCGGTAAGTATAGCGACAAGACATGGAATCGTCTGGGTCGCCGTAAACCGTATCTGCTCGTGGGCGCGCTCATCGCGGTGGCGGTGATGTTGTTGCTTCCGAACGCCGGTGACTTTACGTTTACCCAATCGGTCTTCTTGGGTCTGAATGCCGCGATGTGGTTTGGTCTGTTCAGCCTTATGTTCCTTGATACCTCGATTAATATCGCGATGCAGCCGTTCAAGATGATGGTGGGCGATATGGTCAATGAGGAGCAGAAGGGAACGGCCTACGCTATCCAATCGGCGCTCTGTAACGCCGGTTCGGTAGTAGGATACCTCTTCCCGATCTTCTTTACTTGGATCGGTATTGCTAACGAGGCGCCGGAAGGTGTTATTCCGGATTCCGTGAAGTGGTCCTTCTACGCAGGTGCAGCGATTCTCATCCTCTGCTCGCTTTATACCTTTGGTACGGTGAAGGAACTCAATCCGCAGGAGTATGCGGAGTTCCACGGTATTGACCCGAAGAAGAAAGACGAGGAGGACGAAGAGAAAGGATTCATTGATTTGCTCAAAGAGGCTCCGTCCGCTTTCTGGACCGTTGGTTTGGTTCAGTTCTTCTGCTGGGCGGCCTTCATGTATATGTGGACCTATTCGAATGGTGCGATTGCCGCGAACTGCTACGGTTGGGACGGCATCAATGCGGCTGATGCAGCTTTCCAGAATGCAGGAAACTGGGTTGGCGTGGTCTTCTGTGTACAGGCGGTAGGTTCGCTCCTTTGGGCGGCTTTCCTGCCGAAGCTCGAGCATTGGTTTGGTAACAAGGGCGCGTACGCGATCTCGTTGCTCGTCGGCGCTGTCGGATTTATCTCTGTCTATTTTGTAACGAACGCATATGTCCTCTGGCTCAGTTACGCGCTCATCGGTGCAGCGTGGGCAGCGATGCTGGCTTTGCCGTTCACGATTGTGACCAATGCCATCAAGGGCGGTAACATGGGATACTACCTCGGCCTGTTCAACTGTACAATCTGCGTGCCGCAGATTGTGGCAGCCCTCTGCGGAGGTTTACTCCTTAAATATATATGCGCGCACGTACAAGCAGGTATGCTGGTCGTAGCCGGAGTGCTTCTCGTCTTGGGTGCCGCATCGGTATTCCTTATTAAGGAGAAAGAGTAATTAACAAACTAAAATATCTATTTATGAAAAACAAACTACTTGTAAGTGTATTCGCAGTGGCGATAGCAGCGCTTGCTTTCACTTCTTGCGAGACCAAGTCTAATGTGACGGAGGTTTGTACCGACCTGCTGAAGGGAACGTTGCATGGCGTGGCTGCCGCTTCGGGTGATGCCCCGAGCGCTACGCGCGGTTTTGTGAAAATCGACGGTTCGACGCTCCTCCTCGCTGAGTATGAATTCCCGTCTAAAGACGTGAATGATTCGCGCTTGTTGTATCGCGAAATCGCGTTCGGCGATGGTTCATTCGTTCCGAAGAAAGTGGACACCCTGAGTTATGAGTATGGTGAGTGGCAAGATCAAAACACCGTCTTTACCTTGCTCGTTACGCCGAAGGCGGGTGATCCGTACACCTTGAAGTATCGCGGCGATGCCCTCATCGCACCGGATGGACGTGCTTTCGGAGGTTCTACGTCTTTGAGTTCTGCGCGTGTGGAGAAACTGGAGAAAGTGATTGGAACCTTCCCCAATACCGATTGGGAGGCCACTTTCCGAGGCGAGTTTGTGACGGATAGTATCTTCCGTGATTCTATTAAAGTAACCTTTATCCCGCCGATGTCGTTTAAGTACGATACCATCAAGGTCTTCGACCATATGGATACGGTCAGTGCGGATACGACGTGCTACTACAAGCTGATCTTTAACCGTGAGCCGGGTACATTTGCCAATACCGGACATTACTATCGTAAGCAATTCCGTTCGACCTACGATCGCGAAACCAAAGAAACGACGATTGTTAGCGAGAGCGTAAACGTATATGAGTATGACTTCCGTTGGATGTTTAGCGATTTGGCTACAGACGCGAAGTTTACGGTGCAGTTGACTAACACCTCGCAGCCGGGCGTAGAGGGAGAGAAACTGAGTATTGCCAGATATACGCTGGATTCTCTCGGCGTAGCATCTGAGTTTGCGCTTGGCGGTTTGACTTATAAGCGTCCCGTACAACCTTAATCTGATATGAACTGACAAAATCATTTGCAACAATGAAAAATTTCAATATATTTCGTACTATTTCCCTCGCCCTACTGCTGATGCTGGGTTCGACGGTTGCGTTCGCGCAAATGGCCGTACAAGGTACAGTAGTTGATACCGAAAATGGCGAGCCGGTTATCGGAGCTTCCATCCTCGAGATCGGTACTACCAATGGTACTATCACCGATTTTGACGGAAACTTCTCATTAACAGTGCAACCCGGAGCAAAACTCCAGTTCTCCTATATGGGTTATAAGACGCTCGAACTGGTAGCTGCGCCGAATATGGCAGTCAAACTCGGTGAGGACACCGAGGTACTCGAGGAAGTCGTTGTCGTTGGTTACGGTGTCGTTAAGAAAAACGATGCTACCGGTTCGGTTACGGCTATCAAACCCGATGAGATGAACAAAGGTCTCGTTACCAACGCCCAAGACATGTTGGCCGGAAAGATCGCCGGTGTGAATGTGGCTACCGATGGTGGTACTCCTGGTGGCGGCGCTACAATCCGTATCCGTGGTGGATCGTCTCTGAACGCATCCAACGACCCGCTTATCGTCATCGATGGTCTGGCTATGGATAACAACAGCATGCCGGGTGTATCGAACCCGCTGTCGATGGTTAACCCGTCCGATATCGAGACCTTCACCGTTCTCAAGGATGCTTCCGCAACCGCTATCTACGGTAGCCGTGCTTCCAACGGTGTCATCTTGATTACCACCAAGAAAGGTAAAGCAGGTCAAAAACTGAAAGTGAACTACGATGCGAACGTTAGTTTCGGTAACGTGCTGAAACACCTTACCGTCATGACCGCTGATGAGTTGCGTGCATATGCTACCGCTTCAGGCCGTAAAGGCGCGGAGAACGCATACTTGATGAACGATAATATTGATTGGTTCAGCCAGATTTATCGCACCGCCGTTTCTACGGACCATAACGTTTCCATCACCGGTGGTTTCAAAGATAAGAGACAAATCGTGGATATGCCGTATCGTGCTTCCGTAGGTTATACCCTCAATAACGGTGCGGTGAAGGGTTCGCAGATGCAGCGTGTTACTGCTTCGCTCAGTTTGAGTCCGTCCTTCCTGGATAACCACCTGAGCTTTAACCTCAATGCGAAGGGAATGTATATCTACAACCAGTATGAGCCGGGTATCTCGGGTGCTTACCTCGATAAGGATCCGACCGAGCCGATCTACTCGACCGGAGACCTGACCAATATCTATGGTGATCCAATCTTAGCCGGTGAGGCTTACGGAAAGAGCTATTATGTAACCAAAGAGGAATTGGATTCCCATTGGGATGGATTCTTCCAGCCATTAGGAACATCCACAAGTGAGCTTGGTCCGTACGATGACCCGAACTGGATGTACAGCCTCAAGGGCCAAGCGAACCCGCTTGCGCAGTTGAAGCATCAGTCCAACACGTCGAATGCCGGTCAGTTCGTAGGTAACTTGGACGCTACTTATAAGATCCATGGCTTTGAGGACCTCGTGCTCCACGCCAACTTCGGTGCCGACTATATCTTCTCGAAACGTCAGGAGAATAACAATATGCTCGGAACAGCCAGCCACTATACCGGCTGGAAGTCTTATGAGCAGAAGATGAAATATAACCTCCAGTTCAATGCGTATGCACAGTATGCTCACGATTGGGAGGATGCGCATCAGCACTTCGACATCATGGCCGGTTATGAGTGGCAGCATTTCTACAACGAGTATCTGAGCAACGGTGCCGGTGTATATCCGATGACCTATCAAGGTACTACCGGCGTTCCCGGAGAGCCCGCATATGCTACGCATTCCGAGGGTAAGGGTGAGAACTTCCTCGTTTCCTTCTTCGGACGTGCTAACTGGTGGGGATGGAACCAAATCGGTCTTACCGCTACGCTGCGTGCCGACGGTTCCAGCCGTTTCGCAAGAGATCATCGTTGGGGTATCTTCCCCTCTGTAGCTGTCAGCTGGAAGATCAAAGAGACTTTGCTCAAGGATGTATATTGGATTAATGACCTCAAACTCCGTCTCGGTTATGGTATCACCGGTCAGCAGGAGGGTATCGGCGACTACGCTTACATGCCGACTTATACCCAGACCAAAGGTCATACCTCGTATTATCCGGTCGGCGGTGGCAACTACGCAACCGAGAATAACGATGTGCAAACAGTAGACGCAGTCGTAGATTCACACGGTGACACCTTGTATATCTCCGACCGTCCGAATGCATATAACATGAAGTTGACTTGGGAGAAGACCACTACCTATAACGTAGGTATCGACTTTGCCTTCCTCAACAACCGTATTTCCGGATCGCTCGATTATTACTTCCGTAATACGACCGATCTGTTGAACAACGTCATCGTTCCGATGGGTACCAACTTCCGTAAGCGTGTAACCTCGAACGTAGGTTCGCTCCAGAACCAAGGTATCGAGTTCGCCATCAATGCAGTCATACTGGATTACGGCAAGCGCTTCAAATGGGACTTCGGATATAACGTAACTTGGAACCAGAATAAGATCACGAACCTCAACGGCGAAGATAAAATGATTGATGGTTGGGGCTACGGTGGTGAAGGTCTTGGTGGTAAATCCATTACCAAGTTCGCGGTAGGTTATGCAACCAATACCTTCTATCTCTACGAGGCGCGTAAGGGCACGCGTGATGATGGTTCGCAGTACTGGTATATCATCGATCAACCGACCGAATTGGTTGACGGTCAATTGGTTCCGGATGGTAAGATTGACGAGCAGGATAAAGTCTTCAAGCACAACCCGGTTGCTCCGGTAACAATGGGCTTCCAGATGAAGTTCCAGTTCTACGGCTTCGACCTCGGTATGTCCTTCCGCGCAAATATCGGAAACTATGTGTTCAACAATGTGATTTCTACACGTCTGCAGAATGTACCTTCCGGACAGTTGTCGCGTAACGGATACTATAGCAATCTGCCTATTGATGTATTCAACACTTACTACGTAGACGGCTATAACCGAGTTATCTACGATGCAGAAGGTAAGAGCATCATCGGTGCTGCCGACGCAAGTATCACCGATCGCTTCTTGGAGAACGCTTCCTTCCTCCGTTGTGATAACATCACGCTCGGTTACTCGTTCCAGAAGAACAAGATCTCGGGACGTGCATTCTGCACCGTTTCGAATCCCTTCGTGATCACGAAGTACTCGGGTCTGGATCCGGAAATCGGTCTCGGTGGTGTGGATAACTCCATCTACCCGCGTTCGATGACTACCGTACTCGGTATTAACCTGCAATTCTAATAACATCGTAAATCGTAAATCATATATATTATGAGAAGTATTTTGAAATATATGGCTCTGGCTTGTGTCGCAGTGGGAATGGCTTCGTGCGTACAAGACCTCAATACCGAGCCGATTGATCCGAACTCTTCGACTTCCTTTAACCAGGATCGTATGTTCACCAAGTGCTACGCCTGCATGGCTGTCATTGGTCAGTCCGACCCGGGAAGTGACTCGGATGTAGAAGATATGGATGCCGGTATGTCCGGTTTCTACCGTACTATCTGGTATTGCAACGACCTGACGACAGATGAGGCATTCTGGATTTGGGACGATGCAGAGTCCAGAGGCCTTCCGACAACCAACTGGACGGGTACCAGCGATATGATCCGCGGTATCTATACCCGTCTGAACCTCAACATCAAGTATTGCAACCACTATCTGGCTTATGCTTCCGACAAGACCCAGGAAGATCAATATCGCCGCGCAGAGGTAAGATGGATCCGTGCACTGCACTACTTCTATCAGATGGACTTGTTCCTCTACTCGCCGTTTGTTATTACCGAGTCGAGTGACTACCCGCACTTCTTGCCGCGCCACGAACTCTATGAGTGGTTAGTGAAAGAGTTGCAGGATGTCATCACTTGCCTGCCTGAGGTCCGTGTCAACAGATACCGTGTAGATAAAGCAGCAGCCCAGTTGCTCTTGGCGCGTATCTACCTCAATGCAGATGTATATAACAAGTACAACAAAGAGTGGGTGAACGACCAAAACTGGCAGAATGCCTACGAAATGGCTTCGGCGGTTATTGCGAACAATCAGTATGGTCTTGTGAAGGACGAGATCGTTACGGATTCGGGCTTTGTATATTCCGCATACCAGCGACTCTTCATGGGTGATAACGACCGTGCAGATGTGATGAAAGAGGCTATCTTCCAGATCTATCAGGATGGTTTGTATACCCAGAGTCACGCCGGTGGTAAGTTCTTGATTGCCGGCCCGCGTTACGGCGGTATGAATGCCTGGGGTATTGAAGAAGAGTGGCACGCACTGCGTCCTTCGCCGACCTTGGTAGATAAGTTCCTCTCGCCGCTGGGTAGTGTGGATCGCACCGCAGCAGAGTTGATCATCTATGACGAGTTTGATATGCCTAAGCAGTTGAAAGATGACCGTGCTATCTTGTGCTCCTATGGTTTGAACACTACCGATCATAAGAACTTCACGCTGAAAGGCGGCATGGGAGTCGGTGCCAATGATTGCTTCTATGACTGCTGGGCAGGACTGAAATTCACAGGCGTATATTCTTCGGCTGCGAAGCCGCAATACTCGCCGCGTCAGAGCCCAGGTTGGCCGGATACTGATATTCCTCTCATGCGTTTGGCAGAGGCGTATATGATTCAGGCAGAGGCACTCTTCCGTCAAGGAAAGACTTCTGATGCATTGAATATTATCAATAACACGATTCGTGCTCGTGCGCATGCCGATGCGTTGCCTTCGCTGAATGAAGAGATCTTGCTCGATGAATGGAGCCGTGAGTTCTGGTTTGAGGGACGTCGTCGTATGGATCTCATCCGTTTTGGACGCTTCTTCGGTCCGGAGTCTGACCAATATCGTTTCCACTGGGAAGGACGTATGGGCAAGGCAGATATGCCGCCCGCAGTTAACAGCCCGTTCTTCGTAGCCGGAACTCCGGAGTACATGAACTGGTTCCCGGTTCCCTCCGAGGATAAGCGTGCTAACCCGAACTTCAAGAAAGACGTAGAAGGTGATCCGAACAATAAGTTCGCCGCAGAGGGTGGTGACGGTTATACCTATTAATAGCAAACTAATGAACGCAATATTCATTAATTAATTAACATTATTAACCAATTATGAAGTTTCGTGCTAGTCGAGTGTAAGCTCGCTTACGCAACTCGACGAAGCCGAAACTCCATGATTAAAAAATTAACCATTTAAAATTTTTTAATTATGAAGAAATTTTATGCTTTTTTGGCAGCTGCGCTGATGAGTGCATTTGCCTTTGCATCGAAGGACGTTGTTCCGTCGGATG